>JAPPGZ010000108.1 GCA_028874905.1 Gemmatimonadota bacterium
GGACAACTCGTCGAATGCCATCCAGCCATGAAACTCACTCCAGCCCGGCATTCGCGTAGTTCGAATCTACCCAGGCCCATTGGACCGGCGAGAACGCAAGAAGGCGGATCGCGAATGCTGTTGTCGGTTGGCCTGGCGGTCATGGCTTCGCTTGCCCTCACTCCCGCCCAGACCCCGTGTGATGGTTGGACGACCGAGGCGTTCTGGCGGGCGGCGGATCCGGCGACGGTAAGAGGGTGCATTTCCCAAGGGTACAGCCTCAACGATCGGTCCCCCTTCAGGAACGCAACCCCGCTGCATTGGGCGGCGGCGGCAAGCGACGACCCCGAAGTCGTGAGCGCCCTGGTCGAAGCGGGGGCGAGCCTGGAGGCTGTGTCCCGCGAGGGTCGAACGCCGCTGCACTTCGCGGCTCGCAGCAACGGGAACCTGGAGGTGCTGCGCGCGCTGCTCCGATACGAGCCAGACGTGTACGCCCGGAACCCCGAAGGGCGTACGCCACTGCACCTTGCTGCCTTGTGGAACGACAACCCCGACGTCGTGGAAGAGCTCGCGCGGGTGACCGACGTAAACGTCAGAGCGAGGGGCGGAGAGACGCCGCTGCACTCTGCGACCAGGAGCCGGGGGTTCCCCGCGGTCCCGAACCCGGACCCGGACGTGGTGGCAGTACTGCTCCGGCGCGGCGCCGACCTCGCGGCGGAAGGAAAGGGGGCTACCGGATGGGCTACCCCTGGACTCTGGGCTGACGACGGACGTGTGGTCGAGATGATCCGGGAAGAGGAAGTGCGCAGGGAGGCGATGCGGGAGAGATTCCTTCGGTACGTCGCGACCAGAGTGGCCGTGGGCACCGTCGTGCTGGCCGTGCTCGGGTATCTGTGGGCGCGCTTCGGGAGAACCCGGCGATTCGCCACCGGTTGAGAAGCGGAGGACCTGCGTCTCGAGGTTGCGGCCTGTCGTGGCACCCTACATTCTATCAACCCACATATGTCCTATCTCTACATGACGGGCGCGGATGAAGAAGTTCATCTACAAGGAGTTGGTGGCGGCTTCTTCGCGCCCGATGGTGCTCTCCATCCTGGCCGCCGGCGACCAGTACGGCTACGAGATCATCAGGCAGGTGGAGCGGCTGTCCGGAGGCGACCTGAAGTGGTCTCCCGGGATGCTCTATCCCCTGCTGCACCGGCTGGAGCGTGATGGGCTCATCGAGGGCTACTGGGAGCTCACCGACGAAGAACGACCCCGCAAGTACTACCGGCTGACCGCCCGGGGTCGGCAGCAGATGTCGATCGACAGGGAGAGCTGGCGGGCGATATCGGCAGCCCTCGAGATTTCCTGGCGAGGCGCGGATGTTTCGGCTGGATGAGGAGATCCGGGCCTGGCGAGAGGGTCTGGAAGTCAAAGGATGGTTCTCACCGGGCGAACTGGACGAACTCGAGGATCACCTGCGGGTCCACGCTGCTCGGGAACTGGCGTCGGACTCCGGGCCCGACGCCGCCCGGACGGTGAAGACCGCCGCCCGGCAGGAACTCGGTGAGCCGACGGCACTCTTCCGGGAGTTCGAGAAGTCGGAGACGCCCTCATGGCGGCTTCTGCTGCTCGGCGGCTGGGGGCTGTACGCGCTGTCCTTCCTTCTCCCCGGGTTTGGCGACGTCGGGTTCGGGCCCTCAGAGCCCGGTTTCGGAATGTCGGCTCCGGGATACGCGTTTCTGCGGCTCGCGCTGGAAGACGGCTGGATCCTCCCGCTCCTCCTGAACCTTCCGATGGTCCTGACGCTGCCGGCCCTCGGGCGCGCCCGACGCTCGCTGGACGTGTGGCTGCGGCGCGTGATCGGAGCCGTGGGTGCTTCGGCCCTCGGACTCGGGGTGTTCAATCTCCTCCGCCCGCTCGCCCTCCCGGTCGATGGTGATCGGTTGATGTACGGACATCTGGGGACTGCCTACTGGGCGTGGTCCGCATCGTTCGCACTGGTGGCCGTCTCGCTGTGGCTGCGCGATCGCGATTGGGCCCCGGGCCGGCCCCGGGAATCGGTGGCGTAGCCAGCCCCCTGGAGGGTCGCCGAGATTAGCTCGTGGTGCTATAGTATATCGTATACCTATAGCTATTGGTATACGATATGTCCTCCATGCAAGAAAACATGTTCGAGCGGACGTTGTTGGCGCTGTCGGAGGCGGCGCTGGACGATTCCAGGTTGGTCTCGGCGGCCGCCATGATCTCCGATCTGGTCCGCGCGACGGGCCACTCCATCGCATGGGGGGATCCGAGCGCGACGCACGCACCCGAAGTGTTCTTCGCACGGTGCTTCGCCGGCACCGAACGGCGAAAGGACTGGGAACGCGCATATTTCGGCGACTGCTGGGGACGGGATGAGTGCATCCCGCGCCTGCACAGCCTTCAAGACGGCCAATGCGCACTGATCCGTGATCTCTATACCGACGAAGAGAAGAAAACCTCTCCCGTGTACAACGAGTTTCGGCGCGTCACCCGGTCGCAGGACGGCCTGTTCGTGGTGCTCGATGGATCGGACGGTTGTCGGGTCCTGTGGTCCATCGCCGACTCCACTGAACCCGAGGGCTGGGACAGCGGCCAGATCAAGATCATCAAGCGTCTCGCGCCGCACATCCGCCAGTTCGCGCGCGTCCGGCGTGTGCTCGCCGATGCCGGCGCACTGGGCGCCTCGCTCACCGAAATGCTCGACAACACGCGCTCGGGAATCATCCATCTTGGTCGGCGCGGAGAGATCCTGGCGGCGAACGACCGCGCCCGAGAGCTCCTGCTGAAAGGCGATGGGCTCGACGACCGGGACGGCATGTTGACCGTGGGGACGGCAGACGAGATGGTCGAGCTGGAGCGCTTGCTGGGGCGCGCGCTGCCACCTTACGGCGTTCCGGGCGAAGGGGGCTCGATGAAGATCACCCGTCGGTGGACGCCGGCACCGCTGGTCCTCGAAGTCCATCCCGCGCGTGGGGTGGACGCGGACTATCGCACATGGGAGGTGGCTGCAATCGTGCTCGTCGTCGATCCCCTCAGCCGAGCTCGGATCGACCCGGCGTCGGTGGCAACGGTCCTGGACCTTACGCCCACGGAGACTCGTGTCGCGATTGCCCTGGCTGCCGGCCAGCCGGTGACTGATATCGCGCGAGCCCTTGGGCGGGCCGAGAGCACGGTGCGCACGCACCTGAAACGAATCTACCGCAAGCTGGGAATCAGCAAGCAAACCGAACTCGCCGGAAGGATTCTGGCGCTGGAAGGCCTGAGCGGCTTCTTGGGCTCGCAGGACAGGGACACGCGCAGCGAGTCGACCTCCAGGTAGGGTCACGGCTGCGGGGGCGTCCGGACGATGCACGGGCACGTCGGCAGGCAGCCGGTGGTTAGCGACAGGGCCAGGAAGAGTGCGATGTTGGCTTTCCTGTACATGTTGCCCTTCTCGGCGCTCGGAGGTGATGCGGCCGGCTCCCCGGTAACGCCCGAGCGGTTGGGACCCCCAAAACCCACAGGAGTAACGATACGGCAGCGCGCACTATGACGATATCGCCTGACTAGGGGAGGCGAGTGCGACGTAACTGACCCGGATCTGACCCCGTATCTTGAACACTCCACTATTGCGGAGTTGACCTCCGGGAGCCAAGTTGCGTCCCCGGCGGGGCCAAGGACTATTACAATGCGCAGATCGAGGTCTTGCTCTTCAGAGCGGGCTCGGCCTACGCCTCCGTGGACAGGCACAAGAGCGGCGACCTGCGGCCCTACGTCTAGGTAACGGCAACTATGGCGTCAGCTGGGAGACGATCACGTGGAACCTGCCGGAATATGACAACGTGAATACCGTGCGCTAGGATCCGCGCAAACGGAGCCTACTGTATGCGGGAATCGAGTTCGAGTTCTTGGGTCTCGCTCGACGACGGCGGGAGCTGCCACCGCTTCATGACCGGACTCCCGGTGGTGCTCATCGACGACGTGCTGGTGCACCCCCGGGACAACGACCTGGTGCTGACCACCCACGGCCGCGGCGTCATGGTCATGGTACGACATCACGCCGCTCCAGTAGTTGACCCCCGAGGTGATGGAGCAGGCTGCGTTCCGAGCCCCAGGAGGCGGAGGACCTAGCGACAAAGTGCTGCGGGGGGACAACGCTCTGCCAGGGACGGCGATTGATTACTACTTGGCGGATGAGGTGGATGCGCACGATGTCAGTTGGACGGTCACCGAGGTGGTCACCGGCGAGGTGTTCCGTGATTTGGAGCCCGCCCGGAACGAGGGGATCAACCGGATGCAGTGGGATCTGCGGGGGCATGTACCAGAAGATGCGCTGGGCGGCGGCAGGTTTGGGTTTGGTGTGCTGCACACCCCGGTAACCTAACCGGGGTGCCGTTGACGGTGGATGGAGGGAAGCTTCGGAGTTGGTGTCGTGCTGAATGTTGTGGATGGGGGAGAGGTGAATTATTTGGCCCCCTTTACGAGGTTGACGGGTATAGGCGGGTTACGGGACGCCCCAAGCAGTTTCTTCTAGAAAGTTGCCAATCTTTGTCTCGACAGCGTTATCGTCGCAGAGCAGATAGTGCTCGTAAAGGCCTCGACGAGACCAGATCTCACCAAAGCTGCCGCCGGTACCTTCAATGTGTTTGCGCGTAATCGCTTCCGGCACTAAGCTGTCGCCGGGAGCTTCGGTGTATTCGTGGAGATAACCGTCATGTCCATAGGGGACCGAGACAGGCGTCTCGTGGGTCGAGCTCATGATCGTGAGTGTTTGCACCGTAGGTACGAGATGGGATAGAGGTCTAGCCAACAGGATTTGCGTATCTCGCGCTCGTCTTAGGAGGTCCGACTGAATGCCTTCATAGTCTTCCTCCCACGCACCCGGCCACACGAACTGCTTGTCCCCCGGACGGAGATGACCACTACCGTCCACCGCAGCCGCCCAAGCTGGAAGAAGTTGATACAGCGAGGGCCAAGTCCGGGCTGCCATCTTCAGGTGCGGTCTGTTTGCGGCTCCTAGGTCCTCGCGCCCAAACACCATAGCTTCCACGGCCCGGACAGTTCCGGCAAGCGGAGACCCGACGAGGACGACGCGGCGTACCATGCCGCAAACTCGTGTTGGTTGTCAAGCATCTTGCTTGCGAGGACGATGAGCAGACCACCCTGAGAATGGCCGATCAGGTTCCAACGTACGTCCGCGCCAGCTCGCAGGCGTCGGAGGAGGCGGTTCGCGTTGAAGCGCAGGTCAGCACGCCAGTCGTAGGGAAAGGATTCATGATCAGGCAGCTCGTTGTACGGAGTTTGGACCACGTCCCCCGGTATCAGTTCCGTGCCGGGCTCGAGTGAGGTGGCGGTTGGCGGTAGCCGGCCCGAGGTGTGCTTCATGCTCAGGAGGGCACCAAGTTGTTCGGGTGTTCGATTGTTGACAGTAATGAATTGGTCGCCGGGAGGTAGCTGGTTCATCGCCGCCCGCACTGCGTTGTATACTACCGTGTTGTTGTCGCGATCCACTAGGGTGGTCGCTTGCGTACCTGGAACGAGCAGAGTCCTAATAGGCATGGAGTCACTCTTCGGGAACTATGTGAAACAAGATCACTAGCCGGTCGGGTTCCGAAGTTGAAATTGTTTGATGTGAGTCATGATGTCCTCCTCTACAGGCCGGGCGACCGTGCCAGTGGATCATCGAACCCACCCACAGGCTTACCGTTCTCGAATTGTTGCCTTCCGATCTGGTCGCCACTTGCATCGTAGTAAATCCAAGTGCCGTGACGCTCGTCGTTCACGTAGGGACCCACCGCCCGGCCACGGAGGCCACCGCGCTCCGTATAGTCAATGAATCGGGTCCAGGTGCCGCTACGCTCGCCGTCCACGAAGGGACCCGTCTCTCGCACCAGACCATCGGCGCGTCCTGCCTCATAGTAGTAGGTCCACGTACCTTCGGGAACGCCGTTCTCGTAGGGACCTTCCCCTCGGGCCCCATCGTCATATGATTCGGTCCAGTCACCGTGAGGCGCACCGTTAACGTAGGGACCCTCCGACCGCCTTCCATCCTCTCGGAAGAACGTCCAGGTGCCATGACGCTTGCCGTTCACGTACGGACCTCCGCCTCGGCGCCCATCCGCGTAATGGTAGACCCAAGTGCCGTGAAGCTCGCCATTCACCCAGGGACCTACCGCGCGGACGAGGTTGTCGTCGTGGCCCTCGTAGTATTCGGTCCAGGTGCCGTGGGGCTCGCCGTCCACGTAGGGGCCCTCCGACCGCCGCCCATTCGACCAGTTGACGACGCGGAAGCCTTCACGGTGCCCGCCTTGGAGCAAACCGGACTCGATCGAGCTGGAATCACTCCATTGCCATCCGATTTCTCCTAGGCCTTCGGCGAAGCCCGCTGAACACTCCCCGCTCCAGGTCGCGCTGAACCCTTCCCGCGGTGCAGGATTCCACAGGTAGCATCCAGGATGGTTGGAGATCTCCGCCCAACAGCCCTCGGACGACGCTCTCCCCGTGCAGATCGGTCCTTCCGGGACGCGTGGCTCCGGTGTGCTTTGGGGCCGGAGCGACTCGCGCACGGCCGCAGGGTCAGCCGTCCCGGCGCGTCGGCCCGCCGATGTTCGTCCCGCGTTCCCCGCTTCGTTCACCGGGCCGGCGGGAACTTCTCCCAGCTCATACTGCATCGTCCAGTTCTCGAACCTGGGTGGCTCGTCCTCGTGAAAGACGATGATGAAGTGCGTCGCGCTCAGCGTCTCCCTGGGCGCGACGACGTTGCGGCCGCTCTCCTGGATGTGGCCGGCCGCACCTGCCCACTCCAGCGCCGGATACCGTCCGGCAGGCGGTTCACTCCAGTTGGTGCAGGGCGGCCAAGCGGCCTCGACCTGGTACCTGGCGGCCACATGGTCGAGCCATCTTTCCGATCCGTTGTAGACGGCGACGTCCACCTGCCAGATATCCAACGGCTGCCCGTGGTTCGCCCTCTTGCGCTCGTACTCGGCAGCCGTCTCGCTTCCCTCGATCACGTTGCAGACGCCAGCGCCGTACTCGACGATTCGCGCGGTTCCGCGAAGCTCGACGCCCTCAAGGGACAGAAGTCGCTGTGCTCCGGCGTCCGTGGCCGCGAGTCCGAGCACCCCGATGGCCACCAGGCAACAATTCGTGAAGCGAAGCATGGCGTCCCTCCTGGTCGCGCCTGTCCCTCTCTCTTAGCGGTCGCAAACCCACATACCGCTGGTATCGCGAATCCGACCCTCGCTTGCTCGGACCAAACTCCACGGATACCAACAACAAAATGGTCCGGTAACCCGCGGCAGGGTATCGCCCATTTAGGGGATAATCCTGAGTGTTCAGGGCTGCGCTGAAGGCCACGCTGAAGTCGTCGTAAGACGCATGTGATCAGGAATAGGAGAGTGTTCCACGAACAGACCGTGCGACCTGCTTCCCGCCGGTTACCTTCGCGCGTTCACCCTCTTGAGCCGACCACTCCATGACAGGATCCGCTCATCGGCCGTGACCAGGGTGTGCCCACCGAGCGCGGTGGCGATGATCAGTCGATCGGCCGGATCCGCGTGAAGGCCGGTCAGTTCGTTGGCCCGAATGGCAATGTCGCCATCGACGGGGATCTCGATGAGGCCATCGTTGAGCAGCCGCGTCCGCCAGGCGCGAATGTCCTGACGCAAGTCGATTCTCCCCTTCTCATGCAGCAAGGCCACCTCCCAGAACGAGATGGCCGATGCCGCCAGAGTTGCGTCGCGAAGGCCCTCTTCGATGAGCCGCATGCATTGGGGGCCGATTCGGCGGACGCCGGCGCGGGACCACAGCAAGACGTGAGTGTCCAGGAGAATCACGGATTCAGGGTCCGATCCGGATCGACCTCGGCTTCCCACTCCACGTCGATCGGCGAGACGATGTCCCCCAGAATCTCAATGCTGCCGCGATCTGCGCCGAACCAGTCCCGGAACTGCTTGCGGTAGGGAACGAGCCGCGCCGTCGGACGTCCGTTCTTGGTGATGACGATTTCGTCTCCGCTCTTCGCCACATCGTCCATCAGCCGGAGGCAGGTCGCCTTGAATTCGGAGGCCTTGATGGTGCGGGCTTCCCCTCGTGTGCCGGTTTCACCTGACATGGCAACTCTCCCGAAGCCGAGACGATTCCTAAATGACCATGGTCATGTCCATGGTTGGATACACTAGCTGCGAACGCCGTGATCTGCAACCCTGTGACATGGGCCGAAGGCGCCACCCCCGGGCGGGATCCTACCTTAACGGCACCCTGTCGGCACCGGGTTCACGGACTCCAGGTTCGAGGTTCGCCGTTCAAGAGAGAGCGCGATCCTCACTCGTGGACCTGGTCCCCAGGATGAGGGATAATCAGGAATGAAGCATCGTCGCTCCAACCTTGCCGCCCTAGTGGCCGTCGCGCTCCTGATGGCGGGCGTTGTCTGGTTCGTGGTGCTGCCGGACGGCAGCGGCGACCGGTCCTCGCCGGTCGTCGTGAGCGCCCCGGAGCTGGAAGCGGCCGACGAGAGCCAGCGGGTGTTCCGGATCGATCCGAACCGGTCGACGGCCCGGTATCAGGCGTTCGAGGAGTTCCTCGACGCCACGGTCGGATCACCGGTCGGAGAGACCTCGGCGATCGCCGGAGACATCCTGGTCGAGCCCGGCGATCCGGAGGCCAGCCGGTCTGGAACGATCGTCGTCAACGTGGAGTCGCTGGCGTCGGACAGCCGCATGAGGGACTCCCGGCTGCGCAAGGCGTATCTCGAATCGGCCGCACACCCCGAGGTCGAGATGCGCTTCGGGCGGCTCCTCGATCCGCCCCGGTCGTTCGAGGAGGGCGAGGAGTACAACCTGCGGCTGGAGGGCGACCTGACGGTCAAGGGCATCAGGGCGCCCACGGTCTGGGACGTCAGCTTCGCGTTCGAGGGGGCACACCTGCGGGGCTCGGCGAGGACCGAGGTTCTCATGTCCACGTATGGGGTCGGCCCGATCAGCATCGCCGGCCTGCTGAACACCCGGGACGAGGTGGTGCTGTCGATCGACCTTGTCGCGTACGATGTTGCGTCCGGCGCCGGCCCTGAGGGATCGGCCGCAGGACGCCTCGCCGTTTCCAGCGGACAGGCCGGCGTCGGCCCGAGCTTCGCCGAGGAGATTTTTCCAATCCTCACTTCATCGTGCGCGAGCTGCCACCAGCCCGGTCACGTGGGTTCCGGCCACTGGTCGCTGGCGACGGCGGTGGACGCGGCGGGATTCGCCGAGGACCTGGCCCTCGTGACGCGGCTGGGCTACATGCCGCCCTGGAAACCGGGCGGCGCCACGCCGCAACTCCGCCATGACCTGAGGCTGAGGGCCGAGCAGCGGGCCAGCCTGCGGGAATGGGCCGCCGCGGGCGCCCCGCTGGACGTGGCGGCGAGCACTCCGGTGCTCCCCGGCGAGGCGGAGGTCGCCCGGGTGCGGGCCGACCTCGTCCTGGGAATGCCCGAGCCGTACCAGGGAACCGGGGAGTTGTCCGACGACTACCGCTGCTTCGTGCTCGATCCCGGGTTCGAGGAGGACACGTTCCTCACCGGGTTCTCGCTGGAGCCCGGCGAGCGGCGCGTCGTGCACCACTCCCTCGTGTATCTCGCCGGCGCCGACGCGAGAGACGAGGCGGCGGCCGCCGCCGGCCGGGATGCGCGTCCCGGCTGGGAGTGCTTCGGAGGACCGGGGATTCCGGAGGTCGGCGGCGTGATCGCGAGCTGGGTGCCGGGCCAGACCGCCATGCTGCACCCGGAGGGCACCGGGTTCCTCTTGCCGGCAGGGAGCTTCTTCGTCTTCCAGTTGCACTACAACTACGAAGAGCAGGTGCTGCCGGACCAGACCGGTCTCGTCCTCCAGACGGAGAGGGCGGACGGGGATGTCCTCGCTCTCCAGGCCGTGCCGCTGATCGCGCCGGTCGAGATCCCGTGCAGCGATCCCGGCATCGGCCCGCAATGCGACCGCTTCCAGGTGCTCCGCGAACGGCGCGAGGCGGAAGGACTGCGGGCCGCGCTCTTGCCGGACCTCCTGCTGCGCCTCTGCGGCCACACGGCTGAGGAGCTTCAGGAGCAGGACGGCCCGACAGTAACGAGCTGGTGCGACATTCCAATGCGATATGCGGGCACGGTACTCGAGGTCGGCGGCCACATGCACACCATGGGCAGCCGCTTCTCGCTGACGCTCAATCCGGACACGGACGGCGAGCAGCCGCTGTTCGAAATACCGCAGTGGGATTTCAACTGGCAGGGCCGCTACGAGTACGAGGCCCCGATTCACGTGGCCGAAGGCGACGTGATCCGGATCAGTTGCACCTGGTTCAAGGGGACCGGCGAGACACAGAGGTACACGACCTGGGGCGAAGGCACGCTGGACGAAATGTGCCTCAGTTCGCTCACGGTTCTGCCGGACGATCCGGACTCCGTGCCTTCCCGCCGCTTTGAGCTCCTGCGCGGGTTCAGTGGACTCCTCGATCGAGTTCGCGGGTCCTAGCCCGGCTCCGTACCACCAACTGCTCCCCGGTCGCTCTATACGCCTCGTCGATCGCCGCATCCGTATGCGGAGTGGCGGCGGCATCGGAGTTCGCGATCGAGATCCGTCCGAATCGACGGCTGCCGATCACGCAGGGCCGATCGTCGGGGGCGAAGAGGGCCCACTCGATGGGATCGTTCAGGGTGTCGTAGCTGTAGGCGTAGCCGTGCGGCCAGCGATTGACGGTGATTGCCTCGATGTCGCGCGCCGGGTCGAAGCCCCCGTCCGCGAGCATGCGGCCCAACTGATCCCTGATCTTACGCTCGAAAGTCTCGAAGGTCGTGGCCAGGAGGTCCGCCCGTCCCATGCGGTGCTGCTCCTTCTTCGGATGGCCGGGAGCACAGGGCGTCCGGGTCATGTGCAGGACCATCGGCCCGTCGGGCGATCGGTTGGGCTGGTAGTCGCCCAACTGCACCGAGCGGCCCAGGTTGACTCCGAGGTGGTACATGCCGGGAGCGCTGGCTCGTGAAATGCCCAGGTTGGTGAAGGCGGTCCACCGGCGGATGAGCACGCTCGTGTAGACGATCGGCATCTTGACGCCGTACATGAGCGCCGTCCGCTGTGCGTCGGGCATCTCCGGCACGAGGTGCGGGATGACCCGGTTGTAGCACGCCATCACGCAGTGACGGGCGCGGACTTTCTCGGCCCTGCCCCCGCGCACGTAGGTGATCTCGACCTCGCGGGCCGAGTCGGGATCGCCCAGGTGGCGGGCGGACACGACCGTGCTGTTGAGTCGGATGCGGGCATCGGAGCCTTCCCGGTCGAGCCGGTCGTACGCGAGGCGTGACGTGATCGAGTCCTCGAGCGTGGACCCGGGAAGCGCGTCGGGGATCATGGCCCGGACCAGCAGCCGCGCCAGCGTCGCGTTTCCGTCCGGAAGATCGATGGTGGGTCCTCCGTCCCATTCGGTCTCACGGCCGTGTTGCCCTCCCCCGATGTGCGTGAGGGGCCCCACCGGGGGAAAGGGCTCGAGGTTCATCCCCGGGAACCCGGGATAGCGCTCGGCCCAGGCGTAGAGCGCGGGATAGGCATCGATGCCCACGCAGAAGAGCCCCTTGGGCCTGTCGTCGTAGAAGGGGATGACGTCGGGATGCACCTTCGCGACGTCGAGGAGGAAGTCGCGGTAGCTCATCCTGGCCAGCCGCTCCTTCTTCTCCCAGTCCGGGAGTCCCGGCATGTAGTCGGGGTTCGAGTTCCAGTCGTTGAGTCGCGCGATATCCCTGCGCGCGTCCGCAGACAGCGGGGTCCGGGCCAGCCAGTCGGCCCAGTCGCTTGCACGGGTCCCGCCGGGCCGCCCCATCACCAACCGATCCTCGCCGAACACCTCCTTCGCGAAGAAGGTGGCGCTGCCGAGCCCCAGGGACCGGTAGAACTCCCGGCTTCCCGCGCTCGCCGCCTGCGCCCTGTCCAGGTCCAGGCCGATGGCCGAGAGCAGCGTCCGCGAGACGGTGCTGTAGTGGTTCACGGACTCCAGGTTCGAGGTCCCGCCGTTCAGGAGGAGCGTGCGGCCCCCGTAGGTGAACTCGTTCCGCTTGGCGTGGCCCCCGAAGTCGTCGTGGTTGTCGAGAACGAGCACGCGCGCGCCGGGGCCGGCCGACGTCAGGAAGAAGTACGCCGCGGAGAGTCCGCTCAGGCCCGCGCCGACCACCACGAGGTCATAGCTCTCGCGCGTGTCGGCGGCATCGCTCCAGGTGATCCCGTCGCGGAGCTGGTGGGCCACCTCGAAGGAGCCCGCATGGCTCCCGCGCATACCCGTGCGGGCGGGCGGATAGTACTCCTGCGGGCCGCCGACGGGCCGGCCATCGAGGGCCGACAGCCATCCCGGCGCGATGAGGGAGCCGGTGACCGCAATCCCGACGCCGTTGACGAAGTCGCGCCGGGTGATGTCCCGGTGCATGCCGAGATCGCGATCCTCACTCGTGGACATGGCCTCTCCGTTTCTCGAGTCGCGCGGCATGGCGTGGGATGTAGTTTTCATGCAAACTCCTCCGGCCCAAAACCGGTGTCAAGCAAGACCAGAACCCGAGGAAGCGCTCATGCCAGGTCATTTGCGATTGATCGGAGCGGGCTCGCTCGCTCTCGTGGCGTGGCTCGGGGCCTGCGAGCCGCGTGCCCGCGACGGGGATGCCGGCTCCGCCGACTGGGCCTACTTCGGAGGCGACAAGGCGTTCACGAGATACGCCCCGCTCGATCAGATCACGCGCGACAATGTCAGGGACCTGGAGATCCTGTGGCGGCGCCCCGCGGTCGATCCCGCCTTGACGGACGCTTTCCCGGACCTGGGGGTCTCGGGCTACCTCCGGGCAACGCCGATCTTCATCGACGGCGTGCTCTATGCGCCCAACGGTGTCGGCCTGGCCGAGGCCTTCGATGCGACGACCGGCGAAACCCTCTGGATCCAGCAGCCCTTCCCGCGGACGATCGAGGAGGCCCGGGGCCGGTCGTCACGGGGGATGGACTACTGGACCGACGGCTCCGACCGGCGCCTGATCCATGTGCGCGGTGGCTATCTCTACGCCCTCGACCCGGAGACCGGCCACGCCCGTGCCGATTTCGGCGACGGCGGCAGGGTCGACCTGGTTCCGGCCTCGGCCGAGCGGTTCAGCTGGAGTTCCGGCCCCATCGTCGTGAACGACGTCATCGTGGTCGCGGGCGTGTTGGACGGAGCGGGCGACTCGGGGATGCGCTGGAGGGGAAACGCGCCCGAGAACCTGCGCGGATACGACGTGCGCACCGGCGAGCTGCTCTGGACCTTCAACGTCGTGCCGCGGGAGGGCGAGTTCGGGGTCGACACCTGGGGCAACGATTCGTGGAAGGAATCGGGCGACCTCGGCGCATGGTGCTGCCTCAGCGCGGACGAGGAGCTCGGCTTCGTGTTCGTGCCCTTCTCGGCCCCGACCGCCGCCTACTACGGGGGCCATCGTCCGGGTGACAACCTGTTCTCCAACAGCCTGGTGGCGATCGACGCCGCGACCGGGGAGCGGGTATGGCACTTCCAGATGGTGCATCACGACCTGTGGGAGTACGACACCGTGGGTCCGCCGACGCTGGGCGAGATCGTGGTGGACGGCCGCCGCATCCAGGCCGTCATGCAGCCGAGCAAGACGGGCTTCCTCTACGTCTTCGACCGCGTGACCGGCGAGCCGGTATGGCCGATCGAAGAGCGTCCCGTGCCCCAGTCCACGGTTCCGGGAGAGCACACCGCCGCGACGCAGCCGTTTCCGACCAAACCGGCGCCGTTCGCCAGGCACGGCCTGACTCCAGACGACCTCATTGACTTTCCGGGCCTCCGGGACCGGGCGCGCGCCGTGGCCGATTCGTTCGTCATCGGCCCGATCTTCACTCCACCCTCGATCGTGAGCGACGAGCCGGGCGGCAAGAAGGGAACGCTGATGGTGCCCGGGTCGTGGGGGGCGGGAAACTGGAACACGGGCGCGTTCGATCCCGAAACCGGCATGTACTACGCGTTCGCGCACACGATCCCGCGCGTGTACCGTCTCGTGAAGGCCACCGACCCGACCTCGGAGATGGAGTACTGGAGCCCGAACCGGGACGCGCCCTACATCGACGGGCTGCCGATCACGAAGCCGCCGTGGGGCCGGATCACGGCGATCGACATGCACCGGGGCGAGCACGTCTGGATGAAGGCGAACGGGGATGGCCCGAAAGATCACCCCGCTCTCCGCGGTATCGACGTCCCGCCCCTCGGCGTCGCCAGCCGGCCCGTGGCGCTCGTCACGAAGACGCTCCTGTTCATGGGCGAAGGAGGCCAGGGAGTGTTCGGGGGCGTCCAGGCGAACATGTGGGGCAGGAGCTTCCGGGCCTGGGACAAGGCCACGGGAGACGTGCTCCGGGAGATCGAACTGGACGCGGGCACGACGGGCGGCCCCATGTCGTACATGTACGACGGAAAGCAGTTCATCGTCGTGGCGATCGGCGGCAGGCAGCATCCACCCGAGTTTGTCGCTCTCGGGCTTCCTTAGGCTCGGTTCCGCATCGCGCCGGCCCGGGTTATCCCGCGGCGCTCCACCAACTGGACGGCTTCAGGCGCTCGCCCCGTCCGCTGACCCGGTCCAGCCAGAGCGCGAGTCGCCTGAGCGGCGTGCCCGCCAGCCATCGCCAAACTCGGCTCCACACCTGGCGATAGTCGCGGTTGTAGGGGCAGACGCGCACGCAGATCGAGCAGTCGGTGTTCTGGTTGGCCCAGAAGCGGAAGCACTTCTCGGCGTCCGTGGTCCATTTGCGGATGCCCTGGATGTTCGACCGGTTGTGGACCACGGTGGACGGTTCGCCATCGTCGATGGCCTTCGCGGGGCAGCTGTTCGTGCACGCGCGGCAGATGTCGCACGTCTCCTTCACGCCGAACCGGATGGGCCGGTCGTGGGCGAGCGGCATGTCGGTGAAGATCTTGCCGAGCCGCACCCGGGGGCCGTACTCGCGGGTGATCAGGAGGCCGTGGCGCCCGTACTCGCCCAGCCCGGCCTTGATGGCGAGCGGGATGGCCAGCGCCGAGTCGTTCATGCTGGCCACGGCCCGGTAGCCGAGATTGGTGATGTACTGCGCGATCGCCAGCAGCACGATGGTGTCCCGGGAGTAGGTGGCTCCCGTCGCGGTGCCGCTCAGCGCGGAGGGCGCCGTGCTCAGGAGTTCCCGGTCCATGGATTGCGCGATCACGATCACGTTTCCGAGATCGGTGGAGATCTCCTGCGGTTTCTCGTGCTCGTTCTCGCGGCTGTAGGCGTGCGTGTAGAGCCACCGCTCGTCGTTCCCGGTGATCCCCACCAGGTCGGCGCCCAGCGTCTTCGCGGCCTGCTTGATCTCGCGCGCCATCTCCTCGGGAGACTCCACCGGCAGCGTGTGGCCCGGGCCCTCGCGAACGCTGGTGTACGGGTCCAGGAAGCCTTCCCGGCGGTCGTCGCCGTCCCGCAGTTCCGCGAAGATGTCCGTCACGTGCCAGGACGCGTTGCGCAGCGCGTAGTCGCGCTGGGTGAAGCCGTCAACGGACCGCCAGGTCAGCTTCGGCGTGCGGTACGTCTCGTAGAACATGTCCGAGCGGTGCGTACGCACCTCCGGGTCCCAGAAGGAGCGGCAGAAGATGTCGTCCCTCTGCGAGAAGCGCCGAAAATCCTCCAGGATATCGA
>JAPPGZ010000067.1 GCA_028874905.1 Gemmatimonadota bacterium
CCCCGCACATGAAAGGTAGCACTCTATGGAGCTTGAATCAAGTGCTCAATCCCCGAATAGAGCATCACGGGCCTGGCGGCCGTGGCCATGCCTTCGCGCAGGATTTCAATGGCTTCGGATTCGAGGTCCGAGAGCCAGGGGTTGAGGGGCAGCATGATAGAATGTAGCCGGGCGCCGAGTCCCCTTGTGCGGCGGGGTGGGCCTCGGCACGTTCGATCCGTCCGCCCGCAGCCTCGCATGCGCCGTCAGGAGCAACCCTCATGAAACATCTGAACCGGCGACACTTCCTGAAGTCCGCGGCAATCGGTCTCTCGGCTCTTCCGGCCACGCGGGGCCTGGGGCTGGCGCCAGGTGCCGACGACCCACTGGGAGTCCGGGGAAGCTTCCCTGTCACCGATGAACTCGCCTACCTCAACTCGGCATCGGTGGGGCCGCTGTCCATCCCCGTGCGCGATGCTCTGCACGCCTACGCCGACGAGAAGATGCGCCGCCGCAACACCTCCGCAGGACGGGAAGCCATCGCAAGTGCGCGCACCCGGTTCGCCCGCCTCTTCGGCACCGAGGAGGACGAGGTCGCCTTCCTGTATGCGACGAGCGGCGCCGAGAACATCATTGCGAGCGCTCTCGACTGGCAGGCGGGCGACAACGTCGTTGTGGACGAGCTGCACTTCGTCACCACATTCGTCCTATATCGGGAGCTGGAGCGCCGGCACGGGATCGAACTCCGGATCATTCCCTCACGCGACGGCGTGGTCCGGGTCGACGACTTCGCCGAACACACCGACGGCCGCACCCGGCTGATCAGCGTGGCCTGGGTGTCGAACCGCAACGGGTTCCGCTACGACCTGCCTCCCCTGGCCGACCTCGCCCACGCCCACGGGGCCTACCTCTATGCCGACGCGATCCAGGCCTGGGGCACCTTCCCCACCAACCTCCACGAAGAAAAGGTCGACTTCGCCTGCGGCAACGGGTACAAGTGGCTGCACGCGGATTTCGGGTGCGCGCCCTTCTACGTTCGCGCCGAGCACCTGGAGTGGATGACCGCCGACCGCCATGGTCACAGCCAGGTCGCCGAGACGCTGCCGGGTCACCGCTTCCGGCTGAAGACGAGCGCCGCAAAGCTCGAGTATGCCAATCCCGCCTACGGCCCGGTGAGTGCCATGGCCGCCGCGCTCGAGTTTCTCGAAGGTGTAGGTCCGGACCGCATCGCGGGGCATGTGCAGGGGCTGGCGGGCGAGTTGCGGTCAGGAGCGGAAGCGCTGGGAATGCAACTGTTCACACCGCCCGACAATCCGTCCGCCATCGTGAGCTTCTATCACGGCCTCGACCACGAGCGCCTTGCCCGCGCGCTCGACGACGAGGGGGTGGCGATCACCTTCCAGGAGGACGGAAGGCTGCTCCGCGCGGCGGTAGGGATGTTCAACAACCGCAGCGATGTGGACCGGCTGCTCGGGGTGCTGGCGGGAATGGTGTAGGAGGTCGGGGACGCCAGCACGCCCGGCCGGCCCGGATCGCTAGGAGGCACGGAGTCTTCAGGGCCCCGGCGCCCCTTGGCGGGATCACGCTCACACCGTCTGGACGCACATACCCGAAGCAGAGTGCTGCGGCTGCGATCGATGGGTCCACAAGGTTGCCGTCCTCCCGGTTCGCGACAAAGTTCCCCGCCATGCTCCTCAAGACCCCTTTCCACCCCCGCACCGCCCCTCTCTGCCACAGCCGCCGCTGGCGCAACTGGTCGGGATACGCCAGCGCGCTTACCTACGAGCCCGGCCACGAGTACGAGTACTACGCCGTGCGCAGCGCTGCTGCGCTTTTCGATGTGTCGCCGCTGCGCAAGTACGAGGTCGCCGGGGCTGACGCGGCCGCGCTCCTGGATCGCGTGGTGACCCGGAGCGCCCTCGACTGCCCTGTGGGAAGGGTGCTGTACACGCCCTGGTGCGACGAGGCGGGGAAGATGATCGACGACGGGACCGTGCAGCGGCTGAGCGCCGACGCTTTTCGCATCACATCCGCCGACCCGTGCCTGCGGTGGTTCCAGGACTGCGCGCTCGGGATGGATGCGACCGTGCGCGACGTCACTACGGATCTCGCCGCGCTGGCCCTGCAGGGCCCGACTTCGAGGGAGATCCTGGCCGAGGTGATCACCGGCGCCGACATCGTCGCGCTTCCCTACTTCGCGCTGACTGAAGTGAAGATCGGCCCGGCCCCGGTCACGATCACCCGTACCGGCTACACGGGCGACCTGGGCTACGAGATCTGGATGCGCCCCGAGGATGGGGTGGGGGTGTGGGATGCGCTGACCGAGGCGGGCTGCGGCTACGGCCTCGCGCCGGCAGGCCTCGACGCGCTCGACATGGTCCGCATCGAGGCCGGGCTGCTGCTCAAGGATGTGGACTACGTGTCGACGTGGACGGCGCTGATCGAGTCGCGCAAGTCGTCGCCGTACGAGGCAGGGCTGGGGTGGGCGGTACAGCCGCGGCCCGGGCGCGATTTCGTGGGGGGCCGGGCGCTGGCACGGGAAGCGGACGCGCCGTCGGAGTGGGGCTTCGCCGGCCTCGAGGTCGACTGGCCGCACATCGAGGCGCGCTTCGCGGCGGTGCGACTGCCCCCGCTGGTGGCGGGACGCGCTTCGCGCGAGCCGGTCCCCATCTACGCGGGCAAAACGCAGGTCGGCTACGTCACCAGCTCCACCTTCTCGCCCATCCTGAAAAAGTACATCGCGCTGGCCACGATCCGGCGCGAGTTCGCGCGGCCGGGCCGCCGCGTGAAGTTCGAGCTGACGGTGGAGTTCGTGCGCCATACGGTGCCGGCGCGGGTCGTCAGAACGCCGTTCTTCGACCCGGCACGCAAGCGCGAGTGAGCGCGATGGCCCGCAAATACGACGCGATCGTCATCGGGGGCGGCCACAACGGCCTCGTCCACGCGGCCTACCTGGCCCGCGCCGGACTCGACGTGTGCGTCCTCGAGGCCCGTCCGCTCGTCGGCGGCGCCACCGTCACCGAGGAGATCTTCCCGGGCTTCAGGTACAGCGTGTTCTCGTACGTGGTCAGCCTGATGCGCCCCGACATCATCCGGGAGCTGGACCTGCCCCGCCACGGGCTCGCCATCCTGCCGCTCGAGAGCACCCTCACCCCGCTCCCGGACGGCGACCGCCTCTACCGCGACGCCGACCACCACCGCACCTGGCGCGAGATCGCGCGCTTCTCGATCCGCGACGCCGAAGCCTACGACGAATACGGCCGGTCGCTGTTCTACATGGCGCGCGCCGTGAAGTACCTCCTCGGCATCGCTCCTCCCGATCCCGCACGGCTGGGTCCGCGCGACATCCGCGGCCTGCTCGGCCTCGCCCGCCACTTCCTCGACCTCCAACCCGACCAGCTTCACCTGCTCGTCAAGCTGATGACGATGAGCGCCGCCGACTTCGTCGACGAGTGGTTCGAGACCGACGTGCTCAAGGCCACGCTGTCGGCCAGCGGGATCATCGGCACCTTTCTCGGCCCACGGTCGCCGGGCACCGCCTACGTCCTGCTGCACCACTATATGGGCGAAATCGATGGCCACTTCCGGGCCTGGGGCTTCGCCAAGGGGGGGACCGGGGCCGTGGCGAACGCGATCGCTTCGGCAGCGCGCCAGGCGGGAGCCGAGATCCGGACGGACGCGCCGGTGGCACGGGCGTTGGTGAAGAACGGGCGTGTCAATGGCGTGGCGCTCGCGAACGGCGACGAGCTGCACGCGAAGGTGGTCTCCTCAAGCCTGGACCCGCACCGCACCTTCCTGGACCTGGTCGACGCGGACGACCTCCCCGCCGATCTCGTCAACTCCGTGCGCGGCTACCGCTTCCGCGGCTCTTCGGGGAAGGTCAACCTGGCGCTCGATGCCGCCCCCGACTTCACCTGCATGCCCGGCCACGGACCGCACCTGCGCGGCGCCGTCTCGATCAGCCCGTCCATCGACTACCTCGAACGCGCCTACGACGACGCCAGGTACGGCGACTTCTCGCGTGAACCCTACCTCGACATCGTCATCCCCTCGGCGATCGACCCCGGCATGGCGCCGCCCGGCAAGCACGTCATGTCGTGCTTCGTGCAGTACGCCCCCTACGAGCTGCGCGAGGGCACATGGGACCAAAAGCGCGAGGCCTTCGGGGACACCGTGGTCGACACGCTGGCCCGCTACGTCCCCAACATCAGGAACATCATCCTGCACCGTCAGGTCGTCACGCCCCTCGACATCGAACGTACCACGGGCCTGACCCAGGGCAACATCTTCCAGGGCGAGCTGACCCCGTCGCAGCTCTTTTTCCTCCGTCCCGCCGCCGGGTACGCGGGCTACCGGACGCCGGTGCGCGGCTACTACCAGTGCGGCTCGGGCACGCACCCGGGCGGGGGCATCATGGGCGCGCCGGGCAAGCTGGCCGCCGGCAGGGTGTTGGCGGATCTGGGGAGGAGGGGGAGGTGAAGGAGTACGACGCGGTCGTCGTGGGAGGCGGTCACAACGCACTGGTGACGGCTGCCCGGCTCGCCTGCAAGAAGTGGAAGGTCCTCGTGCTGGAACGGCGTGGGGTCCTGGGGGGCGCCGCCTCGACGGCGGAGATCTTCCCGGGCTGCGCCGTCAACGTGGCCGCGCAGGACGCGGGCCTCTTCCCGGCCAGCCTGGCCGCCGACCTGGGCCTCGCCGCACACGGTCTCGAGTGGGTTCACCCCCCCGCGCTGGCGACCTCACTGACCGGAGGCGGCGGGGCCATCACTCTCTGGCGCGATCCGGCACGGACCAGGGACGAGATCGCCCGTCACAGCCGCAACGACGCGGCCCGCTTCGCCGCCTGGGCCGACCACCTGCGTACCATGGCGCGGGTGCTGCGCGTCGCACTGGACCACCCGGCCCCCGCGCTGCACGAAATGACCACGCGCGAGCGGTTGCGCCTCCTCCGTCCCCTCATCCAGGCCGGCAGGCTCGGGAAGCGCACGGTCGTGGAACTGCTGCGCGTGGCGCCGCTTCCGGCCCGGGACCTCCTCGACGACTGGTTCGAGAGCGACGCCCTCAAGGGAATGCTCGCCAGCACCGCACTGGCGGGCTCCCGGCACGGCCCGAGCGCCATGGCCGGCGCGTTCCGCATGCTGTATCACGCCACGGAGCGCGAACCCCACGGCTTCCGGTCGTCGGCGTTCGTGAAGGGCGGGATCGGAGCGCTCTCGACCGCGCTGGCCGCGGCGGCGCGCAAGCACGGGGCCGAGGTCCGCACTAGAGCCGAGGTCGAGCGCATTCTCGTCGAGGAGGACACCGCGACCGGCGTGGCCCTTGCCGACGGCGAGGAGATCGCCGCGCGCTGCGTGATCTCGGGCGCCGATCCCCGCCGCACCTTCTTCCGGCTGGTGGGCGCGCCGCGGCTCGGCCCCGAGTTCAACCGCCAGGTCGCCAACATCCAGTTGTGCGGGACCACGGCGGTCCTGCACCTGCTTCTGGACGGGCTGCCGCCACTCCCGGACGCGACCGAACGCCTCGCCGGCCACACGCTGGTGGCCCCCACCCTGGACTACCTCGAACGCGCCGGCGACGACGCCAAGTACGGCCGCGCCTCGGCACGCCCACACCTCGACATGGTCATCCCCACGCTGCACGACCCCACACTCGCACCCGTCGGCCGCCACGTGGCCTCGATCCAGATCCGCTACGCGCCCTACCACCTGCGCGAAGGCGGCTGGCAGGACGATGGGACCCGGGACGCGCTGCTGGCCAGCGTCCTCACCGTCCTCGACGACTTCCTTCCCGGCATGCGCGACCGGATCGTCGACCAGCGCCTGCTCACGCCGCTCGATCTCGAGACCGAGCTGGGGCTGACCGGCGGCGACGAATGCCACGGGCAGATGGGCCTCGAACAGATGCTCTTCATGCGCCCGATCGCGGGCTGGGCGCGGTACGCGACGCCGGTCGAGGGATTGTTCCTGTGCGGCTCGGGGTGCCACCCGGGGGGCGGCGTGACGGGAGGATCGGGCCGCCTTGCCGCAGGCGCGATCTTGCGCGCACGGAAGCAGGTGGCGCGATTGAGCTAGCAGGCTGCGGACCACCAGCGCTCGTGAAAACGTTCACAATGTCCTCATCCCCAGCTCCTCAAACCCCGGAGACCCCTGAATGACGCCCACCTTCGACATGGCCCTCATCCAGCGCGGGGCCCGGCTCCGCCGTTCGCCGTACTTCGACGCCACCCTGCGCGCCGGCTGCCGCGCCTACACGGTCTACAACCACATGTTTCTGCCCACGCGGTACGACGACCTGCACGCAGAGTACGAGAGGCTGCGGACCGGGGTCACGGTGTGGGACGTGAGCGTCGAGCGGCAGGTCGAGATCACCGGGCCGGACGCGTTCGCGTTCACGAACATGCTGACGCCGCGCGACCTGTCGAAGTGCGCCGTCGGGCAGGGCAAGTACGTGCTGATCACCGCCGACGACGGGGGCATCGTGAACGATCCGGTGCTGCTCCGTCTGGGCGAGAACCATTTCTGGCTGGCGCTGGCGGACAGCGACGTGCTGCTGTGGGCGAGGGGGGTGGCGCTGAATTCGGGCCTCGACGTGCGGCTTTGCGAACCCGATGTGTCGCCGATGCAGGTGCAGGGGCCAAAGTCGAAGGAAGTCGTGCGGAGACTGTTCGGAGACGGGGTCGCGGGGCTGCGCTATTACTGGTTTGCGGAGACCGACCTGGACGGCATCCCCGTGGTGGTGACCCGGACCGGATGGAGCGGCGAAATCGGCTACGAGATCTACCTGCGGGACGGGAGCCGGGGAGTCGAGCTATGGGACCGGGTAATGGACGCGGGCGCCGATCTGGCCATTGCGCCGACCGGGCCCTCGGACATTCGGCGGATCGAGGCCGGGATCTTGAACTACGGGATTGACATGACGCTGGACACGAATCCGTACGAGGTCGGGCTGGGGTGGCAGGTGGACCACGGCCAGGAGGGGGATTTCATCGGCCGTGAAGCGCTGGCGCGTGTTGCGGCGGCGGGGCCACGGCGGCTGTTGGCGGGCGTCGAGATCGCAGGCGCGCCGCTCGACCTGAACATGGCGCGGTGGCCGGTGCGCCGGGACGGATCCGGGGGCGACGACGGCGGTGAGGGCGGCGGCGGCAGCGGCGAGGCGATCGGCTTCGTGACTTCGGCGGTGTGGTCGCCGCGACTGGAGCGGAATATCGGCTACGCGATGATGCCGACGGCGTTCGCGGAGTTGGGAACGCGGCTACGGGTGACCACGCAGGACGGAGAGCGGGAGGCTGCCGTGGTGCCGAAGCCGTTCGTGGACCCGGACAAGGAGATCCCGAAGTCGTAGAGGCGCGCAGGAACAGGCAACAAATGACACCCGCATCGGACCAGACTCGCAGTAGACTCCGCTACGCAGCCGACGACCGCCCTCCCCGCCTGATGTCGTTCATCATTGGATCGCAGACGGCTGTTCTGGTCTGTGTGCCGGTGGTCGTGGTCAACACGATCGTCGCGCGAGTCGCGAACCAGGGCGACGCGTATCTGTCCTGGGCGATCTTCGCCAGCATGGTGATCGGCGGACTGATTACGGTCATGCAGGCGAAACGGTTTGGCGCGATCGGGGGCGGAAGCCTGACCGTCATGGGCGCTTCGGGGGCCGCGATCGGGGTGGCCGTCCTCGCGCTGATCACGGGTGGGCCGGCCCTGCTCGGGGCCCTGGTCGTGGCGTCGGCGCTCGGTCAGTTCGTCATGGCCGCGAGTCTGTCGCACCTCAGGCGCCTCATCACGCCGCTCGCATCCGGCACGCTCCTGGCGCTCGTCTCGGTCACGGTGATGCCCATCGGGTTCGCCATGCTCACGAGGGTGCCGGACGGGGCGCCCGCAGGCGCGGCGCCCACGGTCGCCGCGGTGACGATCGTCGTCGTCGTGGGCTTGATGCTTCGCGCCCCGAGGATCGTGCGAGCCTGGACGCCGGTGCTCGGGATGGCCGCGGGTTGCCTGACTGCGGCTTTTTTCGGGATTCTCGACTTCGAACGCGTCGCTGATGCGTCCTGGGTCGGAGTGCCCTCAGCGGCTTCGCCCGGGTTGGACCTGAGCTTCGGTCCCGGTTTCTGGATCCTGCTGCCCGGCTTTCTCTTCGTGGCGTTCGTGATCACGGTCCGGCAGGTCGGCGACGCGGTCCGCATGCAGCGACTCTCGCACCACGAGCGCAAGGCCGTCGATTTCCGCAAGGTCGAAGGGGCCGTCAACGCCTGCGGCGTCGGCACCCTGTTGTCGGGACTCGCCGGAGTGCTGCCGCCATGGCCGTACACGGCCGGCATCGCGCTCGCGGATGGCATCGGGGTGGCCGCCCGGAGGGTCGGCGTCCTTATCGGCATCGTGCTCGTCGCGCTCGCCTTCGTGCCCAAGATCGCAGCCCTGATCCTCTCCATACCGCCGCCGGTGCTCGGTGCGTACATCATGGTCATCTTCGGCGTCACCTTCGCGCAGGGAATGCGCGTCGTCTTCCGTGAAGGCGCCAGCCGGCAGAACGCTCTCGTCGCGGGTCTTGCCCTCTGGATCGGCATCGGCATCCAGTTCCAGGCCATCTTCCCGAGCCACCTCGCCACACCCACGGGTCGCATGCTCGCGAACGGCCTCACAGCTGGCGGGCTGACCGTCCTGCTCCTGACCCTGTTCGTCGAATTGACCGGGCCCCGCCGACGCAAGGCCGAGATGGCTCTGCGCCCGGACAGCCTTCCGGAACTCGACCGGTTCGTTGTCGATTTCGCGACCAGGCACGGATGGGGCACCAAGGGGACGGAACGCCTGCGCGCCGCGTCCGAGGAGGCGTTGCTCTGTCTCTTGCGCCAGGAAGAGGATGAGCATACGCCGGCTTCGGCGGGACGCCGCCTGCGGGTCGTCGCTCAGGGCACGCGCGATGGTGCCGTGCTGGAATTCACGGCGGCCACGCGCTCCGGCAATCTGGAGAACCGGATGATGCTGCTCGGCGACCGTCCCGACCCGACCAGCGAGCGGGATCTCTCACTGGCGCTTCTGCGCCATCACGCCGCGTCGGTGAAGCACCGGGAGTATCACAACGTGGACATCCTGGCGGTGCGCGTGGACAGGTGACGGGGCCCGAGACAGATGACGGGGCCCAAATCAAGTTAGCCAGATACTTAGCTAGATCTGGCTAGAACCGAACGCGGGCGCCCAGTTGTGCCCGGCGCGTATCCCCCAGGCCGCTTCTGATCGACCCGTCGAAGTTGAAGAGGAGCGATCCCTGGGCGGTGTCCAGCGAGTTGTCGGCGTTGGTCAGGTTGAAGACGTCGAAGACCGCCTCGACCGTACTGCCGCCCGCGACCTCGAAGGGACGCGACAGCTTGACGTCCCAGGTGAAGAACTCGTTGGCGCGCCGGAGCGTGTTCCGCTCGAGGATCGTGCCGTCCGCGCAGATGCGGTCGGATGGCTGGCTGGCCCGCTCTCCGCGCCGGGCACAGTTCTCCGAAACGGGCGAAGCGGACAGATACCGTAAAACGTTGTTGAACGCGACGTTCCCCGGGAGGTCGAACGCCAGATAGCCCGTGACCTTGTGCCGCCGGTCGCGGTCGGACCAGCCGTACTCCGGCGCCAGACTGGACGCGTCTGCATAACGGAAGGTGAAGGGATCGCGTTCGTTGTCGTCGTCGGACCTGTCGAAGGACAGCGTGTAGCCGAGGTCGAAGGTCAGGCGCCCGCCCCAGGCATCCTGGCCGCGGAGCCCGGCCGTTACCGCGTGATAGCGCGAGAACGCCGTGCTCTCGGCCACGGTGAGCGTGCCGATGCCCCCTCCTCCCGAATGGGTGCCCAAACCGAAGGGCGACCCGAACGCAGCATCGTTGCGGTTGACGAAGCGGAACAGGTTGTCACCCCGGGCGTGCTGGTACGAAACGCTCACGGCCACCTCGCCTGCCAGTTGCCGCTCGGCTGCGGCCGCGAACGACCAGGTGCGCGGCAGCTCCAGATCCTTGGCCGTCACGTGAATGTCGGGGAGGAAGGGTGCCGTGGCGCTTCCGTCGATGAGTTCCCCGACCGCGGGCGGCCCCTGCTCCGGGAGCCCGAAGCTGTTGCGGAAGAAGATCTGCTGGAAGGCGCCGTTGGTGGTCACGCTCTGCGCAAACACCAGCGTGGGTATGCGCGCGTGGTACGCACCGGCGTTGAGCCGGACCACCGTGCTGGCATCCCCGGACACGTCCCACGCCAGGCCGAGGCGCGGCTGGAAGTTGTCGAGGTCGTCGGGGATCGTGCCGTCGGACGGGAAGCGGGGGTCGCCCAGATAGGGTGCGAAGAAGGTCGCGTTCGGCTGCACGGCGACCTGCGGGTGCCAGGTCCCCTCCCAGCGCACGCCAAGGTTCAGGGTGAGCCGGTCGGTCGGCTTCCAGGTGTCCTGGAGGTAGAACGCCAGCTCGTTCACACCGAAGTCCCCCCGGCCCAGTCGGTCCGGCGCTACTCCGGGGACGGTTCCCGATTGCAGATAGAGGAGCACCGGTCCGGTGATGGCAGCACCCTCGGGACAGCTTCCCGCGGCGCTGTCGGATCCGTCCGAGCAGGTGACGTAGCGGCTGCCGTGCGTCACGAAGTTGATGAACCCGTCGACCGAATCGAAGACGTAGCGCCCGTTGGCGAAACCGATGAACTGCTGCGACACGGCGGTGCGGTTGTACTCGACGCCCGCCTTGAAGAGGTGTCGGTCCCGGAGCCACGACCAGTTGTCCACGACCTGCAGACGCGTGTCGTACGCGGGATCGATGGGAAGGAAGAAGGGCAGGCCGATCCGGAAGCCGTCGGCGAAGTCCATACCGATGTCCGGGAACGGACGGCCGCCGAGGGAGACGAACTGCGGCGTCGCGGGCGGCGTGGATCCCGGCATCAGGGGGCCGTCGTACCAGCGCACGCGGTCCTCGCGCGCCCACTGCACCCGGAATTCATGCGACAGCGTACTGCTCAGCAGCGAGCGCCAACTGGCGTTGAAGGCGTGCGCCTCGTCCGTCTCGATCCCGTTGGCCGACAGTCCCCACGAATCGACGTCAAAAGTCCCGTTGAGCTGCTCCGACCAGTTGTAGTTGTACTTGAAGGAGACCTGATTGCGCCCGTCGAGATGGATGTCCGCCTTCGCGAGCAGCGCTCGCGCGTCGTCGGTGCGGGGGATGGGTCCGAACTCGCTCTCGAAGAGCCCCGGCCACTGCGAGGTCAGGAATTTCCGCAGTTTCGCCAGATTCGCCGGGTTCTCGACCGCGCGGTGCATCTGCTTTGTCTCCGTCGCCTCCTGCTGGTCGTAGGCCACGAAGAAGAAGGCCCGGTCGCGCACGATGGGCCCGCCCAGCGTGAACCCGAACTGATTGCGCAGGAAGTCCGGCTCGCCTGCCTGCGCCGCGACGGGATAGGCCGCCGAGACGCCGTCCCACTGCCCGAAGTAGTGAGCGGACCCGGCCAGCTCTTTGGTCCCGGACTTGGTGATCACATTGACGAAACCGCCCGCCGAACGCCCGAACTCGGCCGACGCTCCCTGATTGACGACCACCACCTCCTCGATCGCGTCCTGGCTGAAGGTGAATGCGGGACGCTGGCCGCCGCGCTGTTCGCCGAAGAAGGGGTTGTTGAAGTCGGCGCCATCGACGATGAAGTTGTTGAAGATGCCGCGCTGGCCACTGATGTTGAGTTCGTCGCCGTCGGGCCCCTGCGAAATCGCCACGCCCGGCGTGAGGAGAGCGAAATCCAGGTAGTTGCGGCCGTTGTTCGGAATCCCGTCCACGACTTCTTCGGAAAGCCGCGTCGAGCTGGTCACATCCTCGGGGTACACGAGGTGCTCGCGGTCTCCCTCCACCGTGATTCCCTCGAGTTCGACCGCGCTGAACCGCAGGGCAAGATTGAGTTCTTCCCCGACCCTGAGGGCAAAACCCCGGGCGGTCGCCGTCCCGAGCTGGTCATCGGCCTGGGCGACCACATCGTAGGTGCCGAGGGGGAGGAGCGGACGAACAAAGGTGCCGGAACGGGTCGTGAGGACGGTCGTCACGAGCCCGGTCTCGCGGTGGGTCATCCGTACGACGGCCCCGGCAACCGGTGTCCCGGCCGGATCGAGAACCGATCCACGGATGACCCCGGTGGATGCCTGCGACTGGGCACCAGCGGTATCCGGTGCCAAAACCACCGTGAAAAGGGCCGCGCCCAAGGTCATTTTGCGACAAAATCGGCTATTTGTACGACAAAATCGGCGCATGGGCGACCTTGGCAACGGGTGGGATCCTCAGCCGCAGGCTGGCACAGCGAGTTTCCTCGGCAGTAGAATGCGACAAGGGAAAGCTAACCGACCGGAAGCCCATGTCACTCCCATACGACCCTGCCGTCCCGCGGACGCTGCGACTCCCAAAGACCCGCGAGCAACGGCTGAGCCTGCTGAACCTCCCGCATGTAGCACCCCTTAACGACTTCGCCCGCGGCCTGCAGGCGGAACGACCCGACACGATGGTCCCCTATTTCGATCCGTTCGACGGTGGCACCTCCGCCCGCGTGTTGTTCCTCTTCGACAAGCCCGGCCCCAAGACGGACGCGGGGTCCCTGGGAGGATCGGGTTTCATGTCGCGGGACAACGACGGCCGCACCGCCGAATGGACCTTCAGACTGATGCGGTTTGCCGGAATACCCCGCCAACTGACGGTGCTCTGGAACATCGTACCCTGGTGGGACCGGCGCCGGATCGCGACTCCGGAGGAACTTGAGGAGGGCGCGGAGCGGTGCAGGAAACTGGTCGACCAACTGCCGCTGCTCGACTCGATCGTCCTGGTGGGCGACAGGGCGGCCAGAGCCGCGCCGCTGTTCGGAGATGGGCACTGGCGCGTCTTCGAATCGTACCACCCTTCGCCCAGGGTCAAGTCGGAGTGGGCGTCCAAGTGGCTGGCCATCCCCGACGACTGGGCCCGGGTGATGGAGGGTCGCTAGCCGTCCACGGACAGAACCGCCGGCTTTCGGGCCCCCGGGTGGCGCTTGCGCCGCCTCGCCCAGGCTCCGAGTCTCAAGAACCACGTTGACCGTCTCATCGGAGCCTTCGCCATGCCCCGCCCCCGCCCCATTCTCCGACCCCGATGCCTCCTCGCTGCACTGCTTGCCACGGCCGCCTGCTCGTCGCCCCACGACATCGTCATCCTTAACGGGCGCGTCATGGACCCGGAGACAGGACTGGACGCCGCCCGCAACCTCGGGATCCGCGACGGCACGATCGCGACGATCACCGAGGACGAGTTGGCCGGCCGGGACACTCTCGACGCGACCGGCCTCGTGGTCGCGCCCGGCTTCATCGACCTGCACGCGCACGGCCAGGACTCGGTAAGCGAACGCCTGCAGGCGCTGGACGGCGTGACCACGGCGCTGGAAATGGAGATCGGCGTCTACCCGGTAGCGTCCTGGTACGCGTCCCGCGAGGGCCGCACGCTGCTCAACTTCGGGGCGACGGTAAGCCACCCGAACGCGCGGACCAAGCTGCTGCTGGGCATCGATGTCGGCCACCAGCCGACGCTCCCCCCGGGCGAAAACGAGTCCATGGGATCGGATGTGATCTATCAGGAACTGGACGACGCTCAGGTCGCCGAGCTGGCGGCTCTGATGGAGCAGGGACTGGCCGAAGGAGGGCTCGGGTACGGGTTCGGGATCACCTATACGCCGGGAGCCTCGCGCACGGAGATCCTGGATCTGTTCGAGTCGGCCGAAGCGAACGGGGTGCCCGCCTATGTGCATCTGAGGGCCGCTTACGTGGGCGATATCCTGGGACCCTTCCAGGAGGTGATCGCCGACGCGGCCGCGACGGGGGCGTCGCTGCACATCGTCCACCTCAACTCGTCCGCCGACGAGTCGGCAATGGACGCCGTCGCGCTGGTCCGCGGGGCCGCGGCACAGGGACTCGACGTCACTACCGAGGCGTATCCGTACACGGCTTCGTCGACCTTCATCGAGTCCGCGCTCTTCGACCCCTGGGTGGGCCTCGACGACGAAGCGTACCAGCGGCTGCAATGGCCGGGGCAGGAAGAGCGGCTGAACGCCCGCACCTTCGCGGAATACCGCGAGCAGGGCGGCTGGGTGGTCATTCACGGCCGCAACGAGGACACCAACGAGTGGATCGTCGCGCAGCCCGACGTGATCGCGGCGAGCGACGGGATACCCTTCCTGCATCTTTCCGTACACCCGCGAGGCGCCGGAACGTTCGCGCGCATTCTGGGCCACTACTCGCGGGACCGCGGCGTGATCAGCCTGATGGACGCGCTCGCGAAGATGACGATCCTCCCGGCGCAACGTGTGGAGGGTGCGGCCCCGGCGATGGCCCGGAAGGGCCGCGTTCAGGTCGGCGCCGACGCGGACCTGGCAGTCTTCGACCCGGAGACCGTGCTGGACATGGCGGGCTACGACGCTCCGGCGACTCCGTCGCGCGGCTTCATGTTCGTGCTGGTCGGCGGGACTCCCGTGGTGCGTGACGGGAGCCTGGTCGAAGGCGTCTTCCCGGGACAGGCGATTCGGCGGGAGAGTGCTCCGGCCATGTAAGAGTTGGCCCAGCATTGGCCATACCGCGCGGATCTGTTGTGAACATTGAAGTTACGGGATTCCGCAGGCGATTTCCCGCCGTTCGATTCCCGCCGAGTGGATTTCAGCCCCGCGACCTCCGGCGGCCCCGGATTGCCTGCCTGAGTTGGGCCTCGTTCGGCTGCTGATAACAGCGCAGCACCGTCTTGGCCGCCTTCCAGCCGCCGAGTTCGCAGAGCACCTTGAGGGGCAGGTCCATCAGGTCCGAGGCGAACTTCCGCCTCAGCGAATGCCAACCCCGCCCCCGCTTAGGCTCCAGCCCGGCGAGCCGTTCGGCCCGCTTCCACCAGAAGCGCGCCACCGGGGCACCCACGCACCCCGACGGATTGCGCGTCGCGGGCAACACCGGCGCGTCCACGCCCGCGGGGTTGCGCCTTCGCGCGCCCTCAAGGGCTTCCATGGCTTCGTGCGTCAAGGGCGTCGTGTGCTCGTAGCCCGTCTTCTCGTGCTGGGCGCGCCAGCGGACGGTTTCGCCCTCGAAATCGACATCCGACCAGCGCAGGTTGCGAATCGCGCCGATCCGGTGCCCGGTCTCGTGCGCGAGCACGAGCGCGACATGGAACCGCCAGTCCAACCGCTGCGAGACCCCGAGCAGTGCCTGGTACTCCGCTTCGGTGAGAACAACCCGGTTGGGGTTCTTCTCGATGGGCTTCTTGAGCCCCTTCAGCGGGTTCCTGTCCAGCAGCAGGCGGCCCTGCTCGTCCCTCGACCTCGACGCCCAGTTCAGCACCGCCATGAGGAACGTGAGGTCCCATTCGATCATCCGGTTGCCCACGGGCTGTCCGCTGGGGCCGACCGTCCCCGCTCGCCGCTCCCGGATGAAGCGGTCCCAATCGCGCTGGGATAGGGTCTCCGGCCTTCGGTCCCCGCCGAAGAACTTGAGGAACATCGCCATCGCGGCCCTGTCCCGCTGCCGGGACGTCCGCCCCTTGGAGGGCGTCACCTCCTCACCGTAGATGTCAAAGAGCATCTCCAAGGTGAGC
>JAPPGZ010000070.1 GCA_028874905.1 Gemmatimonadota bacterium
TCGGGCCCGGCGAGATGTACAACGGCGCCGCGCGGCTCCTGGACTCGGCGATCCCCTGGGAGATCGAGGCCGCGGCGCGGGAGGCGGTGGAGGCGGCGGTCGAGGAGGCGGGTGAGGCCGTCAAGCGGACAGGCGAGGCGGACGGTGGCGCCGGCGGCAGACGGGAGCAGCCGGACAGCCACAGACGCAAGGACAACCCGCCGCTGCCCGCCCAGGCCGCCTGAGCCGGCCCTGCGCTGGCGCCGCCCCCGCCCGTTTCCGCGGCAAATCCCGGGACACCGGCATGTCCAGATGGGACACCGGGGTGATGAGACGAGCTGGGACAACACCTGAAGGGAGCCTTCATCGTCATCTGCGCGGGCCGTTGCGAGCCAGGCATCCTCGATCTCGACATCCGGCTGCTCGACAGCGACCGGATTGTCGTAACAGGCTTCCAGCGATAGTACACCGCCGCGAGGCTCGCTCCGGGCTTGGAGCGCCGCGCATCTTGATATTCGGTATATATTCGGTTATCCTGCACGGGCCATGTCTCGTGAACGAACGGCTTCGATCCAATCCGGTGCGCCTGCCCGATGGGGCCCGCGCATCTCCCGGCGCATCCTCGCCGCCTGGCTCCCCTGGTGGCCCAGCGAAAGGCTCGCCCGGCGCCGTCCCGAAGCGCGCACCCACCCCTTCGTCACCGTCGCGGAGAGCCGCAACCGGCTGATCATCGATGCGGCCAACCCGTCCGCCACCCGTGCGGGCCTCAACCCCGGCATGCCGCTGGCCGACGCACGGGCCGTCGTACCCGATGTGGTCGTCCGCCCCGCCGACCCTGCGGGCGACGCCCTGGCGCTGGAGCAACTGGCCCGGTGGGCGGACCGCTTTACCCCGCGCATCATGCCCGACGGCGTGGACACGCTCTTCCTCGACATCGCCGGCTGCACGCGCCTCTTCGGCGGCGAGGAAGCGCTCACGGCGTCGCTGCGGGCCGCGCTGGAAGACTTCGGGCTGACCGTGCGGCTGGCCCTCGCCGACACCCCCGGAGCCGCGTGGGCGCTGGCGCACTACGGCGCCGAGGATCCGGTCGTGGCACCGGCCGGCGCCGGACCGTCCGGCCTGAGGGATGCGCTGGCCGAGTTGCCCGTGGCCGCCCTGCGTCTAAGCGCCGATGTGGCGGACGGGCTTGCTTCTTTCGGATTGGACAAAATCTCCGCACTATTTGTCATAAAATCCGTTGAAATCATCCGGCGCTTCGGGATGGAACCGGTCAGGCGGCTCGAGGAAGCCCTGGGGATCATCGACGAGCCGATCAAGCCGCTGCGGCCCTTGCCCCCGCGCGAGGCCCACCGCGCCTTCGCCGAACCGATCTCCAGGCCGGCGGATCTGCGTGCGGCGCTCGACGGGCTGCTGGACGATCTCTGTCTGGGACTCGGCCGATCCGGCAAGGGTGCACGGCGGCTGCACCTCACCTGCAACCGGGTGGACGGCGGCAGGCGGACCTTGACCATCGGCACCAGTCGTCCGCTGCGCCGGAAGAGGCCTCTCATGGGCCTTTTCGCCGAGAAGCTGGACCAGGTCGAGCCCGGCTTCGGGATCGACGAGATCGTCCTGGCTGCCGATGTGGTCGAGACCGTCGACGAACTCCAGATCGACTGCTCCGGCGAGACCTCAGGGGGATACCGGGCAGCCGACGAGGAGGAACTGGCAGACCTTCTCGACCGGCTGGGGAACCGGTTCGGCTTCGCGTGCATCGGGCGGCCGGTGCCGCGTCAGAGCTGGCTGCCGGAGCGCGCGGCCGGATGGGTCCGGCACGGTGGACAGGCCTCCGATATCGGTCACGGACCCTCGACGGGCGCACGGTCCAGGTCGGTCGTGCAGCCTGAGTCCGCCGGACAATCCGGGCCGGGCATGCACCCCGGGTCGGTTGCGAACTGGCCGGAGGATCGCCGTCGGCCGCTGCGCCTGCTTTCGCCTCCGGAGCCGGTGGAGGTCATCATTGCGGAAAACGGCGGGCCGCCTCCGGCCACGGCCGGTGACGAAGCCCAGGATCGCGACTGGGGCAACGATGATTCGCGTTGCCGGTTACGAGGCTTTCGCCGGCAGGGGCGGCTCCACCAGGCGCGCGCGGTGGAAGGGCCAGAGCGGCTGGAGTGCGAATGGTGGCGCGAGGACGCCCCGTCCCGCGACTACTACCTGGTCGTGGATGAAGCGGGCCGCCGCTATTGGCTGTTCCGGGAGGGGGAGCTGGGTGAGGAGGGGACGAGGCTCCCGGAAGCCGGGCCTCGCTGGTTTCTGCATGGAGTTTTCGCGTGACCGCCTACGCCGAACTCCAGGTCACCAGCAACTTCTCCTTTCTGAGGGGCGCCTCCCACCCCGAGGAGATGGTCGAACGCGCTGCCGAACTGGGCTGCCACGCCCTCGCGCTCACCGACCGCAACACGCTGGCCGGGGTCGTGCGCGGCCACGAGGCCGCCCAGCGCACCGGCCTCCACTTCATCCCCGGCGCCCGCCTCGACCTCGACGACGGCCCCAGCCTGCTGTGCCTCCCCACCACCCGGCACGGTTACGGCGCCCTCTGCCGCCTCATCACCACGGGCCGCCGGCGCGCGCCCAAGGGAGAATGCCATCTCACTCGCGAAGACGTGGCCGCGACCGCCGACCCCATAGGCCACGTGTTCATCGCCGTCCCGCCCGCCACGCCCGGCGACGACTTCGCCGACGACCTCGCCTGGTACCGCGACCGCCTCGCCGCCCCCCTCCACCTCGCCGCCACCCACTATCACCGCGGTGACGACGACCGCCGCCTCGCCCGCCTCGCCGACCTCGCCGAAGCACACGGCGTCCCCCTCATCGCCACCGGCGACATCCACCAGCACGACCCCGCCCGCCGCAGGCTCCACGACACGCTCACCTGCATCCGCGAGCACTGCACCATCGACAACGCCGGCTGGCGCCTGGAGGCCAATGCCGAGCGCCACCTCAAGTCCCCCACCGAACTCGCCCGGCTCTTCCGCAACCACCCGGACGCCCTCGCCAACACCGTCACAGTTGCCGAACGCTGCCGCTTCTCCCTCGCCGAACTGCGCTACGAGTACCCCGACGAGGTCGCCGACGACGGCCGCACCCCCCGCGAGACGCTGGCGACACTGACCTGGGCGGGCGCCGCCAAGCGCTATCCGGACGGCATTCCGCCCAAGGTGCGCGCGACGATCGAGCACGAGCTGGCGCTCATCGCTCAGCTCGAATACGAGCCCTACTTCCTCACCGTCGAGGACATCGTGAAGAAGGCGCGCGAACTGGGCATCCTCTGCCAGGGACGCGGTTCCGCCGCCAACTCCGCTGTGTGCTACTGCCTGGGCGTCACGTCCGTCGACCCCGACCAGGTCGATCTGCTTTTCGAGCGCTTCATCTCCGTCGAGCGGAACGAGGTGCCCGACATCGACGTCGACTTCGAGCACGAGCGCCGCGAAGAGGTTATCCAGCACATCTACGGCAAGTACGGACGCGACCGGGCCGGGCTGACCGCGACGGTCATCACCTACCGTGCCAGGAGCGCGCTGCGCGACGTGGGCAAGGCCATGGGCCTGAGCGAGGACGTGATCGGGCGGCTGCTGTCCATGGTCTCATGGCGGTCGAGGCCAGTGGGCGAAGAGCGGGCCCGCGAGGAGGGCTTCAACCCCTCCGACCGGCGTCTGGCGCTCACCATGAAGCTGGCACAGGAACTGTGCGGATTTCCCCGACACCTGTCCCAACACACCGGCGGCTTCGTGATATCACGCGGGCCGCTGTGCGAGATCGTTCCCATCGAGAACGCGGCCATGGAGGATCGCACGGTCATCGAGTGGAACAAGGACGACCTGGAGGCGTTGGGACTGATCAAGGTCGACGTGCTCGGGCTCGGGATGCTCTCGTGCATCCGCAAGGCCTTCGCCCTGCTGGAGGAGAAGTATGGCCTTCGCTATACGTTGGAGAGCGTGCCCCAGGGGGACCCGGCCACGTACGGGATGATCCAGCGGGCGGACACGGTCGGGGTTTTCCAGATCGAAAGCCGGGCCCAGATGGCGATGTTGCCGAGGCTGAGGCCCTCGACCTTCTACGACCTCGTGATCGAGGTGGCGATCGTGCGTCCGGGACCGATCCAGGGCGACATGGTCCATCCCTACCTGCGGCGGCGTCAGGGGCTCGAGCCCGTAGAGTATCCGTCCGAAGAACTGCGCCAGGTGCTGGAAAAGACCCTTGGCGTGCCCCTCTTCCAGGAACAGGTCATGCGGATCGCCATCGTCGCGGCCGGCTTCACCCCCGCCGAGGCCGACCAGCTGCGGCGCGCCATGGCCAGCTTCCGCAGTCCGGGTACGGTCCACCGCTTCCGCGACAAGTTCATCGACGGCATGACCGGGCGCGGCTACGACCGCGACTTCGCCGAGCGCTGCTTCCGGCAGATCGAGGGCTTCGGCGAATACGGCTTCCCCGAGAGCCACGCGGCCAGCTTCGCCCACCTCGCCTACGTCTCGTCGTGGCTGAAGTGCCACTATCCGGAAGTCTTCGCCTGTGCGCTCTTGAACAGCCAGCCGATGGGCTTCTATGCTCCGGCGCAGATCGTGCGCGACGCGCGCGATCACGGAGTCGAAGTGCGCCCGGCCGACGTCAACCACTCGGAGTGGGACTGCACGCTGGAGGGGGCTGGCAGCAGCTCCTTCGCCCTCCGCCTGGGACTCCGCCAGATCCGGGGGCTGAAGGAAGAGTACGCGGCCCGGCTGATCGCGGGCCGTTCGAGCGCTGTTCAACCGACCGACACCCCCTCGCCCGCCCCCGGCGTCCCCGGCTACCGCTCGCCCCTCGATCTGTGGCGGCGCGTGGGGATTCCGTCAGCCGTCCTGACCCGCCTGGCCGCTGCCGATGCATTCAGTTCGATGGGGCTGGACCGCCGTCAGGCCGCCTGGGCGGTGAAGGCGATTGACGATGCGGGGCCGCTGCCTCTATTCGAATCGCTGGGGGGCGACCGTTCGGCTCACGACACCGGACAGACCCGCGGCAATGGCCGCATCCGCCCCGAGCCCGCCCTTCCCGCGATGTCCTCGGGCGAGCAGGTGGCCGCCGACTACCGGAGCACCGGTCTGTCGCTCAAGCACCATCCGGTTGCGCTGCTGCGCCGGCGCCTGGATGAGCGGGGCGTGCTTTCCGCAAAGGGTCTGGAGGGGCTGTCCGACGGCGACCGAACCACCGTCGCGGGAATCGTCCTGACCCGGCAGCGCCCCGGGAAAGGGATCGTGATGTTCGTCACCCTGGAGGACGAGACCGGAACCGCCAACCTGGTCGTCTTCCCGTCCATCTACGAAAACCAGCGCCGCGACACCCTCACCGCGCGGCTGATGCTCTGCCGCGGCAAGGTCCAGAAGGTCGACGGCGTGATCCACGTGATCGCCGAGCGGGTTCATTCGCTGAACGACTGGCTGGCCGGGCTGGGGAAGGCGGGAGGTGGCGGGGACACAGGGTCGGCCAGCGTGGCCACAGGCGTCAATGGAGCGATCCCGGCAGGCGGAAGAAACGCCGCGGCGCGGGCCGACGGTTCGGCAGGATCGTTCGTGGGGCGCGGGCGGTTTTTTCATTAGTGACGTCGGTAGGACAAAACCTGTCCCATATCAATATGGACATGCCCCTGGCTACCTCTACTTTCCCCATCATTACCGCTCCAAACGGCCTCACATCGTCCATCGACAAGCAGAGCCAACCGTCAACAGGAGGCAGATTTGCCGACTGTCAGAAAAGCAATCCAGCTTCTGGAAAAAGACGACTGGCACTTGACTCGCACACGGGGAAGCCACCGTATTCTCAAGCATCCGGTCAAGAGGGGAATCGTGGTTGTCGCGGGAAAACCTGGCTTTGACCTACCCTTGGGGACATGGAAAAGCACCTTGAAGCAAGCGGGGCTGGAGGGGAGGAATATCTGATGCAATACACCGTCGTGATCGAGAAAGGGCCGACCAGCTACGGAGCCCATGTTCTGGAGCTACCAGGTTGCGTTGCCGCTGCGGAAACCCGCGAGGAGGTTTCCACCCTCATTCGCGAGGCCATCCAACTCTACATCGAAGAACTCAAGAAGGATGGTCTTTCGGTCCCTGAGCCGACTTCGCCCGAATTGATTGGCCTGTGAGGCACTGATAACCTGGAGGACGCCAAGCGCCTCTATATCGAAAGCATGATCGAGGACGGCATCGAGCCGCCGGTGAGACGGAAGGTCGTCCCTACCGCTTAGCCTCTCCGCCGCACAGCCACCTCACTCCTCATCCCCGAGGAATTCACACAGCGCGAACATCTCCACCCCCAGCTCCCGCAGCCGCGTCGCACCCGGCAGCTCCGGCAGATCCACCACGAAGCCCGCCCCGACCACCTTCCCGTCCATCCCCCGAACCAGCCTGATCGCAGCCGCCGCGCTGCCGCCGGTCGCGAGCAGGTCGTCGATGAGCAGCACGCGCGTTCCGTGGCCGATCGGCGCAGCCGCCTGCATCTCCAGACGCGCGCTCCCGTACTCGAGGTCGTAGTCGGCACCGATCACTTCGCCAGGCAGCTTGCCCGCCTTTCGCACGGCGATGAAACCGACACCCAGTTCCTGGGCCACCGGCACTCCGAAGATGAAGCCCCGTGCCTCGATTCCGACCACGACCTCGGGCGCGGCATCCCGGAAACGGTCCGCCAGTCCGGCCGTCGCCGCCCGGAAGCCGTCGGGATCTTCCACAAGCCCCATCACATCGCGGAAGCGGATCCCCGGTATGGGAAAGTCGGGCACCGTGCGAATCAGGGACTTGATGCGGGCGGCGAGACTCTCGTCCGGCTTCGATACGCGCCTCATGGCCTGGGGATCCCGGGCACGGGCCGCTACTCCTGGGACACCGGACGCTGGCCCGGCCAGTCGCCGCGCTGCACCACCACCTTGCCGTCGCTCACCACCATGAGCACGTCCTGCACGACCCCGATGTCCTCGAGCGGATTCCGTTCCAGCACGATCAGGTCGGCTTCGAACCCGGGTGCGATCACGCCCACCTGCCCGGTCAGTCCGAACAATTCGGCCGCGGTGGTCGTGGCCGCGCGCAGCGCTTCCAGCGGGGTCATGCCGACCCCGACCAGTTCCAGGAGTTCGTGGGCAAGAGTGGTGGTGCTCTCGGGACCGTACCCCGTGTCCGTCGCGGCGACGATCTTCACACCCATCTCGTGGGCCCCACGTGCCATTTCCCGGACGCGGGGCAGCATGTGGCGGCCCCGTATGTTGAGAACCGCGTTGTCGTAGTCGCCCCCCGGGATGGTAAGATCGCTGACGATCGCGATCGTGGGTACGAGGAAGGTCCCCTCTTCCACCATGCGCGCGAGCGTCTCCGGGCTGATATAGGTGCCATGCTCGATGCTCCGCACCCCCGCCTCCACCGCTGCTCTCGCGCCAGCGTCGCCATGGGCGTGCGCCGCGACCGGCACACCCGCGCTCCCCGCCTCGCTCACGATCGCCCGCAACTCGGCTTCCGAGTAGAACTGCCGTCGCGGATCCGTCTCCGGCAGACCGGCGCGCTCCGTGGCGTTCGTCTTCACGACGTCAACCCCGCGCGACACGACCGCCGCCGTCATCGCCCGCACGGCGTCCTCGCCCCGCACCCCCTCACCGTACATGTGCCCCAGCTCGGGGTGATCCTGGAAGAACGCCTCCGCCGCCGGAGGCCGGACATGGTAGCCCGCGGCCAGGTACGCGGGCGCTTCGATGTGCCCGCCGGCCTGCAGCTCCCGCAGCCCCACGTCGGCGTAGTGGGATGTGCCCATGCTGCGCATCGTGGTGACCCCGGTGAGAAGTGCGCGCCGCGCGTTCGCCGCGGAGGCAACGTGCACGTGGGCATCCATCAGCCCGGGCGCAAGATACCGCCCCATCAGATCGACGGTGGCCGCGTCGGCCGGCCCCTCCGCCGAGCCGCCGTCAACGATCCGGGCGATTCTGCCGTCTTCGACGATCACGGTCGCCGGCTCCGAAACCGAGCCAGTGGTCACATCCACGACTCGGGCGTTGGTGAGAACGAGGTCCTGAGCCACGACCGGCACGGCTGCGGTCGCCGGTAGCCCAAGGGCCGCAAGGTGAAGAAGGATGACAGTGCCCGGTAGCCGGGCGTGGTGCGCGGATTTGTTCATTTTCATGGCATGTATCTGAGTGTGAACGATAGGACCCCGTTATAGATTTCGTTGCCGGGTACGGTTGCGTCCACCGCGCGTATTCCGGCCTCGTAACGCACGCCGAACGCGGCTCGCCTCACTCCGAGCTCGCCTCCCATGAGCACGCTCGCGTCCATGCCGTGCTGGTTGATCTCCTGAATGTCGCCGCAGTCCGCGGTGCCCAGTTTGCATCCGAGAACCGCCCCGACCGAAATCCCCGCAAAGAGATGCGGGCGAACCGAACCTCCGGCCTGCGGTCGCAACTGGGCCAGCAGCGGCAACTGGACATAGGACAGCGCGAACGTCTTCACGGACCCGCCGGCGCCCGGTCCCAACGCGGTTCGGACCTCCGCCCCCTTGGCGGAGAAATAGAGTTCGGGCCGAATCGAAAACGTCTCCGTGATCGGAACGTCGCCCACCGCCCCCATGAGGAAGGCCGTGCGGCTGGCGACATCCACCGCGCCGCTGCCCGTGAATCTGGCCCGATTGAAACCACCGATCACTCCGAACGCAACCTGCGCCGAGGCGATTTCGAGTGGAAGGGCCAGAAGCAACAGGACAATCGGCAACGAACGGCGAAGATGTCTCGACATCTGATCTCCAGGTGAACGTATCCACAGTCACCGCTTCTGTCCCGCTTGCGCCGCCGCCACCGCCAACGGCATTCTCCGGCCATGCATCCTTCCGAACTGCTCCGACAGACTCGCGTCGATCTGGCGGCCGCGCATCGCATCACGGTACTCGAAGGGCTTCACGAGGGCACGTGGAACCACTTCAGCGCGACGGTTCCGGGTCGCCCCGGTTACCTGTTGCTGTCCCCCGGCCACACCCATTTTTCGCGTGTCACGGCATCCAGCCTGCTCATGACCGACCCGGATGGCAAGGTCGTCGAGGGCACCGGCGTCCCCAACATCAGCGCCTGGGCCATTCACGCACCCCTGTACCGCGCCCGTCCGGACCTGGCCTGCGCCCTTCATGTCCATTCACCGTATTTGACCGCCCTCGCCTCCGCCGACGGCTGGCGGCTGGACACGCGTGGCGGCCAACTCGCCGGGGTGTTTCACGGCAACGTCGCCTATTTCGAATACGAGGGCATCGTGACCGAGGACGAGGAGGGCGAGCACATGGCCGAGGCGCTCGGGGACAATAGTACCCTCATCATGGCCAACCACGGCGCGCTCGTCGCCGCCGCCTCGATCGAGGTGGCCATGCTCCACCTGGTGTCGCTGGAGCGCGCCTGCATGACCGAATGGATGGTCCGGGCCGCTGGCGGCCACATGAAGCAGGTGCCCGTCGAGGTCGCGGAGGCCGTGGCCGCAACCGCCCCTGACGGCTTCGGCGAACTCGGCTATCTGGACGGAATGAAGGCGCTGCTGGATCACCGGGGACAGGACTACGCCGACTGAGAGGCGCAGCTCCCGCTCGCTACCGCGGAATCACCGGCAGTTCCACAAACGACCCCTCCTCGCCACCCCGGTGAATCGTGATTGTCGGCACGATGTTGTCGTCCGCATCCGGCCGGTTCGCCGGTGACAGCTCCGGGTGAAGGTCGAAGACGGGCCAGTCGGCCGCCGCGACCGACAGACGGATGCGATGGCCCGCCCTGAAGAGCCACGAGGTGGGATAGAGCGATGTCGTCACCGTCACAACCGCCCCGTCCGCGAACACCCCGTCGGTGTAGTCGGATTCGCGAAAGCCGTGCCAGGGCAGGTCGGGCCTTACGTCGATCCCGGTGTTGCCCGGAATCATCAGATCGTTGTCGACGAGACGGTTGAAGCCGGCGCGGTGCTGATATTCGGTCACCAGGATCGCATTGCCCTCCGGATCGATATCCTCGAGATAGAAGTAGAGGTCCCCGTAGTCGGCGGTGGAGGATACCGCAACGCTCACGATCGGATGCCCGGTCACCTCGGTGTCCGCCTCCAGCGGCGCGCTCGTGTAGGTGAGCACCTGTTCGGCCTTGTCCGTCCGGTAGGGCAAGTCTCCCGGAACGCCGAACATCTGCTGCCGTGAATGACCGAAGGAGGGCGCGTTGAAGGGCGGCCTCCCCTTCATGGCGTTCGCGACCGAGATCTGCGAAGCGTCGAGCGGTGGACCGAACGAGGCGTCGTGGGTGAAGTCCGCCGTGTAGTCGTCGCTTCCGGGATCGCCGGGTTGCCGGGCGAGCGCCCCTGCGGCGTCCAGGTGGAAGCGCGTGGGCACTTCACGTTCCAGCGGCCACGACTCTTCCGCCCGCCACCCCTCGTTGTTGACGAAGATGTGCACCGGAGGCTCGGCGTCGATGCCGTTCCTGATCCCTTTCAACCAACGGTCATACCAACGCAGCGCCTCGCCCAGCGATGCCTCTGTGTAGATATTCTCGCGCGTCGGGTCCGCTCCGATGGCGGTCGAGGCGGCCGGCGATATGCCCTGGTGATACATCGGCTAGGACGCAATCCGCGACGGATTCGTCTCGGCAAGCGTCGCGTAGACCTCGAAGGAACTGCGTGTGAAGGCGTCCCACCAGCCCGCGTAGTGATAGATGGCCACCCCCGATTCGATGATGCCGGGCACCAGGGACCAGTTCATGTCGGCCGGACTGATGCCGTCGGACTTGCGCTGCGTGTCGTGGAAGCGCTGGGAACGCACGCTGGTCACGGCGTCGTAGTTGCCGGGCGCGCCGTCGGGGTGGGCGATGTGCTCCATGGTGGCGTTGAAGTACGCGTGTTCCGTCCGCTCGGCCCCGTCGGGATAACGCGGCGGGTTCGCGGGATCGACCGGCCAGGCATAGTCGTCGGTGAACCAGGTGTCGCCGTCCGCATCCACGGGAATTTCGTCCAGCAATTCGCCGTCGCCGTCCTCGTCGAGCACCGGGGTCACCGGAGGGATGGGGAAGGTCGGAAACACGTTGTTGTGATTGATGAAGTCGGTCATCGCCGTCCACATCTCGATGAAGGCGTAGCTGAAGATCCCGCCGGGCTTCCCGAGCATCCCGTCCCACCCGGTGTGGATGGGGATGATCGCCTTCAAGGCCTCGGGCTGTGCAGCCGCGGCGGCGAACTGCGACCAGCCCTCGTACGAGCCGCCGAACATCCCCACGTTGCCGTCGCTCCACGGCTGGGCCGCGATCCAGTCGACGATCACCCCCCCGTCTTCGATCATCATCGGCGTCATCACGTCGTTCCAGCCGAACGAGGCGCCGCTGCCCCTCATGTCGGCCGCGACATAGGCGTAGCCGCGCGCGAGGAAGAAATCGAATGGGGCGACCGGGACCTCGCCCGTCCCGGGAACGATCGAGGTGCGGTGGTACGGCGTGTAGCGGAAGATCACGGGGAAGGCGGTGGGCGCGTCGTCGGTGCCCGTGTAGCCGGCCGGCAGGACCACGTCGACCGCCAGCCGCACGCCGTCGGACGCCGTGACGAAGTGCGAGGAGCGCTCATGGCCCGTCCATTCGACGGGGCTCGTGCCCTCGAGCGACAGGGGGCTGGTCTCGACTTCGATCACCGGCTCGTCCCCGTTACAAGCGCCCACGACCATCATACACACCGCCATTCCGGCGACACGACAAGCCCCACGCACGCTGCCTTTCCTCGCCCTGAACATGCTCATTGCGCTCCTCTTCCGGAGGTCCAATCCGTCCACATTTGCCACCGGCAAGCTTTCCCGTCGCGGGCTCACGACGCAAGTTGGGCCATGGCGCACCTGGGCGTGCCGGGCTGCACCGCGCGCGTCGGACCTGCCGCCACGATTTCCGCCACCGAGAGGTTCCTCATGAGACTGCGCGTCCACCTCGTTGTAGCGGTGACGGCGCTCGCCGTTGCCTGCGCCCCACCCCCGCGCGAATTCGACTCGGGGACCGCGATCGAGAACGTATCCGTCGTGAATCCGGCGGCGGGCACCGTGGCCGACGGCCGCACCGTGATTGTCCAGGGCACGCGGATCGCTGCCGTGTCGGCGCCCGAAGATCTGCTCCTCGGCGAGGGCGTCCAGCACATCGACGGTGGCGGCGGGTACCTGATCCCGGGGCTGTGGGACATGCACGTGCACGAGTTCTCCTCCTTCTTCGCCCCTGCTCTGCCGGTCTACATCGCCAACGGGGTGACCGGCGTTCGCGACATGTGGGGCGAACTGCCGGTGGCCCGCGAGGCCCGGGATGGCATTGCGGTCGGCGACCGTGTGGGGCCGCGCGCGGTCATCTCCGGCAACATCACGGACGGGGCAAACGCCTGGTTCCCGGGATCGGTGATCGCCGACAGCCCTGAACGGGCGCGTTTCGTGGTCGATTCGCTGGTGAACGCGGGCGCGGGCTTCATCAAGGTCTATTCCGCGCTCGAGGCGGACGCCTTCGCAGCAATCGCCGCGCAGGCGGCGGCACGGGGCGTGGATGTCGCGGGACACGTTCCCTTCACCGTTCCGGCCCGCGACGCGTCGGACGCGGGGATGCGGAGCATGACGCACATGTTCGGCGTCATCGAGGGTTGCTCGTCCAACGACGCCGAGGTCCGGGCGGCGCGGGCGGAGTGGATGGCCATGCGCGCCGCGGGGGACGAGTTCACCAACCCCTTCTTCGACACTGAATTGTACCGCACCATCCTCGATGCGGCCGACGACCAGGTGTGCGGCGAGCTTCTGGCGCACCTGGCCGCCAACGGCACATGGCTGACGCCCACGCTCGCGATCCTCAACAACCTGGCCTATCTCCACCGGCTCCGGGAGGAAGACGATCCGCGCCTGCAGTACATGCCGGCGGCGATCACGGCGGGCTGGAAGACCCCCTTCCCGGGCACCGAAACGGACACATCCGCCGACATCGAGACCCGCGAAGCGTTTCTCACCCGCCAACTCGCGGTGACCGGGATGGCCGCGGCGGCAGGTGTCGGCATTCTCGCGGGAACGGACACGCCGAATCCCTTCGTCTACCCGGGATTCAGCCTCCACGACGAACTGGAGCTGCTCGTCGAGGCGGGGCTGTCTCCTCGCGAAGCACTCGCGGCCGCGACGACCGCGCCCGCCGAGTTTCTGGGTGCGTCCGACTCGCTGGGTGCCGTCGCCGAGGGGAAGCTGGCCGACCTCGTGCTCCTCGAGTCCAATCCGCTCGACGCGATCGGGAATACGCGGGGCATCGTCCTGGTCGTCGCAAACGGGCGTTTCTTCAGCAGGGACGAACTGGACGCGCTACTGGAGCAAGTCAGGCACGATCGAGGCACAGCCCAATTCTGACCCTTCTCAAATCTCGCCGTAACTCTGTTGTCCGTTGTCGATAAATCATTATCATTACGGATGATCCACTGCGTTGATCCAGCGCGGATCCGGGGACGCATGCGCTCGCTCACCGGAATCGCCGTCGCCCTCTCGCTCCTGGTCGTCTCCATCGCCGAGGCCTCCCACTGGCATGAGGACGAAGCCGAGTCGGCTGCGGAGTGTTCCGTATGCCAGGTGGGGAAGACGCCCAGCTACACGACCGGGTCGCATGCGCCGGGTCTCACCGGCCCGAATCTGTTTCGGGCTCCGGCGATCGCGGGACACGCGCCGGCCCCCGCGGCGCTCCACTTCTCTCCTCACCAGAGCCGCGCTCCCCCCCTTTCCGTCTCTCTGTAACGAGAAGTCCCCCAGGCCGATCCCCGGTCGGCCAAAGACTTGTCCACGGTTGCGCCCCTGACGGCGCACCCAACAGGAGACAATCATGTCGTCACCCGGCATTTCCATAACCATATCCAGACGCTTTCCTGTCCCCTTTTTCCTTCTCGGGCTGATCCTCGCGGGCGTTCCGACACCCTCCGCGGGCTCCACACCCGTCGAGCAGCAGGCAGCAGACACCATCAACCACGTAGCGGGGCTCGTCCGGTCGGCCGATAGCGGGATGCCTCTTGCGGGCGCGATGGTGGAGGTCGTCGGCACGGGCGGCACCGCAACTACACATGGCGACGGGTCGTTCCGCATCGCCGTGCCGGATGCCGAACGATATCGGCTCCGGATCGATCGCCTCGGGTACGCGGTGATTACCGTCGAGGTCGGAAGGGGGGAGCCGGCCACAGTCGACCTTGAGGTGGCTGCCATCCCCTTGCCGGACGTTGTGGTCACGGCGGTCCTGAGTCCCAGGGCTGCAAACGAGACGGTTCGGCCTTCCGCCGTTTTCGCACAGGAGAAGCTGCAGCGCCAGCCGGGGGCAACCGTCGCCCAGACGGTTGCATCGGTTCCGGGCGTGGCCGTGAGCAGCATGGGGCCGGGCACTTCCCAGCCGGTCATCCGCGGCCTGGGCGGCGACAGGATCCTCATGCTTGAAGACGGCCAGCGGGTGGGTGACGTCGTCAATAGCGGCCCGGACCACGCCACGGCGCTCTCCCCTTCCTCGGCCCGGCGGATCGACGTGATTCGCGGACCAAGCGCGATTCTATACGGCAGCAACGCACTCGGCGGCGTGATCAACATCGTCAGGGACGAAGTACCCCGTGCGGTGCCTTACCGTGTGACCGGCTTCACCTCGCTCCAGGCGCAGACGGTCACTCGGGCCGCCGGGGGGAGCAGCCAGTTGACGGTCGGAGTCACCGAGCACGTCCCTCTTCGCGTCGAGGTATCGAGACACCAGGGAGGGGATTTGCGGACGCCTATCGGGACGCTTGCGGGAACCCAGACCGACACGTGGAGCGTGGCGGCCGGGACATCCTGGGTGGACGACTGGGGCTACGCTGGCGGTGCGTTTCGCTTCTACGCGAACGACTACGGGATCCCCGGAGGATTCCTCGGTGGACACACCAACCCGGTCCGCACGGAGCAGGAGAGAGCCGCAGGTCGATTTCGCAGCGTCATCCGGCCCGGGCGAGGCCTGGAGGCGATTGAACTCGATGCCGGCTACACGTGGTACCGGCACAACGAGTGGGAAC
>JAPPGZ010000028.1 GCA_028874905.1 Gemmatimonadota bacterium
CCCCCCCCCCCCCCCCCCCCCCCCCCCCCCAGCCCCATTGTATGACAAGGGGTAGTCGGAATACGAAAGGCTCAAATCACGGCAGGGAATCGTCTAAAGTCATACAGGACTGCATGATCCGCCATTCCTGCCGCTGGGCTGAACCCTGCCGGGCCGTACCTGAATGACCGGAATATCGGTATCGTTTTACGGGAAATCGAGGGAGCCAAACCGACACAAATTCGAGGGGATTCGGGCGTTTGCGACGCGGACGACTCCTCGTCGCTTCCGTGGTGACCGGCTACTCTCAACAACCGCGCCGAGCCAGTCTTCAAACCGTCATGGCACCTCCGTGACCGGGTGGACCTCGACTCCGGCGTCTCCTGACCACTTAGCGACGGCAACCCTAATGAGTCTCAGGTTGAGATTCGTTCTCGAAACCGGGAGGGAGTTCCCTTTGCTGAAGCGTCTCCTTCTGGTGTCCGCACTCTCCCTCGCGAGTATCGGATGCGGTAGCATTCTCGAATCTTCGGCTCCCGCACAATGCTGGAGCTGACGGGGCCAGCGGTTCCATGGACGGACAATCCTCACAACCGCTTCGACGACCTGAACGGACTCGGGAGGCTCAGAGTCGTGTTGAGCGGTGCCAGCACGGGCACTCTCGCCGCGAGTGACTTCCCGGTGCTGTCCTTCCCCGTTCCGAGCTTCGGCACCATCCGTGTCTCGGGTGGTCATTCGCCGCCTGCTCTCGTTCGACTACGTGATCGAGATTGAGCATCAGGGCCTGCCCTGGCTTGCCGACCGAGTGGGAGAAGGTGGGCGCGTTCGAATCGCTTGGCATCCGCCGCTCCCTGGCTGCCCGTCCGGGTCTGCCAGGGCGCGACTGGGGGCGCACCGCGCTACTTCCCGCGCGGGATGCCCGTGGCGCTGGACTCCCGTTGTGCCGTGTTCGTCCACGCCGATCCCGGCTACGACACCTCGACCGCGCTCCACTCGTCGCGGGACCGGCACCGGAGGCTCTGGGAAGCACTGAGGGAGTCGGAACACTAGAGATTCGTCACGCTATTGAGTGTCTTCACTCAGGGGTTATCTTGATCCTATGACTACCTTCCACCGTGCCCACGTCCAACGCCTTGTGAAGCTCCTCAGGGAGAGCGGGCGACGACGGGTCATCGCTATCACCGGCCCCCGCCAGACGGGCAAGACGACGATCGCCCGTCAGGCGCTGCGGGCACTTGAGTCATCGGGAATTGCTTGGCGATATGTGGCTGTGGACGCGCCTCCGGAAGAGGGTCCGGAAGCCCAACCGGGCGACACCCATTCCTGGCCCGAGTTTCGGGAACCACCACGCGCCGATGGTCGCGCCTTCGTTCGACGACGCGATTCCCGCTGGCTCGTTGGGATTTGGGAACAGGCGCGTTACGCGGCCGAACGCTCGCCCTGCGGAGCCGTCTTGGTGCTGGACGAGATCCAAGACATACCCGATTGGTCTCGAACGGTTAAGGGTCTCTGGGACCAGGACCAAGCGACTGGCTCTCCGCTCCGCGTGGTCGTCATGGGTTCTGCGCCGCTTCAGTTGCTGGTCGGTTTGGGGGAACGGTTGGTCGGGAGGTTCTTGCCGTTGCCAGTCAGCCATTGGTCGTTACCGGAGATGGTGCGTGCCTTCGATTGCAGCATGGACCAGTACCTGTTCTTTGGCGGGTATCCTGCCGGAGCGGAACGATGGGACAACGAGTACGACTGGCGGAGTTACATCGAGGATGGAATCATCCAACGCAACGTCGAGCGGGACATCCTTTCCCTTACCCGGGTGGACAAGCCGGCGCTTCTTGCCAATCTGCTTGAACTGGGCTCCTTCTATTCCGGGCAAATCCTGGCCTACAACAAGATGCTCGGGCAACTTCAGGATGCCGGTAACACAACGACGCTGGCGCGCTACCTCGCGCTCTTGAGTGGCGCAGGGTTGCTGGCCGGGCTCAGCAAATACAGTTCCAAAGCCCACCGTCAGCGCGCCTCCAGCCCCAAGCTAAACGTGCTGAATACGGCACTGATGACGGCTTCGTCGGGGTATACTTTCGAGGAAGCGAAGGCTGACCGCTCCTTCTGGGGTCGGATTGTGGAAACCGCAGTCGGTGCCCATCTTCACAATACTCGCTCGCCGGGAGTCAGGCTCTACTACTGGCGTCACAACGGCTTGGAAGTGGATTTCGTACTCGCCCGGGGACCGCGGTTGACGGCGATAGAAGTGAAGACCGGTCTGCGGCGGGGGGCCCTGAGCGGCATGGAGGAGTTCACGAGGCGGTTCAAACCCACCCGTACCGAGGTGGTAGGCACCGGCGGCATCGCGCTGCACGAGTTCCTTTCGGAACCCGCCAGCTACTGGCTCGAGGAAGAAGGATGAAGATGCTTCGTGTGCCGCGGCGAGTAACCGAGTCGAATCTTGATCCGGGCTCGTTCTCTGAAGCAAACGCAGCCTCGCCGGCGAAGTTCAGTTTGTTGGCCGATCACCGCAACAGGTCGGCGTATGTGCTGCTCGGCGAGCCCGGGGCGGGAAAAACCACAGCGTTCGAGATGGAATGCGATGCCGATCCGGTGAACAATGAGCGGGTGAGCGTCAGGGATTTCGTGGAGTTGGACTTGGCGCGCCACGCCGAGTGGCGGCGGAAGACGCTCTTTATCGACGGGCTCGACGAGATGCGAACGGCATCCGGCAACCCGCGTGGACCGCTCGACTCCATCAGGAGACGTTTGGAGCGTCTCGGTCACCCGCGTTTTCGTCTCTCGTGCAGGGCTGACAAGTGGCTGGGCGAAGATGATGCCGCCGCCCTCAGGCGGCTCGGGTCTTACCATGAATTGGTCGTGCTCCGATTGGATCCCCTTAATGAAGACGAAATCCACACTCTTCTGAAGAACCGCTTTGGGCCAGCGCGGGCTGATGAACACATGAAATACGTGCACGAATACGGTCTGCTCGGTTTTCTTCAACACCCGCTGCACATCAGGTTGCTGCTCAATTCCGGGATCAGCGACAACCCAATTCAAACCCGGCGCGAGTTGTTTGAATCAGCGTGTAAGGCGATGATCCGCGAACTCAATCCGGCGCATCGCGCCGCCACGCGGGGGATTCCTCGCCCCTCCGAGTCCGTACTATTGACCGCAAGCGGGCGACTCTGCGCTGTAAGCCTCTTGACGGATACCTCCGGTTGGTCGATCGATCCAGCGGACCCAACTTCCCGTTATCCGTCGATTCGTGAGATCGAGGATGCAGGTTCCACTGTAGTCCCTGAGGAATCGGACGGCGCGCTAGGCACTGCGCTCTTCGGCGTTACTCCATCCGGTCGTTTTGAACCGATTCATCGACAAGTCGCCGAGTTTCTCGCAGGGCGATTCTTAGGCGGGAAGGTGGAAAGCCGCGATGTCTCGTCCGCCCGGCTGCGCGCACTCATGGCAGGCGGCGACGGAGCACCCGCGTCTTCGTTGAGTGGTCTCGCGGCGTGGATCGCGGTCCATAGCCCGAAAGCTCGCCCTTCCTTGATTCGTGACGATCCGGTCGGCGTAACCAAGTACGGCGACCCTTGGGAGTTCCCCCGGGAAGATCAGCGACAACTCTTTTCCAACCTACGCGTGCGAGACGGAAGGATTGACATTTGGGAGTGGCCGGATTCCGCGCTTTCGTCGCTGACGCCGCCGGGATCCCTTCCTATCGTGCGCGACATGATTTCTGCCCCGGAGCGTGACGACGCGCCACAGGCGCTCGTGTACCTGGCGCTTCGCGGCATCGCCCTGACGTACGGTCCCTCCCTTCCGCGAGATCTGCGGATTCCGTTGCTGGGCGTGGTACGTGATGCACGCTGGTGGCCGGGTACACGGGCCGCCGCCTTGAAGGCGTGGATCGCTAGCGCGTCAGGTAGACGCCACGTCGAGGAAGCCCGGAAGCTCCTGAAGGAGATCCAGGAAAACGAAATAGATGACCCGAGGGGGAGCCTGACCGGGCTACTGCTCAGCCTCTTGTATCCTGAGCAGCTCACGCCGGAAGAGCTTTGGGATTATGCGCGACCGGTCGCACCCAGCCCGCTGGGCAGCCGACACTCGCACTTTTGGCTGGAGGAGCTGCCGCAACGATCCGAAAGAGAGGGTTGCCTAGCGGAAGTTCTCGATAGCCTGTGTCAATGGCTGGACGGTAAACTGCACGGTATTGACGACTCCACCACTCGCGACGGCGCTGCAAAGATGCTCGCGCGCGCCCTCGATCAGCAGGGAGATGAGATCGAAACCGAACGGCTGTACGCTTGGCTTGCGGCCATCATGCCGTGGATGCCGAGCGAGAGCGATCTGGATCTTTCACGCCAGATTCGGCTTAACGTTGGTGTCAGCACGCCGCCGGAGGACATCGGATCGAAGGTCCACGCTTGGCTACGGGATCGGCCGGATAGGCAGAAGGCTTTGATCTTGGAGATCGTTCGTCGCCAAGATGACCATGATATCATCTTCCCAACGGACTCGGTCTTCTCCACGCGCTCGCTGACCGTGGACGATGTCCTCGCCGACGCCCCGGTCGCCGACTTCGCGTGCTGGTTCCTCGAACAAGCTGTGTCGCTGTCGGAATCCCGCCCGCAACTCGCGTGTGAAATGCTGCGCCGAACCGGCGTTGCTAGACGAGTGTTGGCCGACCTTCCAGACCACCTCCGAAGTACTTGGGACGAACTCCCGGACCGCCTCCAGATGGCTGCGGAGAGCGATCAGGGCTCGAAACCCACGACCCGGCCTCAGTCCAACGGCCTCACGCTTGACGAGGTTCGGTCCCGCATTTCCGGGTATTGGCCACTTGAAGAGTGCCTTGAATCGTTGCTGGCGCCGATCCCGCAACCGAACCGGCAGCACCCGCTCGTCCTGAAACGGGAGCGCAAGCGCAAGGAATGGATCGATTGGGTGCGACAGCACTCCGCCGCACTCGGGCGCGGCGAAGGTCCCCCAAGTCTGTACCATGATGTCGCAAGGGCTTATTTGGGCGTCAACAGGTCGGTATCCGGCAACACTCCTGAAGAGCGAATCCGCAGTCTCTTCCTTGGCGACGAGAAGTTGTCGCGGGTTGCGCTGGATGGGCTGCGACGGATGGCTCGTCGCACCGATCTCCCGACTCTGGACGAACTTGTTCGACTCGATGAGGAGGGGAGGGTCTCCTATTTCGTCCTTCCGCTGCTAGCGGCCTTGGAGGAAGAAGAGCGGACGCCCAACCAAGATCGCGCGCGATTGGAGGGAGACGCGTTGCAACGGGCGCTAGGCTCCTTCTTCCTCGCAAAGGGCTACGACGGGTCCGACCCGCCGTGGTATCGAAGGGCGCTCCGGTCTGACCTCGAAGATGTGGCCGATGCGTTTGTCAAGGTGTACCGGTCGAGCATTCGCCGCTCTTCAGGTGTGGACAGGCATCTGCACGCCTTGACTCGTGACGAGTCGCACGGGAAGGCAGCCCAGGCCGCGCTTCCGCGACTGTTGAAGTCGTTTCCCGCCAAGGCCACGGTCGGTCAGGTATTCTACCTGGACTACCTGATTCCGGCGGCATTGGAAAACGTCGGCGGGGACGAGTTGGCATCAATCGTTCACCGAAAGCTCGAATTGGCCAGCTTGCGAATCGGTCAACGCATCCGCTGGTTGGCCACCGGCATGTTGCTTGGCGACCCGTCGTTAGGGGAACAATTGGACCGCTTTCTCGCCGACGGGTCGGATGCCCGGGTGCGCGAGTTGGCGGCCTTTCTCAAGGTGCGGACGGTTTCGAAGCGAATCGAGTCGCTGTCGGTTCCGTCGCTGGCGATGGTTGTCCAGAGGCTTGGTCGATACTTCGCTCCGGTTTCCAGAGGAAGCCCGCGACACATGACTTACGAGATCGACGAAACACTTCAAACCGACGGACTCATCCGCACGGCTCTCGACTCTCTTTCGTTCCACCCCACGCCAGAGGCCACGGATCTCTTTCAGGTCCTGCTTAAGGATGAGCGCCTCGCTGCATGGCGGGAGCCAGTCGCCGAGGCGTCCAACGCCCAAAGGGTTGTCCGGCTCGACGCGGAATTCGCGCCGCCGACGGTTCGGGATGTGGTGAGCGTGTTCAATGACGGTCGGCCCGCCAACGCGGCAGACCTAGCCGCCCTGGTAGTGGACAGAATCCGAGCGATCGGTGAGCAGGTGCGGGACGTTGACGCCGATCTGTGGCGTCCCTTCTGGAGCGAAGGAAAACACGGGAAGCCGAAGACACCCAAGATAGAACCCTCGTGCCAACTGGCACTCCTCCATGAGTTGCGTCACCAACTCCCAGAGCGAGTGCGGGCAGAACCAGAGGTAAGGCATGCGGGGGGCACGCGCGCCGACTTGCAGATCTCCTTCCGCGACTTCGCTGTTCCGGTCGAAACAAAACTGAGTTCAAGCCGCGACTTGTGGACAGGTGCCACTGCTCAACTAATTCACCTCTATACACGGGAGTCGGACGGCTACGGCATCTACGTCGTGTTCTGGCACGGCCCGGAGCACGCGAAGAGCCCGTCCCCGAGAGGCAAGCCCCCACGAACGCCGGCCGAGCTACAGGATCGCTTGACGCAACAATTGGCCACCGAGGCTCAACGGAGAGTCTCAGTGATCGTGCTGGACGTAAGCCCGCCGTGAACGTCAGAGCGAGAGTCGCATTCCCATGCCGCTGACACCTCCTGAGCGACGAGCCCGCGAGAAGTTCGACGCGCAGCGTGAAGCCTGCGCTTTGGCGGTTCTCAGAACTTCGTGTCCATGGACTTCCATGGAGACGCGGGGTGGTGGTCCGGGAGCACAGTTTCCACCTTCCCTCCGCTTTGGGTAGGGCTCAAAGCGCTCTATGGTGTCATCCACGCTGGCGTCGGAGGTGGCCAACCGCTCGGTTGCACGGAGAGGCCACTGAGCAGCATCTTCGCTGCCGCTGCTGGGTCGTCTGTGTCAGCTATCGTCTCTCTCGCAGCGTCCAGAAGCGCTCGCACAGCGAAGCCAGGATCGTTACCGTCGGTGATCGCAGAAATGTAGGCGTCATACATCACCTCGGTCTCGCTTGCTGGATCTTCCAAGGCTTCTATGACTCGCACGAAATGGGGGAGCGCGTGTTCGATATCAATATCGTGTGCCGTTCCGTATGTCGCCATGTGGATGGTCGCCACTAAGTTGACCGCCGTTGAGGGATCACTGAGGGCCGTTGCCGCTAAGCTGAAGGCGCGGAACAACGGAGTTTCCGGCGGATCGTCGGATCGTGAAGCCCAGTCTCGGTCGGTTTCACGTTCTGAGAGCGCCTCAAGGAGCCACTCTACCTCCCGCCGCCGATCTGCCACAGCCGCCTCTTGGACCCGCTGAAAAGCCCAGAACGCCCTCTCCTTTTCACCAGCCTTCAACAGAAGATCAACGATCCGCTCCCGATCCTCGACCGTCGATTGCGCAGAACTGGCAACCTTGGCGAACACCTCGCTCGTCACCCTCTGACAAGCTCGAATCATCGAGGCTGCAATCCGCCACTGGGCCTCATCATCGGCTCTTGCCATCACGTCCCGGAAAGCCTTGTACATGACGCCCCATGGGTCTCCCGTGTCATGGATCGCAAGCTCGAATGCCTCCGAAATGGCGGTACGCGCAGCTGCTCGGCTCCCCACGGTTTCAATCACATCCACGCATGCCCGAGACAACTGTAGCCTGTCGGGAAGCCAGATCGCGTGGTCATCGCTCGCGTGAACAATATCATCACAGACCTCTAAGACTCGGTCGACCAGCCACTTGAGATCCCTGATGGTGTGGATGGTTCTTTCGTACGCTTCCAGCAGCGTCTCGACGTGTTCGGTCTGCCCAAGCCAGTCCAAACGGTGCTCATAGTATTCCCAAAGGCCCTCCACATTCTCGTCCGTGATCGCTTCTTGGAGGATTCGCGTGATCTGTTCGAAGGTGGCATCATCGTCGGCCGCGCGTTGCGTGACTGCTCGAAGATTCTCAGCCAAGACCTCAAGAAACGACCAGGGATCCCCGGACATCTCAAGCACGGCGTCGCGGTAGTAATCCAGCAGCGTCTCAACCGCCAGTCCTCCCTCTTGTTTAGCCGCAATCGCCCGACCCTCGCGTAGAACGTCGGCAACCGTCGCGTCATCCGTCATGCAGAGTGCCGCCTCATAAGAGGATTGGAGCACTCCCAACCTCTGGTCGCATCCCGTAAGCCCGTGGACTGCGAATCGGCAGGTACCGAACACCAAGTCGGCAGCGCCCTCTTCATCTTCTTCGTTGGTAAGCTCTGTCAAGAGCAGATCTACCACCGCTACACCAGCGTACCCCACCGCCTTCTTACAAGCGTCAGCCAGCGCAGGCGTCGAACCGGTCCACGCGGAGACTTGGAATAGCATCGAGACGGATTCAGTGCCTGACGCCCCAAGCTTTTCGTGGAGATCCAGCAGTATGCCAACCGCTTCGTTTCGGTCTTCTATGGCTCCTATAGCGTCACCGAATGCTGGGCGCAACGCCTCCAGCAGGTCGCCCGGATCGCAGACGTCCAATGATTCTCCCCAAGCCTCCTTGCACATAGCATTGAGTAGGAGCTGGTGAGGCTTGAACCCATGATCGATCTCGCTCACGCCCGTGATGCCTCCGGCAACGGTTCACCCAGGTTCACCGCGGTCAGCGTCCGCTTCGGCTTCAAACAAGGTCCCCTGATCCCGCTCGTCCCCCGTCTCGTCCTCTTGATCGCGCCGGATCGCTTCCGCTTCCCTGCGGATCCGCTCAAGGAGATGGGTCTCCCCGTCCGCCTCCTGCGGCTCTTCTCCCAGCGGTACTATGCCCATTCTCTCAAGCTTGGCCATCACCGGTGCCATCGCACCCTCTGGATCGCGGAAGAACACGCTTCCCCGAATACGAGCGAACCGCCAACCCAGCCTTTCCAGATCAGCCTGTCGCTGCATGTCCTCCGACAGCTTCTCCGGTGGGTGCCAACGGTCCCCGTCACACTCGACGGCCAACCGAGCCTCTAACCCCTCAACCACCAAGTCAATCCGATAGCCACCCACTGGCCACTGTGTCCGGACCCGGTATCCGGCATCCTGCAACCTGTGAAGAACCCTCCGCTCCAGCTCCGATTCCGTCCTCGCACCCTGCTCCTCGATCGCGCGCATCAGGGCATGCGGATCGCGCGCGTGCTGAATGAGCCGACGACGCAGATCGCCCTCCTTCAAATGGCTTTCTGGATCAAGCGAGTGCACAACCCACAATTGATTGCGCGCCCGGCTGACGGCGACATTGTACCGCTTCTTGTAGCGCTTGGCCGGACCGTCCTCCCTCAACCAGTGCCTGCCTTCCTCCGGTGGCCCGTCCACCATTGAAAGGAAGATCACGTCCCGCTCGTCTCCTTGAAACTGGGCTGCGGTCCCGCACAGCAGCCGATGCTTCGTGAAAGCATCGGGGGCATGAGAGCCAAGGTATTCCCAAAGCTTCTCACTGATCACGGAAGCCTGTTCGTTGCCCAACAAGGTGATCACCCCAAAGCTAGTGGGTTCGCCTCTCTCGTTCGTCAGATATGCAGGGTCACGCAGGCAGGCCGACATCAGAGACGCAATCGTAGCTGCTTCAGCGTCGTTCCTACCATCCACTCGGATTCCGTGGACTCGCTCCGACACAATCGCCGGATGCACCCCGGTCGAGGACGGTTCCCTCAGCGGTCGGATCGTATTGTTGTAGGACAGCGTGTTGCTGAACTGAATGATCTCGGGAGCGCACCGAAAGTGCTCCCGGAGTCGCACCACGCCGCCAACAAAGGATGTCTCCGCAAGATCGTAAATGGATGTTTGCCCGTCGTACAGGTGGTTGTTGGGGATTCCGTCAAGATGCGCGTCAATCAGACGGTCCACGTCTTCCACGCGCATCCCGATGGCGTCCGGCGTTACCTGCTCGTTGTCTCCGACGATGATATGGCGTCGCCCAAGATAGAGTGCGGCAAGCGCGGTGACGTCGCTCTGACTCGCCTCGTCGATGATCACGACATCGAACTTCGTGCTCCGTGGATCGAACGATTCGTATACCCGGTTCAGCGGCATGATCCACACTGGGACCGCGCTCCGTGCGGACTCAAGCAGCTCCCTCGCCCGCGCCTTCAGTGCAGGGACCTTCTTGCCGAATCCCTTGCCCATCTTGTCCACGGTCTTGACGAATCCGACGAGCGCCCGCTGCTCCTCAAGCCCGACGCGATCGCACTGCGCGGCCCAAGCCCCGTGATCGATGATCTCACGTGCCAGCCTACGGGTCTCCCGTTGCCGCTCACCTATCTCTTCCACGAGCCCATTGATCGAATCCTTGGCTCGCCGATCCAGCTCCTGCCGCAATTGAAGCCATCGCCACGCCCCTCCGGGATCGGAAGCTGGCGCATCTCCGTCGTGGTGCGGCGCCTTCCTCCGAGTGATCGCTGACGCCCACTCAGGCGCTGTCGCGGCCAGCTTGTCCAGCAGGGCTCGACGGCGATCAAAGTCGCTCCGCAGGCCCTCGACACGTGCCAATTCGAAGTGAGCTTCCTCGTACGCATCGGGATTCCACTCCGCCAGCGCTCTCTCCAGGGCGCGAGCCGCCTTGCTTTCCGTGAACCCGAGGAGATGCGAACGTTGCTCATCCGATTTCGCATCCAGTTCGGAGCACCTTACTTGTGCCCCGCGACCCTCGATCAATTCTCCCAGAGCGGTGTCGATTGCATCCTGGACTCGATCCAGTTCGCCGTGCGGTCTCCCGCGTGACGGATAGCAGTGCAGCAAGGCATCCCAGTTGAACCCGACATCCGCGAGCCCGGCACGGAATGGATCCCACGACTGCTCACGCCACTCAAGTCGTTTTCGTATTTCCGGTACCCAAGAGTTCGCTACCAATTCGGGACGGGTGTGAGGGTCATCAATCAAGGGACCCTTGACACCGTTCATATTCATCACTCGGTTCCAGTGAGCGATGAACCGGGTTCTCTTCCGCTGGAGTCCGGCAGCGGCGAGAAGCGTTGTGAAGTCCTCCAGATCCCTGGGTTCGCGTCCGTATGTCCGGCTCTCGGCGATCACCTTCCGCCAACTCGGCTTCATGAGCGTCTTCAAAAACCCTAGCTGTCCTCCGCCCTGCAGGTGCTGGACGATCTCCGCGAGGGTGCTTTCGACCTCTTCTGCGGGCTCGCTCGGCGGCAACTTGGCGTCACGCTCTGCTATCATGCTCACCGTACCGGCTGCGTCGTCAACTACCCGGTCCGCATCCCCGGCCAAGTCGTCCCACATCTTGCGCTGTCCACCGCCAGTCCACCCGGCAAACAGCACCTCGCGCAACCACTGCTCCCCGTCGGCGAGCATGGACTTTACACCGTCGAACTCCTGCAGAAGCTCAGCGAGTCGATCCGCGGATACGTCGGACGCGGCGCGATCGTCCCAGAACTCGGATCTGTGCTTTCCAGTATTGCACAGCGCGTCGTCCCTCTCTCCCGTGGATCTTCGGAAACTGGTAGGGTCGATCAGTTCCGCCAAGGACGGTTGGGCATTCGTCAATTCCCGTTCGTCAGGCGCAGGAACGGACTCGTTGGATGCGTAGAGTTCACGGACCTCCGAATCCGAGAGAGAACAGAGCACTCCATGCTCAATTGGGCCAGGCAACCACCCATGCTCGTCCTCGTCGTCACGCACCTGCCTCGCGGCGTCGGTCGGGCGAATGCCCGCGCCGCCAATCACGATTTCCTCTATCTCGCTGTATCGGGCGGCCCGCATGCGTTCCCTGAGGTCGTCTTCCCGCCGCCGCAACTGATGGTGGCGAGCGCGCAGGTTCCCGGCTTGGCCTCGCAGGTCCTCCGCGTTCGAACTCGCTAAACGGCCCACTATTTCCTGAACGGCAAGCTTGAGTTGCTCCCTGCTCTCGGCGTCTCCTTCCAAGACGCTGAGGCAGAGCGGTTGGAGCTTCTCGTCGACCTGATCACGAAGGACGCGCAGCGCCTTACTGGTGTGGGCGGTCACCAGAACGGACTTGCCCTCTTCCAAGAAGTGCCCGATGAGATTCGCGATTGTGTGCGTCTTTCCCGTTCCAGGAGGCCCCTGCACCAGCACCGAGTCCGTCGTCCGCAAGCGCTTGGCGATCTGGAGTTGTTCCTGATTGGCAGGTTTGCTAAAGAGTATGTCGCCGCGCTGGGGCGTACTCGCGACACCGTGGCCATCGGCCGCAGTCGGGGTTGGCGGTGATTGGTTCGGAGGCAAGGACGGATCGGCGTCGCCGCCCGCTATCTGGACCAGCACCTTGGGGATGTCGGGAGAATCGCCGCCGAGGTCCTCGATTATCGATGCGATGATGGTGTGGAGTCCGGCGGTTCTTGGTCGCGCGAAGATCACCGGATCGCGCCATACGGTGGGGCTCACTCGTTCATCGCCTTTTGTTTCGCTGAATTCTCCGCGCACAAAGAGTCCCTGAACCAATCGCTTAAGAAACCCCGCCGTGCGCTGGCCACCGAGGGGAACTACACCCTCCGTTTCGAGTTCCTCGGCGAGTATGGCCATCGTCTTGCTGTCCAGGCCGGGCACGAGCGAAAGCAAGGGGCGATGGAGTTCGGCATGGTCACCCTCGGGCCAGAGCCGGAACTCGGGCACCGACGGCTCAAAGTCCACCCTGATTCTCTGGAACAGCACGGGGTGCTTGACCCCCGCCTCTGAGCCAGTCCCTTCCCGGATCGGGCAATGCAGCATGCCGTCCGCCACTACCAGTTCGAACCGATCTCCCTCCCGCCGCATGAGCGTCCACACTTCGTGGACCCTCTCGTACAGGCGGCGGGTGAGAACGGCTGGCTGCTCCGCCACGACCCACGCTTCTCTGAGAGTTCGCCATCTATCCCAACTTGCGACCCGCTCTTCGTCGTCGGAAAACAGGATAGTGGTCGTATCGCCAAACAGCCCCGGACGGTTGATCGACCGAACAACCCGTGCCTTCCGCGTAGGGTCGTCCCATCCGTTGAGCAACCAGTCGCGAAGAACCTTTGGGGGCGGCGGACAACGGGTCAACTCTGGACGTCCCACGCGAATGAGAGGGTCCGCTTTGGTTCCGCCCGCCTCTTGATCTCCGTCGCCGTCCAGCGATTCTCCGCGTTGCACGTGAACGAGCGGGTGGGCGGGCCACTCATCGAGGAATTCAGGTTTAGGTGAGTAGCCGGTCAGTGTGCGCCTCACGGGCTGCCTGATCGCGGCGAGTTCCCTGATGTACTCGAACACGCGTGTCAGTTGGCGATTGGCGGAAGGGATGTCACTCATGGGCGGTGAGCGCGGCGGCAGGAAGGAATCGCAGGGACGAAGAACGGAATAGTCTAACCGCTTGGGCGCGCCCTCGAAGCGGATCCTGAGCGCTCTCGCCGACCACAGGAAAAGCGCGCCGACGGATCACGTATCCGAGGGCACCGACGAGGTGTGCCATTACGGGGTATCGGGGCGCGCTCCAGCGCCAGTGCCCGACGCGCGCACCCAAGGAAGGACGGCGGGATACGCCCTCCATCGCAGCGCTCAAATGACCTTCCGCTTGAAGTGGAGCCACAGCAAGGAGCCCTCCTCTGGGTGCGTATCGAGCATGTTAGCGGCCTGTCCCCTTGGACGGCCACCGCCTCAAACCTAGTATCTCCGCCACCGGCCCGCAGGCTGCGGTGCGCCGGTTCCCCTCGCCTCACGTGACCTTTGGTGAGCGCTCCATGAGCGGCGTTCGCCAAGCCACTGGCAGCAGCATTCGACAGACCCGACACGTTCTGACACGTCCTGAAACGTCCTGACACAATAGGACGTTTCCCACCGGTTGACGCCCCGCGAACGGTCCTTCACCGTTCGGGCATGGAAGAGGTTGGAACACAGGTTCGACGAGCGGACGAGGCCGCTCCTCCGCAGAGAGATAGAGCCCACACCGAGCCGCCACTGGCGATGGTTTGCCGAACCCCGATCCGGCAACCCGTTGCCTCATCGAGACGTGGGAAATATCCGATTTCCTACCCCCTTGCGCGGCTTGCCGACACCGTGTTTGGGTTCACCTGCATGAAGATCGTAACCAAGCAGTTCGAGGTCTCGCCGAAGAGCGTCCCCCGGTGTCGGCGGGTTCCCAGGCCTGGCGGTTCCCCGAGCCATGAGGACTCGGGAGAGGGGACCCGACGGTGATCGCCCACCTCAAGGGACGCGAGCGGGCACTTGAGCCCTTCGGCCTGACGGGCCGTCGGGCCGAGTGGATCGCGCTGGCGAGCCTGCACGGCGGCGTGTTCACCCGCGCGCAGCTTTCGGACTGGCTCGGGGCCAGCCGCTTCAAGGTGCTCCGGCTCGTGCAGGCCCTGACGGAGCGGAGGCTGGTGGCCGAGGAGACGGTCGGGGGCCTGAAGGTCTGCCGGGTCTGCGCGCGCGGCGTCTACCGCGCGCTCGGTGCCGAGGATGTCCGCTTCCGCAGGATCACCTCGACCGAGGTGGTCGTTCGCCGCCTGCTCTCGTTCGACTACGTCATCGAGCATCCGGGCCTGCCCTGGCTGCCGACCGAGTCGGAGAAGGTCGGCGCGTTCGAAGCTGTCGGCATCGACCGCGCCCTGCTGCCCGTCCGGGTCTACCGGGGCGCGGCGGGGGGCGCGCGGCGCTACTTCCCGCGCGGGATGCCCGTGGCGCTGGACTCCCGCC
>JAPPGZ010000080.1 GCA_028874905.1 Gemmatimonadota bacterium
GGGCGGATCGGGACTGGTGTTCCGTCTGGTCTTCAAAACCAGTGCGCCCGGCTAAGACCCGGGTGGGTGGGTTCGATTCCCACACGCCCCCGCCATCGGGGGCACTCCGCCGGGGCAGAGTCGCGCCGCCAGGAGCCCCCCGCCACCGCAGCCCTTGCCTTATCTTCCACCATGTCCACCGCGCCGCTCCGTGTCATCGTAAACCCGGCCGCCTCGAGCGGCCGCGGCGGAACGGCCGCGGAAGCGCTGCTCCGGGAGCTGGATGGCCACGGCATACGGTGCGAAACGAGATACACCGAAGCGCCCGGACACGCCGCGAGACTCGCGGCCCGGGCGGCCCTGGACAGGGTCGACCGACTGGCGGTCGTTGGCGGCGACGGCACGATCCACGAAGTAGCCGGCGGGTTGCTCGCCAGCGGGGCCGCCCGCGTGCCCGCGGTCGCCATATGCCCGGTGGGCACCGGGAACGACTTCTACCGGATGGTCTCGCCGAGGCGCGGAGTGAAGGAGCTTCCAAGGCTCCTGCAGGAGGGCACGGTCAAGCGCTTCGATGTCGGAAGGGTGCGTTGGGAAGGCGGCGAACGCGTCTTCGTCAACCTTCTGGGCGTTGGCGTGGACGTAGAGGTGCTGCGGTGCCGCGCCCGCTACTCCCGCCTGCCCGGGCTTCCGCAGTACCTGATGTCCTTCCTGCACGCGCTGGCGCGGTTTCGGCCTCCGGACGTTAACATCGAGGTGGCGGGGCCCGGGCCGGCGGCGGGAGCAGAGCCGGCCGCGGGATCCGAACAGGCGGCGGGATGCGGGGGGCAACACATTCGCGGCAGGACGACTCTATCGGTTATTACGGTGGGACCTTCAATCGGGGGCGGCTTCATGATCAACCCGGAGGCGCAGGCCTCGGATGGGCAGCTCGACCTCTGTCACGTCGCCGCCGGAGGCCTCGTACCTATCCTGCGACTCGTGCCGAAGGTGATGCGCGGCGCGCACGCGGGGGCTCCGCTGGTGACGATGCGGCGGCTGGAACGCGCCGTCATTCGCGATCCCCACGGGAAACCGATGTGGTTCGAACTGGATGGCGAGCTGGCCCCGGAGCCCGCGCCGGAACTCCGGGTGGAGGTGATTCCGGGAGCATTCCCCGTACTTGTGTCCGATGATCGATAGGAAGCGACGCGGAGGCCTCTGGCGGGCGCCGGGGCTGCATGTGCAATTATGTTGTGCATGTGCATCACCATTGTGCATATCGGCGATCGAGCCCGACCGGCTCGCTGGCCAGGAGGCGGGTGCCGCCGACAGCACCCAGGTGGCAGACTCGCTGACCGTGCCGGAGGGGGTGGCCGGCGGCCCCAGTCCTGCGGGCGCCTTCCTGCGCGGTTCACTCGTGCCCGGGTGGGGCCACGCGGCTTCGGGATCGCTTACCCGCGGCGCCTTCTACTTCGGCGCCGAGTCTCTCGCGGGCTGGATGCTCTATAAGACCGCTCGCCGGCTGGGCGTAGCACGCGAACAGGCCCGGCTCTGGGAGGAGCGTGTGACGGCCCGGCTGATGATGGACGGCGTGACCGATCCGATGGAAATCGAAACCCTGCTGGGCGAAGACGAACAGGTGGCGCGCTTTCGGGGACTGGTCAACGCCCGCGAAGAGCAGCGGGAGGACTGGTTTGCCGTGGCGATCTTCACGCTACTGCTCTCCGGGGTCGATGCCTTCGTGTCCGCGCACCTCCAGGATTTCCCGGAGCCGCTGACGATTGAAGGCGACCCTGCCGGCGGGGGCGTCGAGGTCGCGGTCCGGATCCCGGTTGGATGAGCGGGCCGGCGCTACCCGCGCTCCCATTCGTGCAGTTCGGGCGTCCGGGAGGGTCCGATCGTCACATATGAGCGGTGCACGACCCAGTCGCCCGTGTTGACGTAGAAGCGGCCCGGTGCGACCTCGCGGACTATCGGCTGGTGCGCATGGCCAAGGGCGACGATGTCGATCGCTGCGTCGCGCTCGAGTTGTTCGCTGGCCCAGTTCGCCAGGAACTTCGCCCTTCCGTCGTCGGGCTGCGCGTGCGGGTACTCAAGTTGATGCCGCGTCCCCGAGACCCGGTCCGCGATGGGGATGCCCAGATCCGGGTGCAACCAGCGGAACAGCCAGCGCGTCAAGCGCGCGCGAAGCACCAGGCGGAGCGTCCGGTATCCCAGATCGCCAGCCCCCAGGCCGTCGCCGTGGGCGACCAGAAGGGACACGTTGCCGATTTCGAGCCGAACCGGATCCTGCCGGAATTCGATGCCAATGCGCTCCCGTAGAAAGTCGCCACCCCACCAGTCGTGGTTGCCGCCCATCGCCAATACCCGTACTCCGGATTCGACGAGATCCGCGAGGAGCGCCAGTACGCGCACGTGCTCGGCCATGATGACCCTGCGGTACTCGAACCAGAAATCGAAGAGGTCCCCGTTGATGATCAGGAAGCTACCGGCTTCCTTTACATGCAGAAGCCACCGCCGGAAGGCTTCTTCGGTTTCCTGCGGAACGGCGCCGAGGTGGATGTCGGATACCAGGAAGACGGGCTTGGAGGGCATGACCGCCGAAGGTACGAAGAGACGGAATGGAGCGGTAGTGAGCCGTGCCCGCGGCGGCGCGGGCGGGCGCCTCCGATGCTCGCGGCGGGCGCCGGCGATTCGGCGGACTGCGGTCGGGCTGGGCCTCTGCCTTGTCTCCGCCTGTGCCTCGGCGCGAAGCGAGGGAGTGCGACCCCCGGAGCCGCCTGCGGGCCTGGCCGCCGATGCCGTGCGCGCCGAGCAGGCGACGCGGATCACCCGGGCGGCCCGCCTGGTCTTCGCCTGGCGGGCGCAGGAGCCGGACTTCCGGGGCGAGGGCACCGGGGTGGCCCGCGTGGAGCCGCCCGACAAGGCCCGCCTGGACCTGTTCCTCGACAACGGGGAAGCCGCGGCCATCGCGGCGCTTGTCGGGGACGAACTGCGGATCCCGGCTGAACTCCCCAGCGAGCTCGTGCCGCCCCCGGCCCTGTTCTGGGCCGCGCTGGGCGTCTTCCGGCCCGGCGATGACGCGACGCTGGTCGCCGGCCGCGAAGACAACGGGACGATGGAGTTGGAGTATCGACTTCCTGTAGGAGATCGTGTCCGCTTTCGCCTCAGCGGCCACTCGGTGGTGGATGCGATGGTCCTCGCCGGGGACGCGGTAGTGGAGCGCGTCCGCGCCTCCGGCCCCGAACCGGGGTCGGCCTACCCGACGGAGGCGACCTACCGTAACCTTCGGGACTACCGTGAACTCAGGCTGCGATTGGAGGCCTTCGAACATGTGGATTCGTTTCCCTCGGACATCTGGAGTCCGGGCGGCCGCGGCAGCGGTCGCGGTCCTGCTTCTCTCGGGGACCGGCTGTAACTACTCCTTCATTGCCGGCGCCGGTTTCCCGGAGCACATTCGCACCATCGCCGTCCTCCCGTTCGACAACGAAACCGCGCGGTTCGAGCTCACACAGGAGATCCACGAAGCGCTCCTGCGCCAACTGCCACGCGCTCTGGGCCTCAATCCGGCGGGAGAAGGCGCGGCGGACGCCGTCGTGAGCGGGAGCATTCTCAGCTACGAGCTCACCGCTCCGCTCTATCGCCGGGGCCAGGAGACGGAAAGCGTGCAGGTGCTGCAGCGCGAGGTCGTCCTGACGGTGCATGTCGAGGTGCTCGATCGCGAGGCCTACACGATCCTGTGGGACAACACCCGGCTCAGGGTGGTGGGACAGTATCTGGACGCCAGTGAGACGGAAGAAAACGGCAGGACGGAAGCGATCGAACTGCTCGTGCAGGAAATAGTGGACGGAGCGCAGTCCAACTGGTAGATTCGCCCGCGGTGTTTGCGACCACGCAGCCGACAGCCGGGAGATCGATGACTTGAACCGCGCGCCGTGGCTCTGGGCGATCCTGTTCGCTCTCTGGCTCGTTCTGTCGTGGCACTTCACCCCGCTCTTCCTGTTTTTCGGCGTGGTGACCTGCTCCATTGCGGTTCTCGTAGTGACGCGCATGGGCATCCTGGACCGCGAGTCCCTGCCGCTGCACCTGGCCTGGCGCGCCGCCGCGTACGTGCCCTGGCTGGTGTGGGAGATCTTCAAGTCCAACGTGCGGGTGGCGAGGATCATCCTGTCCCCCCGGATCCGCGTCGATCCATCGATCGTTCATTTCCAGGCATCCCAGCGCACCGATCTGGGGCGCTTCATCTACGCCAATTCGATCACGCTGACGCCCGGCACCGTCACGACCGGAATCGTGGGAGACGACTTCGAGGTGCACGCGATCGTGCAGGAGGAGATCGACGGGTCGGAGGAGAACACCATGAACCGGCGCGTGGCCCGGCTCGAGGGAGAGGCCGGGTAACGTGTTTGCCGTGTCCGCTGCCGCGGTGCTCGTTTGCATGGTGCTCGCGATGCTGCGCGCGGTTTTGGGCCCAACGGCCTACGACCGGGTCCTCGCGCTCAACAACATCGGCACGAAGACGGTGGTGCTCATCGCGGTGCTCGGATTCGTCAACGGACGGCCCGATTTTCTCGACCTGGCGCTCGCGTACGCGCTGATCAACTTCATCGGGACCATCGCCGTGCTCAAGTACATCGAGTACGGTGATCTCGGCGCGAGCGCGCCCCGGGAGACGGGCACCGAATGATGGGCGACATCGTCACCGTGGTCGTATGGTTGCTGCTTCTTTCGGGTGGCTTCTTCATGGTGACCGGGTCGCTGGGCATGGTGCGGCTGCCGGACGTCTTCACCCGTATGCACGCGGCGGGAATGGTGGACACGATGGGTGCGGGACTGACCCTTGCGGGGCTGTGCGTCTACAGCCTCCACGACGGCACGGGTCTCGTTGCTGTGCGCCTGGTGCTGGTCCTGGGGTTCCTGTGGTTCACCAGCCCGATAGCGACCCACGCGGTCGCGAAGGCCGCGCTGTCGGGAGGCACGACGCCGTACACGGTCGGGGACGCGCGGTTGCGAGCCGGACAGGCCGGGGCCGGACCCGACGGGGCCGGAGAAGGCCGCACGGGTGCCGCGCCGGATTCCACCCGGAAGGCGCCCGCTGAAGACGAGCGCGGAAGAGGGGACCGGTGATGAGCATCGTCGTCGACATCGTGCTCGTCACTCTGCTGGCGGTGGCGGGCATCGCGCTCCTGAGGATTCGCAATCTGTTCGCCGTGGTCATGCTGGCCGGGATCTACTCGCTGCTGTCGGCGGGGCTGTTCACCGTAATGGACGCCGTGGATGTAGCCTTCACCGAGGCGGCGGTGGGCGCCGGGATCTCGACCGTACTCTTCCTGGGGGCGCTGGCCCTGGCCGGACACCACGAGAACAGGCCCGGCCACACGCCTCTGCTGCCGCTGATCGTCGTCAGCGTGACGGGACTGGCCCTGGTCTACGGCACGATCGACATGCCGGGGTTCGGCGGCGCGGACAACCCCGTGCACCACCACGTGGCCGATCATTACCTGAAGGAGAGTCCGAACGAGATCGACATTCCCAACGTCGTGACGGCCGTGCTGGCCTCGTACCGGGGGTACGACACCTGGGGCGAAGTGACTGTGGTCTTCGCGGCGGCGGTCGGCGTGATGCTGCTGCTCATGGGGGGAAGGCGTTCACGGGCTGCGGCGGGTGACAATGGCCGGGTGGGCGGGGACGGCCAGGCGGGCGGGGCGGGGGACCGATGAGGGAAGAGATCATCGTCCGGGTGGGAGCCAAGATCCTGACTCCCTTCATCATCATGTTTGCGCTCTATGTGCATTTTCACGGCGACTACAGCCCCGGGGGCGGGTTCCAGGCGGGTGTGATCCTGACCGCCGCCTTCGCGTTGCTGGCACTGGTGTACGGCCTTGCCGCGGTGCAACGCGTGCTGCCTCCGTGGTTCACGCGCCTGTGTGCCGCGCTCGGCGTCGTGATCTACGGGGGCGTGGGGGTGGTGACGATGATGCTGGGCCATAACTACCTGGGCTACAACGCCCTCGCCCAGGATCCCAAATATGGCCAGCACTACGGTATCCTCCTGGTCGAGCTCGGTGTGCTCGTCACCGTTTTCGGGGTCATGGCATCGGTGTTCTACCTGTTCGCAGGACGGGGAAGGAGGGAGTCGTGAGCCTCGATCTCTTCGTCTCGCACTACAACTACTGGGTCGTGATTTTACTGATGATGGTGGGTTTCTACATCCTCATCTCGCGGGGCAATCTGATCAAGAAAATCGTTGGTCTCAATGTGTTTCAGACCTCCGTATTCATGTTGTACATCAGCATGGGCAAGATCACCGGCGGAACCCCGCCCATCCTGGTGGGCGACGGGCACGGCGGCGACGCGGTGGAACACGTCGTCTACTCCAATCCCCTGCCGCACGTGCTGATTCTCACCGCGATCGTGGTGGGCATCGCGACCACTTCCGTGGGGCTCGCCCTGGCCGTGCGCATCAAGGAAGCCTACGGAACACTGGAAGAGGACGAGATCAACCGAATCGAAGCGCTGGTGGAGGCGTCCGAATGAGACTCGGACTGGCGCCCGTCCGGGACGCCCGCAGTTGGCCGGCCCGGGTCCAGGAGCGGGCCGCGTGACCGCGCAGCTTCCCATCCTCCAGGTCATCGTGCCGCTGTTGGCCGCCCCGATCTGCGCCGTCTTGCGTCACGGCCGGGCGGCGACCTGGCTGGCCGTGCTGGCGAGCTGGTCGGCGCTCGCCATCGCGGTGGTCCTGCTGGGTCAGGTCATGGCGGGTGGCGTCGTCTCCTACCATATCGGCGACTGGGTCCCCCCCATCGGGATCGAGTACCGGGTCGACATCGTGAATGCGTGGGTGCTGGTGATCGTGGCCTCGATCGGCGCGGTCGTAGCCCCCTACTCGGTCACCAGCGTCGAACACGAGATCGCATCCAGGCGGATTCCGCTCTTCTACGCGGCCTATCTCCTCTGTCTCTCGGGACTCCTGGGCATCACGATCACCGGCGACATGTTCAACGTGTTCGTGTTCCTCGAGATCTCGTCGCTCTCCGCATACGCGCTGATCTCGCTCGGCAGACCGCGCCGCGCGCTGACCGCGGCCTACCGCTACCTGATCATGGGGTCCGTCGGGGCCACCTTCATCGTCATCGGCATCGGGCTGCTGTACGTGATGACCGGGTCGCTGAACATGGCGGACCTGGCGGAGCTTCTGCCCGGCGTGTGGGACTCGCGAACCGTCAAGGTGGCGTACGGCTTTCTGGGTGTGGGGGTCTGTCTCAAGCTGGCGCTCTTCCCCCTGCACCTCTGGCTGCCCAACGCCTACGCCTTCGCGCCTTCGCCGGTCACCGCGTTCATGGCGTCGACCGCCACCAAGGTCGCCGTCTACATGCTGCTAAGGTTCTTCCTCTCCATCTTCGGAGCGGCCTTCTCGTTCGACGTCATGGCGCTTGACCGGGTGCTTCTGCCGCTGGCGCTGGTCGCGGTTGTGAGCATGTCGCTCGTGGCGATCTTCCAGGTCGATGTGAAACGGCTGCTCGCCTATTCGTCGGTCGCGCAGATCGGGTACATGATCCTGGGCCTCTCCTTTGCGTCGGTGACGGGACTCACGGCGACGCTTCTGCACCTCTTCAACCATGCGCTCATGAAGGGCGCGCTCTTCATGGCGCTCGGATGCGTGGTCTACCGGATCGGGTCGGTGCATATCGACGCCATGGCCGGGCTGGGCAAGCGAATGCCGTGGACGATGGCAGCCTTTGTGGTCGGAGGACTCAGCCTGGTGGGCGTGCCGCTGACGGTGGGCTTCATCAGCAAGTGGTACCTGATCCTGGGGGCTCTCGAGAAGGGAGGACCCTGGATCGCGGTGGCCGTGCTCGTGCTGGTGACTTCGGTGATGGCCCTGGTGTACGTGTGGCGCGTCGTCGAGGCCGCCTACCTGCGGGAGTTTTCGGGCGACGAGGCGACGAGGGAAGCGCCGCTGAGCCTCCTGGCGCCCACCTGGATCCTGGTGGCGGCCAACCTGTACTTCGGGATCGACGCGGTAAGGACTGCGGGGGTGGCGAGACAGGCCGCCGAAGTGCTGATGGCCGGAATCGGATCATGAACGGGGGCCCCGGATGAGCATCGAGCTGCTGTTGGCGCTGTCTCTGGCCGTCCCCGCGGCGGGCACGCTCCTGATCCTGCTCCTGCGCAGGAACCCCAACGCCCGGGAAGCGGCTAGCCTGGTCACGGCGGGCGCGCTGTTCGCGATCGTGCTGCGCATCTATGGCGTCGTGAGTGGCGGCGAGCGTCCCGAGCTGGTGCTGGCGGAACCGATCCAGGGAATCCCGATCGCGCTCGAGGCCGAACCACTCGGCGTGCTCTTCGCGCTGATCGCCTCGTTCCTGTGGATCGTGACCACGATGTACTCGATCGGGTACATGCGGGGGCACCACGAGAAGAACCAGACCCGCTTCTACGTGTTCTTCGCCTTCGCGATCGCATCTGTGATGGGCGTCGCCTTCGCGGGCAACCTGTTCACCCTCTTCGTCTTCTACGAGATCCTGTCGCTCACGACCTTCCCCCTGGTCACGCACGCGGGTACCGACGCCGCGAGGCGCGCCGGCCGCGTCTACCTGGGGATCCTCTTCGGCACCTCGATCGCGTTCCAGCTTCTCGCCATCGTGTGGACGTACGCGGTTGCGGGTACCCTGGACTTCCAGGTCGGGGGCATCCTGGACGGACGTCTGGCCGGCATCGCGGTTCCCGTGCTTCTGGGCCTGTTCGTCTTCGGCATCGGGAAGGCCGCGGTCATGCCGTTCCACCGCTGGCTGCCGGCCGCCATGGTGGCTCCCACCCCGGTGAGCGCCCTGCTGCACGCGGTCGCAGTGGTCAAGGCGGGCGTCTTCTCGGTGCTGAAGATCTCGGTCTACGTCTTCGGCATCGACTTCCTGGCGGGCGCGGGGGCATCGGTCTGGCTGATGTGGGCGGCCGCGGCGACGATCATCCTCGGATCCCTGGTCGCGTTCATGAAGGACAATCTGAAGGCGCGCCTCGCATATTCGACGGTGAGCCAGCTGTCCTACGTCGTGCTGGGCGCCATGCTGGCCAACAGCTGGGGCGTCATCGGCAGCGGCCTGCACATCCTCATGCACGCCTTCGGCAAGATCACCCTGTTTTTCTGCGCGGGGGCGATCATGGTGGCCGCGCACAAGTCCGAAGTCAGCCAGCTCAAAGGCCTCGGGCGCACGATGCCGGTGACCTTCGGCGCCTTCTTCATCGGAACGCTTTCGATTGTGGGGCTCCCGCCCACCGGAGGATCCTGGAGCAAGTGGTTCCTGGGCGTGGGATCGCTGGAGGCCGGTCAGGTCGGCCTGATGGCGGTGCTCATGGTCAGTTCGCTGCTCTCGCTGGCGTACCTGATGGAGATCCCGCTCAAGGGCTTCTTCCACAAGCCGGACGAGCCGCCTCACCACGAGGGAATCCACGAGGGGCCGAAGTGGTCACTGGTCGCGATCGTGACGACGGCGGTGGCCTGCCTGGCCCTCTTCCTGTACCCGGAGCCCTTCTACCGGCTCATGACGATGGTGGCGGGACCATGAGCGACCACAAGCCGAACAGCGTGCCCTCGCCCTGGGCGGGGATCATCCTCGTCGTGTTCGCGGTCGTGTGCGCGATTTTAGTGGTGCTCGACTTCGTTGTCGATCGATACGTGGAGCACCCGCTGGAGGCCTGGTCGGTCTTTTATCCCCTGTTCGGATTCGTGGGGATTTCCTGCCTGATCCTGCTGTCGAAGGTGCTGCGCCGGCTCGTGATGAGGAGGGAGGACTACTACGATGCCGAGTAGCCTCCCTCCCTTCCTGATCTTCTTCATCGGGGCGCTGGTGGTCCCGCTGCTGGGCCGCGCGCCCCGCGTGCGCATGCTCTGGCTCGTGCTGATCCCCGTCGTCGGGGCGCTCAACGCGATGGGGATTCAGGAAGGGTACGAGCTGCAGTACGAATTGCTCGGCTACACCCTCACGCTGATGCGGGCCGACAGGCTCGCGATCATGTTCGGTCACCTGTTCCATCTGGGTGCGTTCATCGCGATCGTCTACTCGCTGCACCTGAAGAAGGGCGATCACGCGACCGTGCAGCACACCTCGGCGGTGGTATACGCGGGGAGCGCGCTCGGCGCCGTGTTTGCAGGCGATTTCATCACGCTGTTCGTCTTCTGGGAGCTGCTCGCCGTCAGCTCCGTGTTCCTGATCTGGACCCGGAAGTCGCCGCGCGCGGTGTCGGCCGGCATGCGCTACCTGCTGGTCCACATCGTGTCGGGGGTCACGCTGCTCGCCGGAGCGATGGTGCATGCCCACAACACGGGGAGTCTCGAATTCGGGCCCATGGGACTGGAGGGCCTCGCGGGCTGGCTGGTGCTGCTCGGCTTCGGCGTCAAGGCCGCGTTCCCGCTGCTGCACAACTGGCTGATCGACGCGTATCCGGAGGGCACTCCCACGGGCACCGTTTTCCTGAGCGCCTTCACCACCAAGGTGGCCGTGTACGCTCTGGCACGCGGCTACGCGGGGACGGACGCCCTCATCTATATCGGCGCCGTCATGGCGTGCTTCCCCATCTTCTACGCGGTCATCGAGAACGACCTCAGGCGCACGCTCGGCTACTCGATGATCAACCAGATCGGGTTCATGGTGTGCGGAATCGGAGTCGGGACGCACCTGGCGATCAACGGCGCCGTGTCGCACGCGTTCAACGACGTGCTCTTCAAGGGACTGCTCTTCATGTCGATGGGCGCGGTCATGCACATGACCGGGAAGACGAAGGCGTCCGATCTCGGGGGACTCTACAAGACGATGCCGCTGACCGCCACGCTCTGCATCATCGGCGCGCTGTCGATCTCGGCCGTGCCCCTGTTCAACGCCTTCGTGTCCAAGAGCATGATCATGTCGGCGCTGCTGGAGGAGCACTTCAACTGGATCTGGCCGGTGATGCTCTTCGCATCCGCGGGCGTGGTGGAGCACGCGGGCATCAAGATCCCCTTCTTCGCCTTCTTCGCCCACGACTCAGGCGTACGAACCCGCGAGCCGCCCTGGAACATGCTGGTCGCGATGGGGGTCGCAGCATTCGCATGCATGGCGATCGGCTGGCGGCCCGAGCTTCTGTACGGCATCCTGCCCTATGCCGTTGACTACGAGCCGTACACCGCGACGCACATTCTGACACAGCTGCAGTTGCTCGCCTTCGCGATCGGTGCGGTCGCGGCCTTCCACCTCTGGAAGATCTACCCCGCGGAGATCCCCTCGGTGAATCTCGACGCGGACTGGGTGTATCGGCGTGCCGCGGCGCGCGTCGTGCGGTTCACGGGTGGGGCGGTGGGCGCAGCGGACGCGGCGTTTCGGACTGCGGTGGTCGGCACGGTGCGCGGGGTGCTGCGCGGCGCGTTCAGGGCGCACGGACCGCGCGGCATTCTCGCCCGCACCTGGCCCGCCGGAAGCATGGTGCTGTGGGTCTCGATCATCCTGGCCGCGTTCCTGCTTCTGGAGTTCCTCTGACCGGCGCGGGACCGGCGGCGAAGATACTCCCTCGCGCCGAGGCGGTTCGGCGGGCGGGTCCGGGGCGATCGTTCCGGCTGGTGTTCACCAACGGCTGCTTCGACCTCCTGCACCGCGGCCATGTCGAGTGCCTGGTTCAGGCGCGGGCCCTGGGTGACGTGCTGCTGGTGGCCATCAACACGGACGAATCGGTCAGGAGGCTGGGGAAGGGGCCCGACCGGCCGCTTGTGGCGGAGAAGGATCGTGCGATGGTGCTGGCGGCGCTGGAATGCGTGGACTGGGTCACCTCGTTTCATGAGGACACGCCGGAGGCCCTGGTCGCCGAGCTCGAGCCGGATGTCCTCGTCAAGGGCGGCGACTACTCCGAGGACGAGGTGTCCGGAGCCGCGGCCGTGCGGGGTCGCGGGGGACGGGTCGTGATCGTGCCGCATGTGGCGGGGTACTCGACCAGTGGCCTCGTCCGGCGCCTGAGGGATCGGCCCGTGAAGCTCCTGCTCGCCACGCGGAGCGTGCACAAGGCCGCGGAAGTGGCGCGCATCCTCGAGACGGCGCCCGCGGGCGGGTATCGCCTCGTTACGCTGGAGGACGAGTCCGTTCCGCGGTCGGCGGCGGAAGAGTCCCTGGAACCCTTCGAGACCTTTGAGCAAAACGCGGCCTCCAAGGCGCGTTACTTTGCCGATCTGACGGGGCTGCCGACGGTGGCGGACGATTCGGGCCTGGAGGTCGCGGCGCTGGACGGAAGGCCCGGCGTCAGAACCAAGCGCTTCGCGCCGCTCGAACGCTACGTCGGCCTTGAACGCGACGACGCCAACAACAGTCATTTGCTGGAATGCCTTGGCGGGTTGCCGCCGGCAGAGCGAGGGGCGCGGTACGTCTGCGTGGCCTGCTACGTGGATCCGCAGTCCGGAGACACGGTCCACTTCCGGGGCGAAGCGCCCGGACGCATCGTCACGAGACCGCGCGGCAAGGGCGGGTTCGGGTACGATCCCCTCTTCCTGGATGTGGACACGGGCAGGACCTACGCCGAACTCACAGCCGACCAAAAGCACCAACGCAGCCATCGGGGGCGGGCGTTCCGTGCGCTGGCGGCCTATCTGCGGTCCTGACGCGCCCCTGCGGGACGGCCCGACCTACACGCCGTACCTGGTGTTCCCCGGGCCCCCGCCGTGACCGTACAGGAGCGCGCGGTCCATCGGGTAGACGCGCAGCATGATCCAGCACACGGCCAGGTGGATCGGCACGGTCAACACGATCAGTTCGCGGTTCCCCGACGCCAGCGCCGGAATCAGGTTCAGCACGAGCGCGATGCCGGCCAGCCCGAGCGCCGCCAGCGCGAATCTGCGTCCCCAAACGCTCGTGCGTCCTCGCACGGACACGCGGCCAAGTCCATAGACGACACCAGCTCCCAGCGGGCTGAAGAGCAGGACGTTCTGGTTCCAGTACATGAACTCGTGATCGGTCCAGTGAACGGCGATCAGGACCGATCCTGCGACAAGACAGAAGATGCCCCACAGTCCGCTGAAGAGGCCGAGTCCCACCCGGGCGAGGAATACGCCGCGGGAGGCCGCGCGGGCGACCAGCAACAGGAGCAGTCCCGCCAACATGCCGCACAACAGGAACAGAAGAACCACGGACGGAGCGGCGGCGGCCTCGTGACGCCTGTCGGATGTTACCCACAGCTCCTCGGAGCCGACCAGCCTGACCCGACTCCCGTCACTCCGGTTCACCCACAGTGCGCCGACCGTATCCCGGAGCTTCAGGGGTATCCACATCTCCTGCCAGCGATTCGTCGGCTCGTCGCCCTTGGGGCCCAGCAGGAGGTCGATGCCGACGTATCCCAGCACATCGGCGGCTGTCAGCCGACGCGTCTGCTCCCGCCAGTTCGTGCCCGTTGGCGCCCCGTCGGTTGCCTGTCTCAGCTGGCCGTCCAGCGCGGTGTCGAGGACGTCCCGGAGTTTCGTCGAGCAGTTGTTGAGGTAGTACTCGTATCGGTACCGCATGTTCTCCGGGAGCACGGCCGTCTGCAGCAGGCGAAGCATCTCGGCTTTCTGGGGGGGCTCCAGGTCCAGTTCCTGGGCCCACACCCGGCGATTCTGCGCCCGGTAGGCCGCAATCAGCCGATCCGGCGGCACTGCCGCGGTTCCGTACATCATTCGACCCTTCAGGAATTCGAAGTAGAACCCCTCCGAGTACACGTCGAAGAGTCCGTAGTGGAACGCCCGCGCGTATCCCGTGGCCGCGTCGCTGACCATGAGCGCATTATGCCCGAACAGTTCCCAGATGGCATCGCCGGGTTCCACGGTGAGCAGATGCACCGACAGCGAGGATCCCGGCACGGCGGCGGCTGCGGCGGTGTCGGCCTCGGTCGGGTCCTGCAGGCCTGCCACCTGGGACGTGGGGACGACGAGTGCGGCTGATGCCAGGGAGACAGCCGCTGCTGGTCGAAGGAGCCCTTTCCGGCTTGCTGCCGCCTGCGACTGCTTCACCTGAACCGGTTCCTCCACTCGTCGCACAAACGGATGACTACGTCTCCCGGTCAAAATCGTTCAAAGGCCGCAAGGGGGTCAAGCGGCGGCCAAGACGGGGCTACACCCCGCTCCAACAGCCCAGTCCCGGCCTTCATCTACCCCTGACTCGCCCATTGCGCCATCTTCCTGAATCGACTGCCGGATACGGGGCGTGGCGCAGCTCGGTAGCGCGCCTGCTTTGGGAGCAGGAGGTCGCCGGTTCGAATCCGGCCGCCC
>JAPPGZ010000075.1 GCA_028874905.1 Gemmatimonadota bacterium
CAGGTCCTCGATCCAGATGTCGCCGTAGAGGCCGCGGAAGACCAGCGCGAAGGCCGTCGACCCGATCAGCAGGAACATCACCATCGTGGTCAGCTTGGTCGCGCCGATGCACGCTTCGCGCAGTACCTTCAGCGACATGCGGCGGCGCGCGGACGCGAGCAGAATCGCACCGACCGACCCGATCGCTCCCGCCTCGGTGGGCGTCGCGATCCCCGCAAAGATCGACCCGAGCACGATGAGGATGAGCGCGAGCGGCGGGAACATCACCACCGCTACCCGACGCATCAGCGTGCCGAAATCGATGTCCGTCATCTCGCGGGGAAGGGCGGGCGCGGCCTCCGGCTTCACGATGGCGACGCCACCTACGTACATCGCGTACATCGCGGCCAGCATGAGCCCCGGGATGAGTCCCCCGATGAACAGGTCGCCCACCGAGATGCCCAACTGGTCCGCGAGCACGACCAGCACGATGCTGGGCGGAATGATTTGCCCGAGCGTCCCCGAGGCGAGGATCACGCCCGAAGACAGCCGCGCCGAGTACTTGTAGCGCAGCATGACCGGCAGCGAGATGCTGCCCATGGCGACGACCGACGCGCCCACGACGCCTGTGGCGGCGGCGAGCATTGCGCCCACGACGACCACGGCCAGCGCCAGACCGCCGTGATGCCGGCCGAAGAGGGTGCCGATCGTGGTCAGCAGGTCTTCCGCCAGTTTCGCCTTCTCCAGCACAAGTCCCATGAAGATGAAGAACGGGACCGCGAGGAGGACATAGTTCGACATCACCCCGAAGATCCGCTCGGGCATGGCGAACAGGAGGTGCCAGTCGAAGAAGCCGAGTTGCACGCCGATGAAGGCGAAGATCAGCGAGGCCCCGCCCAGGGCGAACGCGACCGGATACCCGCTGAAGATGATCAGGAAGACCACCACGAACATCAACGGAGCGAGGATGTTCGTTTCCATCTAGAGGCCGGCTCTCCCGTGGTGGGCCTGCGAAGACTCGTCGTCGCCGGCATCCGCCTCCGTACGCCGCAACACCACGATATCCTTGATCAACTCCGATACTCCCTGCGCGATCAGAAGCACGAAGGCGACGATGATCACCGCCTTGAGCGGGTAGCGCGGCAGTCCGCCGGGATCCGGCGACGCTTCGCGCACCGCCCACGAGGCCTGAATGGAGGGCCAGGACACCCACAGCACGAAGATGGAGAAGGGCAACAGCATGAGGACCGCTCCGACGACGTTGATCCAGGCCCGCGCGCGCGTCTGCAGTCGACCGTAGAGCACGTCTACCCGAACGTGCGCGTTCTCCTTGAGCGCGAACCCCGCGCCGAGCAGGAAGATCAGCGAGAAGAGGTACCACTGCAGTTCCAGGTAGAGGTTGGAACTGAGGTTGATCCCGATGAAACGCCCGAGATATCGGACAATGGCGTTGTACGCGCCGATCAGCACCATCGCCAACGCCAGCCAGGAAATGAACCTTCCCAGACCGGTGGTGACCCGGTCGACGACGCGGGTGTAGGGGTTGTCGCTCATGTCGCGATCAGACTACCACGCGGCGGACCTGGTCAGCAAGCTTCGGGCCTTTTCCCGGTCGGTCGTTCCGCACCGACCGGGATCGAACGCGCGTTACGCTTCCTTCCGTGATCGCCGCCGCCAGAATGGCCAGGAGTCACTGACACGCATCCACATCGCTGCCGCGACACACGCCAGCGACGCCGTGTACACCCACCAGCCACTGCCAAGCGGAACCGTCGACAGAGAAGCCCCCGCACTCCACCAACGGGCGACAAACCCACCTCCGATGATGAACACCCCGAGGGTGTTTGCCGTCACGAGCCAGGTGGCCATCCGCAACCGGCCGATCCGTCGCGCGTTCCGGTATCTCAGTAGCGTCAAGACCATTGGGACATTGAGCAGCGCCAGCATCAGCAGCCCGAGCAGTGACCTCACGGATCCGAGACTTGTGAGTTGTACGACATCGTCGCGTAGCAGCTCAACCATGGTCTGGGTTCTGCCGCGCCAGGTGCTGACTGGCAACGCCCACGACACCGCCCACAGGCCCCATCCAACGGCCATCAGGTTCTGCCAGTGTGGTCTGCCCGCGTTGATGAACTCGCGCGCCAGGATCCTGGAGTCGCCGAGTCCTTCCTCCGCCAGCTGCACCGCTCTTTGCGGCTCCAGACCCGGGTCGAGTTCCATCTCGAGAATTGCTCGCGCCTGCAGGTGATCCTCAAGCTCTACAAGCTCATGTGCCGACAGGGACGATGCGCGCGAGACCCGCTGCCGCCAGGCCGACACCATCTCTTCGATCCTTCTGTCCCTTGAATCACACATTTCCCTTCCCCCAGAGGAGTTCGAGAGTGCCATGCACGGCGCGCCAGCTCTCGCGGTCGCGGGCCATTTGCCCCTTTCCCTTTCTCGTGAGCCGGTAGTACTTGCGGCGGCGTCCCGCTTCAGTGAGTGCCCATCGACCCTTGATCAGGCCATCGCGTTCAAGCCGGTGCAGCACGGGGTAGAGCATCCCGTCCGACCACTCGATCCGACCGCCCGACAAGACCCGAACCTGCTTGAGGATCTCGTAGCCGTAGCTCTCCCCGCCTGCCAGAATGGAAAGAATCATCGGCCGCGACGAGGCGGCTACGAGTTCCTTCGGAGTGCGAAACATCGTAGCGACCCTTCTTCGATACTTTGCCTTGCTATATACATAACCACGCAAGGTAAACGGTAGCGTTCCACCCGTCAAACTGCTGTGGCCGGTCCGAGTGCGAATAGTGTTGAGCGGCCCGTCGAGTGCCGCGGAGGCTCAGGCCAGGCCTACGTCAGCAGGGATCTGCCTGTCATTTCGCCCGGTAGCGGTATTTCAAGCAGTCGAAGGATGGTTGGCGCCACATCGGCGAGGATGCCGTCGTCCAGCGACGAGACCAGCCGCGTCGCGCTCGTGGCGTCCGGGGGCCCCGAGGCTTCCGCTGCCACCAGGATCAGCCGGACCGGCCCGGTGGTGTGCGCCGTGAAGGGGTTCCCGTCGTCGTCGAGCATCTTCTCCGCATTGCCGTGATCGGCCGTGACCAATCCGGTACCCCCCGCCTGCGACACCGCCTCGAGGACCCGCCCCACGCACGTGTCCACGGTCTCCACTGCGCGGATCGCTGCCGGAATGCTCCCGGTGTGGCCCACCATGTCCGCGTTGGCGTAGTTGACGAGGATGAAGTCGTGTCGGGCCGCGTCGAGGTGGTCGAGCAGTGCGTCCGTGAGTTCGACGGCGCTCATTTCGGGCTTTAAGTCATAAGTGGCAACTGTCGGTGACGGAATGAGATGACGATCTTCTCCTGGGAAGGGTTCTTCGACGCCGCCATTGAAGAAGTAGGTCACGTGCGGGTACTTCTCGGTCTCGGCCATGCGAAGCTGGGTGCGCCCGGCCTCGGCGAGCACCGCGCCCAGAACGTTGTCGAGGGTTCGGGGCGGGAAGAGAACCGGGTGGGGGAATTCGTCCTCGTAACGGGTCATTGCCACAAAGTTGCCGAACGTGCCGCGCGGGCGGTCGAAGTGGAGAAACGCGTCTTCGGTAAGCGCGGCCGTGAGTTGGCGGGCCCGGTCGGCGCGGAAGTTGAAGAAGAGGATGCCGTCTTCCGGCCGGATGCCCGCGCCTCCGATCACGACTGGCTGCAGGAATTCGTCGGTTGTGCCTTCTTCGTAGCAGCGGGCCACGTACGCGGACGCACGTTTTGTCCGGGGGCCGGACCCCTCGGCGATCGCCCGGTAGGCCCGCTCGGTGCGCGCCCAGCGCCGGTCGCGGTCCATCGCGAAGTAACGTCCGCACACGGTTGCGATTCGGGCGCGCGGCCACCGGGCCGGCCCCTCGCCGCCTGTCGGGCTCTTCCCGCCTTCGTCGCGGCGGCCCATGCCCGCCTGCAACTGCTCGATCCAGCCCAATCCTGAGGTCGGCGACGTATCGCGCCCGTCCGTGATGCAGTGGACGCGGGCCGGGACGCCCGCGCGGTCTGCCCAGTCGAGCAGCGCGTGCAGGTGCGAGATGTCGCTGTGCACTCCTCCGTCCGAGCACAGCCCGATCAGGTGCAGCACGCCACCCGAGCCGCTCTGGCCGCCCGACCCCTTCGCTGCGGCCCCGAGTTCGCGCAGCGCCGGGATCTCGAAGAAGGAGCCGTCCCGGATCGCCATCGAGATCCGTGTCACGTCCTGGTGCACGATTCGGCCTGCCCCCAGGTTCAAGTGCCCGACTTCGGAGTTCCCCATCTGGCCGGCGGGCAGCCCGACCTCCTCCCCCGAGGTGACGAGCCTGCTCCACGGGCACTCGGCGAGTAGCCGATCGCGCACCGGGGTGTGCGCCATGGCGACGGCGTTCCCCCAGCGCTCGACCTCCGTCGGGTCGGTCGCGCCAATGCCCCAGCCGTCGCAGATGATCAGGACGGTGGGCCTGTTGCTATCGTTCATGGAGCGGTGGACGCCACTGGATGGCATAGCGTTGCGGGTGGGTCGCAAGCCGTCGCGGAGGCTGCGCGGCGCGGTGACCAATCTAACAGGGGACGACAGACACTTGAGCGATGCATGGAAGCGGTGCCTTGACCCGGAGGGCCGGCCCGCAGTGCCCGTGGACTGGCCGACAGCGGTTGCGCCAGGCGATGTCCGGGCGCTGGGACGTTGGCGTGGGGCGGTGGGACCGGCGAGGGTCGGCAACGCCGATCCCGGCCGACTCCCTTCCGACCGCGGGTCGCGCCCGCTCCTTACGGTGGCCGCGTGGAACGCGAGCGTCGGGGCCGGGGCGATCCGGGCGCTGTGGGATCACCTATGCGGCGGGCATGGCGTCATGGCGGGTCCCACCGTGCTGCTGCTGCAGGAGGTTTTCGCCACGGGTCCCCACCTTCCCGCGCCGACCTCGTCGGTCGTCTGGGCCAGACGCATCGCAGGCGTGCCGGAGAGCGAGCCCCGCACCGACATCGTCTCCTTCGCCCGCGCGGCGGGCCTCTCGCTGGTTTACGTGCCGTCCATGCGAAACGGGGGCCCGAACGAAGGCGCGCCCGAGGACAGGGGAGGTGCCATCCTGGCCAACGTGCCGCTCGCTTCGCCGCGTGCGATTGAACTTCCTTTCGAGCGCCAGCGCCGCGTAGCGGTCGCCGCCAGCGTGACACTCGCCGACCACACGATCGACCTCTGCTCGGTTCATCTGGAAAACAGGGCCCCGTGGGGCCGGGCGTGGCGCGGTCTCGGCAGCGGGCGTCGCCGCCAGATGGCCGCGCTCCTTACCGTGTTCCCCTCCGCACGCGCGGATACGTCCGTCCTCGGAGGCGACTTCAACACCTGGGTGGGCGGCCGGCGAGAGAGCGCCTACCGGCTTGCGCGAGAGCGGTTCCCCCTCCCGACACAGCCGGACCCCAGGCCGACGCACCACTTCGAGATCGGCGGACGGCTTCGCCACTCCGACCACCTGATGTTCCGGCTGCCGCCCGGCTGGCCCGGGGATTGCCGACGCCTGAACGACACCTTCGGATCGGATCACTACCCGTTGTTGGGGACGGCAGGACCACATGGGGCGTCCCGGGAACAGGAATCCCGCCGCTCGAAACCCTAGCGGCATGTCAGGGTTGCCGGGGAAGGCGATTCGCGCCCGGGCCCGGCACCGTCACGAGTCGGCGCCGCGGTAGGCGGACCTTGCACCGTGGCGTTCGTCCGCAACACTTGCCGGTTTCACTATTACAGACTAGTCTGAAATACAGACTATCGTGTCAAAGGAGGCTTTACCATGAATGAGTCCACTGCACGCGACGATCTCGCCGCGGTCGACAGGATTCTCCGCGCGGCGGACCGGACGCTGCATTTTCCGCCGCTCGTTCTGGTCACGTGGGGGCTGTGCGCCGCGATCATCAACGGGGTTCACCAGGTAGGCGTGCTGGGGTTCCCCGTTCCGTCCGACACATCCTTTCACGTCCCCCTGATGGTGCTCGCCATCGGCATCACGGTCTGGGTGGCACGTCGTCACGACGCAGAGCGGGAGACGCGGGTCGACGCGCAGGCCGCCACCACCTTCGGCGTGGCCCTCGCCGTGGCGCTGCTCCTCAACGTCACCGCCCAGGACACGGTGATTCCCGCCACTGGAATGTCATTGTTCTGGAGTGGGAGCATCAGCATCGCGCTGCTCGTCGTCGGGATTCAGGCGAGCCGGCCCCTGTTGGGGGGTGGTGTTGCGCTGCTCACCGCGTCCGCACTTGCGGGGTTCGTTCCATCCTGGTTCTCAGGAACACTTGCGCTCGGCTGGCTGGCCGGGCTCGTGGTTCCCGGCATCGTGCTCATGCGTCGGCGTGCCGATGGATGACCTGTTGCTCTCGCGCGTTCGCTTGGCGGTCATCGCGGAGCTGGTGTCGGTGGACTGGGCCACCTTCTCCGACCTCCGGCGGGCGATCCAGACCACCAAAGGCAACCTGAGCGCCCACCTGGCCAAGCTGGTTGATGGCGGCTACGTCGCCGAGCGCAAGCGCTTCGTGCGCCGCCGCCCGCAGACGCGCTACCGGCTGACCGAGGCAGGCCGTGCCGCGCTTGTGCAGCACATCCAGCTTCTGCAGGACCTGATCGCTTCCGCAGCCCACGGCAGCGCCTCCGCGCAGATGGTGATGGCCGGGGATGACCGGCGCTCGGTGTCGCGTCGCGTCGAACCGGTCGATGGGGGGACGCCCGATGCGCGGGCCTTGATTGCCAGGGCATGGCAAGCGCGTTACGAGGTGCTGCGGTCGCCACCAACCGACGAGGCGAGGTCGCTTGCTGTCGTGGCACGGGTCGAGGCCGATCTTCTCAAGGCGTGCGAGATCTGCGAGCAGGCGGGTGACAGGAAGGGGCACTCCGTCGCGTTGGGCAAGCTGGGCCACGTCGCCATGGACCGGGGCAACCCGGACAAGGCCCGGACCCTGTTCAAGGAGTCGGTCGCGGTTGCCAGGGTGGCCGGCGACCCGCTACGGCTCGCACATGCCGTCCGGCACCTGGGGCAGATGAATCGTCGGGTGGGCCGGCTTGAAGAAGCGGAAGGTTGCTACGAGGAGGCGCTTGCTCTGTACGAGGAGACGGGGACGACGCATTCCCTGGACCACGCCAATGCCCTCCGGCCCATGGCCATACTAAGGGAGGAACTCGGTGACGTGGAAGCGGCGCGGCACCTTTGGAGCAGGGCAGCGAAGCTGTACCGCGCGGTCGGTGTCGAGGAGGGTGTGCGCGAATGCGAAACGCGACTGTCCAACATCTCGGCGCCCGGGGGCGACGGGGTCTCTGCCAGGGGCGGTTAGTCTCCCGTCGCCCAATAGCCGCCCCGCTTGCGGTCGAACATGATCTCACGCCCCACGGCTTCCGTCTCCACGCGCTCGTCCTCGAACACCGTACGGCCCCCGACCCATGTCCTCACGGGCCAACCCCGGAGTCTCGATCCGTGCCACGGACTCCAGCCGGACTTGCAGCGCTGATCCTCGTTCCTCACCACCTGTTGCTTCTCCATGTCCACCAGCACCAGGTCGGCGTCGTAGCCGCGCTCGATCCGGCCCTTGCCCACGATGTCCCAGATGCGGGCGGGGCGGTCGCACATCCAGGCGGCCACGTCCTCCAGCGTGCAGCGGCCCCGGTTGACTTCGTTGAGCATCAGGGGGAGGAACACCTCGACGGCCGGCACTCCGGACGGTGACCCGGGGTAGGGCACTGCCTTCTCCTCGCGGGTGTGTGGCGCGTGATCGGTAGCCACGATCTGAATCGCACCCTCCTTGAGGCCCCGCCAAAGCGCGTCGCGGTCCGCAGCGGTCTTGAGCGAAGGATTCATCTGCGCCAGCGTACCGAGGCGGTCGTAGTCGGAGGTGTCGAAGAAGAGGTGATGCGGACACGCTTCCGCCGTGATGATGCGGTCGTGATGGGCGATGATACGGTTGTGATCGGCGATGATCTGCACCTCGTCCGCGGTGGAGACGTGCAGGACGTGGAAGCGATGGCGATGGCGCTCCGCGAGGTCGATGGCGCGCAGCGTGGCGGTGATGGCCGCCTTGTGATCGCGAATGCGGGAGTGGTCATGGACGGTGAGCGGCCCGGTGAGGCGCGCCCGGTTCGCGCGCACGGTGCCCTCGTCCTCGCAGTGGGCCGCAATCGGCAGCGTGGTCTCGGCGAAAATCGCCTCGAGACACTCCTGATCGTCGACCAGCATGTTCCCGGTGCTCGACCCGATGAAGATCTTGATCCCGGGCGTGGCGACGCCGGATGTCCGTCCGGCCCGGCAGAGTTCGTCCAGGTTGCCGGTCGTGGCACCCATGTAGAAGCCGTAGTTGACGACCGACCGGCGGGCCGCCAGCTCGAGCTTGGCAGCGAGTGCGTCTACGGTGATCGTCTGGGGCACGGTGTTCGGCATTTCCAGGAACGAGGTCACGCCCCCGGCCGCGCACGCCCGGCTGCCCGTGCGCAGGTCTTCCTTGTGCGTCAGCCCCGGGTCGCGGAAATGGACCTGGTCGTCGATCACGCCGGGCAGCAGGTGGAGTCCCGTAGCGTCCACCAGCTCATCCGCGCGCGCGTGTCGAGCCGCATCCACGCCCGCGATGATCCCGTCCTCGATCAGGACCGATGTGCGCGCAACCCCACCCGGCAGAGCGACCCGTGCGTTCCGGATCAGCGTGCGGTGCGGCATCGGCCGGCCTCGTAATTCGTCCGCGCGGCCCGCCGAATGGACGGCCTCGCAGCCCGCCGTACGGCCAGATCCTCGTCCCGGCGCGCCACGGGCGCCACCTCACGAGAAGTAGGGATTCTCCCCGCTCGCGTGGTCGGTCACGTCGTGGATCGCGGTCACCTCCGGCACCGACTGCGAGACCATGCGCTCCACACCCTGACGCAGCGTCATGCGGGACATCGCACACCCCTGACAGCCGCCTGCCATCTCGATGAAGATCTCGGTCCCCTGCACGTCCACCAGGTTGATCACGCCGCCGTGCGCGGCGATCGCCGGGTTGATCTCGGTGTCCAGCACATGGCTCACGCGATCTGCGAGTTCGCCCGACGGTCCCGCGCCCTCGATCACCGCCTTCGTCACGTTTGGATCCGGCGTGATCTGGAATCCGCTCTCCTGGATCTTCTCGACGAAGTCCACCTTTGCGCCGTCAAGACGGTCCACGCTCGCCTCGTCGACGAGCACGGTAAACGATCCCGTGTCGACCTCGACATCGGTGTCGGCGCGTTGCTCGGCGTCGACCAGGGTGAGTTCGTAGTTCGGGGCGAAGGGACTTCCGTCCACGGCGATCCGGAGCGCCTGAAGTCCGTCCTCTTCCATGTCCATGAAGGACACGACCATGTCCCGCGCCTTATCTGTAAACGTCAGCTTCATCCGTATGCCTCTGGGTCGGGTGAACCGGGAGGAAGTAGTTTGAAAGGTGCCCATTTGAACCGGGAGAAGCAACGACGTGAACACGGTCATCATCACCGGCGGCAACCGCGGCATTGGATTGGCGGCGGCACGCCACATAGCCGATGCGGGCCATCCGGTCATCCTCGTGTGCAGGGACCGCGAGCGCGGAGAGGAGGCCCTCGCCCGCATCGCCCAGCCCGCCGCACCGAATCGGCATCGCCTCGTCATCGGCGATCTCGCGTCGCTCGCGTCCGTGCGCGAGGCTGCCGCCCGCATCGGCGAACTCGAAACACCGGTGGCGGCGCTGATCAACAACGCGGCCGTCCTCCCCAGGCAGCGCGCAGCCAGTCCGGACGGGTTCGAGATGCAGCTCGCGGTCACCCATCTGGGGCACTTCCTCCTCACCAACCTCCTGCTGCCGATGCTCCGCCGGTCGCCGCGCCCCTGCCGCGTCGTGACCGTGGCCTCGGCCGCCCACCTGGGCCCGGCCTTCGACTTCAATGACCCGAACTGGGAACGGCGTCCCTACCGTCGGGTACGCGCCTACCAGCAAAGCAAGCTTGCCAATGTCCTCTTCTCCCTCGAACTGGCGCGCCGAGTCGCCGGAACGGGCGTCGAGGCCGTGGTGCTTCACCCGGGCACATACGACACCGGGCTGCTCCGTGACTACATGGGAGGCGGTGCCGGGGCCGGGGCTCTAGCGCGCGTCATGGGCCGCAGAGACGATCGCGGCGGTCCCGTCCTGGCGGACCTTGCCGTGGGACGCCAGGACGAGGACCTGAACGGGGCGTACTTCAACAAGACCTCCCGTTCGTCGCCGTCGTCGGCCGCACGGGACGCGCAGGCCCAGTCCAGGTTGTGGACGTGGAGCGCCGAGGCCGTGGGACTTTAGCCCTCACCGCGGTCTTCGGTAACTTTCGAGCGCGTTTGCGCGCTCCGGCGGGGCAGCGCGCCGTGCACTCACTCTGACACCCCGGGGGACGCGACGTGGCGGACCGCATGGAAAAGATCGTCTCGCTGTGCAAGCGGCGGGGATTCGTCTTTCAGTCGTCGGAGATCTACGGCGGCGCGGCGTCGGTGTGGGACTACGGACCCCTCGGCGTCGAACTGCGGAAAAACGTGGCCGACACGTGGTGGTCCGCGATCGTGCACGCGCGCGACGATATCGAAGGGCTGGACGCCGGCATCCTCATGCACCCCCGCGTGTGGGAGGCTTCCGGCCACGTCTCCGGCTTCACCGACCCGCTGCTCGAGTGCAAGACCTGCAAGAAGCGCTGGCGGGCGGACCACATCGAACAGGCCGGCTGCGCCCGCAAGCCCTCGGTCGCCCCCGGCGCGCACGCGGACTGCGATCTGGGCGAGCCCCGCCTCTTCAACCTGATGTTCAAAACGTTCATGGGCCCGGTGGAGGAGGACGCTTCGGTCGTATACCTGAGGCCCGAGACCGCGCAGGGGTCGTACGTCAACTTCCTCAACGTGCAGCAGACCTCGCGCCAGCGCGTCCCCTTCGGAATCGCGCAGCTCGGCAAGGCGTTCCGCAACGAGATCACGCCGGGCAACTTCATCTTCCGCACGCGCGAGTTCGAGCAGGCGGAGATGCAGTTCTTCGTCAAGCCCGGCAGCGACGACGAGTGGTTCGACTATTGGCTCGAACAGCGGATCGCCTGGCACCACGAGATCGGCATCCGTCCCGAGAAGCTGCGGCAACACGCCCACGGACCGAACGAGCTGGCCCACTACGCCAAGACCGCCGTCGACATCGAGTACGAGTTCCCCTTCGGCTGGCAGGAGCTGGAGGGTGTCCACAACCGCACGGACTTCGACCTCTCCCGACATCAGGAGTTTTCCGGCAAGCGCCTCATCTACATCGATCCGGCCGGTGGCGAGCGTTACCTGCCTTTTGTGGTGGAGACGGCGATGGGGGTCGGCCGGGCGGCTCTGGTCGCGCTGGTGGACGGATACCGCGAAGAGGAGGTCGGAGGGCAGCAGCGCGTCGTGCTGGGACTCAGCCCGCGCCTGGCTCCCATCAAGGCGGCCGTCTTCCCCCTTATGAAGAAGCTGGGGCTCCCCGAGATCGCGACGAAGCTGCTCGGCGACCTGCGCCGGGCGCGCATCCCCGCCGCGTACGACCAGGCCGGCTCGATCGGCCGCCGCTACCGCCGCCAGGACGAGGCGGGGACTCCGTGGTGCATCACCATCGACGGGCAGACCCGCGACGACGACAGCGTCACGATCCGCGACCGGGACACCCTCGCCCAGGAGCGGGTGGGGCTGGATCATGTGGTCGACTGGATCCGGGAGCGGTTGTAACCCGCGCGATCAGCCGGGCCGCAACTCCCGCGCGAGAAACTTCGCGGCTTCCCGCTCTGCCCAGAAACGCGGCCGCCACGGAAGTTCGCCCTCCACGAACCCCAGATGCCCTCCCCCGTCGGTGAACGCCGCCGTCAGGTGGCGGTTGTCGGCGACGATGGCATCGGGAGTCGTGCCCGGGGGCAGGAAGGGGTCGTCCCGGGCCTGGATGAGCAGCGCCGGCACGCGAATGTGGGCGAGGTGGCGTCGCACGTCGGCGCGAGCGTAGTAGTCGTCGGCTCCGGCAAAGCCGTGCAGCGGTGCCGTACAGGCATCGTCGAAGTCCCTGAGCGTTCGGGCCGCGAGCGTGCGGTCGACATCGACCTCACCGTCGAGCAGGTGCCGCTTTGCACGCACCTTGTGACGCAGGGAACGCAGGAAGTATGCACCGTACGTGCGTCCCATGACGCCGGTTGACAGACGCTCCGCGCTGCCGGCGAGATGGAAGGGCACGGATACGGCTGCGGTGGCGTCGACTCCGGCCGAGTCCCCCCGTTCGCCCAGGTACTTGAGGAGCACGTTGCCCCCGAGACAAGTTGCATCGGATTTACAACTGGTTGCATCCGATAGACTTAGGAGTTTTGAAGATCGGATTCCCGCCGAATGATTCCCGCTGGTCGGGATTTCAGCCGCGAACCCTCGGTCGGCCTTCCAATGCCGTCCTGAGTTGTCCCGCGTCCGGCCTCTGATAGCACTTGAGCACCGTCTGGGGATCCTTCCAGCCGCCAAGCTCGCAGAGCACCTTGAGCGGCGTGTCCATCAGATCGCTGGCGAACTTGCGCCTGAGCGAGTGCCAGCCCCTGCCACGCTTCGGCTCCAGGCCCGCGAGCGTCTGTGCCTTCTTCCACCACCGAAACGCGCAACTGGGGCTCATGCATCGGGCGCTATCGATCGGCGAGGGCAATACCGGGGCATTCCCACTCCCGGCACCCACGGCTCGCGCCTCCTTCAAGGCGGCAACCGCCTCGTCGGTCAGCGGCGTGACGTGCTCGTAGCCCGTCTTCTCGTGTTCCGCCCGCCACCGCACCTCCCGGCCCTCGAAGTCGATATCTGACCAGCGAAGGTTGCGGATGGCCCCGATCCGGTGCCCGGTCTCGTGGGCGAGCACGAACGCGACATGGAACCGCCAATCGACTTGGCGGGACACCCCAAGCATCGCCCGGTACTCGTCCTCGGAGAGAACGACCCGGGTGGGGTTCTTCTCCTTGGGTGTCCTGAGACCCCTCAGCGGGTTCAAGTCGAGAAGGAGCTTCCCCTCCTCGTCTCTGGACTTGGTCGCCCAGTTGAGCACCGCGAGCAGGAACTTCAGGTCCAACTCGATGGTCCGGTTGGACACCGGCTTCCCGCTCGGTCCGATCCTTCCCGCCCGGCGCTCCCGGATGAAGCGGTCCCAGTCCCTTTGAGACAGGGTCTCGGGTCGCCGGTCCCGACCGAGTAGGTCGAGGAACATCCCCGTCGCGATCCTGTCCCGGTGCTGGACCCGCCTCGTCTTCGTGGGCGTCACCTCCTCACCGTAGATGTCAAAGAGCCTCTCCAGAGTGAGCGGCTTTGGCTCGGCTTCCGCCTTGCCCACGATCTCGGGTCCGGCGAACCCGGCCGCGAACTCGTCCGCCTGCCGTTTCGCTCTCGCCCAGTCGCGGTGCCCCAGCGACCGGGTGAGCCTTCGACCGTTCTCGCGCCACTCAATCTGGAAGTTGCCGGTCTTCG
>JAPPGZ010000061.1 GCA_028874905.1 Gemmatimonadota bacterium
TTGCCCATTCCGCATCGTAGCACCCGGGATAGCTTGAATCAAGTGCTCAATCCCCCTCTATTCCATCGGCAAGGATTCGTCGGTGCTCCTGCACCTGGTGCGGAAGGCGTTCTGGCCGGCGCCGCCGCCCATGCCGCTCCTGCACGTCGACACCACCTGGAAGTTCCGCGAAATGATCGCCTTCCGGGACCGGGTGGCCGCCGAGGCGGGGGTTCAACTCATCGTCCACACCAACCGTGACGGAGTCGAGGCGGGGATCACACCGTTCACCCACGGGTCCGACCACTACACCGAGGTGATGAAGACCGTGGCCCTGCGCCAGGCCCTCGATGCCGGCCGCTACGATATCGTCTTCGTGGGCGCGCGCCGAGACGAGGAGAAGTCGCGTGCCAAGGAGCGGGTGTTCTCGCTGCGCAGCCCCGCCCATCAGTGGGATCCCAAGGCGCAGCGGCCCGAGTTGTGGAACCTGTACAACACGCGCCTCCGGACGGGAGAATCACTCCGGGCTTCGCCGCTCTCCAACTGGACCGAGGCCGACATCTGGCGCTACATCGCCGCCGAGGAGATTCCGATCGTGCCGCTCTATCGCGCCGCCGAGCGCCCGGTGGTCGAGCGCGGCGGACGATTGATCATGGTCGACGACGAACGAATGTCGCTGCTTCCCGGCGAGGTGCCGCAGCTGCGCCGCGTGCGTTTCCGCACTCTGGGATGCTATCCGCTCACCGCCGCGATCGAGAGCGACGCCGACACCCTCGACGCGATCATCGCCGAGACACTGGCCGCCGACCATTCGGAGCGCCGGGGCCGGCTGATCGACCACGACGGCGAGGCCGCAATGGAGCGGAAAAAGAGGGAGGGCTACTTCTGATGCTGCCACCGCTGCGTTTCGTGCTCTGCGGAAGCGTGGACGACGGAAAGAGCACGCTCATCGGGCGGATCCTCCATGACTGTGGCCAGGTGTTTACGGACCAGATGGAAGGGGTTGCGGAGGACTCCCGCCGGTACGGCACACTTGGCGGCTCAGCCGACCTGGCGTTGCTCATGGACGGCCTGCGGGACGAGCGCGAACAGGGCATCACCATCGATGTCGCGTATCGTGGCTTTGCTACCTCCCGCCGCCGCTTCATCGTCGCGGACGCGCCCGGCCACGAACAGTACACGCGCAACATGGCGACGGGTGCGTCCACCGCGCGGCTCGCGGTCGTTCTGGCGGATGCCCGCAAAGGGGTCCTGACCCAGACTGCCCGCCACACCCGGATTGCGGCGATGTTCGGGGTTCGCCACATCGTCCTGGCGGTCAACAAGATGGACTTGGTCGGTTGGGATCGTGACCGGTTCAGGACCATCGTCGCGGCCTACCGCGGGCTTGCCGAAGAGGTCGGCGTCCCCGAGGTGACGACCGTTCCCGTATGTGCGCTCACCGGCGGCAACCTGACGCGGCCTTCCAGCCGCACGCCGTGGTACACCGGCTCGACGCTGCTTGAGCACCTGGAGGCGGTGGAGGTCGAGCAACCGGCGGCCGGGCAGCCCTTCCGCATGCCTGTGCAGTACGTCAATCGGCCCGATGCTGGATTTCGCGGGTACTGTGGCCGGGTCGTGTCGGGCACGGTGAAGCCCGGTGACCGTGTTCGCATCTTGCCTGCCGGAACCCCTGCCACGGTGGCATCCATCGTGGCATGGCGGGACACCCGTGAACGCGCAAAACGGGGCGATTCGATCACGCTCACCCTCGAGCCCGCCGTCGACGTCACCCGCGGCGACGTGATCGTGGCCGGGGACCGCCCCCTCGAAGTGGCGGACCAGTTCCAGGCGAAGGTCCTCTGGATGGACGACGCACCGCTGACCGTGGGCCGTCGCTACCGGCTCCAGCTGCAAACCCGCGAAGTGGGAGTCACCGTCACCCGCATCCGCCACCGGATCGAGGTGTCCGAAGGCAGCCGGCTCGCCGCGCCGCACCTCGACCTCAACGACCTGGGCGTCGTCAATCTCGCAACCAGCCGCCCGATACCGTTTGCACCCTTTGACGAGTGCCGCGAACTCGGCGGCTTCATCCTCATCGACCGCGTGACCAACGCGACCGTCGGTGCCGGCACGCTGACCTTCGCGCTCATGCGGGCCGCGAACCTCAATTGGCACGACTTCGACGTCGACGGCGAAGTGCGCGCCGAACTCAAGCGGCAGCGCCCGCGCTGCGTATGGCTGACCGGCCTGTCCGCCTCGGGGAAATCCACGATCGCCAACCTGCTCGAAAGGCACCTCGTGGCCGAGGGCCGCCACACGTATCTGCTGGACGGCGACAACGTGCGTCACGGTCTCAACCGCGACCTGGGCTTCACCGAGGCGGATCGAGTGGAGAACATTCGCCGGGTGGCCGAGGTGGCTTGCCTGATGGTCGACGCCGGCCTGATCGTGATCGTGTCCTTCATCAGTCCCTTCCGGTCCGAGCGCGACTTCGCCCGCAGCCTCTTCGAGCCGGGGGACTTCATGGAGATCTTCGTGGACGCGTCGGTCGAGGCGTGCGCCAGACGGGACCCGAAGGGTCTCTACGCCAAGGCTGAGCGGGGGGAGATCAGGAATTTCACCGGCATCGACAGCCCCTACGAGCGCCCCGAACGGCCGGATGTGCATCTCGACACGGAGAATCACTCGCCCGAAGAGTGCGTCGACATCGTTCTGCGGCACCTGGCTTGAGCGACCGGCCACGGGTTACAATGGCGACCCCTGACCACACGGGACGGACTTCAGCCCATGGCGACGAGGCGGGCGCAATGTCGGAGACACGCAGGTCGTTCCTGAAGCAGTCGGTGGCGACGGTGGCTGCGGCGTCCGTGGCCGGCTGCGCACCCGACGGAGACGGCGCTCGCGGCGCAGCCAGTCCAGGCGCCGCACCGACGACGGGACCCCCCGCCGAACCAGTCCCCCTCCCCGCCCGTACCCTCCGCGCCGTCGCCGAAGCCGTCCTCCCCGCCGAGCTTGGCGCCGAAGGCCGCGAGCGCGCCGTCAACGCCTTCGAACGTTGGTCGGACGGGCTGGAACCGGTCGCCGAGTTGAGCCACCCCTACCTCGTGCCCGAGACCCGGTACTCGGGCCCGGATCCCAGACCAGGATGGGCCGCGCAGCTCCAGGGCCTCGAAAAGGAGTGCCGCGCCCGCCACGGAATCGATCTGGCCGACCTCGACGTGGCCGGCCGCAGGAAACTGCTGACGCGTGCGGTCGGACGGGCCGGGCCGGGGCTCGGATCGCCGGCGAATGCGGGCCATGTCGCCATCGCGCTCGTCGCACACTTCTTCGCCTCGCCCGTGGCCACCGACATGTGCTACCGCCGCACCATCGCGAAGCAGCAGTGCAGGGGTCTGGAGGGGGCGGGCGGCGAACCGCTTCGGGTGGCCGTCGGGACGGGGCCGCGCAACCCCACGGGAGAGGCCCCGTGAGTCGTGTCATCGAGAGCGACGTCTGCGTCATCGGGGCGGGGATCACCGCTGCGATGGTCGCCGAAAGGCTCGCGGAACGCACCAGCGCGTCTATCACGATCGTAGAGGCCGGCGGGCGGACGGCGTCCCTGGAAGAGCGGGCCCACACCCGCGCCCGCATGCTTGCCTACGGCGAGAATCCCTACCCCAACGACCACATCTCCGACCAGACGGGTACGGGCGAGATGTACCGCCAGATGGTCGTGGGCGGTTCGGCCATGCACTGGGGCGGGGCGATCCCGCGCTACTCCCCGGAGGACTTCCGCCTCCGCTCCCTCTACGGCGTCGGCTTCGACTGGCCCATCACCTTCGACGAACTGGAGCCGTACTACCAGGAAGCGGAGGAGCGCATCGGCGCGGCGGGCGAGCAGGGACCTCCCGACTGCGACCCGCGCTCGCAACCCTACCCGATGCCGCCGCTCTCGCTGTCGTACAACCTGGCGCGCATGCGGGAATGGACCGACCAGGCCGAAATCCCCTTCTGGACCCAGCCTTGGGCGCGCAACACGGAACCCTACCGCGGGCGCAACGTCTGCCGGCGCTGCGACACCTGTGCGGTGTGCCCGACCGGGGCCAAGTACACCCCCGACTTCGCCTTCGACCGCCTGCTGGCGGAGAACCGCATCGAACTCGTCACTCGCACCCTCGTCCGCCGCCTGGCCCTGGCACCCGGCACCGACCGGATCGCCGTGGCCGAAGCCGTGCATCGCGACGCTCCGGACGAGCCCGTCGAATTCCGCGCGGGCACCTTCGTGATCGCCGGCGGTCACGCCTGGAGCTCGCACCTGCTCCTGCTGTCCGCAAACAGCCGGTTCCCCGACGGCCTCGCCAACCGCACCGGAAACGTGGGCCGCTACATGACCGGCCACTGGTTCGTCAGCGGCTACATCGACCTGCCGATGCGCCTCTACCCCGGCATCTTCGTCAACAACAGCCTGCTTTCGCACCGGTTCGCAAGTCCCGGGCCGCTCGATCGCTACGTGCGGCACGATATCCGCCTGTGGGAGTCGGATGTGGGACGAGCCCCGCGTCTCCGCAACGGCGACGGCCGCCTCCTCTGGGGAGACGAGGTCATGGCAGACTGGCGTGAGCGCGTCGAATCCGGCGCGACCGCCCGCATCCGCGCCTACTACGACGTGCTGCCCGACCGCGACAGCCGCCTTACCCTCGACGGCGCGAACACCAATGCGCTCGGCGACCCCATGCCGCGCATCGACTATCGCCCCGCCCGGACCACACTCGACCTCGAAGACCACACGCACGCGACGATCGCCGGTCGCTTCGAGCACCTCGCGCGCACCGCCGGCGGCTCGATCATGAGCACCCGGTCGTCCCGCCTCTACGAGCACCCGGGCGGCGGCTGCCGCATGGGCGACGATCCGGAAACCAGCGTGGTCGACCGCTGGGGCCGCACCCACGACCACGAGAACCTGTTCGTGGTCGGCGCACCCACCATCGTGTCGAGCGGCTGCGCCAACGGCACGCTGACCTTCTGCGCGCTGTCGCTCATGTCGGCCGAGGAGATCGGGAAGGGGCTGAAGAGGACTTAGTCCACTGACCTGGTCATATTCGGGGCGGTTTCCATTGTGAGCCCGCGGCAAGCCGTCAGTGGCCCGCCCTCGCACCCAGCGGCAGCACCGTCCCGGGGTGAAACGCGGCCCACGCGCCCCAGAATGCCACGTAGGCTTCGGCAAGCGGCCTGAGCCGCCGGCCGGTTTCGGCCAGGGGACCCGCAATGGGCGTCCCGTCGACTGCCCAGACCGTGCCGGTAAGGCCATCGCGCGCGCCGCCCGCCACCGCCTCGAAGGTCGCCGCACGTCCCTCGATCTCCATCCGGTAGGCCATCGCCGACCGCCTGGGACCGTCCCAAAGCACCATTGCCGGGACTCCCCCATAGGTGATCTCGAAGACGGCGTGATCGCCCGCCAGCGCCATGGCCGAGAACGGGAACGCGATCGCCGCGGCCCCGGAGCCGGCTGCCGGAAGTCCCAGCACGCGCTCCTTCGGCGGCAACCGGCCGTCGTCGAGGGCGATCGGATAGCCCTGGAAGTCGGCGTTGTGAGGATCGTCGTAGTCGTCGCCGTAGGGGTTCCGGACATAGAGCCGCCAATCGGAGAGACCGCTGCGGATTCCCACCATCCGCGACTCCGGATGAAGCTCCTTCCACCCCGCCATGGTCATCTCGACGACCGGCAGCCGTGCCAGCCGGCTGCCCGACCGGGGGCCGCAACGCGCTTCCCCCAGCATCTGCGGCCAGAACGACTCGTTGGGCTCGTTCCTGTCATACATCACGAGGTTGGCCTGGTACAGCAGCCCGGAGACCGCCAGCTCGGCGCCTCCGGTCGCGGTCCTGGTGAAAGCCAACGCCGTGCCGGTCAGGGGGCAGTAGGTGACCGACATCCGGTCCAGGCCGGAGGAGAAGTTCACGATCTCGTGCCGCCACATGATGTTGTGCGGAATCACGACCGATTCCGCGCCCACGCGGACCGCGATCACTCGGTCGGTGTCGCGCACGAACGCGTTTTCCGGCACGACCGGCGAGATCGGCACGAGCAGCGGGTCGGAGAGCGCGGGGATCCCGTCGCGGCCGACGCCGCCATCGGCCAGGTAGGCGGGATCGAGGTCGCATACGAGTTCGTCGTCCGCCACGGGACCCACGCCGATGCCGTCTCCGGACGCGCAGCCGTGGGCGGTCAGGGCAACGAGGATCAGGCGCGCTGGAAAGGGTCTCATTTGTCAGACGGGGCCGGCGTAACGAGGATTGAAACGTAAGCAGTCTTCGTCGCGACCGCCTCGATCGCCGTGGCGGGCTTGGGCGGGGACCCACCATTCCGCGCGCCGGGCCGGCCGATGAGACCATTGCTGCTGTGCATTCTGCTCCTGGTCTTCGCAGAACCCCTGGCCGGGCAATGGGGCCGCCGGAGGTGGGCTCCGATACGCAAGCCGGTGGAGGCGGCCGAGCACGGCGAGTTCATCTTCTGCCGCCTTCAGTACCAGCCCGTGCGGAGCGAGTGGCTGGGGACGGGTTGGGACACGGACTATCCCGACGGCGACCGGAATCTGCCGCTGCGTCTCTCCCAGCTGACCACCGCGGACATCGCTCGCAACGAGCGGGGCGACCCCTTTCACGCGGTCGTCGGCGCCACCGAGTCCGACCTGTACGACTGCCCGTTCCTCTTCGCCTCCGATGTCGGAACCATCGGCTTCTCCGAGGTCGAGGCCGTCCGGCTGCGCGACTACCTGCTGAAAGGCGGCTTCCTGTGGGCGGACGATTTCTGGGGCAACCTGGCTTGGCGAAACTGGACGCTGGAGATGAATCGCGTCCTGCCCGGCTATTCCATTGTCCCGCTGCCACGTGACCACATCCTCTTTCACACACTCTACTCGGTCGACAGCATCCCGCAGATACCCTCGATCCAGTACTGGCGGCGGAGCGGGCGAATGGGAACCTCGGAACGGGGCGCCGAGAGCGCGACGCCCACGATGCACGGGATCATGGATGAAACCGGACGGCTCATGGTCATCATGACGCACAATACCGACATTGCCGACGGGTGGGAGCGCGAGGGCGAGGATGACGAGTTTTTCTACCTGTTCTCGCCGGACGCGTACGCGGTCGGGATCAACGTGGTCCTTTACGTGCTCACCCACTGAACGGGACCCCGATGAACGACTGGTGGGCCGAAGGGCTGCTGTTCGAGAACTGCAATTGCACGGCTGTCTGCCCCGGCCACATCCACTTCAGCCAGAGATGCACCCACGACGTCTGCCACGGCTTCTGGGCGATCCGTTTCGAGGCGGGACGGGTTGGCCGGCCCGCTCCTGTGGATCTGGCGGGCGTCGACGCCGTGATTGTGTACGAGACGCCGCCGGTGATGGTCGAAGGGGGATGGAAGCAGTTGATCATCGTCTCCGACCACGCCACTGGCGACCAGCGCGAGGCGGTGGAGGAGATCATCACGGGCGCGCGCGGGGGACCGTGGACGGTGCTGGCCCGCTTCGTCGCCGAGCCGCTGCCGACCCGGGCGGCCCCGATCCGCATCGACGACCTGCCCACGCGGAAATCCGTGACCGTGGCGGGTCTGCTCACGGGGGCGGTCGAGGCCATTCGCGGGTGGGATCGGGACCGGCCGGTCACCTTCGAGAACATCTACAACAAGATCCACGACTCGACCCAGGTAATCGCCCAGGGGTCGACACGGTACGACGACGGCGAAATCGTGATCGCCAATGAGGGCACGCACGGCCTCTGGTCGAGGTTTCGCTGGACGGGTGACGGATGACGGGAGGAGCCGGGCCGTACGCACCGCTCCTGCTGATGTGGCTGGCCATGACCGGCGTCATGATGGCGCCGGTGGTACTCCCCTGGCTGCGTGCGCTCAGCCGTCTTGCGGACGCGGGCGCCCTCTCCTCGGTCGGTCCCTTTGCGGGCGGATACGCGGTCGCGTGGGCCGCCTTCAGCGCCGCCCTGGCCGGATTCCACCTGTCACTGTCCCGCATGAACATTCCGGTCCCCTTCGGACTTGAAGCGCCCGCCCTTTCCGCGGCTGCCCTGTGGCTCGCCGGCGGCTTCCAGTTCACGCGCCTCAAGGAGGCCTGCCTGTCCCACTGCCGCTCGCCCGCCGGCTACCTGCTCACGCATTGGCGCAGCGGTCTCGCCGGCCACGCACGGCTCGGCTTCGGGCACGGTCTGCACTGTGTCGGCTGCTGCTGGGCCCTGATGGCGCTCGCCCTGGTGGCGGGGATGATCGACCTGGTCTGGATGGGCCTCCTGATGGCGGTGATGGTCGCGGAGACGACGCTGCCCTTCGGGCCGCGCCTGCGGAAGCCGGTGGGGGCCGCGCTGCTCGCGGCGGGCGCGATCGTGCTGATTGCAGCCTCTTGAGCGCAGTTGCCGTGGCCCTGTGGCTGTGGCGCCCCTTGCAACTAGCTTTCCCCCCATGAGAGTCGCCCTTTTCGTCACCTGCCTGGCCGACCACTACTTTGCGGCGGCGGCGGCGGACGCCGTGCGCCTGTTGCGCCATCTGGGATGCGAAGTCGCCTTTCCGGCCGATCAGACCTGCTGCGGACAGCCGGCCTACAACGCGGGACGGCTCGGCGAGGCGCGGCGGATGGCGGAGCACACGCTCGAGGTGTTCGCGGGTGCGCCGGGCGACCCGGGCGATCCGGCCGCCCCGGATGCCCCGACTGCGGCGGAAGCCGTCGTCCTCCCCAGCGGATCCTGCGCCACGATGGTCAAGAAGTTCTACCCGCGGCTTCTGGCCGGTGGTGCGGATACTTCCGGTTCGGTCGCACTCGCGAACCGCACTTCCGCCGCGGCGGCGCTCGCGGACCGCACCTTCGACCTGGCCGAGTTCATCGTGCACCGGCTGGGCGTTACGGAGCTGGGCAGCGGACTCGCGGGGCGCAAGGTCGCCGTGCATCAGGGGTGCCATGCCCTGCGCGAGCTTCGCCTGGAGACCGAGCCGGCGGTACTTCTCGAGGGGGCGGGTGCCGAAGTCGTGTCGTGGGAGGCCCAGGAGGAGTGCTGCGGATTCGGTGGCTTGTTTTCCGTGAAAATGAGCGCGGTGTCCGCGGCCATGGCCGACCGAAAGCTCGACACCCTGCCCGAGGTCGACTGGGTGGTGTCCGGGGACGGCGGTTGTGTGCTGCACCTCGACGGACGAAACCGGGCCCGGGGCACGGGGATCGAGTTCGTGCACCTGGCGACGGCGCTGTGGCGCGGGGTGGCGGGGGGTGCCCGCGCCGCCGAAGGAAGCGACGTGGCCGCAACCCATGCCGCGGCGGCCCGGCCGCTCGAGGTCCCCTGACATGCACACGCGCATCGGGGACTACGCGTCGCGTTCGCGCGAGATCATCCGCGGTGATCTTGGCGTCCGGGAGGCAGTGACGGGCGCCACCATCGCGTTCGACCAAAAGCGGCTGCAGGGCTATGCCGAGGTCGATGCCGACGCGTGGCGGCGCTGGGCGGAGGGCGTGAAGAGCCACACGCTGACCCACCTGGACCGCTACCTCACCGAGGCGGAGGCGCGGCTCGAGGCCAACGGGACGGAGGTGCACTGGGCGGCGGACGCAGCCGAGGCCCGAGAGGTCGTGATGTCGCTGGCGGCGAGGCACTCGGTGAAGAGCGTGGTCAAGGGCAAGAGCATGGTCACCGAGGAGATCGACCTGAATCCGGCGCTGGAGGCCGCGGGGATCGAGGTCTACGAGACCGATCTGGGCGAATACATCCTGCAACTCCTCGGGGAGGAGCCCAGCCACATCCTGGGACCCGCCATCCACAAGAGCCTGCAGCAGGTGCAGCAACTGTTCGCCGACCACCTGGGCTCGGAGCCGGGCGGCGATCCCGACACACTCGCGCGGGCCGCTCGCCGGGTGTTGCGCGACGCCTTCATCCAATCGGATATGGGGATTACGGGGGGCAACTTCCTCGTTGCCGAAACGGGGACGGTGGCCCTGATCGAGAACGAGGGGAACATCCGCCTCACCACTTCGCTGCCTCGCGTGCACGTCGCGGTCGTCGGGATCGAGAAGCTTGTTCCGTGCATGGCCGACCTCGCCGGCTTCCTGCAGCTCACGGCGCGCGCCGCAACCGGCCAGCCGATCGGCTGCTTCGTGTCGCTCGTGCAGGGGCCCGCGGCTCATCCCGACGATGACGGTCCGGAGGAAGTGCACGTCGTCCTCGTCGACAACGGGCGCACGAACGTCCTGGCCCACGAGCACGCGTGGGAGGCGCTACGGTGCCTGCGCTGCGGCGCGTGCCTGAACGCGTGTCCGGTATACCGCCAGACCGGCGGGCACGCGTACGGGTACGTCTATTCGGGGCCGATCGGCTCGGTGCTCGACCCGGGGCTGCTGGGGTTGCACGAAGCCATGCCGCTGCCGTTTGCGTCATCGCTCTGCGGCGCCTGCGAGGATGCGTGCCCGGTGCGCATACCCATCCCGGAGATGTTGCTCGAGTGGCGGCGCGAGGCGCAGGAGGAGGGGCTCACCCCGTGGAAGGAACGGGCGGCGCTGAAGGCGCTTGCGAGCGTAGCGACGCGGCCCGGGCTGTACAGGGCCGCGGGCAGGATCGGGTCGCGGCTGGGGGCGACGGGTGTCGCGCGCGCGCTGCCGATGCTTGGCGAATGGGCGGCCGAACGCGCATTGCCGACGCCGAGCGGACGAACATTCCGCGAGCTCTGGCGCGAGGGGATCGAGTGAGCGCCGGCGCGCGGGAGCGGATCATGGCCCGGGTTGCGCGGGCGACGGCGAGCCGTCCGGGCGTGCCGCATCCGGGTGCGCTCGTGACGCTGCCTGCGGAAGACGCGGTGGATGCATTTGTGAAACGTTTCACGATCAGCGGAGGCGAGGTGGCCAGGGCCGATCCGGAGCGTCCACCGGGCGAGTGGCTCACCGGCTTCCTGCGAGGACTCGAACCCCAGGTGATGGGCGTTGCGGTCGGGCCGGACGTGCCGCCCGAACTCAGGCCGGGGCTGCCGGCGGTAGCCGCCGCGCACGCGGGCGCGGGCATTTCAATGGCCTGGAGCGCCGCGGCAGACACGGGCAGCCTGGTTCTGCCGTCGACGGGAACGCGGGCGGTGCAGTTGCTGCCGCCCGTTCACGTGGTGTGGGTGCCGGCCGCGCGGGTGTTTGCCCGGCTGGAGGATGCTTTGCGCGAGTTGGAAGCGGAATTGCCCGCGGCCCTGGGACTGCACTCCGGCCCCAGCAAATCGGCGGACATTGGGCGCACGGTCGTGACCGGGGTTCACGGGCCGGGGCGCTGCATCGCGGCGTTCAGCTGAAGGCTGATTCAAGATACGATTCTGAATCAGCCGCGATCTGCCGCCTCAGCCACGCCTGTCAACACCTCCAGAATCTCTGCGCGGTCAACCTTCCCCACACCCGTCAGCGGCATCTCGTCGACCAACACGATGTGCCTTGGATGCGCGTACGCCGGCCCCTCTTCCAGCGTATGGCGCTTCAGCGTCCCCGCCGTCAGCGCCGACCCCGACACCAGCTTGACCATGGCGGCAGGCACCGCCCCCTTGAGTGCATGCGGGACCGGCACGACCGCCGCATCCAGCACGTCCGCGTGCGAAAGCAGCAGGTCCTCGACCTCCTTGGGGTAGATGTTCTCGCCGCCGGAGTTGAACATGTCGTCGGTGCGGCCGCGGAAGTGGAAGAACCCGTCGTCGTCGCGATGGAAGAGGTCGCCGGTTGCCAGCCAGCCGTCCCGGATGCGTGCGGCATTGACCTCGGGGAGGTTGTGGTATCCGGGCGTAACGCCGGGGTTGCGGACCCAGAGCTCGCCTTGGCGCGGGTCCTCGACGCCGTCCCGCACGAGCTTGATCTCGCCCTCCGGCCAGGCGGCGCCGCAGCTGCCCCTCGGCACGGGCCGTCCGTCCAGCGGGGGACCGAGCATCACGGGGCCGCCCTCGGTGAGACCGTAGCTCTCGCCGACTTCGACGCCGAAGGCCTGCTCCACCGCGTCCATCAACTCCGGCTGCACCGGGGCGGAACCCAGCGTGACCCTCCTGAGTGCCGAAAAGTCCAGTCCTTGAATGAGATTCACATGGTCCATGGCAATGGCGAAAACGGCCGGGACCGCGCCTACCTGCGTGCATCGGTATTCGCTCAGCGCCTGCAGGAAGGCCACCGGCTCGAACCCGGGCTGGATCACCACCGATCCTCCCGCTTGCAGGAGCGGCTTGACCGCGCCGGCCATCGCGTTCTTGTGGTAGAGGGGAACGGCCGCGAGGGCGCGGTCGCCGGGGTCGGCCGGCCAGTATTTCCGCAGGCAGCGCACCCACCAGAGCTGTCCCTCGTGGTCGAGCACGACGCCCTTGGGCTTGCCGGTCGACCCCGAGGTGTAGGGCTGAAAGGCTGGGTGGTTTGCGCCAAGGCGGGGCGGCTCGTAGTCGGCTGACGATCCCGCCAGCGCACCCTCGTAGTCCAGCCAGCCGGTGCTTGCCCCTGCGTGGCCCGCGTGGTCCCCGCCGACCTCCCACCTCTTCTCGATCCCCAGCCGCTCGATCACCGCCGCCGAGCGCGCGGTGACCGCGGTTTCGACGAACGCGGCCGTGCAGCCGGCGTCCGCCACGACGTGGGCGAGCGAATCGGCCGACAGCTTGAAGTTGAGGGGCACGGGGACAGCGCCGCAGCGCATCGCGCCGAACATGATCTCGACGAATTCGAAGCGGTTGCCGACGCTGAGCGCGACCCGCTCGCCCATTGTGACGCCCGCGTCGGTGAGCAGGTTGGCGACCCGGTCCATGCGCTCGTCGAGTTCGCGGTAGGTGACCCTGCGGGGCGTTGGGCGCGACAGATCGATCAGCGCGGTGCGATCGGGGAATTCGGCGCGGGCATCGCTGAGCCAGTAGCCCAGGTTGCGCGTGCGGCCCTTCATTCTCCGGGGTCGCTGGACCCGGCGGGCAGGGCCAACGCAGAGATGCAGATGGCCGTGGCCACGCCGCCCAGGACGATCCAGATCCAGCCCTCGCCGGTGCGCATGACCGACGCGACGCCCCAGAGAGCCATTGCGTTGGCCCCGAGGTTGACGATCAATCCCCAGACGCGCCCCGACCATGGCCCCATGCGCCGGTCGAGGAAGCGCTCGAGCGCGGTCCCGCCGTCTCTGCGTCCCTCCGCCCCGGGCGTCACCACCACTCCAGCCGGTTGAACACGTACGTGATCGCGATCGCGTTCAGCAGCGTCACTTGCAACAGGATCCCGAGATTCCACAGGTACGACTTGCTGCGATCGGCACCCAGCACCTTTCGGTCGTTCAGGAGCAGGTACATCGACCACCCTACGACGTTGTTCGCGAGTGACAGGAACGCCGCGATGAAGATGACCAGCCAGACGGGCCGTGCGTTCCAGGCGGCGAGGAACGCGATCTGCGGCAGGAGCGCGCTGATCTTCCAGCGCCACGACGCGGTATCGGGCTCCCACCCGAAGGCCTCGTGGATGGCCATCGCGCCGGCCAGGCTCATTCCCACCGTGGTCGTGATGGGGACCGCGAGGAACCCCACGTAGAAGAGGATTTGCGACCATGTGGGACCGAGCAATGGCATGAGCGCCGCAGCCAGTTCGGGCGCCGACTCCGGGGTGATCCCGTGAGGGAAGAGGGTCGCGGCGAAGACGCCGATCACCAGGAAGTTGACGACCACGAACGGGATGAAGAGTCCGGCGAACAGGTCGAAGCGCGCGAGCGATTCGTGGTTGCGTCCCCACCCCCGGCCCAGGCCCGCGTAGTGGAAGAAGACCCAGTCCATCACGCCGACGGCCGCGGCGGACGAAGCGATGAAGAGATCCAGCCCCTCTCCGCCCCCCGGCAGCCAGGGCACGAAGGCGCCGCGGGCGGCCGCGCCCCAGTCGACGCCAACGACGACCAGGACGGCGCCGAACGCCACGATCATGAGCGCGATCGCGCCCTTCATCACCGCTTCGACCAGGCGCGTGCCGGTGCCGCCGCGGCGTCCGTAGCTGAGGATCAGCCAGCTGGTCACCCCGACGTAGAGGATCCAGTTGTACTCGGCCGGGAACGAGAAGCCGGCGAACGGCGCGAGGGACTCGATCAGGTGGGTGCCGAGTGCGACCTGGCCGAAGTTGAAGATCACGGCGACCGCGGCGGTGCCGATCAGCGCGGTCAGCAGCGAGCCGATGAGCCAGGAGTGGCGCCGATTCTGGACCTGGATGACCCGGAAGCCCCCCTTGCAGGTGAAGCGGGCCATCGCGGCCATCATGAAAAGACCGAGACCGCACGCCAGCCAGATCAGCCACAGGGTGCGGTAGCCGAAGGTGGCGCCCGAGAGCATGGAGGACGTGAGGGTGCCCGCGCCGAGGGTGAGCGCCGCCCCCATGAACCCGGGACCTGCCAGGCGGGCGTAGCCGCTGATCCGCTTGTGGGCCGGGGCCCTGGCGAGTGCGGCCAGCCGGCCGGCCTCGGCATCCAGCACCTCTTGTGGAATGCGCTGGGCGATGGGATAGCTGGACGGGTCGCCGCCCGAGCTGGACGGGTCGCCGCCCGAGCTGGACGGGCTCCCGCCGCTGGCCGGCCCATTCACAGGGTCAGTATCGATTTGCCGAACACCTTCCGCTGCATGAGTTCGCCCATCGCCGTGCGGACATCCTCGACCGGTCTGACGGCGTGGACGACCGGTTCCAGTTCGCCTTCGGCAACCATCGCCAGCAGGCGGGCCAGCCCCTCGCGGCTCCATCCGTCCGACCCGATGATCGTCTGTTCGAAGCTCCAGATGTAGCGGATGTCGGTGGACGGGTCGTAGCCGGCCGTGGCCCCGCAGGTCACCATGCGCCCCTGGAAGCGCAGCACCTTGAGGCTGGCCGCCCAGGTGGCGCCGCCGATGTAGTTGACCACGACGTCAACGCCGCCGGACTCGGGATCATGGTAGCGGGGCCGGCCGGCGATCTCGCGCACGAGGCGGACCAGTTCATTGGAACGCGACGGCAGGACGTGATCGGCGCCAATGGCCTGCAGGCGGTCCAGCTTGCCCGGCGAGCCTCCGGTCGCGATCACCCGGGCGCCGATGCGCTTGCAGAGCTGAACGCTGCAGGTGCCGACGCCGCCGGTGGCGCCGAGGATCAGCACGGTCTCGCCCGCTTGCACCCGTGCGCGGTCCTCGACCATGCGCAGCGCGGTCCCGTACGCTACCGGGAGGGCGGCGGCATGCTCGAACGAGACGCCATCGGGGACCGGCACCAAGTTCTCCAGCGGGACAGCGAGGTACTCGGCCGCCGCGCCCGGAGCCTTCTCGCCGAGCATGCCGCGATCGTCGATGATCGGGTCGATCATCGCGCGGTCCCCGACCTGCCAACCGGCCGGGTCCGTCCCGGGGCCGAATCCCGCCACCTCACCGGCGGCGTCGCCGCATGGGGTCATGGGGAAGGGGATGCGCAGCCGCGTAGTCCCGGCCAGCATCATGGGGTCGAAGCCGTTGAGGGCGCAGGCGCGAATGCGAATGAGCGCCTCGCCGGTGGCGGGCTCGGGGGTGGGGACATCGGCCAGGTAGAGCTGGTCAACGGCGCCGTGGCGGTCGTAGAGGACGGCTTTCACGGTCGCGCGCAGTCCACGGTGCCCCTAGCCCGCGATCGAGGAGTAGGTGCCGCGCCCCACCGCGCAGAGGCGGCCCTGGTCGTCGTGCACGTCCACGTCGGAGACGGAGATGGTACGGCCGCCTCGCCGCAGTCGGGCGGTCGCCAGCAGGTACGGACCGGTGCAGGGGCGCAGGTAGTCGACCCGCAGCGAGATGGTGGGGACCCCGCCGCCCGCGCGCGCCGCCACGACCATGTCGCCGGCGATGTCGATGAGCGACGCGATGGGGCCGCCGTGATAGATCGTGCCGTCTCCCCGCGTGAGGTCGTGCCGTTTGGCCATTCTGAGGACGATGGTTTCGCTGTCCTCGCTCATGTCATGGAGGGTGATTCCAAGAGCGGTGATGGCCTCGGCACCCGCCAGGACGGACTCGATCAGGTTCCAGGATTCGGTGTTCTTCGGTGGCATGGCGTAAGGAGTTAGTGTGGCGCAGGGTAGCGGGCAAGTGGAAGCACGACGCCGGGACAGGCTTGACCCGCGCGGAGGCGCGCCCCCACTTGACAGGGAGTTCCCCTCAGTTCCGGAAGGAGCCGCTCCGATGCGCATCGCCGCCCGCGTTCCGTTCCCGCCCGCCGCCCCGGCGTGCGTCGCCCGTTCAGCCGTCGCCGCACTGCGGTTTTTCGTGTGCGCGCTGGTACCGGCCACCGTAATCTCCACCCTTGCTCCCCCTTCGCTCGCTGCCCAGGACGCCGACCGGCTTACCGTCGACCGGTACCTCGACTGGGAGCGGGTTGGCGATCCGCGGATCTCGCCGGACGGTGCCCGCATCGTCTACACGAGGAGCTGGGTGAACAAGCTGGAAGACCGATGGGATTCCGGGTTGCACATGATGAACTCGGACGGGTCGCGGAAGCGTTTCCTGGTGGAGGGCTCCGGAGCCCGCTGGTCGCCGGACGGTACGCGTATTCTCTTCACCGCCGCGGCCGAGGACGGCGGCACCCAGATCTTCGTCCGCTGGATGGACGAGGAGGGTGCCGTCACGCAGGTGACCCGGGTCCAGGGAACGCCCATGAACGCCATGTGGTCGCCCGACGGCACCATGATCTCCTTCACCATGGACACGCCCGGCGAACTGCCGAGCGACTGGTCCATCGACCTCCCGGCCGCGCCGGCGGGCGCGACCTGGACCGAAACCCCCCGCATCGTCGAGAACATGCACTTCCGCCGGGACTTCGTCGGGTTCACGGACCCGGCCTACCACCACCTCTTCGTTGTCCCCTCCACGGGGGGCACGGCCCGCCAGTTGACGCACGGCAAGTGGCACGTCGGGGCCCGGTTCATCGCCGTTTACTGGGGCGCGGGCTACGACTGGACGCCGGACGGAAGCACCATCGTCTTCGACGGACTGATGAAGGAGGACTGGGACAAGCGCTACTTCGAGTCGGCGATCAACGCCGTGGACGTGGCCACCGGCGAGATGCGCGAGGTCACCTCGACGCGCGGACTCTGGACCAGTCCGTCGATCTCGCCCGACGGGCGCACCATCGCTTTCACCGGGTACGAATGGTCGCCGCAGACCTATCATGTCGGCGAAATCCACACGATCGGGATCGACGGCGGCGGCATGCGCAAGCTCACGCCCGACCTGGACCGGGACATCGGGGGCATCATATGGGACGACGACGGCAGCCGGTTCTACTTCTCCGTCCAGGATCGGGGCTCTGCCAACGTCTATTCCGCCACCACCGGAGGCGACTTGCGGCAGCTGACCGACGATGTCCACATGCTGTCGCTGACATCGGCGGCAGGCGGGACCGCGGTCGGCGTCCGCTCGGCTCCACAAGCTCCGGGCGACGTGGTCCGGTTCGACCTGGAGGCTGGCGCGGACCCGGCGCAGCTTACGCAAGTGAACGAGGATGTATTGGAGGGCGTCGTTCTCGGAGACCTCGAAGAGATCTGGTACGAATCCACCGAGGACGCGCAGGTACAGGGATGGATCATCAAGCCGCCCGGCTTCGATCCCTCGCGCCGCTACCCCCTGATCATGGAAATCCACGGCGGCCCCCACGGCATGTACAACGTGGGCTTCAACTGGATGTTCCAGAACTTCGCCGCCAACGACTTCGTGGTCCTCTATACGAATCCGCGTGGCTCGACCGGCTATGGCACGGACTTCGGCAACGCGATAGATGACCGGTACCCGGGCGAGCGCGATCTCGCAGATCTGCTGAACGGTGTTGATGAGGTCGTCGGCCGGGGGTACATCGACACGGACAGGATGTACGTGGGCGGTTGCTCGGGGGGAGGCGCGCTTTCCAGCTGGGTCATCGGCCACGACGACCGCTTCGCGGGCGCGGCCGTGCGGTGTCCGGTCATCAACTGGATGTCGTTCGCCGGCACCGCCGACGTGGCCATGTGGGGCTACCGCCGCTTCCGCGAACTGCCCTGGGAGAACCCGGACAAGTGGTTGCGCCACTCGTCGCTCATGTACGCGGGCAACGTCACCACGCCCACGCTGCTGCTGACCGGGGAACTGGACCTCCGCACGCCGATGTCGCAGACCGAGGAGTACTACCAGGCGCTCAAGATGGTCGGCGTTCCCACCGCGATCATCCGTTTCAACAACGAATACCACGGCACCGGGAGCCGCCCGTCCAACTTCATGCGAACCCAGCTGTACATGCGGAAGTGGTATGACCGATGGGTGGGCAAGAGGCCGGTGAGCTGATGGGCGCACCTCACGACGCCGATTCAGGCGCACCGGGCCCCGGTCCACGCGAGGCACGCTCGGGACTGCCCCCGTTCGAGAAGGCGGAGCTGCCCGCACCGCCAAGGCCGAAGGGTCTTTCGTGGCTGGGCGTCGTGGGACCCGGCGTCATCGTGCTGGGCGCGTCGATCGGCAGCGGCGAGTTCCTGCTCGGGCCCGCGGCGTTCGTGCAGTACGGGCTGGTGCTGCTGTGGGTGACGCTGGTGGCCGCGTTCTTCCAGACCGTCTTCAACACGGAGCTGATGCGCTGGACGATCGCCACCGGCGAGCCCGTCGTGACGGGCTTCATGCGCACGAAGCCGTGGTCCCAGTTCTGGGCGTGGGTTTACGCGCTGCTCTACTTCCTTCAGGTGGGCTGGCCGGGTTGGGCGGGCGCGGCCGCGGGCGCGATCTTCTTCCTCATCTTCCGCGACCTCGCGGGACCCGGGCAGGAGCACATCGTTTACTGGATCGGCGTGGGAACCTTCGTACTGTGCGTGGGAATCCTGCTGTTCGGGAAGCGGATCGAACGTACGCTCGAGCTGCTGAACTGGGTGCTGGTGTCCGCGATCATCGGTGGGTTCCTGATTCTCGCGGCCATCTTCGTGGCGCCGGACACCTGGGTCTCCGCCGCGGCGGGGCTCGTCGGCTACGACACGGGCACGGGCGGCTTCCGCTTCATCCCGGAGGGCGTGGACTGGTTCCTGATAGGCGCCTTTGCCGCGTACTCGGGTGCGGGCGGCGTCGTCAACCTCACCCTGTCCAACTGGGCCCGCGACAAGGGTTACGGCATGGGAAAGCGCGCCGGATACATTCCGGCCGCGGTCGGCGGCGAAAAGACCAAGCTTGCGCCGACCGGCTACACCTTCGACACGACTTCGGACGCCATGACCCGGTGGCGTGGCTGGTGGCGCATCGTGCGCGCGGACCAGTGGATCGTCTACTTCATCGGGGCGATGCTCGGAATGGTCCTCCCGGCGGTGATCTACGTCACGTTCATCGAGGCCGGCACCGACATCCGCGGCCTTTCGGTCGCGGCCACGCTTGCGAACGCGATCGCGAGCGAGGAGGGCGCCATATTCGGCGGAATCATCGCGATGATGGCCGTCTGGGTGCTCTTCAAGACGCAGCTCGACATCCTCGAGGGGATGACCCGCGCGATCACCGACATCCTCTGGACCGGCTCGCGCACGGTCCGACGATGGCGCGGCGGCGATGTCCGGGTGGTGTACTACACGGTTCTGGGGGCGCTGTGCATGTGGGGAATCGTCGCGCTGGGGCTGGCGCAGCCGATCATTCTGCTCCAGTTGGGCGCCAACATGGCCGGGGTCGTCTTCGTGATCTCGTCGCTGCACCTGCTGTACATCAACACGCGTTTCCTGCCCGAGGAAGTGCGGCCGCCGATGTGGCGCAGGGTCTCGCTGGTACTGATGTCGGTGTTCTACGGCGCGTTCGTGACGCTTTGGCTGCGCGGTGTGATCGGGGATTGGCTGGGCGGGTAGCTCTAGTCACCCCCGACCGATCCTCAGCAGCTCGATCTCGAAGATGAGCGTCTCATTGGGACCGACCACGCCGTCGATGCCGGCCCGGCCGTAGCCGAGCCTGCCGGGCACGATGACCTCGAAGTGGCTCCCGACCGGCATCAGCAGAAGTGCTTCCCGGAATCCCCGAATGAGATCCCGGGGCGAGAGGACGTCCGGTGCGCCGCGCTCGTGGGAGGAGTCGATCACCGTGCCGTCTTCGAGCCTGCAGCTGTAGTGGACCAGAACCCGGTCCCTCGCGCGGGGCGGCGGACCGGTGCCTTCGCGCAGCACCTTGTACCTGAGCCCGCTGCGGGTCGTGATGAAGCCGTCCGCGTCGGGGACCGGGTCCGCGGGGCTTGCGATGGGAGCGCCGCCGCCGGAAGCGCAGGCCGAAGTTGCCGCGCCCGTCGCCAGCGTCAGGAGCAGGATCGCGTGCGCCGCCCCGGTTGCCGCGCCGGTTCGGGTCGCCCTCATCCCCCTTCGATGACTTCAAGCAGCTCGATCTCGAAGATCAGCGTCTCGTTCGGGCCGATCACGGTGCCCGCGCCGGCCTCGCCGTAGGCCAGCTCGGAGGGGATGGTGACGCGCATGTGGCCGCCGACCGACATCAGCTGCAGCGCTTCCCCGAATCCGGCGATCACGCCGTCCACCGGGAAGGTCGCGGGCTCGCCGCGGTCGTAGGACGAATCGAATTGCGAGCCATCGGTGAGCGTACCCCGGTAGTGCACGACGACCTCGTCATTCGTCGTGGGGCTGGCGCCGTCTCCGTCACGGAGCATCTGGTACTCGAGCCCGCTGTCGGTGGTGATCACTTCGGGCTCGCCCTCCGCGCATGCCGCGCCGACCATGACGGCGAGAGCGCCGCACGCTGCCTGAATTGCCTTTCGCATCCTGTCTCCTTGTTCCGTTTCACTTGTCGTGAGTCATACCCGGGAAGCACTGCCGCTCACCCCGTCCCTACCGATGACCCTGCGATGCTCGCCAGCGTGGGTGTCCCCGCCAGCCGCATGGTGATTCGCAGTTCGTCGCTCAGGATCTCCAGCACCCTCTCGACGCCGGCCTGCCCGAAGGCGCCCAGCCCCCACAGGTAGGGACGGCCCACTGCCACCGCGTCGGCGCCGCGCGCGATCCCCTTGAAGATATCGCTTCCGCGGCGAAAACCGCCGTCCACGATGACGGGAACCCGTCCCGCCACGGCCGACGCGATCTCGGGCAGGGCGTCGATCGTGGCCTGTCCGCTGCCCTCTGCGCGGCCGCCGTGGTTGGAGACCCAGATCCCGTCGACGCCGTGGTCCAGCGCCAGGGTCGCGTCCTCTTGCGTCATCAGACCCTTCACCACGATCCTCTGGTCGGTGATCTCGCGCAGCCGCCCGATGAAGTCCCAGGTCATGCCGGGCGTGCGGAAGTCGCCGGGGCGGTAGTCGGTGCCCTGGAACATCGGCTTCACGGTGGGTGCCCGGCCGCGGGGCCGGTGGCAGCTGTTGCAGGTGCGATCGTCGGTGCGCGACCAGCGCTCCAGTGTGAGGCGGTTGCTGCCGCCTGGAAGATCCACCGTAAGCACGACGACCGGGCATCCCGCCGTGCGAACCCGCTCGACTACGGCCCGGGTGACGTCCCAGTTCGACGTGGCGTAGAGCTGGTACCAGACGGGTTCGCCACGGGCCTCGTTCACGTCCTCTACCCCGGTTGAACTCACGGTCGACAGGGCTAGCAGGTGTTCACGGGCCTGCGCGGCGCGTGCCGTCGCCAGTTCGCCCTCGGCGTGGAAACCGCGCTGGCTCCCGCACGGCGCGATGACGATCGGCGTCGGCCATTCGCGGCCGAACAGCGTGACGCGGGTGTCGAGGCGGCTGACGTCGATGAGCCGCCGCGCGCGAATGTAGATGCGCTCCAGCGCCGCCCGGTTGTTGCGCTGGGTTTCCTCGCCGTCGACGCCGGTCTGGATGTAGCCGAAGTGCGCCGGGGGGACCGTGGTCTCGGCGACTTTTTCCATGTCGAAGACGTCGAGGGCGTCGGTGGCGGTGGTGACGAGGTCGTGCAGGGTTGGGGCCGGGACAGCGGCAGGAATGGCGGCGCCCGGAATGCCTCGGCCGGAACCGGTGCTCGCCGGGGCGCAGCCCGGAATCGCCGCCAGTAGCGGGCTTGCCGCCAGCCAGCGCAGGAAATCGCGGCGGCTGGAGATTTCGGTGTGGGGGGAGTGATGTCCCATGGGCGCGTCCCGGAGGAGCACAGTTGCGTGACCGCTTCCCGACCCGGGCAATCTGGGCGCAAGCGGGACTTGGGGCCACCGTGCTATTACTTATCCAGTGTGACGAACCCGCCCGCCGGATCCGACCCCACATCCCCGCCAACGCGTCGAGCGCTTCACCGCAACGTCTGGGCCACAAGCGGCACCAGCTTCCTGACGGACGTGTCGAGCGAGATGCTCCTCAACGTCCTGCCGCTGTTCATGTCGAACGTGCTGGGCGTCCGGGTCTGGGCGGTGGGCGTGGTCGAGGGGTTGGCCGAGGCGACAGCGAGCGTGCTCAAGCTGTATTCGGGGTGGCTGTCGGACCGGTGGGGGACACGCAAATGGCCTGCCGTGGCCGGGTATGCGATCTCGGCGCTCTCGAAGCCGTTCTACTACGTCGCGTCGACGTGGGGAGCGGTGGCTGCGATCCGGTGGGGAGACAGGGTGGGGAAGGGGGTGCGCACTGCGCCTCGCGACGCCCTGCTCGCCGATTCGACGCCGCCCAGGCGCCGCGGACTCGCCTTCGGGCTGCACCGGGCCGCCGATACCGCCGGCGCCGTGATCGGGATCGGGGTGTCGATCTGGATCGTGCAGCAGGTGCAAGGAGAGGGAGTGCTGCTGGAGGCGGAGACGTTTCGGAAACTCGTTCTGTGGAGCCTTGTTCCCGCGCTCCTGGGCGTGGCGGTTCTGGCGGTGGCCGCACGCGACGTGAACGCAAGGGGTGGTGGGCAGGGCAATGGCGGTGTGGGACGGGGTGTAGACCAGGGTTCGGCGGCAGCCGGCAGCCGCCCTCGGCTTCGCCTGCGTGGCCTCGGCCGGGGCTTCGCGGCCTTCGTCGCCTGCTCGGTAATCTTCGAGCTTGGAAACTCCGCAGACGCCTTTCTTGTGCTCAGGGCCCAGGAGCGGGGGCTCTCGGTGGCCGGGATCCTCTGGCTGCTCCTCGCCTTCAACGCGGTGTACGCGCTCGTGTCGACGCCGGCGGGTTCGCTGGCGGACCGTGTTCCCCGGAAGCGGCTCGTGGCGGCGGCGTGGGGACTCTACGCATTCGTCTACCTCGGCTTTGCGCTCGCGGATACCGTAGTGCACGTGACCGTGCTGTACCTGCTGTACGGTTGCTATCACGGCCTCGTGGCGGGCGCGGCGAAGGCCCTGGTCGCCGATCTGGTGCCGGCCATGCAGCGCGGTACGGCCTACGGCGGCTATGCGGCGGCGGTGGGCCTGGCGACCCTGCCCGCGTCGCTGCTGGCGGGGGTGCTCTGGGAAGGGGTGTTCGCGTGGAATGGACTCGGCCCGGCGGCGCCCTTTCTCTTCGGCGCGGCGATGGCGGCGTTGGCCGCGGCGCTGCTGCTGGCCACGGTGCCCAGAGGCCGGGTCAGCCCGTAGGCCGAAACCGCACCAGCACCGGCAGGTGGTTGCTCGTCGTGTCCCGGTAGTCGGGGATGTGCTCGTCCACCCGGTAGACCAGCGCGGACCCGTCCTCGTACCAGGCCATTGCCTCGTCCGAGGCCAGGATGTGGTCGATCATCTCCTCGAAGCCCAGGATCGAGGTCGCGCGCGCGGCGCTGAGTTCGGCGGTGGGGAAAACCCACTCGGGCGCGGCGTCGACCAGTGGGCGATAGGGGGTGTCGCGTCCGCTGGTAATCGATTCGTCCACGTCGTCGTTCCAGTCGCCGGGAATCAGCACGAGGGTTTCCGGCCAGGCGGAATCGACGTAGTCCTTGAGTCCGGCCGCGGCGGCGGCGCGCCTCTCCCAGGAGGAGACCTGCTCGTCCGCTTTCGCGTGAAGGACAATCACTACGGCATCGTGCTGAGCGCCGCCATGGCTCAAACGGACGCCTACTTCGAGGGGAGGGCGTCCCGCGAACTCGTGGTTCATTTCACCGAGGATGACCCGGGCGCCGGTGACCTCGAGCACGGCGGTCTTGTAGATGAGGCCGACCTTGAGTTCACCGGCGGTGTAGTAGTCGGCTCCTTCCGTCACGGTTGAGTCGTTTGCGAGCAGCCCCGCGTAGTCCGGGAGATTGGCCAGGAGCGTGTCGAACCCGTTGGCGCTGGTGACTTCCTGAACGCCCCACAGGTCCGCGTCCGTGCCCAGGATCACGTCGCGCACGCGCGCAAGCTGGAGCAGCTCGTCGGTCGGACCCTGATTGCCGGCCCCGAAGTAGAGCAGGTTCCAGGTGGCGACGTCGAACGTCGCATCCGTCCCCCGGGCCGGGATCGCAATGGGTGTGGGCAGGGGGTCCGCCGGTGGCGGATCGGGATCCGGGACGACGGGCGAGTCGGATCCGCAACCGGTCGCGGCGATGACCAGCGTGGCTGCTGTCACCTGTCGCCGAAGATGGCGTTTGAGCCTCCCGGGAACGGCGCTTTCGCTCATATTGACTTATCTTCGCAAAGGCCCGTGAACTACTCGCAATCTGTTGTTCGGTCAGACCTCCGAGCAATCATCCGCCAAGGAGAGTCCATGAGGAAGCCATCCACCAACCAGCGGATTTCGATGTCGGCGCATGTCGCGCGGTGGCTCATGCCTGTGGTCGCGGCTGCACTGCTGGCGCCGGTAACGCCACTCGCGGCGCAGGACTTCAACGCGCGCGCGGGTTCCAGCGTGACGCTGGGGGGGCGCGTCCAGGCACAGTTCGAGGCCTCCGGCTCGAAGGATTCGCCTTCGTCGTTTTTCATTCGGCGCGCGTGGATCACGGCGGACGGCCGGCTGAACGACCTCGTGTCGGGCCGCCTGCAGTTCGACGCCAACGGCAACAAGGTACTCGAAGCGTACCTGGCGTTCACACCGTCGGACCGGTTCCGGATGGAGCTGGGACAGTTCAAGCGGGCGATTTCGACCTTTTGGCTCGCCGCCAACTTCGACCTTCCGCTGATCGAGCGTGACGGCCGGGTTCCGGGGTCCGATCCCTGTCCCGGAGTCGGCAACGTGTGCTCGTTCGGACGCCTTACGGGGGGACTGGGTCTCGACGCGTACGAGCCCGGGATCCTGATGAGCGGGAGACTCTCGGACAAGGTCGGCTTCCGGGTTACGGTGACCAACGGGGAGGGGATCAACGGGAAGGACACGAACAGCGCGAAGTCGACTTCCACGCGGCTCACCTTCAACCTCGACTCCAACAACCGCCTGCATACCTACGCCGTGTTCGACGAGACGGCCGATGGCGTCGGGGGCACGCTGTGGGCTCCGGCGTATGCGCTGGAATACGAACTTGGCACCTGGCGGCGGGGCCCCCACCTGGTGGTGAACGCGGCGACCGGCCGCAACTGGAGGGCCGAGGCGGCGAGCGAGTACGGGGACAGCGAGGTGGGCTTCTTCGCCTTCCAGGCCATGGGGCTGTGGTACCTGCCGATCGAGGGCGACGGGGCATTCGAGGCCATCGAGCCCCTCTTCCGCGTGAGTTGGGCGAGCACGCAGACCGGCGATAGCCTCTTCGAGGGTGACATCGTGGTCAACGACGACGTGAAGGGGCTGGTCATCACGCCCGGATTCATGCTCTACGCGACCGGCCGCACGGGGATCTCGACCAACCTGGACATCTACACGTCGTCGCGCACGGTTGCCGGCAGCGATTACTCGACCATGAACTTCGACCCCCAGTGGTCGCTGAAGATGCAGGCGTTTGTGGCCTTCTAGCGGGCGGCTCTAGGGGTCCGTGGATAAAGCCGCCCGCGCACCGAGAGCGGCGAGGCGCCGGGGCGGCAAGGCGCGACGAAGGGCCAGTAGCAGCGCTACGGGCCCGAGGAGCAACGCAGAGCGAAGCGGTCCGGCCCGGATGCATCGCCGCTCGAATGCCGGGGGGATTTTGTCCACGGACTGCTAGGGGTCCTCCGACTCCGTTCGGCCCTCGGGCTCCGGCGCGGCCAGCGCTTCCAGTCGCGCCACCGCCTCGTCGAAGCGGGCTTCCAGGCGCGGGATGCTCGCGCCGGAGTACCCGATGCGCAGACGGGCCCGCGACGCGATGAGCACGTCCAGCAGTTCCGCGGCCGCCTCGCGCCGGGCCGCAGGCTCGGTGCTGCCGCGTTCACCGATCCACACGGGGGCCGTGTGCGCGAAGGGTGAGATGTCCATCGACGGCCAGCGCGTCTCGCCGCCGCGGGCGCGCGCCGCGATCCAGCCACCTGCCGGCAGCGTCAACTCGCCCGAGTAGCTGCTTTGGCCGGGCGAAGCAATGCCTGTACGGGACTGTACGACTTGGCCGTTCACAAGAATCTCCACCGTATCCACCGAGGTCGCGGTGGCAAGATCGAGCGTCCACTGGACCGCGCCGGGCGGGTCCACCGAGCCTCCCGCGGCCTCGACGACCTCGCCTGGGCGCGCTCCCCCGACCCGGAAGTCGAGGAACGGACCGTTAGTGACGAAGGATCTGCCCTCGCGCAACGCTACGACATAGGCGGGCCAGTTGAGGCGATCGCCGGTTTGCGCATACACGCGGGTGGCGCCCAGGGCCATGGTTCGGTGGAGGTTCAGCATGACGTCGGTGCCCGCGGACGGCGCTACCGTCTCCCCGATGTTCAGGAAACGGTGCCAGAGTGCGGCAGTCCCTTCGGAGCTGCTCCACAGACACATCACCTCGAGGGCATCTACATCGCCCATGACCGCGTCGGCGACCAGCTCGACGGGCACCCCGGCCCGCGCCTCCGGGGCGAACGGGTCGGGCGACCCGACGGGGTGCACATAGTAGCCCAATCCGCCATGGTCATGCGCAAACGCGAGAACCTCCGCGTTGGTGCGGTCGTCGGTCCCGTAGACCTCGTAGCCCGGCCCCCAGACCCAGGGCCAGTGCAGTTCGGGGATTTCGATCAACCCCATGTGGCCCAGAAAGTGCGACCGGATCTCCTGCCCGAAGCGAATCAGGGGCGATGCGTCCGACTTTTCCCATCCCCACAGGTCCTGGTCCTCGTAGCGGTTGTGCAGGTTGGCCAGCAGGGGGGACGCGACATCGAGCTCCTCGCCCCTCATCATCGGCACCATGTCGGCCGGGTCCAGGTCGTACTGGCCGCCGTAATTGAGGTGGAAGTGATGGTCCCCCGACGCCCATCCCGCGGCGCGCGCGTCCCACACGGGGTCGAGCTCCAGTGCGACCTCGGTGACGGCACCGGGCGCGGCCGACAGCGTAACGCTCTCCTCGGGCGTGGCCAGGCCGCGCACCGCCGACACCGTGACCTCGCCCGCCGGCACGGTGACCTCGATCTGCCCCGGACTGTAGAAGAAGATGCGGCCGCTGGCACCCTCGGAATGGGCGATGCCCACGTCGGGCACGGCGGGGTGCCCGGCCGCGTCGACGACGGTCAGGCGCGCAGCCATATTGGTGCTCACGCGCACGCGGGCCGTTTCGGCTCCCCACCTCCAGGTCGCAACGTCCACGTCCTCCACTGGCCCGCCGGCCTTGCGGATCCGCTTGAGTCCCATGACCTCGCGGGCGTCGGCTTCGGAGAAGTAGACCCATTCTCCGTCGGCGCTCCACGCGGGGGTCAGCGGCAGCCCACCGCCGGTCAGCAGCACCGACGGGCCGGGCTGCCCGACGCTGTGGACCCGCAGTTCCCAACCATCCTGGGTGGGCCAGTTCAGTGCGAAGTCCGCCCCGTCCGGGGCCACGGCCGGACGCGCCATGGACGCGATGCTGCCGGAGACGAGCACGGTGGGCGCGCCCTCGCCGGGGTGCCGCAGCTCCACTCGGTCCCCGCCTCGCTTGGCAAGTACCATCACCACATCCGTTCCCGGAACCGGTTGCGGCCGGAGTTCGATCCCGGGCTCCGAGGTGACCGCGGCGGCGCTACCGGTGGCCAGATCAAGCGCCCACACGTCCAGGGTGCCGGCCTCGCCCGACGTGTAGTAGAGCGTGTTCCCGTCGGGGGACCAGGCCGGATCGAGGTCGATGGCCGGGGAGTCGACGGTGCGCAGCAGGTCGCCGGTATTCGCGCTCACGACGACGATACGGGTGTCGTGATCGTTGTCCCGCACCAGGGCGATGCGGTTGCCGGACGGATGCCACGCCGGACGGGAATCCACGTCGCGCCCGCTGGTGAGCCTCCGGGCTGTGCGGGTCTCGAGGTCCATCACCCAGATCCAGCCTTTCGCTGCGAACGCGATATGGCGCCCATCCGGAGAGGACGCGGGATCGATCGGCCCGTTTGTCAGGATCGGAAGCTCGTACCCTTCCAGGTACACATGATGCCCGTACCCGTCGACGCGCGGGTACCGATTGCTCCATTGACCGGACCCGGGCTGAGGCATCAGTACGGCGGCAAGCACAAACAAAGTGCACGATCTGGTCACGGCTTTGGCTCCGGTTGGGGGACGAGCGGTGGCGGTAACCATTGCGGCCATGCGTACGAGGACGCAATGGACCATATTGACACTCCTCCGACGTTGAAAGGAAAACCGCGATGAATCCTCGTTTCACGAGCGTGCTTGCCACGTGCCTTCGTTCCGCCGCGCGCATGCCCGGTGCCGTCGCCGCCGCACTCCTCCTGTTTACGCTCACGGCCTCGCCTGCCCGGGCTCAGGACGCGGACGGCAACGTCTTCCACGACGGCGAGTCCCTGCCCTGGGGAGAGCCGAGCAACGGCACGCGGTTCCTTCCGCTCTACGGCAACTACAGCGTCGGCGGCGAGGTCTTTGCATTCCGTCTCGAAGTCCAGCCCGGCTTCGAGATCCGACCCCACACGCACCCCGTCACCGAGCACATGACCGTGCTTTCGGGCACGTTTTACGTCGGGATGGGCGAGACCATGGACAAGGAGGCTGCGACCGCCTACGGACCCGGGAGCTATATCGCCGTCGCGGCCGGTCTGCCGGCGTACATGTGGGCCGACGAAGTGACGGTCATCCAGGTCCACGGTGTGGGCCCGTTCTCGACCGATTTCGTGGAACCGCCTCCGGAGCGGTGATGACGCCCGCCCGCCGGCTTCCCGCCGCCGCCCGTGCCCGCTCGCCGGCCCGGGGCGTGCTGCTGCCCCTCGTCTTCGCCCTGGGTGCCTGCATCCCGTCGGAGTCCGTCACGCTGCGGGCCGGCGATCCTGCCCCGGCCTTCACGGCCACGTCGCTGGAAACCGGGTCACCCCTGTCCCTCACCGACTATCTGGGCCAGACCCTGCTGATCAACCTCTGGGCCACCTGGTGCCATCCCTGCGAGACGGAGACGCCGTATCTCCAGTCCGTTTACGAACGCTACCAGGACCGGGGCTTGCGCCTGCTGGGCGTGTCCGTGGACGGGCGCGCCGACCACGACGCCGTGATCGAATTTGTCGAGGAGTTTGGCGTGACCTACGACATCGCACTCGATCCCGACGCCCTCTCCCGTGACCTGTTTCGCGCCCGCGGCCTGCCCACTTCCGTGCTCATCGACCGCGAGGGCACGGTGGCGTTCAGCTGGATCGGCCCGATCCCCGAGGGCGACCCGACCTTTATCGGCGGCCTGGAGGCGACGCTGGACCGTTAGCCAGGTGGTGACGACTACGAGTCGTCCAGGTGCGCGTACGCCTCCGGCTCTCTCGCCCCGTCCTCCACTTCCCGCGCCCGCTTCCGCAACCACCACCCCGTTCCCGCCACCAGCCCCAGCGGAAGCAGCGTCAAGAGTCCGGTGGTCGCGAGGAATGCGAGGCGGGCCTCGTCGTCCCGGTCGAAACACACGGGACATGCGTGCGCCACGTCGGGGAATGCGCCGATCAGCAACACCGCGGCCGTCGCGCCGAGCGCGGCCCGTCCGAGCGCTGCTCTCGTCAACTTGCGCATTACAGGTACACCTGGAAGTACAGGAAGGGCCATACGAGGACCACAAAGTACCAGAACAGCGCAACCACGGACAGGTGTTCCCGGGGCAGTCTGCCCGACTGCAGGCGCAGCCAGGCCCATCCGAGGAGGCCGATCGCAACGACCGCGTGGGCGGCGTGCGCCCCGATGATCGTGTAGAACAGGCTGCCGTACAGGGACGAGGTCAATGTCAGCCCTTCCCGCAGGAGCGCCACCCACTCCACGCCCTGCATCGCCACGAACGCCGCGCCAAGCACCGTGGCCACCATGAGCGCCGGCCCGACGGACTTGTTGCCGCGCTGGTAGGCACGGTGCGCGAACAGCAGCACGATCCCGCTGAGGATCAGAAACGACGTGTTGACCGCTGTGCGCTCGAAGGGCAGCCGCGGCTGGTCGGGCGGTGGCCACACCGATCCCACGGCGCGTGCCTTCACGATGAGAAAGCCCGAGATGAACCCCGCGAACAGCATGACCTCGACGAAAACGACGAGTATCATGCCCAGCACTCCGTTCGACACCATCTTCTCGGGCCGGCGCGGCCTCGGCCGGAACGGAATGATCCTCGCGCCGGCGGTCATCACGCCCCCTGCGGTCCCACGAGCCGATCCCGGATCCGGCTCACGCCCGGCAGCCTCATCAGCATGCCTACCACGGGCCCGAGCAGACTGCGCACGATCGGAATGTGGCTGAGCGTCTCGAAAATCAGGATCAGCACGCCGATCGAGAGGATGATCGCAACGGCGTTGGTCCCGACGGCAACCAGAATGAGCACCGTCCAGAACCCTGCGTGCGCGAGGTTGTAGCCGCCGGGCAGGAGATTGTCCGTCGACTTCTCGGTCGGCACGATGCTGGCGTGCACGACCTCGTCAGCATGATCGTCGGCGTGCACCTCCGGCTCCAGGAGCCCGCGGCCCACCGCCTCCTTGGCGGCCAGGTTCTCCCACATGCGCCCGTCGTGCAGCTGCACGTCCGGCGCGACCCCGCCCCAGAAGAGCGCCAGCAGGAGCACCGATGCGGCCAGGAAGATCTTGGCGATCGGGCGCTCGATCGACAGGTGCATGAAGTGCTTCACGACCAGCCCCGCCTTCCAGACCGCGATCCCGAAAGCCGTGATCAGGGTCAGGGTCAGACCGACGCCGATCTGCCGCCCGAAGATCTCGACCTGCGCGTCGATCCGCTCGCCCACCAGCGGCCCGGCGATGCTTATCGCCAGCAGGACGAGCAGCAGCAGGTAGACCCTGACGTAGTGGTTGCCGAAGAATCCCGAGTGTTCCGAGTGACCGGCCATGGGCTATTTCGCGATGTAGAGCAGGGGGAACAGGAAGATCCAGACAATGTCCACGAAGTGCCAGTAGATCCCGATCAGTTCCACGCGGTGGAGCTCGATGTTCTTCGCGGCGTCGCGCGCGACGATGAACATGATGGCGGCCCCCGCGATCACGTGGAAGGCGTGCAGCCCCGCGGCCGAGTAGTAGAACGCCCAGAATCCGTTGGAGGTGATCGTGTAGCCGTGGCTGATCTCGTACCACCACTCGTACGTCTTGATGCCGATGAAGGTGGCGGCCCCCACGATGGTGCAGTAGAGCCACCTGGCCGCCATCTTGCCGTCCCCGCGCTCGGCTGCCTGGTGCGCCAGCACGGCGGTAAGGCTCGACGAAAGCAGAACGAAGGTGTTGACCGCCCCGATCGTGGTGTTCGTCACCGCGGCGGCGTCTGCCCACTCCGGGTGCCCCAGGCGGAACATGACGTACGACGCCAGCAGACCCCCGAAGATGACGACTTCCGAGGCCAGGACCCACCAGACGGCGAGTTTGCCGGTGGCGATCCCGGTGGCGGCGCGGGTGGTCGCGATCGGCCTCATGCCGCCGGACTCGCGCTGAAGGGCAAGGATACGACGCGGGAATGCGTGCGGAGCATCAGGAGCCTCTTGGGGAGGGTTCGTTCTGCGGCCAGTAGTCGTCCTCGCGGTCCGGCACGCTGTATTCGTACGGGCCGCGGTAGACGACCGGCATCTCGTCCGGACGCCAGTTGCCGTGCGGTGGGGGGGACTCGGTGGTCCACTCGAGCGAATTTGCCTTCCACGGATTCCTCGGCGCCTTCGGCCCGTGGCGCATGGTCTTGTACCAGTTGTAGAAGAAGACGAACTGGAAGGCGAGCATGATCAGGAGCGACGCCGTGGCGAGTACGCGCATGTTCTGGAACCAGTCGAGCGCCAGTTCGGGGAAGTGCGAGTAGTTGTAGATCCTGCGGTGCTGCCCTCCCATCCCGAGCACGAAGAGCGGGATGAAGATCATGTTGAAGGGTATGATGGTCCCCCAGAAGTGGATCTTGCCGAGCCGGTCGTCCATCATCTTCCCGAACATCTTCGGGAACCAGTAGGTGATGGCCGCAAAGGCCCCGATAATCGCGATCGGGAAGAACGTGTAGTGGAAGTGGGCGAGCACGAAGTAGGTGTCATGGAAGTAGATGTCGGCACCCGCCGCGCCCAGGAAGATCCCGGTCACACCTCCGATCAGGAACGTGGCCACGAAGGCGAGCGCCCAAAGCATGGGCGTGTTGAGCGTGATCGACCCCCCATACAGCGTGGCAATGTAAACGAAGCACAACTCCGCGATGGGGACCGAGATCAATAGCGTGGTGATGGTGAAGATGTTCGCCATTCGCGGGTCGATTCCCGCGATGAACTGGTGGTGTGCCCACACGAAGAAGCTCAGCACGCCCGTGGCCACGACCGTGAAGATGACGGTCCGGTAGGCGAAGACCTTCTTGCGCGCGAAGGTCGTGATGATCTCGATCACGACGCCCATCGCCGGGAGCAGCACGACATAAACCTCCGGGTGGCCGAAGAACCAGAAGAGGTGCTGCCACAGGATCGGGTCGCCGCCGGTGGCCGGATTGAAGAACCCGGTCCCGATCGTCTGGTCGAAGATGAGCATGATCGCGCCGGCCAGCAGCGGTCCGACGGACAGCATGAAGAGGATGCTGGCGACGACGATCATCCACGCCACGATCGGCACGTCGAAGGCGCGCATGCCGGGCGCGCGCGAGTTCATCAGCGTGGTTATGAAGTTGATCCCGCCCAGCAGGAACGCCACGAACTCCAGTCCCACGCCGATCACCCACAGGGTACTCCCAAGGGGTGTGAGGTTGTAGGTCGAGTCCGCCGACAGCGGTGGATAGGCCGTCCAGGCGCCCGCGAAGCCCCCTCCCTCGACGACCAGCGATGCCAGAATGACGATCGTGCTGACGAAGAAGACCTGGAAGGACAGCCGGTTGACCTTGGGGAACACCATGTCGTCGGCGCCGACCATGAGCGGGATCAGGTAGTTCCCGAAGGCGGCCAGCAGCACGGGCATGGCCACCCAGAAAATCATGATCGTGCCGTGGTTCGTGACGAGGGCGTTGTATTCGCCCGGCGAGACCATCCCGAAGCCGGGCACGTCGATGCCCGGGAAGGCCAGTTGCATGCGGAACACGTACGCCATGAACCCGCCGATCAGCGCCATGAACATGCCCGTGAACATGTACTGCATGGCGATGACCTTGTGGTCCGTGGACCAGAGGTACTTCAGCCACCCCTGGGGACCGTGGTCCGCGTGGTCGTCGTGGTGATGGCCGTGTGTCAGATCGACCGCTGGCTCAACCATACTCGGTACTCCGTTCTAGCTGCCGGGCGAAGGGGCGTTCGCGTCCGTCGCCGCGGCTGTCACCGCCGGCGCGTTCGCCGCCACCCAGGCTGCGTGTTCTTCGGCCGTCTCCACCATCACCCTGGCCGCCATGACTCCATGACCGAAGCCGCAGATCTCCGCGCACTGCACGTCGAACTCGCCCGTCACGGTCGGCTGGAACCAGCCGGTGATGCTGCGGCCCGGGATCGCGTCCTGCTTGATGCGCCATACCGGGACCGAGAAGCTGTGGAGAACGTCCGTCGCCTCCAGCTTGAAGTGGTACACCTTCTCGTTCTCCACGTGGAGTTCGTCCACGGTGAAGATGTCGTCCGGCGTGTCGAGCTCACCGTCCGCGCCGGGGTGCTGGAACGTCCAGGCCCACTGCTGGCCGATGACCCGGATCACCGCGTCCGGATTCTCCGGCAGCGTCATCTTGATGTTGTTCCACACCTTGAACGACACGGCGATGATCAGAACGTCGAAGACGAGCACCGCCAGGTGGGGATAGGTGATCCACCGCTTGTGTTTCTTGTTCTTGCCGTCGATGTAGTCGGCCCTGCGCCCGTCCCCCTTCGCCCTGAACCGCATGATGAAGTACACGAAGATGAGCTCGGCGGCGAGGAACCACACCCCGACCACCACCAGCACGAGAAGGATCAGGAAATCGATGTCGCCGGCGTAGGAAGACCCGATCCGGATCAGGCCGATGTCGTCGAAGAAGTGTCCGGCGCGCTCCCAGAAGCTCATTTCGTTCATTGCAGCAAATCGTTCATTGCAGGATGAAGTTGTAGACGACCGCCGAGCCGATGAACCCCACCGCCAGCCAGAACGTCACGCGCAGCGTCTTCTTCGCGAAGATGATCGCCTCGTTGCTCTCGTCAGGGGGAGCCGCGGGGATTTCGGCCGCCAGCTCGGCGTGCGTCGGTTTGTCCGAAGGCGGGTTTGCTGCCATGGCTGTTCAGCGGCTGAGGGTGTAGACGTAGGCGGCGACTGCGCGCAACTGCTCGTCGGTGAGCGGCATGCCCGCGCGGGGCTGCATGAGCCCGGGGTGCTCCACGGGCTGGGGAACCCCGGTCATGATGATGTCGACGATCGACTCGTACTCGCCGTCGATGTTGAGCCATACGTCGTCGGTGAGGTTCGGGGCCAGCGGTCCGCCCGGACCCTCGCGGAGGTGGCAGGTGAAGCAGATCCCCGTGTTGCCGTTGAAGATCTCCTGTCCCTCCTGGGCCATGGCGACAGTGACGCCCTCCGGCAGGATGGCGGGGTCGACATCGAGCGGCTCGAGCGGCGGCGGCGGTGGGGCGGGCGCCCTGCGGGGCAGCCGCTGCATGGTCATGATGTAGGCGGTGACGTCGTCGATGCGCTCGTCCGTGAAGCCTGTCATGGCGGCGCGCATGTTCGCGCCGAAGCCGTCTCCGCCGGCGCCGCGGATCCCGTCGCGGTACTTCCGCAGCGACGATGCGATATACCAGTCGCCCAGGTGGAGCAGCGAAGGCGCGGCGAGCGTCTCAAGGCCCCTTCCGTCCCGTCCGTGGCAGTTCGCGCAAAGAAGCAGGTAGTCCTCCTCGCCGGTCGCCACGTCTCCCTCGCCGGTGGCGGGCGGATCGGGGATCGGGAGGCTGTACACGTACGCGATGACGGCCTCGATATCTTCGTCTTCCGCGATCAGCGCCCGCGACATCGGACGCATGCGCAGCCCCTCGGTGTCCATGTAGTGATAGCCGCGCTGGCCGCTGCGGAACTTGTCAATCTGGGTGTTGAGGTACCACTGCGACGCCCCCGCAATCGCCGGCGCCCCCAGTATCTCGTCGCCCTCGCCCTCGTCGCCGTGACACGGGGCGCAGGTGTCGAAGAGCTGCTCGCCCCGGGCCACCAGGGCATCCGCGCCGCTGCAGGCCGTGGTGACCACCGACAGGATTACTGCTGCCAAGGCGTGACGGAAGGATGATTGCCCTGTCAGGAACCGCGTCATGAGTCCTCGCCCGGCGGGCTGTTGGTCCGTTGGAATGTGCATCCCTTAAAGTCGCCAATCCGGCGCGCGGATTCTAGCGACCTGCGTTCCGGCGGGCAATCCCGGCAGCGGCCGGGCAATCCCGGGAGCAGCCCGGCAGCCACTTGGCGCAGGCGGCCGGGCGCGGGCGGACTACGGCGTGAGTGGCGGGCCGCGACGCAATCTGCCCCGCGTGGTCACGACGATTGCGCCTCCGCTGTACCCCGTGCCGAACCGGATGGTGGCATCCGCGGCGTTGAAGAACTGGATGCGCTCAACCTCCGAAATGGGGATCTGGGCCAGGTCTTCGAGAGTGCCCTGCACACGGCCGTCGACGACCACTCCTACCACAGGTTCCGGGTTGCCGGGGGTCCGCATGGGGCGCGCCCGAAGCCATTGCGGACGCAGGAGCCTGACCGCGTCCATGACATGGTCCACCATGGTCTCGTCCAGTTGGGCGCGAGTGATTTCATTCCGCCCGGACGTGGGTGCCGAGCTTTCTCCCGTGGTCGCGCACGCGGTCGCGCCTCCGAGCGCGAGAATCGCGGCCAGCGCGAAAACCGTCGCCCTGCTCCCCAAACCATTGGATTTCGTCAAGACACTACTCCTTCTGTGCGGTAACGACCGGCAGCACCACGTGGGAGAGGCGGCCGGGCGAGTGATGAACGGTATTGCGCGCGATCACCCACTCCGTCTCGTCGTAGTTATTACCACCGGTGTTCAGATTGCGTTCCCATCGGGGGAAGCTCGAAGAGGTGACTTCGAGGCGGATCCGGTGCCCCGGCAGGAACTGGTTCGCCGTTGCCTGCAGGTCGATCCGGACCTCGTACACTTCTCCCTCCTCCATCCAGATCTTGCGGCCGTAGCCCTCGCGGTAGCGGGCGCGCTGGATACCCTCTTGGACGTTCACAGGGGTGCCGTCGGGTTGCACGTCCACCAGCTTGGCGACAAAGTCGGTGTCGCGCGCGTCCGATGAGACATGCAGGACCAGCTCGATGGGGCCGGTCACCTCCAGCGCGTCGGTGAGCGGCTCGGAAGTGTAGACGAGAACGTCGTCGCGGTCCTCCACGGCCGACTGGTCAAAGCCTCCGGCGGGGGCCTCCGCGGTGCCGGTGCAGCAAACGGGACCCCCGATGGTGGGGACGGGGTCGTCGGGGTCGTAGACGAATACGTCGGCGGGCTGATCGGTGGCCGGCGCCTCCCAGGAGAGCCGGCCGTCGCCGTCGCGGGTGTTAGCGTTGCCCTCGCTGTGGAGGTACATGGGGCGGAACTCGGTGCCCTCGACCGGCCAGGAGTCCGCGGAACGCCACTCGTTCGCCCCCATCAGATAGTATTGGAGACGCGGCATGCCTTCAAAGTCTGCGCCTTCAGTGCCTGCACCGGCAGCGCCCGCATACTCGCCGCCCGCGCCGTCCCCCCGCAGCCAGTGGTCGAACCAGCGCAGGTAGATATTCCAGTAGTCGAGGCGGGCGTCGCCCAGGTCGCGTTCGCCGACCACCGTGCGCGAGGTGGCGATCTCCGAGGTGCAGTGGTCGGTGGGGGAGATGATTGCGAACTGGTTGTTGCGGCCGCGGTCGGACTCGGCGTTGTCGCTGAGGAGGTTGAAGAGCTTGAGGGTCTCGGAGACGCCGAGGTCGTACCAGGAGTTGACGTGGAGCGCGGGCACGTCGAAGCGGTCCTCGTCGTTGACGTAGCCGATGTGATCCCACCACGGGTCGCCGGGCTCGTGGGAGACGAAAGCTTCGAAGTCCGTGGGCGGGGCGCCGGCGGCCTTGAGCATGTCGATGTACGGCAGTGTTCGCCACGCGGCCTGGAAGTCGAGTTCGCCAGGGTTCGGCGCCGGATTGATCATCTCCTCGACCTGGAGCACGACGTCGCGGGGCGTTCCCGGCGGTATGCGGTAGAAGACCTTGGTGCCGGCGCCGCGAAACCAGCCCAGGCTGGCGGCCAGCTCGGTCGCGCCCCCGAAGATCACGCCGAAGTAGCGCAGACTGCCGCCTGCGGCCTGCGGGAGGGCGGCCGCGTGGTTCGGATTGCGGGTGGCGGCCAGCTGCATCTGGTTTTCGCCCAGATAGGAGCAGCCGTAGGTGCCGACGCGCCCGTTCGCCCACGGCTGACCTGCGAGCCACGAGACCATGTCGTAGCCGTCGCGCCGGTCGTCGCGCGACACGAAATACTCGCCCTCGGACTGATACCTGCCGCGCATGTCCTGTACCGCGACGGCGAAGCCGTGGCTGGCGAACCAGCGGGCGGCCGAGTTCTCGCGGCGGTGTGGCATCTTGCTGTAGGGCGTGCGGATCTGGATGACCGGCAGCGGCTCCGGGGCGCCGACGGGGAAGTAGAAGTCGGTGGCCAGGCGGACGCCGTCGCGCATGGGGACCATGTACGTGGGGTCCAGGCGGACATCGTAGGTGCCTTCGGGGCGGGGGAACGGGCCTTCGGCGTCTTCGGGGGTGGCGGTGGGGGCGGAGCCTGCCTGGGAACCGGTGTCCGCCGGGACGCACGCGACCGCGGAGAGCAGAAGTGCAATTGCGAGGGAGATCGGGTGCGGGCGTCGGTCGGTCGCGTAATGGTCAGTCATAGGCGGTCGGTGTGGGAGAGAGGTTCAGCATCTCGCGTGCCTGGGCGGGGGTGGCAACCTCCCGGTTCAACTCGTGGATGATGCGCACCGCGCGCTCCACAAGCTGCCGGTTGCTCCGTGCCTTTTCGCCCCGGCGGTAGTAGACGTTGTCTTCCAGCCCCACGCGCACGTGGCCGCCCAGCATGGTAGCCAGCGTCGTCATGGGCAGCTGGTGCGGTCCGATGCCCGAGGTCAGCCATACCGTGTCCTCCGGAAACTCGCGGATCATCTGGAGCACGTTGTCGACGGTGGGCAGGCTGGATGTCTGGTACCCCATGACCGTCTGAATCCAGTAGGGCTTCTCGACGAGCCCTTCGTCGATCAGGAAGCGGATGACCCAGCCGCCGCCCGGGTGGTAGGTCTCCAGCTCCGGCTTGATCCCGCGGGCCTTCATTTCGGTGGCGAAGTGCTTGATCTGGTGATACGAGAAGGGCAGACACTCGTCGTAAATCATCTCGGGGCGCGGATCGGGCAGAGGGGCGGGCCTGGCCGGAATCCGGAAGCGGCTCATGTCGGGGGTCAGATTCAGCGACGCGACCTCGGGCCGGGCGTCCAGACACTGCAGCCGCTCCTCGTTCGTCATGTCGGGGCCGCCGCCGGTGGTGTCGTTGATGATGATGTCGGGGCACGCCTCACGGATCTTCGCGTTGACCTCCAGCCAGCGCTCGGTGGTGACTGCGGGCCGCGTGGGGAACTCCGCCTGCCGGGCGTGGACGTGCACCATCGACGCGCCCGCATCGTAGGCGCGGGCCACGGACTCGGCGATCTCCTCCGGCGTCTCGGGCAGGTTCGGATTCGACTCCTTCCCCTGGATTCCGCCGTTGCATGCGACGCAGATGATCGTGGGCGGCATGCGGCCGACCCGCGCCAGGTATTGATGAGCGTCAGCGTGGTTCCAGCGGTCGAGAAGGTTGACCATCGGGCGTGGTTCCGGTGAAGCAGGTGTGACAAGTGCGGTGGTCGCGGTGTAAAGTGCGCTTGTCATTAACAGTATTGACGCATGCGGGCGCACGCGCGAGGGGAATACCACCGCACACGCGCGGAGAGCGCCAGGGAGGGACCCACCATGTCCGTTGCGTCCGGCGCCGGCTCGGCCTCACCCGGTGCGGCTTCCCGCGGCTCGGCCTCCCCCGGCGCGGTCGCCGTCGTCGGCACCGGTGTCATCGGGAGGAGCTGGATCCGCGTCTTCGTGCGGGCCGGCTTCCCCACCCGGGTCTTTGACCGGGACCCGGAGCAGCTGGCGCGGGCGGTGGCCTGGGCCCGGACGTCTGCGCTGGACGATGTCCACCTGGGACTGTGCGCCTATGCCGAAGCCCAGGCGGAGGAGCGCCGGATCACGGTTTGCGAGACCCTCGACGAGGCCCTGGACGGCGCGACCTACGTGCAGGAGAGCGGCCCCGAGGCCATCGCGACGAAGCAATCGATCTACAGGGCGCTCGACGCTGCGGCGGTACCGGAGGTTGTGCTGGGCAGTTCCACTTCGGCGCACGACATGACGGAAATCGCGCGGGGCCTGCCCGGGGCGGGTCGCTGCATCGTGGCGCATCCGGTGAATCCGCCGCACGCGATCCCCCTGGTCGAGGTCCTTGCTGGGGCGGAGACCCGCCCCGACGTCACGGCCACCACCCTGGCGCTCCTCCGCCGGGCCGGCATGGCCCCGGTCGTGCTCGACCGCTACGCGCCCGGCTTCGTCCTCAACCGCCTGCAGGCCGCGGTGGTGCGCGAGGCGGTCTCGCTCGTTGGCGCGGGCGTGGCCTCGCCCGAGGTGGTCGACATCGTCATGCGGGAGGGGCTCGGCCTCCGCTGGGCGCTGATGGGACCCTTCGGCACCGGCCATGTGAACGCGGACGGTGGCGTCGGCAGCTACTACCGCATGTACGGCGACGCCTACCGCGCGATCTGGCAGGATCTCGATCCCGCACCCGAGTTCGGCGACGACGTCATCGACGCGATCGATGAGGGCGCCTCGGCGATGTACGGCGAGGACGCGGTGCCGGCCCTTTCAGCCTGGAGGGATCGCATGGTGCGTCGGATTCTCCAGCTGAAAGCGGCGGATCCGGCGCCGAGGCGAGCCCCGGGGGAGGCACCGGCCAACGACTGAGCCGCCCCCGCGGCCAGCCCCCTCAGTACACGTCCAGATCCGCCGCGGACACCACGCGACCCGTGTACCCGGCCTCGCGGATCTCCCGCAGCAGGTCCTCGTCGGTGGCACCCCAGTAGAGTTGATGGTACAGAACCAGGAGCGCCGGGCGCGCCCGCGTCGCGATGTCCACGAGCTCCACCGTCGACGTGTGGGAGTCGGCGTGATACCGCTGCCACTCGGGCGGACGCCCCTTGAACGTCTCGGCCGAGTAGACCTCGTGCACGAGGATGTCGCAGCCGTCGCAGGCCTCGACCAGCGACTCGCTCGGCCGTGCGTCTCCCGAGATCACGATCGTGCGGGCCGGGGCACCGTCGCGCCCAGGCGCGTCGAAGCGGTATCCGAGGGAGTGGGGCCACGACCCATGCATTACCGGAATCGCCGTGACGCGGACATTCTCGTCCTCATAAACCGGACCGCCGGTAGTCTCGGTGACCGGTGACCGGTATGCGTCCCGGTTGTAGTCGTGTGGCTCGAGCCCGAACAGACGCATGTGGACGTCTTCCTTCCACGCCTCCTGTATGTGCTCGACCATGGTGGCTGTGCCGGGCGGGCCGAAGACGAGAATCGGGTCGGGGCGCTCCAGCACCCAGGGCGAGAAGATCACATCCGGAAGCCCCACGGTGTGGTCCGAATGGAGGTGCGTCAGGAAGAGGCGGTTGAGCCCGCTCGGTGCCAGGGCTTCGATGCCGTGCCTGGTCGAAGCCGCAGCGGCGCGGCGAACGATGCCGGGTCCCGCATCCACCAGATAGGCCCGCCCGCCCGCCACAACGGCGACCGCGGGTCCCGAGCGATCGGGGTCCGCGTTGGGCGTTCCCGTGCCGAGGATGACGAGGCGGATCTCGGACGCGGTGTCGTCAGCGACCGCGGTGTCGGCTGCGGCCTCCTGCGGGGAGGCGGGAGCCGGGACGGCGCTGGCAAGGACGGCCGTGGCAAGGCTCAGGCCGATCCGCAGGGGATCGCTGGTGTGAGACATGGTGGAGCGCGGTCGTTTGGCCCCGCACCCGCCCGCAGCTTCGTTCGTCATGCAAGGGCTCCTTGCTTCCGCCTTGATCGTGAAACGCTTCACAAGCCCAAGCTGCCGCGCCGAAGGCCCGCATGCAAAGGGTGGGGACGCGCTGATCGCCTGACAGCCCTGCCCCCGCCGGTATGAACTCCACTCGAACGCCAGGTGCTTGCCTGCCCGGAACGTGCTTCCGAGTATTCCCCTCCAGCCCACCAGCAGCAGGAGACCCCCAACATGCGCCCGGCACTTCCCGCGGCCAAGCGGCCGTCCTCTCTCACTCGCCTCCTTGTCCTGGCATGCACAGCCGCTCTTCCGGCGTGCACGCCCGCCGGCGACCCGGCCGATGACGCCACCCCCGCCGAAGCGGCCGAATCTCCAGCCAGCCCCACCCCAGCCACCGCCGCCGACCTCGCGACCCGTGTCGAGTCCCGCCTGGCCACCCTCGATGCCACCAGTTCGCTCTACGCCAAACACGTCCCGACCGGGCGCGAGATCGCGATCAGGCCCGACCTCCCCATGAACACTCTGAGCGTGATCAAGATACCGATCATGGTGAAGGCCTTTCAGGACCACGCCGAGGGGCGCCTCGACCTGGACGCGCGCCATACCGTCGAGGCGGACGACATGCGTCGGGGCAGCGGGCTCATCCAGACCTTCGCGCCCGGCCTGAACCCCACCCTGCGTGGCCTCGTCACCCAGATGATCATCACGTCGGACAATACCGCGACCGACATGGTGATCGACCTGGTCGGCATGGACCGAGTCAACGAAATGCTCGCCGCGAACGGCTACGAGCAGACCCGCCTCAAGCACACCACCCACCGCCTGTTCCTCGAGACGTGGATACGCACCGACCCAGCGTACGGGGCGCTCGGCGAACGCGAAGTCTTCGAACGCGGGTTCCCGTCGGATGACGGTGCCGCCGAGCGTTTCTTCGAGATCGAAGGCGACTCGACGATCTGGCTGGGCCGCACCACCGCGCGCGAAATGGCCCGTCTGCTGGAGCAGATCATGGACGGCGAGCTGGCGGACCAGGCGGCCAGCGACGAAATGGTGCAGATCATGAACGCCCAGTTCTACACGACGCGGCTGCCGAGGATCGTCCGCTTCCAGGGCGTTCAGGTGGCCCACAAGACGGGCGACTGGCCGCCGTACGCCGGCAACGACGTGGGCATCCTCTTCTACGAGGGCGGACCGACGATCATCTCGGTGTTCACGAACCAGAGTCGCGGCGACTTCTACGAACTGGAGGAAACGCTCGGCATGATCGCGCAGGACATCGTGGAGGCGTGGAGATGAAGGCGCAGCGCCTCAGCGGATGCGCGGAGGTGAGCCGCATCGGCCCGTCGCCCGCCCCGGTCGCCGCAACCGCGACCGCAATCGCCGCGTCGCTGCTGGCCGCCTGCACCGCTCCCGACCGACCCGTCGCCCCTGCCCTCTCCCGCGGAATCGACGCCGTCTTCGCCGACCTCGACCGGCCCGGATCCCCGGGCGCCTCCGTGGCCGTGATCCGAGACGGCGAGATCGTCTACTCTCGCGGCTACGGGGAGGCCCAGATCGAGCACGGCATCCCCGTGACGCCGCACACCGTCTTCCACGTCGCATCCGTGTCCAAGCAGTTCGCGGCGATGGCGGTCACCCTGCTCGCCGCCGACGGCGCCCTCTCCCTCGACGACCCCGTCCGGATGCATCTCCCCTACGTGCCCGAGTTCGAGCACACCCCCACGGTGCGCCAGATGATCCACCACACGAGCGGGATCCGCGACCAGTGGCAGCTCCTCGCGATGTCGGGCTGGCGCCTCGACGACGTGATCACGACCGAACAGATCCTCGGCCTCATGGCCCGCCAGCAGGAGCTCAACTTCGTCCCCGGCGCCGAGTACCTGTATTCGAACATGGGATACACGCTCCTGGGGCAGACTGTCGAGGCGGTGAGCGGCATGTCCTTCGTGGAGTTCACCCGGGACCGCATCTTCGCCCCCCTGGCCATGGACCGGACCCACTTCCACGACGACCACGAGCATATGGTCGCGCACCGCGCCTACTCGTACGCCCCGCTCCAACCGCTCGCCGCTGCCACCGAGCCCCCCGAAGCCGACCCCGCCGCTGCCGACGCGCCCCGCTACCGCAAGGCCGTCCTCAGCTACGCCAACGCCGGCGCCACCAGCCTCTTCACGACGGCCGAGGACCTGGCCCGCTGGCTCGACAACTTCCGGCATGCCACCGTCGGCGGCCCGGAAGTCATGCGGACCATGCAGTCGCGCGGCATCCTCAACAACGGCGACACGATCCCCTACGCCCACGGACTGTCGATGGGCGAGTACCGCGGGCTGCGCACCATCGGACACGGCGGCGCCGACGCGGGATTCCGAACCCAGGTCTACTGGTTCCCCGAGGTCGAGACGGGGGTGGTCGTGCTCACCAACGTGGCCAACGGCAACCCGGCCGGACGCGCCCGCGACGTAGCGGATGTCGTGCTCGCCGGTTCATTCCCGGAGGAGGAGGAGGAGGGGGAGGAGGACGACGCGCCTCCCACGGCCGACGATGCCGCACCACCGGAGACACCCGGCCCGGCCGTGCTTGCAGCATACGCAGGCACCTGGTACAGCCCCGAACTCGACGCGCTCTACCACCTGAGCGTGTCGGACGGCCGCCTGGTCGCGCGGCACGTTCGCCACGGCGAGATCGTCCTCGAGTATCGCGCCCCCGACGAGTTCGCGACGGACCGCTGGTTTTTCCGCAGCGTCCGCTTCGAGCGCGGCGGCGACGGCGCGGTCACCGACATGCGCATCGGCGGCGGACGGGTTCGCAATCTCCGCTTCGTCAAACTCATCACCCCCCTGCCCGGATAGCCGCCATGGTCCGTTCAATCACCGTTCTCGGGTGCGTCGTGCTTGCGGCGGCGTGTGCCGCGGATCAGGCGCCGCCCGACATTCCCGAGCGGCCCTTCGCGGTGCCCACGGGTCCCCACGCCATCGGAATGACCGAATACCGCTGGACGGACACCGACCGGCCGGAGCCCTTCACGCGGGATCCCGACGACCTGCGTTCCGTCGCGGTGCGGGTATTGTACCCGGCCGCGGACTCGGCGGGGGCCGGTGACGCTGCGAACGCGGAGGACGCGCGGACCGCCGAGGACGCACCGACCGCGATGTACCTCCCCGACCCGGCCGAGTTCGGCGACGCCGAGGACTTCGTGCCCGTCACCCACGTTCGCACCAACGCGATCTCCGATGCCGTGCCCGCCGCGGGGCCCTTCCCGGTACTTGTCTACCACCACGGCGGCGGCTGGACGCGCTTCACCAGCACCTTCACGACCGAGGAACTCGCGTCCCACGGCTACGTGGTCGTCTCCGTCGGCCACAACGGCTTCAACCGCACGCGGCTCCTGCCGGACGGCGCCTCGGTCGCACCCGACACGCTCACCTTCCCGGAGCCTACCGGCGACCTCCTCGCGGACGCGCTGGGCAGTTGGGACTATCTCGACGACCATCACTTCCCCGAATGGGTGGCGGACGCGCGCTTCGTGCTGGACCAGCTGGAGACGCTGAACGGCTCGGGCCGCTTTGCGGAGAGGCTCGACCTGGACCGCATCGGCATGTACGGGTGGTCCTTCGGGGGCGCGACCTCGATCGAGGCGAGCGTCGTCGACGAACGCGTGAAGGCGGCGATCGACCACGACGGACAGCTGTTCGGTACGGCACCCACGGCCGGGACCGCACGGCCCTTCATGCTGATGCACGGCGGCGAACTCCCCGAGGTGCCCCCGAGCGAAGACCCCGAGGTTGCCGCCGCGAACGAACAGGTCCTGGTGGAACTCATGGCCCAGGTGGCCAGAACGGATTCGGCGCTGAAGGCGACTTCGACCGGGGATTGGTACGACGTCACGATCGCCGGGACCAATCACGGCAGCTTCTCGGACCTCGTGCTGTTTACGCCCGCCTTCGCGGCATCGATTGAGACGGCGCGGGGCCACGAGATCGTCAACGCGCTGACGCTGGCGTTCTTCGACCGCTACCTGAGGGGCGCCGAGGCCCCGCTGCTGGACGATCCCGCGGCGGTGTACCCGGAGGTGGAGATGGAGGCGCGGAGATAAGGCGCACGGCGTGCGCGGGGACATCGGTGATGACGGATACGGGCGGACGCCCTATAATTCAAGGTTTGCCGCGCCCGCGGGTGATCCCGTGTGCGATCCGGGCGCGGTGGAATTGAGCGGAGCCACACTGCGCGAGATGGATACGGTACAACGGCGTCGGGGACGTCACAGCTTGCTCGGAACCGCAGCCCTTCTGGCGATGATCGTTGGGGGCGGTTGCGCGACCTACCAGCAGGTCACGGTCCCGGAGTTGCCGCCGCAGCAACGGGTGCGGATGCAATTGGCCGCTGAGGAGCTGGCCCGAAACATCGCATTTGCGAGCGGGAATCAGGGTTACCTCAGCGGCCGATTCGTCGAGGCCCGCGGAGACTCCGCCGTCTTCGTGCTCACGAGTTCCACGGGGTTCAGCCAGGTGGTCCTGCCGGTGGACGCGATCCTGCAGCTCGAACGAAGGGACGCCGCGCAAGGCCGTAGCTTTCTCCTGACGGTGGGGCTCGTCGGCGGCGTAGCGGCGCTGGCCTATTTCGGGTTCGAGGGCAGTCAGGGCTCCGAAACGGGTGGCGACGAAGATACCGTCGACGCGCTGGTTCCGCTGGTCCGATTCACGATTCCGGTGGGCAGGTAGGGATGAGATTTGCCCTGCCGCTACTTGCGGGATCGCGTGTCGCACAGATAAGTAGTCTTGGGCGCGAAGTCCGCGTCTTTTTTGTTTCATCCCGAAACGGAGGCAATATGTCCCCAGCAAACATCGGAAAGGCGGTCGGCCGGGCCGCCGCCACTCCCCTTCTCGCCGCAGCCTTGATGGCCGTGACGGTGCAGGCGCCCCTGGCGGCGCAGACCGGCACGATCACCGGCGTGGTGAGAAGCGCGACCAACGGGCAGCCCATCGCGGGCGCCCAGGTAGCCATCCCGGCGCTCAACACCGGGATCCTGGCCAACAACGTGGGCCGGTACCTGCTCCAGAACGTGCCCGCGGGCACACACACGGTGCAGGTGCAGTACATCGGCTACTCGATGTCCAGCATGGACGTGACGGTCGCCGCTGGCGGCGCCGTGATCCAGGACTTCGAGCTCCGCTCGGAGGCGATCAGCCTTGAAGGCGTGGTGGTCACGGGCACCGCGGGCGCTGCCAGAAGGCGCGAGATCGGCAACTCGGTCAGCCAGATCAACGAAGAGGCGTTCCAGTCATCGCCGATTCAGAACGTGGCCGACATCCTGCAGGGCCGTGCCTTGGGCGTGACAGTCCTGACCAACGGCGGGCAGGTGGGTGCCGGGTCGACGATCAAGCTGCGCGGCAATAACTCGGTGTCGTTCAGCAACTCGCCGCTCGTCTATGTGGACGGTGTGCGGATTCGCGAACGCGGAGTGATCCACTCCGACGAGGCCAACCAGCAGACCAACCCCTTCGACGACATCAATCCGGCCGACATCGAGCGGATCGAGACGATCAAGGGTGCCGCCGCGACGACCCTGTACGGGACCGAGGCTGCCGGCGGCGTGATTCAGATCTTCACCAAGCGTGGAGTCGCCGGAGCCCCGGCATGGTCGCTTACCGTCGACCAGGGTCTGAACACCCTGGGTCACATCGGGCCGGACCCCGACGTCAACCCCACCGGGCTGGGGTTGAACAACTGCAACTTCACCGGCGACTCGAACTTCCCTAGCGGTGACCCGCAGTTCCCCGCGGATCCGAGCTGTCCCGCGAGCGGCTCGTGGCTGAAGAATGGAACGCTGCAGAGCTACAACCTGTCGGTTCGCGGCGGCGCCGAGCGCATGAACTACTTTGTGTCCGCGAAATGGGGCGCCGAGTCGGGCGTCTTCGACACCGGCTTCGACGCCAACGACGTGAAGCGTCCCGAGCAGGGCCAGGAGACCTGGAACATCCGGGGCAACTTCTCGTTCGCTCCCGCCGAGGACCTGGACATCCGTTTCAACAGCTTCTATGCGCACCGCAACGTCACCTGGGTTCCGGATGGCAACAACGCCGAGGGGCTGCTCCTCAACGTCTTCCGCGGCGGAGCCGACTACACCAACGACGAGGACGGCAAGCTCCTCGACATGGACATCACCAACATCAACGACCACTTCACCAGCGGCGTGAACCTCCTGTGGAACCCCATGGAAGGGATGAACCACCGCTTGAACGCCGGGATCGACTGGGTCCGCAACGAGTACTTCGAGGAACGGCCCTGGGGTTACTTCTACGTCCAGGGCGGCAATCGGGAAACCGATGAGCGGACCTTCCGGAAGCTCACGCTGGACTACGCCGGCACCATGAATCGCACCTTCTTTGGCGTCTCTTCGTCGACCTCGCTCGGCGGCCAGCTCTACAACGACTTCGTGACCGGCACCAACGGTTTCGGCGACGACTTCGCCGGACCCGGCGCCAAGATCCTGCAGTCCGGAGCGATCACCCAGGCCTTCGAGGTCAACAGCACCGTGACCAGCGGAGGTTTCTTCCTGCAGGAGGTCATCGGTATCGCCGACCGGCTGTTCCTGACGGGCGGATTGCGCGTGGACGGCCACTCCGCTTTCGGGCAGGACTTCGGTCTGGAGACCTACCCGAAGGGTTCGTTCTCCTACGTCATCTCCGATGAGAGCTTCTTCCCGTCGAGCTTCGGCACCCTGAAACTGCGTGGCGCCTTCGGAGACTCCGGCAAGGCTCCGGGTCTCTTCGACGCGGCCCGGACCTGGGCATCGGTGGCGGGCGACAACGGACAACCCGGCGTCACGCCCGACAACCTGGGCAATCCGCTTCTCGGTCCCGAACGCACCCGGGAATGGGAACTGGGCTTCGAGGGATCCACGTTCGACGGCAGGATCGGCTTCGAATACCAGTATTTCAAGCAGAACACCTTCGATGCGCTGATCCCGGTTACGCAGCTTCCATCGGGCGGCTTCGTCGGCCGGCAGCTCGAGAACGTCGGAGAGGTGAGCAACGCCGGTCATGAGGCGTTCGTGAATCTGAACTTGCTCTCCTCCAACACACTCGGATGGGATATCGGCTTGCGGCTGTCCACAAGCGAGTCCCGGGTGATTGACCTGGGCGACCTGGAGAGCATCTCCGTCGGCTGGCGCAACTACGTGCGGGCGCCCGTGGAGTGCACGTCCGAGCTGTCCAACGGCGTGTCCTTCGACGGCAACGGCTTCATTGGCCAGGGCTGCACGGTCGGAGAACTCGTGTATTTCCCGCTTCCGGCCTTCTGTGAGGATCGTGTCCAGAACCCGGACGAAGTAGGCGCAGCCCCCCGTTACGTGGATCAGTGCGTGGGGACGACGACGCCCAAGTACACGTATGGAATCAGCACCACCATGACGCTTTCCCAGCGCCTGACGCTCGACGTTGTGGGCGAGGGGATGGGTGGACACTGGCTGTCCTCCGGAACCGCCTACCAGAACACCCGGCGGCGCGTGTGGCCCCTGTGCCGCGACACCGTGGCAGCCATCGCCGAAGGGCGGACGAACCAGTTGACAGCTGGCGAGCGCGCCCTCTGCGACCGCTCGGTCGTGCGCTACGGCATGTGGACCCAGCCGGCCGACTTCTTCAAGATCCGCTCGGCGTCGCTCAGCTTCCGGGTGCCCGAGGACTTCCTCCCGGGTCAGGTGCGATCGGCCACGATTCGCCTGCAAGGCCGGAACCTGTTCACCCGGACCGATTTCGAGGGCATCGACCCCGAGGCCTTCGAGGATGGTTCCGCAGAAGTTCTCTTCCGGCAGGAGTACTACAACCTGCCGCCGATCCGCAGCTTCCTGCTGTCGGTTCAGGTCGACTTCTAACCGGAGAGGATGCGAATCATGAGAACGATGAATTCACACCGGGTGTTCCTGGGGGCGCTGTTCGCGGCCCTGGCGACGACCGGCTGCGATGAGAGCATCTTCGACGTCAAGAACCCCGGCCGGATCCTGGACGACGACCTGAACACGGCTGCGGGCGTCAGATCGCTGGTTACGGGGATGTCGGCCGACTTCTCGGTGGGCTACGACAATCTTTCCTTCACGACGGCCATCCTCTCCGACGAGATCGTCGGGTCGGGCAGCTATTTTTCCACGGGCCGCTACCGCAGGGGGCTCTTCGATTCCGAGGACGCCAACGGGTTCTGGGCATCCGTCCAGCGGGCACGCTGGGTGGCCGAGGCCGGACTCCTGCGCATGCAGGCCATCGAAGGCTACCAATACGACGGCAACGCCGAGACGGCCCGCGCCCACCTCTTCGGCGGACTCGCCAACCGCTGGTTCGGTGAGAACTTCTGCCAGACGGTGTTCAGCGCGCCCTATGGCGAGGAAAACCCGGGTCCGGGCGGCGAGGTCGACACCGGAGAGGCCATGGAACGCAACGCGGCATTCCAGCGCGCGATCGCATTGCTGGAGCGCGCGATCCAGCACGGTGGCTCTTCCGGGCGATCCGACATCGTAAACGCCGCGGAAGGTGGCCTGGCCCAGGTGTACATGGGGCTGGGCGACTTCTCCAACGCGGCTGCGCGTGCCGCCAGAGTGCCGACGGACTTCGTGTTCGCCGCGGCGTACTCTTCCAATTCGGGCCGGGAGACGAGTCAAATCTGGAACGAGACGCACGGACGCCACGAGGTCTCCGCCTGGGGTACGCTCGCCGGGATCGTGGGTGCCGGCGACCCGCGCACGCCATGGACCGACTGTTCGGCTTCGGGAAGCGGTTGCGCCAGCGGCAACGGAGCCGATGGAGAGACGATTCACTACAGGCAGGACAAATACCCGACACGCGACGATGACATTCCGCTCGTCAAGGGAACGGAGATGCGCCTGATCGAGGCGGAGGCGGCGCTGATGGCCGGCGACCTTGCGGGCGCGATGGCCAAGATCAACGAGGTGCGTACGCATCACGGCCTGGACCCGGTCGAGTCCGACGGCACGATCGGTCAGATCACCGGTGGCGACGGTGGCGGTGCCAACTTTACCTCCATGTCGGGTTGGGACATCCTCGACCGCGAGCGTCACCTGACGCTGTGGCTCGAGGGCCGGCGTCTGTGGGACCTGCACCGTTGGGACCATCCGCACCTGGATGGTGGTGGCGTGGTCTACAAGGCGACGGTCGCGCGCCGGGCGTCTTGCATGCCGATTGCCCTGGACGAGTGCCAGGTGAACGAGAAGGTCGCCGGCCTGTGCATCAGCGTGTAAACGTGTAGGGGAACGGACCTTCGGATGGACGGAACCGCCTCTCGGAGCAGGTTGCCCGGGGGGCGGTTCCGCGCTTCAGCGGCGTTTGGCCGCTGGGTGTTTGCGGGGGCGCTGGCGGCCAGTGTCGCTGGCGCCCCCGTTGCCGCTTCGGCGCAGATCAAGGTGGAAGGCGAGGTCATCGACGCGGTGACCGGTCTTCCCGTGGCCGGCGCGATCGTGCATCTGCCGGATCTCGACATGGGCACCATATCGGACCAGCTCGGCTACTTCGTGCTCGATGTGGTTCCGCGCGGCGTCCAGGTCATCTCGGCGCACCGCCCAGGCTACGAAGCGATTGAGCAGGAAGTGCGCGTCGTGCCCGGCGAGCTTTGGGAGGTCCGCCTGACCCCGGCGGCGATTCCGGTGCGGGGGATTGAGGTGTCGGCCGCGACGAGTCAGGAACTCGAAGTTGCGCGGACGGGCCGCCGCTCCGACTTCCTTGCGCCGTCCACCGTGGCGGAGGCCGCGGAGCGGACCAACAAGGTGCTGGAGGTGCTGAGATCGAAGGCGCCGCCGCGGTTGCGAATCCGTCAGGAGGGAGGTATCGGGGGCGTTACCTTCTGCATCGAGTCCTCGAGGCGCCGTCCGTCCGTTCAGGAACTCATGGAGCGGGGCGACGGGTGTCGGCCAACGCTTCTGGCGCTCGACGGCGTGATCATCTACTCGCCGCCGTCGATGACCCTGGCCGGCATGCAGGCGCCGAGTCTGCCTGCGGATGTCGCCGCGCTGCTCCTGAACCAGAATCCGCAGGAAATCCGCAGCATCCGTGTCCTGTCGCCGGCGGATGCGTTCTTCCGGTATGGTGAGGCGGGCCGCTCCGGCGCGGTCGAGATCGTCACCGTGCATCCGGGCAGGCCCAAGGGCAGTTGAGGCGTCCCGTCGTAGGGATGCGGCCGCTGCTCCTGCCGTGCGCTTCGGCGGCGGGGCTGGCGGCGTTTCTGTTGCACCCCGGGGTGCGCGGCGAACCGGCAGCGTTCTGGACGGTTGCCGCAGCGGTGGCCGGGATCCTCGTGTGGACGGGGTGGCTCTTCGCGTCGCGGAAGGAACGGGGCGAGGACCTCACGCTGGAATTCGTCCTTCGCACACCCCACTGGATGCAGACACTGGCGCAGGGAGCGCTGCTGGTCTGGTGGGGCACGTTCGTCGACATGGTGCGGCTGTGGGCGCCGATGATCCTCGCACAGCTGTTGCTGGCAGTGGCGGTCGAAGGGCTCTTTGCGCTGACACGGAGGGGGCGTTACGCGGCGGGGCTGGGTGTTGTTCCGGTGATCTTCAGCGTGAACCTCTTTCTGTGGTTTACCGGAGCCTGGTTCTTCTTCCAGTTTGCGATGGTGGTCCTGGTCTACGCCGGCAAGGAATTCATCCGCTGGCAGCTGGACGGGCACTCGCGTCACATCTTCAATCCGTCGGCGCTGGCGCTGTCGGTGGCAGCCGTGCTGCTGATCGCGACCGGATCGACCGAGATCACGCTCGGGATCGAGATCGCGCAGAGCCAGTTCATCCCGCCGCAGATGTTCCTGGTGATCTTCCTGGCAGCCGTTCCCGCGCAACTCCTCTTCGGCGTGGCGATGATGACCATGCCGGCGGTGCTCACGATCCTCGGTTTCGGCCTTCTCTACCAGTCCCTGACGGGCATCTACTTCTTCTACGACGCCTACATTCCCGTGTCGGTCTTCCTGGGCCTGCACCTCCTGTTCACGGATCCGGCGACATCACCCCGCTCGGACGGGGGGCGGATTCTGTTCGGCCTGATTTACGGCACCGGGGTCGTCACGAGCGCCGCGATGCTCGATGCGATCGGCGCACCGAACTTCTACGACAAGCTGCTGCCGGTGCCGATCCTCAACGTGCTCGCGCCGCGGCTGGATCGTGCGGCCAACGCACTGGCCGAGAAGCTGAGGATGGTGGGCACACTGCAAACGCCCGGGGGTGTGCGGCGACGCGTAGCCACCGTGGCGCTGTGGGGCACGACGTTCGCGACCATGAGCGCCGCAGGCGGCGTCGGCGACAACCACCCCGGCCAGTACTATCCGTTCTGGCGGGAGGCGTGCGAAGCGGGCAGCGACCGGGCGTGCAACTACTCCGGCGTCATGCTCCAGAACTTCTGCGATCAGGGTTCCGGGTGGGGTTGCAACGAGTTCGGCGTGCTGCTGGTGGCGCTGGATCGGGATTTCCTCGGTGCCGCACGCGAGTTCGAGCAGTCATGCCGGCTGGAGTACGGGCCGGCGTGCGGCAATCTGCAGATGCTGGCCAGCGGCGACGAGCGACTGGCGCAGGGTGCGGGCGTGTTCCAGCGCGGTGACCCCCCGCTGGAAGAACTCCCCATCGTCCTGCGGGGCAGCAAGGGGCCGATCACGGAGCGCGATCCGGCGGCGCTCCGCGCGCTCGGGTGCGAACGAGGGTGGCGGGAGCTGGGGTGTCCCTAGGTCACCCCTTCGGCCGGTCCCCCTGCAACTCCAGAATGTCCACGTTCCACTGGCTGTCGCCCAGCAGGTGCTTCACGAAGTACTCCGCGCGGAGCCAGAACCAGTAGTTGCTCATGTTCCCGAAGCCGTGGCGCTGGCCGGGGAAGATGAAGAAGTCGAAGCGCTTGTTCGCGCGGATCAGCGCTTCGGCCATGCGGAAGGTGCCGGCGTGGTGGACGTTGTTGTCCACGTCGCCCGTGGTCAGGAGCAGGTGACCCTTCAGGTTCGCCGCGATGTCCGAGTTCCGGTCGATGTCGTACTCGAAGCTCGTGACGGCGCCGGTCGAGTCCTTCACCTCCTTGACCCCGTCGTGCTTCTCGGACCAGTTGGCGTTGTAGACATCGTTGTTGTGATTCCCGGCCGACGAGACGGCCACCTTGAAGAAGTCGGGGTACACCAGCATGGCCGCGGTGGACATGAAGCCGCCGCCCGAGTGTCCGTAGATTCCCACGCGGTCGATGTCGATGAAGCCGTGGCGGTCGGCGAGCTGCTCGATCCCCGCCTTCTTGTCGGCCAGACCGTAGTCGCGGAGGTTGCCGTACCCGTAGTTGTGGTACCACTTCGAGCGGTCGGGATGGCCGCCGCGGTTCCCGATCGTGATCACGATGAAGCCGAACTGCGCGAGCGCCTGCTCGGTCTGGTTCAGCGAGAACGACTTCGACACCGACTCGGTCTGCGGTCCGGGATATACGTAGGCGATGATCGGGTACTTCTTCGCGGGATCGAAATCGTATGGCTTGTACATGACCCCGTAGATATCCGTCACGCCGTCGTCGGCCTTCACCTGGTAGGTTTCGGGGTATTGGTATCCGGCGTCCTCCAGAGCCGAGAGGTCGGCCGTCTCCAGGTCCATGATCCTGCGCCCGGAGGCGTCAAAGAGCGCGGACACGGGATTGGTGTCGACGCGCGAGTAGTTGTCGATGAAGTAGCGCGCCGATTCGGACACGACGGCCTGGTGGTCGTAGTTGCCGGGGTTGAGCAGGGTCAGGCCGCTGCCGTTCAGGCCGACGCGGTACGTGTGCATGTAGTACGGGTCCTCGCCCTGCTCGCGCGCGTTGGCGCGGAACACCGCATATCCCTCGTCCTCGTTCACGCCCATGAGACCGTCGACGTGCCAGGGTCCCTCGGTCAGGCGGGCGCGCAAGGTGCCATCCGGCCCGTAGCGGTAGAGATGCGCCCATCCGTCCTGCTCAGACCACCAGAGCAGGTCGCCGTTCTCCAGGCGCGCGGGAGACTGGTGCTCCACGTACGTGTTCAGGCGCTCCTCGATCACGGCCGTGACTTCGCCGGTCGCCGGGTTCGCCCTCATCACGTCCACGCGGTGCTGGTCGCGGCTGCGGCGCCAGAAGTAGAGTTCGTCGCTGCTGTCCGAGAGCCACTTCGTGATGTTCGGCTCGGTCGAGCCGCCGCCCCCGCCGAAGAAGAAGAAGCCGCCGAACCCGCCGAAGCCGCCGAACTCGTTGAAGATCCCCATCCGCTGATCTTTCCAGGGCTCGTCGTCGATGTGAGTCATCTCGCGCGACTCCATGTCGAAGACGTGGAGGCTGGTCTGCGTCACGTTCTCCTCGCCCGGCATGTCGTACCGGTAGCTCTCCAGCTTGGGCCGCGTATTCCCGACCGCGTGCACGACCCACAGATAGTCGACCTCGCGGCGGTCCTGGCGGGTGAGCGCGAAGTAACGCGAATCGTGGGACCACGTCGCCCCGGACCGCTGGCGCTTCTTGAACTCCTCCTCGGTTTCTTCGTCGTTCTGGCCCCGACCCTGGAAGCCCCAGCTGAAGTCCTTTTCGCCGTCGGTGGTCAGCTGGATCTCCTCGACCTCGACGTCTTCCTCGGCCTCCTCAGCCTCGTCACCGGTCTTGCCGCGCCGCGCGTCGACGATCTTCATGTACTCCTCGTAGCTCATCATCCAGAGATTGAACTCACGGCTGAAAACGACCCACGCGGTGTCCGGCGAGACGCTGGCCCAACCGGGGTGGCTGTCCGGCTCCTCGTAGTCCTCGAGCTCGCGGAGCGTCCTCGTGGTGACGTCGTACTCGAAGTGGTGCACCCTCTTGCGCGTCCTGGGCCTGGGCGGGCCGCGCTGCTGTTCGTCCTCCTGATCCTCCTCGACGTCTTCCTCATCGTCCTCTTCCTCCTCCACTTCCTCATCCTGAGAGGACTCCACGTCGAACTGGATGGTGTTCGGCCCCGTGAAGCGGATGGCGCGGATCGGCAGGTGCTGCGCGTCCCACGGATCCCGCGTGATGCGGGTCAGCTCGGCGGCGATGCGGTCGTTGTCGAAAATCTCGGTCTTGGTGCCCTGGCCGGGATCGACGAGGTAGAAGTGCCTGCCCTCGGACGTCTCCCACTCGTACCAGAAGCGGTCCGTGTCCTCGATCCACCGCGGCGTAACGCGCAGGGAATGGACCAGGTCGCTGACCTTGTATGGGGCGAAGCGGGCCGCGAGCTCGAAGTTGGCCGACCCGGGGCCTCCGACCTTGACGGATCCTTCCTCCTGGGCGGCGACGGGGCTGCCTGTGGTCCCGAAGGACAGGGCGGCCATGGCGAGCAAGCCCAACGTGGTGGTGACGGGAACGCTGGAACGTGGACGGGTGACGGTGCGGCGGATCATTCCTGGCCTCCGTTGGGGTGGGAAGCGGCGTGTGGGGCGCCGGGTGGCGCACCATACCGTGGACACGCATCTTCGCCGAATTGATTACGGGGCCGGCCAGGCTGGTCGAGGCCGACCGCGAGGGCACGAAGAGAAATGGGAGACTTTGCGCCATGGTGCAAGCGAGAGGTGGTTATCGGGAACGTCGCTCCGTACTGGCGCGGCGGGCCGCGGTTCCGGCGCTGGCGGTTGCCGCGGCAGGCGTGGTAGCGCTTTTGGCGGCCATCCCCGTGCTCGGCCAGGAGCCGGGCCGCCGCCCCGCCGTCACCGCGGCAGACTACGCCCGCGCCGAGCAGTTCCTGCCGGGCAATGCGGTCCGCCACCTGACCGGGGTGCCGACCGGCCCGATGACGTGGGTCGGCGAGACGGACCGCTTCTGGTACCGGGTGCGCACGGAGAACGGGGAGCGGTTCATCCTGGTCGACCCGGGGGCGCGCACACGGCGTGAGGCCTTCGACCACGGGCGTCTGGCGGCGGCGCTCTCGATGGCGGCGGACACGGCCTATGACCCGCACACCCTGCCGTTCACCTCGTTCGAGTTTGTCGACGATGGGGATGCGGTGAGCCTCGACATCGGCGCGGCCAGGTGGCGCTGTTCCCTCATCGCGTACACCTGCGACGAGCGCGACGCGTCCGCCGAGTTCAGCCCGGCGGAACTCGCCTCACCCGACGGAGGCCGTGCGCTCTTCACCCGGAACCACAACCTGTGGCTCAGGGCGGCGGGAGACGAGGAGGGGACGCAGCTCACCGACGACGGAGAGCCATACTGGGACTACGGGTCGTCCCCGGAGGGCAACACGTCGGCCGTGACGATTCGCCGGTTTGGCGTTCCCGTGCCCCCCGCTGCCCTCTGGTCGCCGGACGGTCGTTACGTGGCCACGCACCAGCTGGACCAGCGCGGCGTCCTGGAGATGCACCTCGTGCAGGGTGCTCCCGAGGACGGATCGAAGCGGCCGCGGCACCACGCGTACCGGTACGCGCTTCCCGGCGATTCGATCATTCCCATGGCCCACATGGTCATCGTGGACACGGAAACGGGCGCGGTCACGCGGCTGAACGCGGATCCGCTCAATTCCATCTTCCAGTCGCCCTTCACCTTCCAGAACGTGTGGTGGGCGGACGACGGATCGGCCCTCTACGCCCTTCGCTTCACAAGAGGCCAGAAGGCCGTGAGCCTGGAGGCGGCCGACCCGGCGACCGGCGAAGTGCGCACGATCATCGAGGAGAGATGCTCCACCTATTGCGAGGCCACACCTTCGCTGGCGTCACGGCCCAACGTGCGGGTGCTTGGCGCCGGCGACGAGGTCCTGTGGTGGTCCGAGCGGGACGGGTGGGGTCACCTCTATCTCTACGACGCGCGGACTGGCGAGCTGAATCGCCAGGTGACCAGCGGTCCGTGGCTGGTCCGGCAGATTCTACATGTGGACGAGGCCTCGCGCACGCTGTGGTTCACCGCGAGCGGACGCGAAGGCGGGGATCCGTACTACATGCAGCTGTACAGCGTGGGGCTCGATGGCGGAGCGGTGCGCCGCCTCACATCCGAGGACTCGCAGCACCTCGTCACGGCCAGCCCCGGCGGCGCCTGGTTCGTGGACACCTACGGCCGCATCGACACGGCGCCGGTGACCGTGCTGCGCGACCGGCGCGGCGCGGCCGTGATGACGCTCGAGACCGGGTCGCTGGAAGGCCTCGAGGCGCTGGGATGGAGCCCGCCCGAGATGGTCGTGACGAAGGCGCGGGACCGCGTGACCGACCTCTACGGCCTGATCGTCAAGCCCACCGGCTTCGATCCCGAGGCCGTCTACCCCGTGATCGACTACGTCTACCCGGGTCCCCAGACCGCGTGGGTGCCCAAGAGCATCGCCGATCCCCTGTCGCGGGTGCTTTGGGACGCTCAGGCGACAGCCGAACTGGGCGCGATCGTGGTGGTCCTGGACGGCCTCGGAAAGCCCCTGCGCTCGAAGGCGTTCCACAACATCTCGTACGGGAACCTGCAGGACGCCGGTGGACTGGCGGATCACGTGTCGTCGATGAAGCAGCTGGCGGCCTCCAGGCCCTGGATGGACCTGGAGCGTGTCGGAGTATACGGCTTCTCCGGGGGCGGATACATGTCCACGCACGCCATCCTGACCCAGCCCGACTTCTACAAGGTGGCCGTTTCAGGCGCCGGGAACCACGACCAGCGCGGCTACATCGCGCTGTGGGGCGAACTCTACCACGGGCTGATGGACCCGGACGGCGCCAACTACATTCAGCAGGCCAACACGACGCACGCGGCCAACCTGAAGGGGAAGCTCCTGCTGATCCACGGCGAGATGGACGACAACGTGAGCCCGGCGCTCACCATGCAGGTGGTGGACGCGCTCATCAAGGCGAACCGCACATTCGACATGCTCATCCTTCCGAACCTCAACCACGGCGCGGGCGGCGACCCCTATTACATCCGCCGGCGCTGGGACTACTTCGTCGAACACCTGATCGGGGCCCCGCCGCCGCCGAACTACCGTGTGGTGCCGTCCTGAGGGGTCGAGGGTTCGTGTTGCGGAGCAGCCTTCCGCGGTTGTATACAATATTGAGTACGTAGCTATTGCGGGCTTGCGGGACGTTGGCCTATCTTGCCACCCCGTCGAAGCAGGAGTCTCATCAACCACTCAAAGGAGAGTACCATGAGACAAAACTTCCGTTTGAAACAGCCCACACGACGGTGGTGGGGGCTCGCCGCGGCAGGTGCGGCGGGCTTTGTGGCCCTGGCGCTTGCCGTTGCGCCGCTGGCCGCTCAGAACACGATCACCGGCACGGTCGTGGACGGCAGCACCCAGCGTCCGCTTGGCGGCGCGCAGGTGCAGGTAGAAGGAACCAGCCTCGGTGTCCTCACGGACAACCGTGGGCGGTTCCTCATCCTCAACGTCCCGACAGCCACGGTCACCGTGCGTGTGGTGATGATCGGCTACCGCGAGGCCACGGCCAGCGCAAGCAGCGGTCAGGCGGTCACCATCGAGTTGCAGGAAACCGCGATTTCGCTGGATGAGATCGTTGTCACCGGTGTGGTGGGCGAGCAGGCGGCCCGTGCGGTCGGCAACTCGATCGGCCAGGTCAACGCGGCCGAACTCGAGGCGCTGGCTCCGGCTGCCGATGTTCAGCGCATGATCAGTGCCACGGTACCCGGTGTCCGGGTCTCGATGGCCGGCGGCGAGGTCGGCGCGGGCGGCACCACTCGCATTCGCGGGATCGCCAGCCTCTCGCTTGGTGCTCAGCCACTCGTATACGTGGACGGTGTTCGCGTGAACGGCCAGGAGAGCAATGCCGCTTTCGGGTGGTACGCCTTCAACGGCAACTCCCAGCCCTCTCGCATAGCGGACTTCAACCCGGACGAGATCGAGAGCATCGAGATCATCAAGGGACCTGCGGCTGCGACGCTCTACGGGACCGAAGCGTCCAACGGAGTGATCCAGATCATCACCAAGCGGGGCCGGACGGGTGCGCCGAGGATCAACGTCACGATGAAGCAGGGCGCCAACTTCTATCCGAACGTCTACAACATGTTCCCCGACGTCTGGTATCAGTGCAACGGTGTATCCCAGACTGTCGACGTGGACGAGCGCCTGAAGTGTCAACCGGGCACCGTAGCCTCGTTCAACGTCCTCCAGATCGACCGCGACGTGTACGGCAACGAGTGGTTCCAGACCGGACACTCGCAGTCCTATGGTGCCGATGTGACCGGCGGCTCCCAGCAGATCACCTACTACGTGTCCGCGGACTGGGACCGTGACGAGGGCGTCGTTTCGTACAACTGGAAGAACCGCATGAGCGGCCGTGCGAATCTGACCTATACGCCCTCTGACAAGCTGGAGTTGAACTTCGGTCTGGGTGCGATCCGCTCCAAGGCCCAGTCGGCGTCGGCGCAGCAGGCACTGCCGACGGCCATCATCTGGGCCTGTCCGGCGCCCGGCTGCGAGGCGGGCGACGCCAACGCGCCGAGCCGCATCGACGGTGGCTACCGGGGCTACATCGCGTACCTGCCGGAGGCGTACGAGGACGACATCGAGGGATTCCAGCATGTGGACCGCACGACGTTCTCGTTGGAGGCGCGGCACGAGCCATACGACTGGTTCACGCACCGGGCCATCGTCGGCGGCGACTTCAGCGGTGTGAGGAACTCCGAACTCTATCGCGCGACGAACCGCGAACCTCCCGGACAGTTCACGCCCTGGGGGCGCAAGACCATCATCAACCTCAATACCAGCTACTTCTCGATGGACTACCAGGCCAACGGGATCCTGGATCTGGGAGACAATCTGAGGCTCACCACTTCGGGTGGCCTGCAGTACTACCAGCGGCAGGAGTCGTCCACCTTCGCCCACGGCGAGACGTTCCCGGTCGACGCGCTCGAAACCGTTTCATCGGGTTCAACGAAGCGGGCCGAGGAAGATTTCCTCGAGAACAAGACCTTCGGCGTGTTCGTGCAGGAGCAGATTGCCGTAGCTGACAGGCTATTCCTGACCGGCGCCGTGCGTGGAGACGACAACAGTGCCTTCGGCACGAACTTCGACTTCGTCGTGTACCCGAAGCTGTCGGCGTCCTACGTAGTCAGTGACGAGCCGTTCTTCCAGGACATGCTGCCCGGCGTCAACACGCTGAAACTCAGGGCGGCGTGGGGGAAGGCCGGTAAGCAGCCCGACGTCTTCGACGCGATTCAGACCTATACGCCCACGGTCGGTCCCGGGGGTGCGTCGGTCCTGACGCCCGAGAACATCGGCAACCCGGACCTGCAGCCCGAGGTCGGGACCGAGATCGAGCTAGGCTTCGACGCCGGCCTGATGAACGACCTGATCGGCCTGGAATTCACGGTCTACAGCCAGACCACGAACGACGCTCTGGTCCGTGTCCCCGTCATCCCGTCGAAGGGATTCCCCGGGGTCCAGTTCCGGAACATCGGCCAGATCAACAACAAGGGCATCGAAATCGGGATCAACGGGCAGGTGTTCAACTCCGACGCGTTCAGCATCGATATGGGAGCCACCTTCTCGGCCTTCGAGAACGAGGTCACCGACCTCGGCGGCCAGCCTCCGATCGTCCAGAGCGCTTCGAGCCTGAACCGGCAGTTCCACGTCGAGGGCTTCCCGCTGGGGAGCATGTTCTACAGGCGCGTGGTCAGCGCCCAGTTGGATGGTTCGAGTGGGCGCAACGTGGCCACCAACCTCATGTGCGAGGGTGGGGAAGTTGCCCCCGGCTCCAACTTCTCGTGGGGCGGCGGTGCTCCCGTGCCCTGCGCGAACGCCCCGGAGGTGTATTGGGGTCAGCCGATTCCGAACACCGAAGCGGGCTTCTACACCAACCTGCGCGTCGGACAGAATCTGTCGCTGTACGCGCTTGTGGACTACGTGGCGGGACACCACCTGAGCCTCGGAGACATTAGCGCGCAGCATCGGTTCTTCCTCAACTCCAGGGCGATCCTCGAGCGCACGGACCCCATTCTGCTGGGCTATGAGGCGCTAGGCGCCGGAGGCCTCGCGCAGTCGGGCGTAGTGGCGGGCGACTTCATGAAGCTGCGGACGCTTTCGGCCTCCTACACGTTGCCGGAATCCGTTGCCGAAATGGTTTGGGCCAGCCGCGTGGCGATCACTGCTTCGGTCGACAACCTCTGGACGATCTGGCAGAAGTCGAAGGATTCGTTCGGGCATCCGATCATGGACATCGAGCGTGCGCGTCAGAGCCCGGGTCAGTTCGGGCTCAACGGCTACGTGCAGGAAGGCTGGCCGCAGATCACGCGGTTCGTGTCCACGGTCCGGTTCACCTTCTAGATCACAGGGAGAAATGAGAATGAAAGCGAGAAACAGACTGGTAGGTGCGGTGCTGTTCGTGGCTTCATCCGTTGTGGTCTCGGGGTGTAGCCTGGATGACATCCTTGCCGTGCGTGTGCCGGGCAAGGTTCTGGAAGAAGACCTGAACAGCGCGTCGCTGGCCAACGTGTTGGCCACGGGCGTGATCGCGGAAGTCGAGTGCAGCTGGAATCAGTACGTGGCGGGCTCGGCGCACCACTCGGACGAATACGTGCCGACCTCGGGCAACCTCACCATGAGGAACTGGGGGCAGCGCAAGATCTACGCTTCCGATGCGGGTTATGCGCAGGGGACCTGTGGTGGCTGGGGCTATCCGATGTTCACGCCGCTGCACACCGCGCGCTTTCAGGCGGAGGACGTGAGCCAGCGCCTGGAGGGGTTCGGGGCTGAGGTGGCGAACGCGGCCGCGCTGCAGGCGTCGGTAGCCGTTTGGGGAGCATTTCCGCTGGTTGCCATGGGTGAGGGCTTTTGCCGCATGGCCATCGATGGCGGCGCGGCGATGCAGCCCGGCGAAGTACGGACCCTGGCCGAGCAGCGCTTCAGTTCCGCGATCTCACTGGCCCAGGGTACCGGTGACGCGACGCTGACCATGCAGGGTACGCTGGGGCGTGCCCGTGTTCGGCTTGCGATGGGCGACTATGCGGGCGCCATGGCCGACGCGTCCCAGATCCCCGATGGGTTCAGTGTCGACGTCTCCCGCGATGCGTCCGAATCGCGACGCTACAACTACTACTTTGAGCGGCTGAACGCTCCGACCGGTTTCCGGGCCCACGGCTCGGTGGCCGACAACTACCAGAATCTTACGATTGGCGCGGATGGCATGCCGATGGACGGCGGAGACGGCGTGAAGGACACGCGCGTCAACGTCAGGACCGACGGCACGCAGGCTGCGGATTTCGCGACGATTCTGTACTACCACGACAAGTACAATTCACGCGGCGACCCGCTGCCCCTGGTGCACTGGCACGAAGCCCGCATGTTCGAGGCCGAGGCGCTGGCCATGCAGGGTGATGTCGCGGGCGCGCTGGGCAAGATCAACGGCCTCCGCATGGCCGCCGGGCTTCCCGAGGTCACCGCGGACGTGGGCGCCGGACAGATCATGGACCTGGTCAAGGAGGAACGTCGTCGCCAGTTGTTCGTGTTGGGCGGGCACCGCCTGCACGACATGCTGCGCTTCGACATACCGTTCCTGGGAGAGCCGGGTTCGATCCATCCGAACGGTCTCGACCAGACCGGCGCGGAATACGGCGACCTGACATGCTTCCAGCTCCCCGAGGTGGAGGTCAAAGGGAACGAAAACATCAGCAGCTGATATCGGCTGAAAGCGGGTGTTTTCGGGGCTGTCGCCCGGGTGACCGGGCGACAGCCCCGTTCTCAATAGTGCGACGAGACAGATTCAACCGCTCATCCAGTCAAAGGAGGATCCGATGAGACCCAAATCGCGTTCCAGCCCGCTGTCCTTCCGTCGATTGCCGGGTGTCGTCGGCGGGATGGCCGGAGTGTTGGCCCTGGCGCTGACCGTCGCGCCACTGGCCGCTCAGAGCACCATCACCGGCGCGGTGGTGGACGGGAGCAACCAACGACCCCTTGTCGGCGCGCAGGTCGTGATCGACGGGACCGAACTCGGTGGCCTGACCGACAACCGGGGACGCTTTCTCATCCTGAACGCGCCGTCGGGAACCGTGACGCTGCGCGTGCTCATGATCGGCTACCGCGAGGCGACGGCACAGGCCAGCGCGGACCAGGCCGTCACGATCGAGCTCCAGGAGACGGCCATCTCGCTTGACGAGATCATCGTCACGGGCACGGTCGGTGAGCAGCAGGCCCGATCGGTCGGCAACGCCATCGGCAACGTCAACGCGGCCGTGCTGCAGGAGCAGGCGCCCGTTGCGGATGTCCAGCAGATGCTCTCGGCCACCGTGCCGGGCGTCCGCATCATGAACAGCAGCGGCTCGATCGGCGAAGGCGGGATCATGAGGATCCGCGGCGCGGCCTCGTTGACGCTCGCCGCAACCCCGATCGTGGTCGTGGACGGCGTGCGTGTCAACGGACAGGACGGTGATCTCGGGCTGCTCGCCGGCGTCGGGCAGGACGGTCGCCGCGCGCCCTCGCGCATCAACGACTTCGATCCCGACGAGATCGAGAGCATCCAGATCATCAAGGGGCCCGCGGCCGCGACCCTGTACGGGACCGAAGCTTCCAACGGGGTGATCCAGATCATCACCAAGCGGGGCGCCCGTGGCGCCCCCCGGGTAAACGCCACCGTCCGCCAGGGAGCGAACTGGCTTCCGAACCCGGTCCAGCTGGTGCCCCCAACCTACTACAAGAGCGCTTCCGGCGAGATCGTCGAAGTCAACGTGCTCCAGCACGACAAGGAAAACACCTTCGGCATACTGAACTGTGATCCCACCACTCATACCGGGTGTCAGCCGAATGGCGGCCGGGACTGGTTCCGCACGGGACACAACCAGTCGTACGGAGCGGACGTTAGCGGCGGCACCGAGACCGTCACCTACTATGTGAGCGGAGAGTTCGACCGCCAGGAAGGGCCGGTGCCCTACAACTGGCAGAATTCCCTGCGGGGCCGGGCCAACCTGACGTATGCCCCCAACGAGACCCTCAGGTTCGACTTCAGCCTGGGCGCGAACCGCTCCAAGCTCGAGTCCGCGTCGGCCCAGCAGCCGCTCCTCACAGCCGTGATCTGGTCCTGCCCGGCACCCGGGTGCGAACCCGGCAGCGGCACGCCGCAGGCGCTGGACGGCCCTTCCCGCGGGTACATCGCGTACCTGCCCGAGGCCTACGAGGACGAGATCGAGGGAATCACGGACGTCGACCGGACGACCTTCAGCTTCCAGACCTCGTGGGATGCAAGGGAATGGATGAGGCACCGGCTGGTGTTCGGCGGCGACTTCGGCAACCGCACCAACTCCGAGCTGTACCTGGCCACGGGGAATCTCGGGAACTTCTTCAATACGGGCCGCAAGACCATCGCCAACGAACGCACATCGTTCGTTTCGGCCGACTACCAGGTCAGCGGGGACTATTCGCCGTTCGAATCCATCACTCTCAGCACCGGCGTCGGCGTTCAGTACAATGCCCGAACGTCGGAGGTGTTGTGGGGACGGGGCGAAGCCTTCCCGGTAAGGTCCCTCGAGACCATCCCGTCGGGCTCCACCCGGAGCGCGGACGAGGACTATCGCGAGAACAAGACTTTCGGGGTGTTCGTCCAGGAGCAGATCGCGTTCGGCGACCGACTGTACTTCACGGGCGCGGTGCGTGGCGACGACAACTCCGCCTTCGGGAAGAACTTCGACTTCGTCGTATACCCGAAGTTGTCGAGTTCCTATGTGATCAGCGACGAGAACTTCTTTCAGGAGAGTGTGGGGTTCATCCAGCAGCTCAAGCTGCGCGCCGCCTGGGGACAGGCCGGCAGACAGCCCGATGTCTTCGACGCGCTCAGAACGTACGAGCCTTCCGTCGGACCCGGAGGCGCCTCCACGGTCACGCCCGAGAACATCGGCAACGAAGAACTCAGGCCCGAGGTCGGTACCGAAGTGGAAGTCGGATTCGACGCCAGCCTGTTCGACGACAGGGTGGGGCTGGAGTTCACCTGGTACGATCAAACCACCAACGACGCGATCGTGTCGGTTCCGGCCCTTCCTTCCAACGGCTTCCCCGGTGTCCAGTTCCAGAACATCGGTCAGGTCAAGAACACGGGGATTGAGGTCGGGGTCAACGCGAATGTCTTCAGAAGCAATGCCGTCAGCCTCGACCTGGGGGCGACTTTCTCGACGGCCAACAACGAGATCACCGACCTGGGCGGCCAGCCGGCCGTGCTGGAGAGTTCCACCCTGGGACAGTACCACGCGCTCGGGCAGCCTCTCTCTGCCATCTACATGAAGCGTGTCGTGAGCGCCGATCTGTCCAACGGCGCCGCTACGAATGTGATGTGCGAAGGCGGGACCATCCTTGAGAGCGGCGCGACGGCAGGCCTGTCGGTCGGAGGCGGCGCGCCGGTTCCCTGCGCGGACGCACCCAACGTCTACTGGGGCCAGCCGATTCCGGACAAGGAAGGCAGCGCGTCCGCGACCCTTTCGATCGGCCAGAACCTACAACTGTATGCGCTGGTCGACTATGTCGGCGGCCGTACCATGGTCAGCGGCGACATCGCTGCCCAGCACCGCTTCTTCATCAATTCGCGAGCGATCCTGGAGCGCACGGATCCCATCCTGCTCGCCTATGAAACCCTGGGCGGTATCGGCCTCTGGCAGCCGGGGATCATCGACGGCGACTTTGCCAAGCTCCGGTCCATTTCGGCCAACTACACCTTCCCGGACTCGTGGGCGGAACGGCTGAACGCTTCCCGGGTCACCCTGAACGTCGCAGCCAACAACCTTGCGACGCTCTGGGTGGGGCAGGCTGAGGGCTTCGGAGTGAAGCAGATGGATCCCGAGGTCGCCCAGCAGACCGGCACTACGCGTGGCCTGACCGCCTACAACCAGGAAGGTTGGCCGCAACTCCGAACCTTCACGACCACCCTGCGGCTCACGTTCTGAGGAAAGGAGCAGAATCATGACAAACCGGACCAAGAGTGCTGCACGGGCGCTGCTGCTGACCTCTCTCGCTGCCGGAACCCTGCTCAGCACGGGGTGCAGCCTGGATGACATTCTGGCGGTCGACATCCCCGGCAAGGTGGCGGCCGACGACCTCAACGACCCGGCGCTCGCCGGCGTCCTGGTAAACTCGGTAATCGGCGACACCGAGTGCGCCTGGAGCAACTACGCCGCGGCGGCATCCCACCACTCCGACGAGTGGATTCCCACATCCGGGAACCTGAACATGCGCGAGTGGGGACAGCGCAAGATGGACCCGCAGGCACTGTCGGGCGGGGTGCTCGCCACCGGCTCCTGCGATTCAAACTACGGAGTGTACACACCGCTCCAGACGGCGCGCTTCCTGAACAACGACATCTTCTCAAAGCTCGCGGAGTTCGACGCGGGCGCGGTGCCCGGCAAGGCGCAGATGCAGGGCACGGTCAGGGCCTATGGCGGATGGGCGCTCGTCGCGCTGGGCGAGGGCTTCTGTTCGATGGCGCTGGACGGTGGCCCGGAGATGCAACCCGACCAGGTACTCGAAGTGGCGGTGCAGAACTTCAGTGAAGCCATCTCTGGCGCCGGAGACGCGGCTCTGGTTACCTCATCCTATGGCGGCCGTGCCCGCGCTAAGCTGGACATGGGCGACTGGGCCGGCGCAATCGCCGACGCGCAGCAGGTGCCCGAAGGGTTCAAGTTCGCGGCCGATCGCGCCGCCGACCTCGGCAGGCGGATGAACTACCTGCATCGCTGGCTGAACGACACCAACGACGGGATCAGCAAGCACGGGTCGGTTGCGGACCACTTCCGCGACCTGACGGTCAACGATGCCGGCGAGCTGACCCAGAACGACGGCATGCCCGATCCGCGGGTGCCCGTCCGCACCATCGGCAACCAGGCGTTCGACTTCTCAACGATCCACTACTTCACCGACAAGTACACATCGCGCGCCGATCCCGCGCCGTTGACATCGTGGGAAGCGGCCCAGCTGATCATCGCGGAGGCCTCGGCCCAGATGGGGGACGTGGCGACGGCGGTGGGGATCATCAACAGCCTGCGCGCCCGGGCGGGATTGCCCGAGTGGGCAGCCGGCGCGTCGGCATCGCAGGCGGATGTGATCGCGGCGGTGCTGGCCGAGCGCTCGCGCGAACTGTTCGTGGAACAGGGGTGGCGCTTCAACGACATGCTCCAGTACCGGGGCTCGGCGCAGCAGATCTCGTTCCTTGGGGAGCCGGGATCGATTCACCCGAACGGGCTCGACCAGACCGGCGCCGAGTATGGCACCGTGACGTGTTGGGAACTGCCCATCGTGGAGACGAACGGGAACGAGAACATCACGAGATGAGAATCTGCTGACGGCTGCCGCGCGCGCCGCACCTTGGGTGCGTGGCGGACGAGGCGGGGGCGGGTCCCACGGTGGGCCCGCCCCCGCTTGTGCCTGGTCCGTTGACTACGGTCCCTTGCCCCGGCGCGTCGTGATCAACACTACGCCGTCCGCCGCGTCCGGGCCGTACTGGGCGCCGGCCGCCGGACCCTTGAGCACCTCGATGCGCGCGATTGTCCCCGGATTGATCAGCTCCAGCGCGCCGAGACCGCCGTCATAGCCGGTCGCCTCCACCCTCACGCCGTCGACGAAAACGACCGGATGGCGGTTGAAGTTGAAGCTCTTGGCGCCGCGAATGCGGAGATAATACCCGGTCCCGATCGCGCCGCCCGTCCTGATCAGGGTCACCCCCGTGACCCCGTCGAGCACCTCGCGCACACCGCGGCTGTTCTCGAGCTCCTCACCCTGGATGGTCGCATCCGGTATCTCGACGGACTGCCGCATGGCGCGGGCCACGATCTCTTCCAAAACGAAGGCGGGTGCCATCAACTCGAAATCGCGGAGCACGAGCGCGGGCTCTTCCACGGTCAGGCGCTCCGCGATCCCCACGTGCTCCGGATGAGTGACGCGCAACACGGACACGCCCAACGGTACCGAAAGCAGCCCGTACCGTCCGTCCACATCGGTCTCGTTCACGACGCTGGTGCCCACCACCCGCACGACCGCGCCCGGGATCGGCTCGCCCGTCACGGCCGAGCGCACCACACCCCGAACCGTCGCCTTCGTCTGCCCCGCCAGGGGCGCCGCGCCGGCCAGCAGGACCGCCACACAGAGAGCAAAATCCTTCATGTCGAACCCTACGCTCGCCGTGAAAGGCGAGTTACATCAATGCCGCCGTGCTCGCCGCCGGATCAGCTGCCGAGCCTTTTCCTGCACGCCGGAGACGGGGAGCACCGAGATCCGCTCGTCCAGGCTGTAAGCTTCCTTGCCCGGATACACGATCCACAGGTGGTCCAGCCTCAGGTCGCGAAGCGCCACGCGCATGGACCGGGTCGGACCCGGTGCGTCCGCGAACTTGCACTCGAAACCGTAGCGTGCGCCCCGGTGAAGTACAAGAAGGTCCAGTTCCGCACCGCCGTGTGTCCCCCAGAAATAGGCGTCCTGCACGTCGAAAGCCACCACAAGCTGCTCGATCGCGAACCCTTCGAACGATGCGCCGACCTTGGGATGGCCAGCCACTTCCTCCTCCTCGTCCAGGCCGAGGAGCGTGTGTAGAACGCCCGTATCGCGGATATACGTCTTGGGCGACTTGACCTGGCGCTTCCGGATGTTCTCGAACCAGGGCGGCAACACCCGAACCATGAACGCCCCGGCAAGGATGTCCAGGTAGTTTCGGGCAGTCCCTTCGCTGGTGCCGAGCGAGCGGGCGAATTCCGCCGCGTTCCACGTCTGGCCGTGGTAGTGGGCGACCATGGTCCAGAAGCGCCGCAGCCGCTCCGCCGGGATCGTGATGCCCAGCTGCGGCAAGTCCCGTTCCAGAAAGGTGCGAACGAAGTTCCTCCTCCAGATCGCCGAACCCTCCGGACTCGTGAGGTAGGAGCGCGGGAAGCCGCCCCGCAGCCACAGCTTCCGCCACCGTTCCGGGGTTACCTCGCCAAGATCGAACCCGCCCAGATCGACGAGTCCAACGCGGCCCGCCAGAGACTCGGAGACACCCCTGACCAGGGAGGGCGACGCGCTGCCCAGCAGAAGAAAAAACGCCGCGTTGTCGGGTCTGTCCACCAGGACCCGCAACGTCTCGAAGAGCGCGGGGGACCGTTGCACTTCGTCGATGACCACAAGCCCCTCGAGGTGGCCCAGCGTGTGCTGGGGAGTCGACAGGCGGCGGCGGCTCGACGCCTCTTCAAGGTCGAAGTACGTGCTTTCGCCCGCGCGGGCCGAGATTTCCCGGGCCAGGGTCGTCTTGCCGCACTGGCGCGGTCCGGTCAACGCGGCCACCGGATGCACGGACAACGCCCGTCGGATTCGTTTGATGGGGACGGGGCGGTCGATCAGCATTCGGAACAATAATCCGTGAAAATCCGCAAGTCAACTGCGGAATATCCAGAATTGATTCACTGGTAGGCTCGACGCCAACCCGCGGCGCGAGTTACATCAAGACCCCGTGCGTTCGAAGACGATGTCGGTCCCGTTCGGCTCGAAGGGGATTGCAACGGCTCCCACCACGCCATCGGCGTTCGTCGTAAAGGTCACCAGGCCCGCCACCGGCACGATGTTGGGCGGTGACGTGATCCGGAAGATGTCATAGTGGAAGTGCTCGAGGTCGAGCTGGAAATCCTCGTAGACGATCACCAGTCCGCCGCCCTGCACCTGTATTGCCATCCCGCCGTACCCGGCGTGCTCGTAGGTGCCCGCGTAGTCGGCCAGGGCATGGCCGGGCTGCGTTCCGGCAACGCGCTTTGCCTCCTGCTCGCGTCTCGTCTTTTCGGCGCGCGCGCGCTGTTCGTCGCGCAGTTCGAGGTTGCGCGCGTTCCAATCCACCGGCTCGAGCCCAAGGAGGCGATCGTACAAGTTGTAGGCGATCATGACCGGCACCGGGTTCATGTCCCCGGAACGGTTGGTGAGCACCATGACGCCGATCCTCTCGCGGGGCAGCCACGACATCGACGATATGAAGCCGTCGATGCCGCCGCCGTGGGCCACCATCTTGTGGCCTCGGTAGCTGCTGACGCGCAACCCCAGACCGTAGCTGGCCTGACCCAGTTCCGTGAACTCGGACTCGCCGGGCATGGCGAACTGCGGCTGCTGCATGCTTGCCGAGGTCTCTTCGGAAAGCAGCCGGTGTCCGTCGAAGACACCGCCGTCGATGTGGGCCTGGATGTAGGCGAGCATCTCGGTCACGTTCGAGTTGACGGAGCCCGCCGGCCCGACCGCGTCAATGTTGCGGAAGGGGACGCGCGTCAGCGTTCCGTCCCTTAGCAGATATGGAACCGCGTAGTCGCCCGACGCCGGCGTGTCGCGCACAGATGTGTTCGAACGCTCCATGTCCAGCGGCGCAAAGATCCGTTGCTCGATCAGATCGTCCCAGTCCTCGCCCGTGATCCTCTCCGTGAGGTAGCCGGCGGTCATGAACATGAGATTCTGGTACTGGTACCGGCTGCGGAACGATGCGTTGGGCTCGAGGTACCGGAGCTTCGCGAAGATGTCCGCGCGGGTGCCTGTCCGGCCGTACCACACGTTGTCGTGGCGCGGGAGCCCGGATTGGTGGGTGACGAGGTCCCGGGGGGTCATCTCGGCGGTGGCGAATTCGTCGTGGAGCCTGAAATCGGGCAGGTAGTCGCGCACCGGCCTGTCCCACTCCAGCTTCCCCTGGTCCACGAGCATTCCCATCAGCGTCACGGTGAACGACTTGCTGTTCGACCCGATCGCCATCGTCGTGTGTTCGGTGACCGGAAGTGCCGCCTCGATGTCCCGATACCCGAACCCCCTGGCCAGCAGGACTTCGCCGTCGCGGATCACGCCCACCGCGATACCCGGGATCGTCCAGTCCTCCATCACGCCCGTCACGAACGCTTCGAATCCGGCGAATGGGTCCTCGGCGTGAGCGCTCAGGGTGGTGACGGCTTCCGCCGACCCGACGGAATGGGCGTCCTGCGCCTTCAGCGTGGCCGGCACATAAGCCGCGACCGGCACCGCCAGCAGCAACGCTGCAAACCGGAGCCAGACGCCGCGCCGATTGATTCTCAACTTGCTATCGCCGGGCATGCGCTCCTCCGTGTGCGTTCGTTTCCGTACGAGTGAATTTACCGCCCGTTGCCGTTTCCCGTCAGCCCTCGTTGAGGATGCTCACCGGATCCACCCGGCTGGCGCGCTTCGCGGGGACGTACGCGGCCAGCGTCGCGACTCCGGTCAGCAGCAGCACGACGCCCACCAGGATGAGTGGATCAAACGCTTCGACGCCGTGCACCAGATTGCGCACTATGCGGGCGAGGAGCACGGCCAGCGCGATGCCGATCGCAAGGCCGGCGGCGAGCAGCGTCAGACCTGCTTTCAGCATCATGCCGACGAGTCGATCGGGTTCCGCGCCCACCGAGATCCGGATGCCCAGTTCCCGCCTTCGCGCCGCCACGCTGAACGATACGATGCCGTAGAGCCCAATGGCGGCGACAAGGAGCGCGAGCGCTCCCATGAGACTCACGGTCACTGCGGTGATCCGCCCCGGAAGCAACCGGAACGCGAGGTGCTGTTCCATCGTCTTGGCGTCGATCGTGATGACGTCCGGATCGAGGTCGGTTGCGTTCTCCAGCATGACGGGAAGGACGGCCTCGGGATCGCCGGCCGTACGCGCGACCACGCGCCCATGTACATGGGGCATCTGGCTCGCCGCTCCGTATACGAGCGGCCGCAGTTCCTCGCCGAGGCTGCGGACCTTTGTGTCTCCGACGACCCCGACGACGCGGACCTCGGTTCCGTCACGCGTGGTATACGTCCCGCCCACGGCGCTGCCGGACCAGTAGGTTGCCGCCATCGCCTCGCTGACGATTGCTACCGGCGGGGACTCGATATCGTCTTCGTCGTTGAACAGCCGCCCCGCGACAACGGGGATCCCCACCGCATCGAAGTAGGCGCCGTCGACGCCGACCCAGTCGATTTCGTGCCCGGTGCGTCCTGGTGGCGGCTCGATTCCGGGCACGTTGAGCGTCAGCGTCGAGGTCGCCGCACCGTCGAGGGGGACGAGGGTGATGAACCCCGCTGAAACGACTTCAGGCAGCGCGGCTACGCGAGCCAGGTACGCGTCATAGAACGTGCGGCGTTCGTCCGGCGAACGTCCGCGCCCGGGTTCGAGCCAGACGATGGCGGCCGGGTGCACGCCGAACCCGGGATCGACGCGCTGGGCCGTGGCCAGACTGCGTGTGAAGAGCGCTGCCGCGACGAGGAGGACCACCGCGCCCGCAATCTGACTGATCGCCAGCACCGCCCGCATTCTGGCGGCGCGATGCGAACCGCCGGAGTATTCGTCCTTGATAGCACCCGATACATCCGTCCGGGTCGACTGGAGCGCAGGGGCGAGACCAAGCACCACCGCCGCCGCCAGGGTCACGGCGACTGCGAAAGCGAGCACCGTGGCGTTGAGGCGCGTGTCCACCACGATGTCGACGGGGAGCGGCAGTCTGATGTTCACGAGGAAGTCGACGAGGAACAGGGAAACGAACACTCCCACCGTCCCCCCGGCCACCGCGAGCATCGTGGTCTCGGTCAGGAGGCTGCGGATCAGGCGGGCCCGTCCGGCTCCGAGGGCCAGGCGCACCGCGACTTCGCGTCGGCGGTCCTCCGCCCGCGCCAGCAGAAAGCCGGCAAGGTTGCCGCACGCGATTAGCAGCACCAGGACCGTCACTCCCATCACGAGGGCGGCGACGGGAACCACCACTCCGTCGATTGCGGGATGGATGGGTGACGAAAGGATCGGCGTCATCACGATCCGCCGCTGCGCATAGCGATCGCTGTGGGACCCGATCAACTCTTCGGCAAACGCGCCCAGCGCGGCCGCGGCTTCCGTGCGCGTCACGCCGTCCACAAGGCGGGCCTTGACCATGAACGACTCCTGGCCGCGTCGCTCGAGGCTGCCCCGACCGTTCAGCGAGAGCTGATCGGCCATCGACGCGAGCGCCCAGAAGTCCGGTCGCAGTGCCGGGAAAACTCCGTGGAACTCCGGGGGCGCAACGCCAACGATCGTGTAGGGGAAACCGTTCAGGTGGACGCTGCGGCCGACTACGCCGGGATCAGCGTCGAAAGACCGTCGCCAGTACGCATCGCTGAGGACCAGGACGTGATCTGCTCCGGCTAGTGTCCCCTCGGTGGGCGCGAAGACCCTGCCCACCTGGGCTGGTACGCCCAGCACCTGGAAATACGGTCCGGCCACCAGTTCATGGAGCAGGTCGTCACGTCGGCCGGAGTCGTCGCTGAGGCCCGCGATGTTGGGCATCGCGCCCGTCACTCCGGCGAACACGGAACGGGTGGCCGCTTCCATGTCTCGGAACGTGGGGTAGGAGAAGGAACCGAAGGCGTCGTCGGGCGCGACGAACCGGACGTGTACGAGGTCCTCCGGGTCGTCGTACGGCGGAGCACGAAGCAGGAGCGCCTCGAACACCGCAAAGAACGCCGTGTTGCCTGCGACGCCCAGGGTGATCGTGATGAATGCCACGGCGGCAAAGCCCGGGGCACGAATCACGCGCCGGCAACCGAGTCTGATGTCCTGAAGCAGGCCGTCCAGCCACCTGCGCACTGCACCCCACCCGATATCCCGGATACCGCCTGGCATATCCCTCTCCGATCATGCCCCTGTCGCCCTGTCGGCCCGCCCGTGTCCATAATATCACGGGGCGGATCATCGGGTAACTCATCGAAGTCCGGGGAGGTCTATCGCGGTTCGAACTCCTCCTCGGAGAGTCGAAAGGCCTCGATCAACTCGGGGTTGGTCTCCGTGCCAAGGATCCGCCCGGCCAGATACTCGCCGATCACCGGTCCGAACTTGAAGCCCTCGGCCGATCCGCCGCCTGCCAGCCAGACATTGTCGAAGTCGGGGTGATGGTCGAAAAAGAAGTTGGACGTCCGCGAAATCTCGTAGTGGCACGACCGTGTCTCGCTCACCGGCGCATCGGCAAGTCCGGGGAACCGCTCGCGCACAAAAGCCAGCGGACTCTCGTACTCCTCCTCGCGGAGCCAGCGGCGGCTGGTGTCGGGATCGTCCGGCCCTCTTCCACCGCGGCGGACCCGGAATCCGCGGTTGTCGGGACCGAGGGCGGGCCAGCCTGTCACACCGGGGAAGTTGTAGCTGGGCAGATTCGGGTAACTGTAGCGGTTGTCTCCGGGGGGCGTGCGAAGATAGAGGACGTTGCCCATGGGGATGCGCAACCGATTACCCATCAGTTCCGGGAACGCCTTCGGGAACCAGGGACCCAGCGCAAAAACGTAGTTCGCCGCCGACACGGGCTCGCCGGGTTGCAGCGTTAGCGCATCGAGCCGGGATGAAGTGGCGGGCCCCATGGCCGCCTTCGCCATCGCGATCGTGCCTCCCGCCCGTTCAAAGACCCTTGCTACCGACTCGATCGCGCGGCGGGCACGGACGACCCCGGCGTCAGGCTCCCAGAGGGCGACCTCTATGTCGGTGAGGTCGATCACCGGCCATCGCCGTCCTATTTCGTCCGCGTCCAGGACCTCGTACCTGACACCCGCTTCGTCCCAGTTGTTCCTGGTGTCTTCCATGAACTCGGTCCACTCGTCCCTCATGATGAGGTCCGACGTGGTGAAGAACACGCGCGGGAGGAGCAGTTCACGCCCCTGTTCGTCCCACTCCTTCCATTTCTCGATCGCGCGTTTGGCCCACCGGGTCCAAAGGAGGCCGTGCCCGCGGTCGCCGTACCCGGTGCGCACGCCCCGGGTCTCGCCCCCTGACGTCGCCCGGGAATTGGCCGGTCCGTACTGATCGATGAGGACGACGCGTGCGCCTGCCTGTTGCAGGTTCAGAGCGGTCCATGCGCCGAAGGCCCCGGCACCGACCACGGCAACATCCGGCGTCTGCCGTGTATGGATCGCCGGTGCCCTGGTCCCCGCACGCCGCGAACCCGAGTCGAAGGCATCCTTCTCGCCTGCAAGGGACCCGACCCCGGCCAGCAACGCACCGGTTCCGACGGTCGCCGCCTTTACGAAGGTGCGGCGATCCAGTCCTCCACAGCCCTCGCCACCCACGTTTCCCCCACCTCCGCTCATTGCCGATCCACGCCGGGCGGGGCCAGTCGCACCTCACGCATCGGCGAGTCGGCGGCCAGTTCCGAGGAACCGGCGTCGTGTCCGTTGATGCTGAGTATATAGGCGACCACGTCCAGGTAGACCTGCTCGCTCAGACCGCCCGGGTTGTCGTCGGGCATGGTCGAGCGCACAGTCCTGAAAAAGGAGTATACGGTCCGTCTCCCCCAGTTGGATTGGAAGGTGCGGCCGCGGAATTCGCTCGTGGTGTGGCACTCGGAGCAGACCTCGTCGAACGTCGTTCTGCCGCGATCCGCCTGAACGCCGCTGAAGATCCCCTCGATGGATGCCTCGGGTGGTTCCACGGAGGTGTTTTCCTGCACGGCCGCTTCGGTCGGAACAGGTGTCGCCGGAGGGTCCTGGGGAGTGACCGTTCCCGTGGGCGCCTCCGCCGGGCCGCTGGAAGCGCAGCCTGCCAACGACAGCGTGAAAGCGAGACAGAGCGCGTTCGCGCCGCGGGCGTGACTGCGTGGCATGGACCGGACCGCCTCCTCGGATGTAGTGTATCACTCCGGTGCATCCCACACCGGACTCATTTCTGAATATAGGGAACCGAATCATGCGGAGCCGAAGCCCTGGGAGGTACCCCCTTTGTTACCATGGCGTGACCGCGTTGGCCGTCACGGTCCTTTCGACGACTGCGTGCAACGACCGGGACAGCTTGCCGCTGGCCGTCGGGGACGTCAACAGCATCATCGTCACCGCCTCGCCGGAACTGTGGGCGCAGATCGAGCCCGCGCTGCTGCCCGCCCTGGAAAGGCGGGTATTCACGGTTCGTGACGAGAGGACTTTCAAGGTCACATACCAGACCGCCGACGAGGACGTGTGGTACCGGCTTCGCCTGCTGAAGCAGCAGCTCGTGATCGGCACGCCGGAGGACCCGTGGATGGTCCCGGCACTTGCCAGGGTGGACGAGCCGATCAGTCCGCCCCGGATACTCCAGGTGGCGGACGTTTGGGCGCGGGAGCAACTGGTGACGATGGTCGTGCTGCCCGACGCGGCGGATGCTGCCGAGACCGTGACCGGACTGCTCCCCGAGTTGGCGGAGCAATTCGACAGCCAGTATCGGGACTGGGTGCTGGCCAGGATGTTCACGACCGGACCCGACACGGCGCTGGCCCGAACGCTGCGGGAAGAACACCGCTTCAGCCTGGTCGTTCCCGCGGTGTATCAATACAGGATGCTCGACGGGATACACATGTTCCGCAACGACAACCCGGACCCGTCGGAGTTGATTCGTCAGTTTGCGGTTACCTGGCAGAGTCCGACGATCGAGCTCGATGCCGACGCACTTCTCGAATGGCGGGCGCGAATCGTCGACCAGTACTACGACTATCCGCAATTCGTGAACCTGAACAGGACCATCGAGTCCAGGGGAACGTTCAGGGGCAATCCGGCTTTCGGCGTGCAGGCCGTGTGGGAGAACCCTCCGGACGAGTATCCGGCGGCGGGGCCTTTCATTACGCGCTCGGTGACCTGTGCGGACCAGGATCGGACATACCTGATCGACGCATGGCTCTACGCGCCCGATCGCGAAAAATACGAATACATGATCCAGCTGGAGCAGATCCTCGGGTCCTTCCAGTGCACGTGAAGACAGAAGCGCCACGGAGACATTTGATGCAACCGCCGAAGCCGTCCCGGACCGTCCCTCCCACGCACCCCCTCGCCATCTTCGCTGCCGCGGCATCGCTGGCCCTTGGAGCCTGTGGCGGCCAGCCGGACACGGCCGGTTCGGCCGGCGAGTTCGGGGCCGAGGGCGTGGGCTACGCCAATCCCGACCACGCCGGCCATGTGGCGGCCATCGACGAGATCGTCATGACGCCGATCCGTGAAGGGCTGATCGCGGGGGCCTCGGTCGCGGTCGTACATGGGGGGGAGCCCGTGGCGTTCCGGGGGTACGGCTGGGCCAATCTGCAACTGGACGTCCCCACGCCGGAGGACGCGATCTACGAGATCGGCTCGGTCACGAAGCAGTTCACCTCGGTCGCCCTGCTCCAGGCGCAGGAGGCAGGGCTCGTCGACCTGGACGCGGACATGAGCACCTACCTGCCGGACTTCCCCACCCGGGGGAACAGCATCACCGTGCGGGAGCTCCTCGATCACACGTCCGGGATCCGCGGCTACACCGAAATGGCGGCCGCCCGGCCCTACTTCGTCCGGCGCGTACCCCGGGACACCTTGCTGGCGCTAATCGGCGAACACCCGTTCGACTTTCCCACGGGAGAGCACGAGATCTACAACAACTCGGCCTACTACCTGGCCGGAATGATCCTTGAGGAGGTGACCGGCACCACCTACGAGGACTACATCGAACAGGAAATCTTCGCCGAACTGGGCATGGATCGCTCGCACTACTGCAGCGAAACCGAAATCCAGGAGGGCAAGGTGGACGGCTACGACGTCGGTGAGGACGGCCTGGGCAACAAGGGCTTCATCGTCCACAACATCCCGTTCGCAGCGGGGTCGCTGTGCTCCAGCGCGCGCGACCTGGCCACCTGGCTGGGCGCGCTGCACGGCGGAGAAATACTCGACGACGACGCATACGCGCAACTGACCGAGCCCGGCGACCTCAACGACGGCACGAGGATCCGCTACGCCCTCGGCCTCGCGACCAGCGACATCCTCGGACATCGCGCGCTGCATCATGGCGGCGGCATCAACGGCTTCCTCACCGAATCGCTGCACCTGGTCGACGAGGATCTCACGGTCGTGGTCCTGGTCAATACCGCCGGTCCGCCCGGTCCAACGGCCCTGGCAGAGCAGATCGTCGAGCTGATGGTCGGCGACGCCACCCCCGCACCGATGGCCTTCGACGGCGACCTCGCCTGGTTCGAGGGCACCTACTCCGGCCCGGCTCGGGGCGGCCGGGCCGCGCTCCGCATCGCCTCGGACGGTGACGTCCTCACCGCCACCGCCGTGATGATGGGCGATCAGGATATCCCTGAGGACAACCAGGAGGCCGATACCCTGGATTACCACGGCGGCACGACGTTCGGCAACGGGGGCGCGCGCCTGACCTTCGAAGGCGGCGAGGCCAACGCGGCCACCCTGCGATGGGACGTGGTGGCGGGATACACCGTCATGTCGAGGCGGTAGCGTTGTCCTTCGTCCACCTTCACACACATTCGGAGTACTCGCTTCTCGACGGTGCAAACCGCCTGAAGGACCTGGTCCGAAAGGCGTGCGAGTTCGAGATGCCGGCGCTGGCGCTGACCGATCACGGCTGCCTGTACGGCGCCTGGACCTTCCAGAAGCTGGCGCGCAAGGCGGGGGTCAAGCCGATCATCGGCATGGAAGCGTACGTCGCGCCCGGCGATCGAAGGGAGCGAGCGCGGTCGGGACAGGGCGGGAAGGCGCACTATCACCTGGTGTTGCTGGCCCGGGACGCGGAGGGCTACCACAACCTCATAAAGCTCTCGTCGATAGGGTACACCGAGGGCTTTTACTACCGTCCCCGTCTGGACCGGGAGACGCTGGCCCGCCACTCCGATGGGCTCATCGTGAGCTCGGCCTGCATGGCCGGCGAACTGGCGCGGCACCTGAACGCCGGCAACGACGACAGTGCCCGCGAAGTGGCGGACTGGTACGCCAACGCATTTCCCGACCGCTACTACCTGGAGGTGCAGGCCCACGGAACGCAGGGCCAGGCGGCTCTCAACAAGAAGATCTTCGCCCTCGCTGACGACATGGGGCTTCCCGTCGTCGCAACCAACGACGCCCACTACTTGCAGCCGGACCATCACGCGGCCCACGACATCCTCGTGTGCATCGGGACCGCGAAGAACCAGGACGACGAGGGCCGCCTAACATACGACGACGGCCTCTACTTCAAGAGCCACGAGGAGATGGCGGCGGCCTTTCCCGATCGGCCGGAAGTGATCGAGAACACCCTGAAGATCGCGGACGAGGTCTCGCTGACCCTGGAGAAGAAATACCATCTGCCGCGGTTCCCGTTGCCGGAGCGCTTCAGCGACGACAACGACTACCTGGTGCATCTGGCCGAGGCGGGTGCGAGGGAGCGGTATGCGCCGGAGTCGCGTGACGACGCCGATTCGGAGGCCGACCCGCTCCCCCGGCACGTCCGTGAGCGGCTCGACTACGAGCTCGCGGTCATTCTCAAGACCGGGTATGCGGGCTATTTCCTCATCACATGGGACTTCATTCGCTGGGCGCGCGAGAACGGAATCCCGGTCGGTCCGGGAAGGGGCTCAGCGGCCGGGTCCCTGGTGTCCTACGCGCTTCGGATCACCGATCTGGACCCGATCGAATACGGTCTCCTGTTCGAACGCTTCCTCAATCCCGAGCGGATCTCGATGCCCGACATCGACATCGATTTCTGTTACGAGCGCCGGGGTGAGGTGATCGAGTACGTCCGGCGGAAGTACGGTCGTGACGCCGTCGGGCAGATCATCACCTTCGGAACGATGAAGAGCCGGGCCGTGATCCGTGATGTGGGCCGGGTCCTCGGATTCGACGTGGGCGAGACCGACCGGATCGCAAAGAAGATCCCGAACCAGCCCGGCCAGAGCTATACGGTGGCCGAGGCGGTGAAGCAGATCCGGGACGTGAAGGCGCTCTACGAATCCGACGACCGTCACAGGAAGCTGTTCGACTACTCGATCACCCTGGAGGGTCTTTCGCGCCACGCATCGGTGCACGCCGCCGGAGTGGTGATCGCGCCAGGTCCGCTGAGCGACTACGTGCCGATCTGCACGCAGGGCAAGGGAAGCAGGAACGGGGGCGGCGGCAGGATGAGCGCCACCGGTTCCGAGGACGGGCCCGACATCGTCACGCAGTACGACATGAACTGCCTCGAGGATGCCGGGATGCTCAAGATGGACTTCCTGGGCCTCAAGACGCTCACGGTGATCCACGACGCCGTGAGGGCGGTTAAGGATCGCCTGGGCCAGTTCCGCCACCCCGGGACGGCCACCGTATACGAGTCCGACGCGATGGACGACGTGCCGCTCGACGAGGTGGAAGTCTATCGCATGCTTGCCAGCGGCGGCACGTCGGGCGTCTTCCAGTTCGAATCCAACCTGGCCCTGGACAAGCTGCGCGCCATGCGCTGCGATCGCTTCGACGACCTGGTGGCGACCAACGCGCTGATCCGGCCCGGGCCCCTCGACTCGGGCATGACCGACAAGTACATCCAGCGCAAGCTTGGCCGTGAGCCGGTGTCGTACCCCGCCCCCGGACTGGAGCACATCCTCGAGCCCACCTACGGCATCATCGTGTACCAGGAGCAGGTGATGCTGATTGCCAACGACCTCGCGGGCTATTCGCTGGCGGAAGCGGACGTGCTGCGCAAGGCGATGGGGAAGAAGGACGCAGAGTTGATTCGGGCGGAACTGGACCGCTTCCAGGCCAGGCTCGCCGAACGGGGATTGCCGCGGCCTACCGCCGCCGGGCTCGCGGGGCAGATCGAGACCTTCGGCCGGTACGGCTTCAACAAATCCCATTCTGTCGCGTATTCGCTGCTTTCGTACAAGACGGCATGGCTGAAGCGCTACTACCCGGCCGAGTTCATGGCCGCGCTGCTCTCGTCCGTCCTGGACAAGACGGACGATGTGGTGAAGTACATCGGCGAATGCAGGGATCTGGGCCGGTATCACCCCGCGCTCGAAGACGGTCTTGTAGTCCTGGCTCCCGACGTGAACGAGAGTGGCTGGAAGTTCACGGTTGTAGGACCCGGCACGATCCGGTTCGGGCTCGGAGCGGTGCGCGGTGTCGGCGCCGCCGCCGTACAGTCGATCCTCGGCGCGCGTTCACAGGGGGGGGCGTTCGGGAGCCTCTTCGACTTCCTGAAGCGGATCGACCTGCGGGCCGTCAACAAGCGGGCGTGCGAAGCGCTGATCGCGTCCGGTGCGCTCGACTCATGTGGGCATCGTGCCCAGCTTCTGGCCGGTCTCGACGCTGCGTATGGCGAAGTCATGGCCCGCCTGCAGGAAGCCGAGCTCGGCCAGGGGTCGCTGTTCGGCGGCGGCGGTCTGGAGCGACCCGTCCCCGCGCTCCCCACCGTGCCCGAATGGAGCGACCGGGAACGCCTGACCCGTGAGAAGGAAGCGCTCGGCTTCTTCATATCGGGGCACCCGCTCGACCGTTACCGTGAAATCGCCCAGGCGTTCGACGCGGTGGGAGCGCTGAAGGCGAGGATGGGCGAGTCGGTCGAGATGGCCTGCGTCGTTACCGCCGTTGCGCGCCAGGTGTCCCGCCGTGACGGTTCGGAGTGGGCGAAGATCACCATCGAGGGCTTTCACGGCACTGCTACGGTCCTCGCGTTCAAGGACGTATGGCAGAGCTACAAGGGCACGGTGGAGACGGACGCCGTCGTGCTGCTGCGCGGCAAGGTAAGCGACCGCGACCGCGATGAAGGAGATCCCCCGGTCTTCCTCGATTCCGCCGAGCCCCTTGGGCACGTGCGTGGCAGCGGGCGTCTGGCCGTGCGAATCGACCTCGGCGGGCACGACTCGCTGGCGGACGACGCGTTCGCATGCGCCCGGGCAGTTGTTGACGCACACCCCGGAGTCGCCCCCGTCGAGGTCGTGCTCACCGAGTCGAACGGATCGGGCGCGCCACGCTTGAGGTCGCGTTCGCTGAGGGTTGCGCCGGACCGTGAGACCATCCGGGCCCTCGAGGAGGTCTTTGGCAAGGGACGAGTGGGCTTGGCGAAAGTATGAATTCGCTCCGCGCAGGATCCGTAGGGAGTAGCGGAACGACCGCACTACGTCCGTCAAGAGAGAGACGAAGCATGAGAACACTGTTGATTTGCACGACCACCGCGCTCGCGCTGCTCGGCACGCAGCCTCAGGCGCAGGGCCAGGAGACGGAGCAACGGACCGCCGACCCGTCCGAGTTCGCAGGCAACTGGGTGGGTTCACTGAGCGTGGGGACGGTGCAGTTGCGCATGCGCTTCGAAATCGGCGAGAGCGGGGGAGAGCTGACCGCCAGCGTCTTCTCGCTGGATCAGGGCAATGCCCAGGTGCCCGTCGAGTCGGTGACACTGACAGGCGCCACGATGACCATTGCGATGCCGGTGGCGGGGGCCACGTACGAGGGCACGCTTTCGGCCGACGGGAACAGCATCGAGGGATCTTTCGCGCAGATGGGCAGTACACTGACCCTGATTCTGGAGCGAACCGACGCGGAAGAGACGGAGGCACGGCGTCCCCAGGATCCGGTCGAACCGCTTCCCTACCTGTCGGAAGATGTCAGCTATCCCAACCCGGACGGCGGCCACACTCTGGCGGGAACCTTCACCCGTCCTGAATCCGGCGGCCCCTTCGCGGCCGTGATCCTGATCTCGGGATCGGGTCCCCAGGACCGGGACGAGGCCCTGCTGGGACACCGTCCCTTCCTGGTACTGTCCGACCACCTTACGCGTCGCGGGATCGCGGTCCTGCGCTTCGACGATCGCGGCGTCGGCGAATCCACGGGCAACTCGCGGCCGCCACCTCACGCGACTTCGCCTCGGATGTGCTGGCCGGCGTCGCGTACCTCAGGACCCGGGACGATGTGGATCCGGGTGCGATCGGATTGGCCGGACATTCAGAAGGGGGCCTGATCGCACCCATGGTGGCCGTCGAGTCCGATGATGTCGCCTATATCGTGCTGATGGCGGGGCCGGGCGTGAACGGCGAACGGATCCTCTACGCGCAGGGGGAGCTGATCGCACGGGCGAATGGCGCCTCGGACCGGGCGATCGCCCAGAACCAGGAACTACAGCGCGCGATGTTCGAGGTCCTCAAGACGGAACCCGATGCGGAGCGCGCCGCGGAAGCGCTCACCGAAATGGTGCGCACGGCCCTTGAGGAAGCAAGCGACGAGGTGCGCGCGCAGTCCGGGATCACCGACGACGCTGCGCTCGACGGTGCGGTGGCAGCCCAGGTCCAGAGCGTGAACACGCCATGGTTCCGCTACTTCCTGACCTACGAACCCGCGGGATCGATCGAACGGGTCACGGTGCCGGTTCTGGCAATCAACGGCGAAAACGACCTGCAAGTGCCCTACGAGGAGAACTTGCGCGAAATCGAAGCGGCGCTCCGGCGCGGCGGGAACACGCAGTACGAAATCCACGCACTGCCCGGCCTCAATCACCTGTTCCAGCACTCCGACACCGGGTCGCCGACCGAGTACCAGGCGATCGAGGAGACCTGGTCGGTCGAGGTCATGGAGCTCATCGCCGATTGGATTCTGGAGACCGTGGAGGGCTAGCAGCCGTGGACGAACCCCCCCGGCATTCGGCTAGCCGCCAAACCGGGAGGTTCGCAGCCGCTCCGCCCGCGTCCACAATCCGGGTGCACCCAGCGCTCCCGCCAGGTCCCGAAAGCCATCGGCGGCGCCCCGCCACTCGAGTTCATCCACGTCGTCGAAGAGGGCCGCGCTGTCGCGCAGCGTAGCGAGGTCGCGGAACAGGAAGGCCGCGGCCCTGTTCGCCCTCAGTGACTCCGCCAGCCGTTTCGCCCCCCGCACCTTGACGTCCCAGCGGATGGGGTGCCCCGGGATGTTCTCCAGGTGACCGTAGCGGGCCAGCATCGTCGCAGTTGACTTCGCCCCCCACCCCGGAACGCCCGGGAACCCGTCTGCACTGTCCCCGACCAGCGCCAGGTAGTCGGGGATGCTCGCGGGGGCTACGCCAAACCTGGCGATGACGCCACCCTCGTCGCGCACTTCGTTCCTCCGGCGGTCCAGCTGCACGACGCGGTCGCCAACCACGCATTGGGCCAGGTCCTTGTCGGGAGTGCAGATGAGCACCTGCTCCACCCTCGGGTCGCGGCGAGCCCGAGCCGCGCCCGACGCGAGGCCGTCATCCGCCTCCAGGTCTTTCATCGGCCAGACGGGCACGCCCATCGCCGTGAGTGCATCTTCCAGAGGGTGGAACTGGGCCAGCAGCGCGGGATCGATCCCCTCGCCGGTCTTGTAGCCGGGCCAGAGGTCGTTGCGGAACGACTCGATCACATGATCGGTCGCGACCGCCATGTGAGTGGCTCCCCGTTCCAACATGCCGAGCAGCGAGGCGATCACGCCACGCATGCCTCCCACCTCCCGGCCCGCCGAGTCCGTCGCGGAAGGTGCGCCGAAGTGGTGCCGGAAGAGTTCGTAGGTGCCGTCTACGAGGTGGATGTTCAAGGGCGGGACGCGTACTATGCTGGGGCTGACCGGTGCAAGATTCCCACAGTCGCTTTCCGCCGTACCGAGCGCAACAAGGAGCCGTTCCATGACCGCGATCCCCAGCCGCCGACACCTTCACCTTCACGCGATCGCCATCGCGATCCTTGCAATCCCGCTCCCGGCGACCGCCCAGGAGAGCCACGCCGACGATCTGCTCACGGTCGGACACTACCTGGACATGGAGCGAGTGGGCGACCCGCAGATCTCGCCGGACGGAAGCCGGATCGTCTTCACGAAGTCATGGGTGGACAAGATGGAGGACCGCTTCGAATCCGAGATCCGGATCATGGACGCCGACGGTGACCGGCAGCGCTTCCTGCTGAAGGGCTCCAGCCCGCGGTGGTCTCCGGACGGCTCCCGCATGGCGTACCTTGCGCCGGGCGAGCCTTCGGGGCAGCAGATCTGGGTGCGCTGGATGGACGCGGAGGGCTCCGCGACCCAGGTGACGCGCGAGACGGAGGCCCCCACCAACTTCCAGTGGTCCCCCGATGGTCAGTACATCTACTTCCAACGCTTCGTGGCGCACCCGAATCCCTGGCCGATCGACCTGCCGGCGCCGCCGGAGGGTGCGAATTGGACCGCGCCGCCCAGGATCATCGACCGCATCCACTACCGCTACGACCGGATCGGTTTCCTCGAGGAGGGCTTCACGCACCTGTTCCGGGTTCCGAGCGGCGGCGGCACAGCACGGCAATTGACCAGCGGGGAATGGAACGCGGGCGCCACGTTCGCGCCGGGTGTGGGCAACGTCGGGTATGACCTGACTCCCGACGGCGGCACACTGCTCTTCGACGGCCTCATGGAGGACACGGACAATCGCTATCGCGAATCGCACATCCATGCGCTGGACCTGGCGACGGGCGAAATCCGCCAACTGACCTCCGAGCGCGGGCCCTGGGCGCGTCCCCTGATGTCGCCCGACGGGCGCATCGCCAGAGGCTTGAATCCCGGCAGGAAATCGTCTAA
>JAPPGZ010000015.1 GCA_028874905.1 Gemmatimonadota bacterium
GTCACCACCTCCCACGACCCGTCCCGGCGTGGGCGTAGTTCGAGCACCCGGTTGCGGGAGGACGTGGCGCGCAACCGGGCGTGCGTTCCTCGTGTCGGGCGCCGCGGTGCTCGCGGCCGGGTGCGGGACGGCCCCCGAGGAGGTCATGACGTGGCAGGAGTTCGTGGACGTCTATGTCGGGTTGCGGACGGCCGAACTCCGCGCTTCGGACCCGGTCATCGCGGAGGCGCGGCGGGACTCGGTTCTGGCGGCTCATGGCGTCACCGAGGAGGACCTGCTGGTCTTCGCCGAGCGCTACGGTGACAACGTCACCTTCATGGAAGGGGTATGGGGCGCGGTCGAGAACCGGATGGTGGAACTGACCAGCCGTCCCGACTCGGTGGGATAGCGTGACCGCGCGCCCGGCCCGGATGCATCGCCGCTCGAATGCCGGGGGGATTGTGTCCACGGGCTCCCAGGCCCTCGGCGGCGCCCTACTCCCACTCGATCGTGGCCGGCGGCTTCGAGCTGATGTCGTAGGTCACGCGGTTGACCCCCGCGACCTCGTTGATGATCCGGGTCGACACGCGGCCGAGGAAGTCGGGGTCGAACGGATACCAGTCCGCCGTCATGCCGTCCCGTGACGTGACCGCGCGCAACGCCACGACGTTTTCGTAGGTGCGGCTGTCCCCCATGACGCCCACCGAGCGGACGGGCAGAAGCACGGCAAAGGCTTGCCAGATTTCGTCATAGATGCCCGCGGCCTCGATCTCGTCGAGGTAGATCGCGTCCGTCCGCCGCAGTACGTCGAGCCGTTCCTCGGTCACCGTCCCGATCACCCGGATGCCAAGTCCCGGCCCCGGGAACGGGTGGCGGCGGATGAACGCTTCGTCGAGCCCCAGGGTGCGCCCCACCGCGCGCACTTCGTCCTTGAAGAGCTCGCGCAGGGGCTCGATGAGTTCGAAGGGCATGTCCTCGGGCAGTCCGCCGACGTTGTGGTGGGACTTGATCGTGTCGGACGGACCGCGCACGGCCAGCGACTCGATCACGTCCGGGTACAGGGTCCCCTGCACGAGGAAGCGCGCATTCGAGCCCAGCTCGCGCGTCGTGCGCTCGAAGACACGGATGAAGGTCTCGCCGATGATCTTGCGTTTGCGCTCGGGCTCGACAACCCCCTCCAGGGGATCCAGGAATTCCCGCGCGGCCTCCACGACCACCAGGCGGATCCCCATGTGTTCGCGGAAGGTGCGTTCGACGTTCCTGCGCTCGTTGAGCCGCATCATGCCGGTGTCGACGAATATGCAGGTCAGCTGGTCGCCCACCGCCCTGTGCACCAGCGCGGCGGCCACCGACGAGTCGACGCCGCCGGAGAGGCCGCACACCACCTGCTCGGCGCCCGCGAACCTGCGGATGCGTTCAACCGACTCGGTGACGAACGCGCCGGCGGTCCAATCGCCCGAGCAGCCGCAGATCCGGAAGAGGAAGTTGTCCAGGATCTCCTGGCCGCGCGGCGTGTGGGCAACCTCGGGGTGAAACTGGACGCCGTACAGCGGGCGAGAGCGGGCGCGAAAGGCCGCGACGGGCAGGTCGGCGGTGGCCGCCAGGGTGACGAAGCCGGGCGGGGGCTCGTCGACGTGGTCGCCGTGCGAGCACCATACCGTGACGTCGTCGTCGGGACTGAAGCCGTGGAAGAGATCGTCGCCGGGTCCGGTGGCCGTGCCGCCGGTCTCTCCGGCCGCGCCGCCAGTGGCGGTTACGTGCAGGCTGGCACGGCCGTATTCGCGCTTGCCGGGCACGACCGTGCCGCCCTCGTGATCCGCGATGAGCTGCATGCCGTAGCAGATGCCCAGGACCGGGACCCCAAGGTCGAGCAGGCCGGGGTCGAGGCCGGGTACGTCATCCCCGTACACCGAAGACGGCCCGCCCGAGAGAACGATTCCCCGGGGCGACCACGACCGCACCCGGTCGATGGAGCGCGTGGGGGGATGAATCTCGCAATACACGCCGGACTCGCGGATGCGCCGCGCAATGAGCTGCGTGAACTGGGAGCCGTAGTCGACAACCAGGATGCGGTCGTGGAGCGGGGCGCCGGAGGTGTCGGGCGCCGGGGCCGTACCGGTGTGGACCGCGCCGGAGCGGGCGCGCGGTGGATCAGTCATCGCGCTCGCCCCGGATGAGGTCGCCGTATTCTTCGCGGCGCCGAGCCAGTGTGGGGCGCCCGCCGTGCACGAGGACTTCGGCGGGACGGGGCCGCGAGTTGTAGTTTGACGCCATGGTGAAGCCGTAGGCGCCTGCCTGGCGCACACAGATGAGCGCGCCGGGGGATGGCACCGGCAGGCGCCAGTCGCGGGCGAGGAAGTCCCCCTGTTCGCAAACCGGACCGACGATGTCCACGCGCTCGACCGAGCCCTTGTCGCTGTCGTGCACCAGCGAGATCGCGTGCACGCCCCCGTAGTGGCTCGGACGAATCAGTTCGGTCATCCCCGCGTCGGTGATCACGAAGGTCTTGCCTCCGCTTCGTTTCAGGTAGAGTACACGCGTAAGCAGCGCCCCCGCGTCGCCGACAAGGAAGCGTCCCGGCTCCAGGATCAGGGTGAGTGAACGGCCCTCGAGACGGGCGGCCACGCCCGCGGCGAGCGCGCGTATGTCGAGCGCCCCGGCCTCGCCATCGGCGATTCCGAAACCGCCGCCGAGGTCAACGTAGCGAAGGTCCGTGCCGCTATCCCTTAGAACCCGGTCGGCAACTTCCAGCACCACGTCGAGCGCGGCCAGGAAGGGGCGCGGTTCGCGGATCTGGGACCCGATGTGCACGTTGACACCAACCGCGCTCAAGGCGGTGTGCTCCACGATGGCTCTGTACAGGTCCACGGCTTCGTCGGGAGACACGCCGAACTTGGCGGACGCGTGACCGGTGCGGGTGAACTCGTGCGTGGGACTGCGCACGTCCGGATTGACCCTTACGGCGACCGGGGCGGTGACGCCGGCATCGCGCGCCACTTCGCCGAGCGCGACGAGTTCCTGGGCGCTCTCGACGTGGAACGCCATGATCCCCTGCTCGAGCGCGTAGCGCATCTCATCCCGTGTCTTCCCCACGCCGGCGAAAACGACGCGTTCCGGGTCGATCCCGGCGTGGCGGACGCGGTACAGCTCGCCGCCGCTCACGATGTCGGCCCCGGCGCCCGCGCCGCCGAGGAGCCGCAGCACGGCCAGGTTCGGATTCGCCTTGACCGAGTACGCGATCACCAGATCCAGGGGTGCGAACGCATCCCGTACCGCGTGAAATCGCTCCAGGATACGGTCGCCGTTGTACACATATAATGGTGTACCGTATTCTTGTACAAGAGCCTCCAGCGATACCTCGCCACAGCGCAGGACACCGTCGCGTCGCGGGAACGCCGAGTCGGCCGACACCCCTTCCGCCGGTCCTCGCCGCCTCTGCCCGATGTTCAGTAGGCCCGTGCCCAAACCACCTCCATGCTTGCGGCGCCACCGCCGACACACCGCACGGGCGCCGTGCCGGAGCGGAACTCCCGCGATGGAATGACGCGGATTGTCGCCTTCGTTTCCTCCTTGACCAGGTCCTCGACGTCGGGGTCGCCGCTCCACCCCGAGTACACGAATCCCGCGCCCTCGTTCAGCAGCGTCCCCAATTCATCCACCGACGAAACCTCGCCGCGGTAGGTCGCAGCGTCCCGGCGGGCGCGCGCCGCTTCGAGAAGCTGGCGCTGCAAAGCCCCCAGGCGGTCCTCGATGCCACCGAGCGCTGCCGCTTCGGGGATCGACTCCTTGCGCGCTTCCCCTTCGCCGGACGTGCGGCGGACGACGACGACCTCTTCCATCTCCACATCACGCGGCCCGATTTCGATTCGGAGCGGGACCCCCTTGCGCTCCCACTCGAAGAACTTGGCCCCGGGAGAGAGATGCCGCCGCTGGTCGGCCAGCGCACGCACCCCCTTGCCCTTGAGCACCGCCTCGATCCGGCGCGCCTTTTCGGCCACGACGGCCCACTGGTCGTCGCTCCTGCCGATGGGCAGCACGACCACCTGAGTGGGGGCGAGCTTCGGGGGCAGCACCACGCCGACGTCGTCGCCGTGGGTCATCACCAGGCCACCGACCAGCCGGGTGGATACCCCCCAGGAGGTGTTCCAGGCATACTCCTCCCTACCTTCCTCGCTCTGGAAGGTAAGTCCGAACTGGCGCGCGAAGTTCTGTCCCAGCATGTGCGACGTTCCGGCCTGGAGCGCCTTGCCGTCCTGCATCAGCGCTTCGCACGCGTAGCTGCGAACGGCCCCCGCGAACTTCTCGGCCTCGGACTTGAGGCCGGTAATCGCGGGCATGGCCATCCACTCCTCCATGAACGTCCGGTATACGTCGAGGATGGTCCGGGCCTCCTCCTCCGCCTCGCCTTCCGTCGCGTGGGCGGTGTGACCTTCCTGCCAAAGAAACTCCGCAGTCCGCAGGAAGAGCCGGGTTCGGAGCTCCCAGCGCATCACGTTCGCCCACTGGTTGAGCAGGACCGGGAGGTCGCGGTAGCTCTGGACCCACTTCGCGTACATCGAGTAGATGATCGTCTCGGACGTCGGACGTATCACGTAGGGCTCGTCCAGTTCCTTCCCTCCGGCGTGGGTCACCACCGCCAGTTCGGGCTTGAACCCCTCGACGTGCTCCTTCTCGCGCTCGATGAAACTCATGGGAATGAGGAGCGGGAAGTAGGCGTTCTGGTGTCCCGTCTCCTTGAACATGTCGTCCAGGGCGCGCTGCATGTTCTCCCAGATGCCGTAACCCCAGGGCCTGATGACCATGCTCCCGCGCACCGGCGGGTAGTCCGCCAGTTCGGCCTGTTGTACGACTTCGTTGTACCAGGCGCTGAAATCTTCGGCCCGGGGCGTAAGTCCCTTCCCCTTTTGTCGCTTTTTCATCTGCCTCCGCCGCTTCCGGGTGAATCGTCGCCGGTTTCCCCCTGTTTGTGTCCGTTGGACCGCTGCCGCCGGTCCATCGTCCACGCCAACACCCCTGGAACACCGAAAAGAAGGATCGCCGCCGCCAGCCACGTCGTTCGAAACGGCCATCCGAATGCACCGCGACCCAGGTATGCGGCGAGCCAGCCGCCGGCAACGGCCGCGACCGCGGCGGCCCCGAGCAGGATCGCCTCGAGGAGGTTGAGGCGCCGAATGGCCCGGCTCATCACCTGCCTCACCACCCGCATATCCTCCTGGGACGGTTGCCGGCGCTTGTTCCGCGGCAACCGCCGGTCGCGGGGCGTCACGTCTCCTCCCGTTCGGGGCGGCCGCCCCGCGCGGGCGGCCTCGCCTCATGGCCGACGCCTGGGCCGCGGTCTCCACCGAGCCCACGCTCGATCAGCGACTCGAGGGAGCGTGTGTCCTGCACGCCGGTCTTCAGGTCCCGCACGGTCGCCGACGCGGATGCCGCTTCATCCGGGCCGATGATCACCGCGTACGCGGCGCCGGCCCGATTGGCCGCCTTCAGCTGTTTGCCCAGTCCCTGCGACTTGAGCGAGTACATCACCCGGTGCCCGGATGCTCTCAGCCGGTGAGCGACGGACATTCCCAGCGCGCGTCCCTCGTCTCCGACCCACACGACCCAGCAATCACAGGCCGGGGCTTCGGCCGGTACGAGTTCGCGGTCACGCAGCAACTCGGCGAGCACCACATCGCCCATCCCGAACCCGACTGCGGGCAACGGCTCGCCGCCCACCAGCTCCAGGAGCCTGTCATAGCGTCCGCCTCCGCAGATCGCGCGGAGTTCCCCGGCGCGGTCGAACAGCTCGAAGACGATGCCCGTGTAGTAGGCCAGACCCCGCACCACCGTGAAGTCGAACTGCACGTATCCGCCCAGCCCCATCGCATCGAGGATCGCACGGTGCTCGGCCAGCGGCCGCATGGCCTCGAGCACCGAAGGCGCGTCCGCAAAACGTCGGCTCATGTGCTCCCACGTGCCCTCCGCGATCAGGCTGCCCAGCGTCTCGGCGGCGCCCGCATCCAGCCCAAGCGCCCGCAGTTTCGCGTCCGTCGCATCCCCACCGGCGCGGCCTGCCTTGTCGATGACCGCCAGGCAATCCGCATGCCGGTCGGCCGCAACCCCGGCCGCGGTCAGCACGCGGGTCACAAGCCGCCTGTCGTTCACCCGCGCCACGAAGTCGTCCTCCCGCAGCCCGAGACCCCGCACCGCATCCACAGCCACAGCCAGGACCTCCGCGTCGGCAGCCACCCCGCTCTCGCCCACGATGTCCACGTTGAGCTGGAAGTGCTCCCGCAGACGGCCGCGCTGGCTCCTCTCGTACCGGAACAGCTGGGGCAGCGAAAACCAGCGAATCGGTTTGGGCATGCCGCGGCTGCGCTCGGCGAGGATCCTGGCCAGCGTCGGGGTCATTTCGGGCCGGAGAGCCACCCGGCGTCCACCCTTGTCGTCGAAGTTGTACAGCTGTTCCACGATCTCCGTTCCGCTCTTCTCGACATAGAGGCCCAGAGGTTCCAGCGGAGGGCCATCGTACTCGTGAAAGCCGTACCGCGTGGAAACCCGGCGCCACGTCTCGAAAATGTGGTTGCGAAGCGCGAGTTCGCCGGGTACGAAATCACGGAAGCCGGGAAGCCGGGAGAAGGACTGGGGGGGCATGGTCTGCGAATCTAATCGGCAAGGTCGGGAATTCAATCCTGGGCGCCTGGCGACAAACCCTCCACGCGGTCGAGTCCCTCGGCGAAGGGATCGACGCCAAGCAGCTCGAGAACGTCACCCACGGTATGGCACGATCCGGTGACGACCACCGTACCGCCTCGCGAGAGCGACTCCGCCCGCCGCACCGCAACCGACAGGTCCTCTTCGGTTTCGATGGGCACGCCCCCGCGCACGACTCTGGCCACCGCGCGGGGGTTCCAGAGCCTCTCGCGGGGCGCCGAGCCGGGGACCGTGAAGACGACGCGATCCGCCAGGTCGACCAGCGGCGGCAGCATTCTCGACCAGTCCTTGTCTCCGAGTATGCCGGCAAGGACCACGAGCGGCCTGGGAGGCGCGAGGTCGGCCAGGGTGCGCACGAGTGCGGCCACCGCGGCCCGGTTGTGCGCGACATCGAATACGAAGAGGCGTTCGCGGATCCGGTAGATCTGGCCCCGGCCGGGCCACCGCACCCCGGCAACGCCTTCGCGGACGGCGTCGAGCCGAGGGGGACCCTCAATCAGTTCAAGCGCCCGTACGGCGAGGGCGGCGTTGGTGGCCTGGTGCGCCCCGGGCAACGGGGTCTCGAGCTCCATGCGTCCCCACCGGCGGGAATGCAGCCTGAAGCGCGTGCCTCCCCGTCCGAGCCGCAGACCGGACACGTGCCGCCAGGGCTCGACCAGGTGGAGCGGCGCGCCCACCGCGCGAGCCCGGTCGCGCAGCACGCCCAGGACGGCGGGGCGTCCCTCGGCGGTCACCAACGGCACCCCGGGCTTGATGATTCCCGCTTTCTCGCGCGCGATGTCTGCCAGCGAATCACCGAGGTATTCCTGGTGATCGAGCGCGACGTTGGTGATGGCGGTGACTTCGGGGACGATCACGTTGGTAGCGTCGAGGCGTCCGCCGAGTCCTACTTCGATGCTCGCGCAGGTGACCTCCTCCTCGGCGAACGTGACCAGGGCAAGAAGCGTGCAGGCCTCGAACAGGGACATTCCCAGGTCCCGTGCCAGGGGCCTCAGGCGACCGGCACCCTCCTCGAGGCGTGCCTCTCCCAGCGGGGCGCCGCCGACCATGATGCGCTCCCGGAAGGAGCACAGGTGGGGCGACGTGTAGAGGCCGACCCGCTCCCCGTTCCTCTGCAGCACGGAAGCCCAGGTCGACGCGACGGACCCCTTGCCGTTCGTGCCGCCGACGTGCAGGCAACGGTACCGATGATGCGGGTTGCCCACCTCCGCCAGCGCGGCCTCCATGCGGGCGAGGCCCCATTCGACCGCGCTCGAAGCCCCGGGAAAGAGCGAGTCCAGCGTCGGGTCACGCCCGCTCAGCCCCAGGGCCGCCACCCTTCGCGCATGTGCCGGAGCAGCTGGGCAACCGCGCTCTTGAGTTCCCGCCGATCGATCACGCGGTCCACCATCCCGTGCTCCTCCAGGAACTCGGCGCTCTGGAATCCCGGGGGGAGGGCCTGCTTGATGGTCTCGCCGATCACACGGGGTCCCGCGAACCCGATCAGGGCGCCGGGTTCGGCCAGATTGACGTCGCCGAGCATGGCGTACGACGCGGTCACCCCTCCGGTCGTCGGATCCGTGAGGATCGAGACATACGGCAAGCCGCGCTCGTGGAGCCTCGCGAGCACGGAGGAGGTCTTGGCCATCTGCATGAGGGAGAAGATCCCCTCCATCATGCGCGCGCCTCCGGATGCGCTGACGACAACCAGAGGAAGATCCCGTTCAAGGGCGTCCCGCCCGGCGCGGGCAATCTTCTCCCCCACGACGGACCCCATCGATCCTCCGATAAAGTTGAAGTCCATCACCGCCAGCACAACCGCGATTCCCTCGATACGGCCCCGGCCGGTAATGACGGCCTCGTTGCGCCCCGTCTTTCGCCGAGCCGCCTCCAACCGGCCCGGGTAAGGCTTGAGATCGGAGAATCCAAGAGGATCGCCGCTGGTCATGCCCCCGTCCTCCTCTTTGAAGGAGCCGGAGTCGATGAGCAACTCCACGTAGCGGGCCGCGGAGATACGGAAGTGGTTTCCGCATTCGGGACACACGCCCAGGTTCCGCGCCAGGCGCTCGCCGTACAGGATTTCGCCGCAGCCGTCGCACTTCTCGAACACGTCGGACGGCAGGTCGCGGCGGCCTTCGGCCGTAAGCCGCTTCTTCTTCTTCTGGAACCAGGCCAAAGCTGGAAGCCTCGCGTCGGTGGGGCGTCGCCCGGGTCAGGAATCTTCGCTGGCGAGGGCCACGGCAATCGCCGCGGCCATCCACGACATCAGAAGGAAGGATCCTCCGTAGCTGATGAACGGGAGAGGAATCCCGGTAATGGGGACCACGCCAATGGTCATCCCAACGTTGACAAACACATGTGTAAGCCAGACGCCCATAATACCGAAGATGAAAAGGCCGGCAAAGGGGGTGCTTGCGGTCTCCGCCATCCGGATCATGCGAAGAAACAGGTGGCAGAACAGCAACAGCGTCACCGCAGTGCCCACGAAGCCCAACTCCTCGCCGACGACGCTGAAAATGAAGTCCGTATGTTGCTCCGGGAGAAAGGCCAGTCGCTTCTGTGTACCGGCGGTGAAGCCCTTGCCCATCAATCCACCGCTCCCTACCGCAACCTTCGACTGGATGAGCTGCCAGCCGGCATTGCGCGGGTCGAGGCTCGGGTCGAGGAATACGAGCAGGCGGTTGCGCTGGTACTGGGCAAGGGAGTTCCAGAGCGGCTGAGCGACGGCGCCCGCGGCGACATTGCCCAGAATCACGCTGACCGACTCCACCAGGTAGAGCCGGAACCGGTATAGATAGAGCGCGATGGCGAGCACGATGATGTACACCGACCAGACGCGCGCGCTGAACGCGAGCAGGAGACCGAGTCCGGGGGACGCGGCGAACAGGATGAGAGGCCAGGGCGTCCGGGCCCAGTAGATGATCGCGAAGAACATGCCAACGAACGCCAGGGCCGTACCAAGATCCGGCTGAAGCAGCACGAGCACCAGCGGCACGGCCACCAGGAGCGCAGGTGTCAGAAGGTCGCGCAGGTAGCGCGGAGGTTCCTCGCGACGGGCCAGCAGCAGCGCGAGCGCCAGCGCCGTCGTCACCTTGGCCGCCTCCGCGGGCTGAAAGCGGAACCCCGCAATCGACAGGAAGCTGTTCACGCCCTCAGCCGTGCCCGCGCCGGTGCCGGCGACCAGTGTGATAGCCAGCACGGCGACGCCGACGATGTACACAGGCATTGCGAACCACTCGAACCACCTGAGCGGTATACGCGACAGTATCAACAGCCCGACGACCGCGGCAGCGAGGATAACAGCCTGACGGAGCCAGAGGCCTTGTGTCACCGGACTCGGAACCTCCAGGACGCCGGCGGAGTAGATCATGGCCACCCCGAACAACGAAAGCACGAGGACGGTGGCCGTGAACGGAAGTTGCCTCAGCCACACGGTCCTCGCGCCGGTCATCTCGGGTCCCGCCGGTTGGCCCAGGCGGCATCGCGACCGGCCACGAGGTGCTCCCTCAGCGTCTGAATGGTGTCGCGCGGGATGCCGTGTTTGCCGCGCAGGTAGAAGTCGGCCGCCTTGGCAACAAGGGGCGCCGCGACGCTCGAACCGCTACCCGCGAATTCGACCATCGCCACAAGCGCGACCTCCGGCGGACCGCCAAACGGCCCGGCGATGCCGGTGAACCAGGAATGTTCCAGCCCCTCGCCACCGTGCTCGACCGTGCCCGTCTTCCCCAGCAGGTCGAAGTGCTCCAGCGACGACAGGTGCGCCGTACCCCCGGGCAGCATGACCCGGCGCATGCCGTCACGGATTTCACGCAGATGTTCCGGGCGGATGTCCAGACGCCAGCCCTCTGCCGGCACGGCCTCGCTGTACAGCGTGGGAGCGGGCGCCGAGCCGTCCCGGGCGATCGCGAGCAGGAACTGGGCCATTTTCAGGGGCGTCTGGTCGTTGGGCCCCTGTCCGATGGCGAGGTTCAACACTTCGCCCTCCCGCGCCCGGTAGCCGAAACGCCGCTCCCAGAAGTCGACGCTCTCCGGAAAGATCCCTCCGGCTTCCTGCGGCAGGTCGATCCCGCACTGGTTGCCGAATCCCATGCGGTTGCCCACTCCGAGCGTGCGGGCCAGCCCGATTCGAAGTCCGAGCTGATAGAAGTACACATTGCAAGAGTGCTGGATGGCGCCGGGCAGATCCAGCGATCCGTGTCCTTCGGCGTCCCAGCAGCGGGCCACACGGTTGCCGTATACGTAGGCTCCGCGACACGGAACCGGCATGTGCTCGTCCGGGGTCACCACGCCGAGGTCGAGCGCGATCATCGCCGTGACCAGCTTCCAGGGCGATCCCGGCGGGTAGGTCCCCATCACGGCCCGGTGATAGAGCGGACTCTCGGGATTGGCGACCAGCCGGCTCCATTCGTCGGCATCGACCACTCCCGCGAACACGTTGGGATCGAAGGCGGGCGCCGAGTAGAGCGCCAGGACCCCCCCGGTCTCGACATCGAGGGCCACCACGGCGCCGTTCATCCCGGCCGGAAACACGTGGTGAATCCACTCCATGAGCTCCAGATCAAGATTGAGGTCGATGTCCTCGCCGGGGTCCACGGCCACTCCCTCGACGCCGCCAAACGAGCCAACGATCCGTCCTGCGGCGTCCACCTCCACGTACCGCGTCCCCGCCCTGCCCCGGAGCAGCGACTCGTAGTGCGATTCCACTCCCGACCGGCCCACGATCCAACCCGGTTCAGCGTCCTCGAACTCGGGCCGTGCCAACTCGGCCTCGTTGATCTCGCCTACGTAACCGATCACGTGCGCCCCCAACTGCCCGGCGGGATAGCGTCGCTTGGGGCGAGGTTCGATCAGCAGGCGAGGAAACCCCGAGCGCCGTTCCTCAAGGGCGGCTACGGCGTCGAATGGCGCGTCGCCCGTAACCAGCAGGGGCCGCGGACCCCCGGCCCGGATCTGTCTGGACAAGGTCTCCAGACGTCCTGCTGGAAGCTCCAGGTGCTCCCGCAACCGCCGCAGTGTCGAGAACATCGAGTCCGGCTGATCCGGAACAATGGAGATTGAATACCCGGGTATGTTGTCCGCCAGCACCCTCCCGTCCCGATCGCGGATGATCCCGCGCGGGGCCGGCACCGTCAGCGGCCGCAATCGATTCCGTTCCGATTGCAGCAGCCAGTCCGTGGCACGGAGCACCTGCGCCCGAAACAGCACGCTGGCAAGGATCCCCAGGAGGACCACGACCGCGATGCGCGCGCGGCTCGCGAGGACGGAATGCCGGTTCCGGCGGCGACTCATGACGTCGTTCCGCTACGCAAGAAGAGCAGCCTGAGCAGGGTCCCGACGGACGCGGCGTACAGAGCCATGAGCACAGACTCCACAAGGAGCCCCTGGTCCAGGACGGGCCGGACGGCGGACTCCGTCACCGCCCACACGAGGGCGATGCGAACCCATGCGCCCAGAAGGAAAAAGGTGGCCAGAAAACTCTTCGAATCCCCCACGAAGAGGTCGCGGGACTTCGCGCCGGCCATGCCCAGTACCGTCATGGCCATGACGTTCGATCCGAATGAGGTCATCGAATAGGCGTCCTCGAGCAATCCCAGAAGCATGCCGAGCACGGCAGCGGAGCGGACGTTCATCGACCGGCTGGCCAGAAGCAGCGCCACCACGAAGAGGTCCGGCGCCTCCCTGCCGAAGCCCAGGGCCACATGGAGCACGAGATGCATCAGAATCAGGCACGCCGTCAGGACTACGACCCGCACCGTCAAGGACGGCGGTCCTGTGGCGCAGCAGCCGGTGTGTCCGCTCCGGCCGCGATCAGGCTCCTGTCCATCCCCATGTCGACGACGGCATGCGTTGCCTCGCCGGGGTATACGGAAGGGATCACGTAGTAGCTCTTGCTCCAGCCCGCCGAAGTCTCGGCGACCCCGGACAGGTGGCCGATCCGAATGCCCCTCGGAAACGCTCCACCCCGTCCCGACGTCACCAGCTCGGCGCCGTCCGGCAGCTCGGACAGAAAGGACGCGCCGCGCAGCACCAGCCGATCCTGGGCTCGGAACTCCCCTCGAGCCACTTCGACGATTCCGTGCTCCCGGCCGTCAACCGTCATGGCCGAGACCCGAAAATCCGGATGCGACCAGTCGTAGGCCAGGGCATAGCCGGGGAAGACTACCTGGACCTGCCCCAGCAATCCGCCTTCCGTGACCACGGCGTTAAAGGGCTCGATGCCCAGGTCCCCTCCGGCATCGATGTGAAAGACGCTCTCCGAACCGGAAGTCCCGGCACGGACGACCGTGACCGCCACGAAACGACTCGGCATCCGTTGTCTGAGGGACAGCACGCCGCGCAATTGCCGATTCTCTTCCGCCAGCGTGCGCTGACGGGCGATCAGTGCCATCGAAGAATCCATCTGGGCCCGCAGCACGTCGAAGTCGCGGGCGCGTGCCTCAGCCCGCGTGATCATCCCGTTGACCTCGATGAACGGGCTCAGGGCCACCCGCCGCACCGTGTGGGCGAGGGACCGCTGTGCGGACTCGGGAAGGTTGAGCAGGATCAGCGAGGTCAGCACGAGTCCGATGATCACAGGCAGATCGCGCTTGCTCCCCGCCCGGTTCCGTGTGGACGGGGATTGAGCACTTGATTCAAGCTCCATAGAGTGCTACCTTTCATGTGCGGGG
>JAPPGZ010000057.1 GCA_028874905.1 Gemmatimonadota bacterium
CCTGCCGCCTCCAGACGCACCAGCGGCGTGCGGATGGCGGCTCCGGCGATGCGCTTGCGCGCCGTCCGGATATCGGCCAGGTCGATGGGCCGGGCCGGCTTCATCCCGCGGCCTTCACGGCGCCTCGCCGGCGGCCCGGCAGAGCACCTGAACCCCGAATCACGTCCCAGCGGCTCATACGGTTCGGCGACGCTCCTGTCTCTGACCCGTGCGGGGGATTCGCGCTCCCAAAGCCCAACTGCACGCCTTGCTCCGAGATAATCGCGCCCCATCATAAGCGTTGGAGAGCGGGCAACGACACTTGCACTACACACTGGCCGTTCCCGAAACCCCGTCCTAAACTTGGGTAGTAAAGCAAATCGTGGGAGCGTTGGATGCAGGATTCCAAAACAGGCTCCGATGTCGGCTACCGCGAGGACCGGCGGGCATTCCTGCGACTGCTGGCGGGTGGGGTAGTGAGTGCCGGGATGACGCAACTTGCTGCCTGCACGTATGCCGGCGTTGGTCTGGTTGGTCCTGAAGACGACGGATCCGACTGGTGGTCGGCCAGTAGCAGTTCGTCGTCGAGTTCCTCGTCGTCGAGTTCGTCTTCATCGAGTTCCAGTAGCAGCTCGTCATCGAGTTCCACCAGCAGCTCCTCATCGAGTTCCAGCAGCAGTTCCTCGTCGAGTTCCACCACCAGCTCGTCGTCCAGCAGTTCGTCGAGTTCGAGCAGCTCAACCTCCAGTTCGAGTAGCAGTTCGTCCTCCAGTTCCGGTACGGATTCCAATCGAGCGCCGGAGCGGGTCGGCAGGATCAGGGACATGGAGATCGAGGTGAACAACGTGACTGAGCTGGATGTCGCCCGGTACTTCGACGACCCGGACGGAGACGAGCTTGACTTCCAGGCAGTTTCGTCGGACAGGAGGCGCGTGAGGGTGACCTCGTCCGGGAAGGTTGTGACCATCGCCGCCTTGTCGGCGGGCACCGCCGGGGTGACAGCCTATGCCAAGGACCCCTACGGCCTCTACGCCTCGCAGAGTTTCAGGGTCACCGTGTCGCCCAGTTCGAGCAGTTCGTCGTCCAGTTCGAGTTCGAGCAGCTCGTCGTCGAGTTCCTCCTCGTCGAGTTCCAGCAGCTCGTCGTCCGGCTCCTCGTCGAGTTCGAGCAGCGGTTCGTCGAGCAATGGCGGTCGGGGTGGGGGCAATGCGTCCGGCGGTTCCTCGTCCAGTTCGAGCAGCAGTTCGTCGAGTTCGAGCGGCGGCCGGGGTGGGGGCCAGGCATCCGGTGGTTCCGTGTCGAGTTCGAGCAGCAGCTCGACGTCGACAAGTTCGAGCAGCTCGTCGTCGCGCTGAAGCAGAGCGAACCGGCCACAACAACCCGCGGTTGCGCCGGAGACCAACCAGATGCCTCCCCCACGCGCTCGCCCGGTCCTGTTTGCCACGGCATTGATCGCCCTGGCGACCACGGCCTGCGACGACGGTAGCACGGAGCCTGCACCAACTCCGAACCGGGCGCCGTTGCCCAGCGGATCCATTCCGACTCAGACGGTTGGCGTCGCGGAGACGGCCACGGTGAACCTGGCCGGCTATTTTACCGATCCTGACGGGGATGTCCTGACCTTTGGCGCCGCCAGCTCCGACATGGCGATCGCATCCGTGGCCGTGTCCGGCAGCGTCTTGACCCTGGCTGGCGTGGCGTCGGGCGCCGCCGCGGTGACCGTGACGGCCACCGACGGGGGCGGCCTCTCGGCCCAACAGAGCTTCGCGGTCACGGTGCCGAACCGGGCGCCGGAGGCGGTCGGCGAGATCGGGGACCTGGAGGTCGCCGTGGGCGGCGTGTCGGAGGTGGATGTCGCCGGGCATTTTTCGGATCCGGACGGGGACGACCTGGAGTTCGGGGCGGTTTCGTCGGACACGACCCGTGTGAGGGTGGCGGTGTCCGGCAGCGTGTTGACCGTCACCGGCGTGGCGTCGGGTGCCGCCTCGGTGACCGTGACGGCCACGGACGGCGGCGGTCTCTCGGCCCAACAGAGCTTTGCGGTCACGGTGCCGAACCGGGCGCCGGAGGCGGTCGGCGAGATCGGGGACCTGGAGGTCGCCGTGGGCGGCGTGTCGGAGGTGGATGTCGCCGGGCATTTTTCGGATCCGGACGGGGACGACCTGGAGTTTGGGGCGGCTTCGTCGGACACGACCCATGTGAGGGTGGCGGTGTCCGGCAGCGTGTTGACCGTGGCCGGCGTGGCGTCGGGGGCCGCTTCGGTGACCGTGACGGCCACGGACGGCGGCGGCCTCTCGGCCCAACAGAGCTTCGCCGTCACGGTGCCGAACCGGGCGCCGGAAGTAGCGGACACGATTCCTCCGCAGACCCTGACGGTCGGCGAGACGCGCTCGTGGGCCGGATCCGAATACTTCTCCGATCCTGACGGCGACCCGTTGATGCTGACGGCCAGCACGACCAACGCGTCCGTAGTTTGGGCCTCGGTGTCCGAGAACCAGTTTGAGATTCTCGCGGTAACGCCCGGGACGGCGACCGTGACGGTCACTGCAACCGACCCGGAAGGCCTGGGCGCCAGCCAGAGCATCCCGGTGACTTCGGAGGTTCCGGGGTCGCTGGTCATCTCCAATGTCGCACCGGCCACGTTACTCGAGGGCGCGCAGGCGACCATCAGCGGCTCCGGGTTCTTGAGTGTTCCCGGCGACAACGAAGTTCTGATCGGAGGTCTGGCCGCGACCGTGACGGCGTCGAGTGCGACGCGCCTTTCGGTTACCGTCCCGTACAGCGACTGCCTGCCCCCTCGGCGCGCCGAGCTGCGCGTGACCGTCCAGGGTGACAGTGACGCCCGGCTGGTGGGCGTCAGCCCGCGCAGCAAGGAAGACATCGATCTTCCCGTGGGCTGGTACCGCTACACCTATGGCGGGAACGGCTGCCTCCACCTGCCCGGAGATGACGCGGGAGGCGCATACGTGATCGGAGTGGTCTCCATATCGGAAGAGCCGGCCTCTCTGACTCCGGTTGCCGCGACCAGCATCGTCGGAGACCCGACGGTAGTGGCCGCCCGATCGCCTTTCGCCTACTCGGCGCCGCCCCGCGAAGCCATGGCGCCGGCCCCACCGATCCCGTTGGCGAGGGCCGCTGCGACCGCTCCGGCAGGTGCCGCCACACCTCCCCGGCAGGAGTTCGTCGAGGGTCCGCGCGGTTGGGAGCGCCCCCACAGCGAGGTGATGAACCGGAACCGGGGGATCGTCCAGAGGCTGGGTCGGGTGGATCCTGCGACGTCGCGTGCTCGAGGAACGCTCGCGCTGTCCGTTGGAGACACGCTCAGCCTGTTTGCCGGAGGCACGTCCTGCTCGGCCCGCGACCAGATGCGAGCCGTGGTTCGGCGCATCGGCGACCACACGATGTGGCTCGACGACATCGAGAACCCGAGCGGGACCTTCACGGACTCCGAGCTTGCAGGACTGGACGCCTTCTATGGAACTCATGCAAAGGGGGTTCAAAGCGACTATTTTGGGGGCCTGTCCGATGTCGACGGGAACGGCCGAGTCACGATCCTCATGACGAAGCGGGCCAACCAGCAGGACGATCGGGACTCGTTCCTCGGGGGGTGGACGTGGTTCGGAGACCTCTATCCGCCTGAGGAGTGCGCCACCAGCAACCAGGCCGAGATTCTCTTTGGCCGCGTCCCCGATCCCGCGGGTGTCTTCGGACACGCCTGGACGAAGGAGCAAACCCTTGCATACTACCCGTCGCTGCTGACCCACGAGATCACCCACCTCGCGCAGGGCGCTGCCCTGGTGTTCGGGGGAGCCAACTTCAACACCTGGGAGCTGGAGGGCGGCGCGACGCTCTCGGAACAACTGGTGGCCTACGGCCTCTTCGGGCACGAATCGGGCCGGAACATGGGATACGAACAGTGGTTTGAGGGCCGTGAGTGGTACCAGGCATGGACTCTCGGCCTGGCCAGGTTCTTCGGGTGGGACTCGAACGATCCGACAAACACGCGCCGGATCCCGAACGCGCCGGAGGAGTGCAGCTGGATCGGTAGTCCGGAGGAGGGAAACGACGGCCCTTGCACCAACGCGTTCAGAGCGGTCTACGATGTTCCGTCCATGGTGCTCCGGTTCGCGATGGACCGCTGGGGAGGCGAGTACCCGGGCGGCGAGAAGGCCCTTATGCATCGTCTCATGCGATCTCCCACGACGGGGCTGGCTTCCCTGGCGGACGTTAGCGGCTGGCCGGCCGAACAGGTTCTTACGGACTTCTATATGTCGCTGTGGATCGATCTGAACGGCTGGGACGCATTCGGCATGACGACCTGGGATCTCGACGACATCTGGAGCCGCTTCGGGCCGAGCCAACATCTTCAGCCATACGAATCGACATTCGCGGAGTTCACCCGCCAATGGAATGTGCGAGCCGGATCCACGTCATACCTGGAGTGGAATCCGGGCGGTCCGAGAGGGCCGACGTCCATCAGGGTAACGTCCCCGAACGGCGCTTCCATCCCGGGCCACATATCGGCATGGGCGTTCAGGGTCCGATGAGCACGGCTAGCCAATGCGCAAGCTGATACTCAGGAACTTTCAGTCGCCGGGTGACATCGTGATGCTCACCGCCGCGGTCCGCGACCTGCACAGGTGCTATCCCGAACGCTTCCTGACCGATGTCCGCACTTCCTGTCCCGCGCTGTGGGAGAACAACCCGTACCTCGTTCCGCTGAATGAGGACGATCCGGACGTGGACGTCGTGGACTGCCACTACCCGCTGATCCATCAGAGCAACCAGAGGCCCTATCACTTCCTGCACGGCTTCATCCACTACCTGAACGAGCAGTTGGGACTTCGGATCGAGCCGGGGGCATTCAAGGGAGACATTCACATTTCGGATGGCGAGAAGGAGTGGTTCTCCCGCGTACAGGAGGCTCACGGGGAATCCACCCCGTTCTGGATGATCGACGCCGGGGGCAAGTTCGACTTCACGATCAAGTGGTGGGATGCGAAACGGTACCAGGCCGTCGTCGATCATTTTCGAGGCCGCGTGGAGTTCGTGCAGATCGGAGAGGACGGGCATCATCATCCGCCGCTCGACGGGGTCGTCGACATGAGGGGGCAAACCACCCTTCGCCAACTCGTACGGCTCATGTACCACGCGCAGGGCGTCGTGACGCCGATCAGTCTGCCGATGCACCTGGCCGCAGCGGTGGAAGTGAAGCCCGGCATGCCCAAGAACCGCCCGTGCGTAGTGGTGGCCGGTGGCCGCGAGCCGCCTCACTGGGAGGCCTACCCGCACCACCAGTTCATTCACACCGTCGGTGCGCTACTGTGTTGCGACAACGGGGGATGCTGGAAGTCGCGAACGGTCCCGCTGGGCGATGGAGACTACAAGGACGGGCCCGACGAACTCTGCGTGGATGTGGTGGGCGACCTGCCTCGTTGCATGGACATGATCACTGCGGAAGAAGTGATCCGCCGGATCCAGTGGTATTTCGATGGTGGGGCGATCGAATACCTGAACCCCCGGTCCCGAGCGGAATAGGTTCTCCCGTCCGGTGTCAGAACACCTTCCTCCCGAAGAGCACTTCCTCGGAAAGACTTTTCCATTCTTTCGAAACCACGAAGTCGTGGAGCACATCGGTACGGGGGCAATTGGTCGTGTATATCGCGCACATGCGACCCACATAGATGGTGACCTGGCGTTCAAGTTCGTACCAATAGAGAATCTTCCTGCGTATCAGCACGAGCCGGACGTCTACCTTGAGGAGGCCAGGAAGGCGAATGTTCTGGAGAATCCATGCGTCGTCCCGTATCTGGATGTGCGATCCTGGGAAGATCCCGTGTTGGGACGCGAGTTCGTGGTGTTTGTCCGCCAGTACGTAAGGGGCACGTCGCTGGAGCAGTTCATCAGGGCCAATCGGGGGAATGTGGAGCTGCGGTTTATCGAGCAATTCCTGAGTGCCATGTTTGGCTTGCTCTTTGAGCTTGAACAGCGCGGAATGGTTCACGGAGACATTCACGCGGACAATGTGCTGGTAACACGCTCACGGTACGATCTCAGAGGGGATGTGCAGTTCAGAGTCATGGATTTCAAGCCGGCAGGACACGGGGATCCCATTGACTACCTGGGCATTGCGCGTTCACTGAAGGGACTGTTGGAATGCGTCAGGTACGAGGAACTGCAACTTCGGGACCGCTACGTCTTTGAAGTCCTGCGAAACGACTTCCTGGGCCGATACCTGGTCGAGTCGGACCCGACAGCGGATGACCGTGGCTTCAGTCCGCGCGAATTGCAGAGGAAGCTGGACAGTGTTGACGAGATGTTCGCCGCTGCGAGCGCGTCCCGAGGACCGGAAGCAGCCGTTCGATCTGTTCGTCGCTGATTCTTCACCTCCTTCCTGCCTGGAACGCCGCCGCGATGCCTTCGGCCGCGCGGGCGATGCACCGCTCCCCGATCTCGCGGCTCATCCCGCGCGGGTCCCCCAGCACGCCGTTCGAGGTGACCGCTCGCAGCCCCTCTCCGAAGATCCGCTCGGCCAGCGCCGCGTCGAACCCTCCCACATATCCCGCCTCTGCCAGCTCCGCCTGCACAAGGTCGGGGCGGATGCAGAGCATCTCCGAACTTTCGGCGATGTCGGCGTGACCTCCCACGCGATCGGTCAGGCCGGGGGCCACTTCCCGCACCGCACCTTGCCACAGCCCCACGAACTCAAGCAGGTCGGCATATGCATGCACCGCGCAATCGGGGGCGCCGGCGGCCCGGAGTTCGTCCAGCATGGCCTCAAGGGGCGCGAAGTTGCCTCCGTGGGACGGCACAAGATAGACGGTGCGGAAGCCGTGGCGAGCGAGGCTGCCCACATAGTCTACGCAGATGGCCTTGAGGGTGTCCGTGCTCACCGAAATCGTCCCCGGGAAGCCCATGTGATGCTCGGAGCATCCCACCCGGATCGTGGGGCCCACCAGACTGCGCCCCAGACGGCGCGCCACCTCGACGGCGAGCCGGTCGCCGCGCGCCGCGTCCACCAGCAGCGGCAGGTGCCTGCCGTGCTGTTCGATCGCGCCTACGGCCACCACGACCGATGTGAAGCCGTCGGCCAGCGCCGCCTCGACCTCGGGCCAGGTCATCTCTTCGAGGAGCAGGGTCTTGAGCATGGCTCCAACCTATGCGGAGAACGGGCAGGTCTCCAGATGAAGGCGGGCGAGGGTGAGACGCGAAGCTGGCACAAGCGATGCCGGAGAGGTTATGAACCCCCGCGGTCGCTGGCTTGGCCGACGTGACCGGCCCCACGTATACTGCCTCACTTTCGCGACACATCAGGAGGCGCACCCGGATGCCCGACGAAGCCGACCCCGAGCCGCGACCTCGTCGCGTGCTCACCCCGGAGCGGAACTAGCCATGCTGCGCCAAGTTCTGCTCTGGGCCTCCGAGAACGCGTGGATGGAGCGCCAGATGCGGCGCCGCGCCTTTGCGCGCCGGGCGGTATCGCGCTTCATGCCGGGCGAGACGGCCGATGCGGCGCTGGGGGCGGCCCGGGGACTGGCCGGGCACGGCATCTCGACGGTGTTCACCAAGCTCGGCGAAGCCCTCGAGGACCGGGACGAGATCGAGAGGGTGGTACAGCACTACCTGCGCCTGCTCGAGCGCATCGCGGCGGCGCGACTGCCCAGCCAGATCTCCATCAAGTTGACCCAGCTCGGCCAGGACCTGGGCCCGGAGGTGGCGCAGGCCAATCTGGAGCGGCTGGCGGCGGCGGCTGCGGCGCAGGGGGACGTCCTGTGGGTGGATATGGAGGCGTCGCCGTACGTCGACGAGACTCTCGACATCTTCACCGCCACGCTGGCCCGATATCCCGACCTCGGTCTGTGCGTGCAGGCGTACCTGTACCGCACGGCCGCGGACGTGGAGCGGCTGCTCTCGCTGGGCGCGCGCCTGCGGTTGGTGAAGGGGGCCTATCAGGAACCGGCGGACATCGCGTGGCCCCGAAAGCCGGATGTGGACGAGAACTTCATGGTCCTCACCCGGCTCATGCTCGAAGACGCGAATCCGGGCGCCCCCCACGGCATCGCAACCCACGACACGGTCCTGCTCGCCCGGATCCTGGAGGAAGCGCGCGAGACGGGACTGCCTGAAGATGCGTTCGAAGTGCAGATGCTCTACGGGATTCGGACGCGCGAACAGTTGGCACTGACGCGGCGCGGGATTCCCGTGCGGGTTCTCATCAGCTACGGGCCGCACTGGTACCCGTGGTACATGCGTCGACTGGCGGAGCGGCCCGCCAACCTGGGATTCGTCGTCCGCAGTGTCTTCACGCGATAGGGATCTCGCCATAGAGGGTCTGCGGGCGAACCTGCGGGCGGCGGGCATTCCGGCCCGGGAAGAGGACATCGAGCGGGTTGTGGCGGAGGGCATCCCGGACCGCGCGGTGGCGTTTCGCGCCCTGCTTGCGGCCACGGACGACGACTGCATTCCGGACTTCCTGTCGGGATGGTCGCTCGCCGGATCTAGGGCAGACGGGGAAGAGAAGGGCGTCGCGGGGTCGGCCGCCGGCCCGCCCCGGACCGCTGGCCCGCGGCAGGCCGCTGCCCCGTCCCCATCCGTTGCTCGGGCGCGACCGGAGCCTGCGCCCTGGCCCTCGACCATCGCCGAGCTGGCGCCGCTGGTGCGCGCCGGCGCGGTTTCTCCGGTAGAGCTCACCGAGCAGGCGCTGACCCGCATCGAAGAGGATGACGGTCGGGCCAACGCCTTCCAGTTGGTGCTGGCGGATGAGGCGCTGGCGGCGGCGCGCCGCGCGGAGGACGAAGTGGGGCGCGGGGCGTGGCGCGGCCCGCTGCACGGGATTCCCGTCGCTGTTAAGGATCTTCTGGCCATGAAGGACACGGTCACGACGTCCGGATCGAAGGTCCTTGCCGATCACGTCACCGACCACGACGCGGCCGTGGTGGAGCGCCTGCGCGCGGCGGGAGCGGTGATCGTGGGCAAGACCCGGCTGTCGGAATTCGCATACTGGCCGGGGTCGACCAACCCACACTACGGTCCCACCCCCAACCCCCGCGATCCCACCCGCGACGCGGGTGGGTCGAGCAGCGGGTCGGCGGCGGCGGTGGCGGGCGGCATGGTGTACGCCGCCCTGGGGACGGACACGGGCGGATCGATCCGCATCCCGGCGGCGTTGTGCGGGGTTGTGGGCCTCAAGCCCACTTTCGGGCGCGCGAGCCTGCACGGCTGCATGGCGCTGGCATGGTCGCTCGACCACGTGGGCCCGCTGGCGCGCAGCGTCGAGGATGCCGCGCTCGTGCTGGCCGCCATCGCGGGACCCGATCGGCGCGACCCCCGCACCCGGTCTGCTCCGCTCCTGACGATGGCGGGCTCGCCGGGCGACCCGACGGAAGGCGCGCGCCGTCCGCATCCCGACCTGTCCCGTGTCCGCGTCGGCGTGCCCGCAGACCTGCACCTCGCCGCGCCTCTCCAGGATGCGGCCGCGCGTTCGTGGGCGCGCGCCAACCGTGCCCTGGAGCAGGCGGGCGCCACCTTGGTGGAGGTCGACCTCGACGAGATCCACATGCTGCGCCAGGTTGCCGTGCTTACGCTGGGCGTGGAGGCCGCCGCCCATCACGCGCCGTTGCTGAGGGCCCACTACGACCACTACGGGGAGTTCTGTCGTGGCCGCGTGGTGGCTGCCTTCACCTTCTCGGCGCAGGACTTCCTCGGCGCGCAGCGGCTGAGGCACTGGATCCGAATGCGCTGGGATGCCGCGTGCCGCTACGTCGACCTGCTGAGCTTGCCCTGCCAGCCCGGCGTGGCCCCATTGTTGGATATGCCCGCCTCCACCGACCTCACGAATCTGTTCAACGCGCTCGGCTGGCCCGCGATCAGCGTACCCCGCGGCGAAGGCGAACGCGGCCTGCCGCTCGCGGTGCAGCTCGCGGCGAAGCCCTGGGACGAGGCCACGCTCCTGCGCGCGGCCCGGGCGGTAGAGGCATGAGGAAGACCTGGGCGGTCGCCCTGCTGCTGGCAGTTGCCTGTGGCGACAGCCCTTCCGGCCCGCGGGACATCCCGGAGGTAACCGGGCAGCTCGAGCCCGCCGCTGTGCCGGCGGGATACGAAGGCCCCGCGGATTTCGCCGGCTACCGCCACGCCTTCAGGGGGCAGCTCAACCGGGCCGGGATCGGTGTCGGGCATCTCTTTCCGGAGGCTGGCGGCCTGGACCGGGTGCCCTGGATGTGGATTGGCTGCTACGTCCGGGAGAATGCGGAAAGCCCCTACATGAGCATCGATCCGGTCGAAGGATCGTCCTCGCCATGCGGCTTCAGATGGCACCGGGACCACCTGGATGGGGTTGTCCAGTCGCCGCACACTCCGCTGTGGGAGGCGCTGGTCGTCGTGATCATGCTCTGACCGGCCAGGCTTCGAGCGCGCGGGCCACCTCCCCGGGCGCGGCAGTGGCGGCTCCCCGGCGCCCGATGACAACTGAGGCGGCCGCGTTCGCCAGCACGGCAGCGACGAGGATGTCCGTGCCGGCCGCGAGCGCGAGCACCAGCGCGCTCGCAACCGTGTCGCCCGCCCCGGTCACATCCGCCACCTCTCCCTCGCGGGCGGGCGCGATGTTCCGGCAATGCCCCGCGCGCACGAAGACGCTCATCCCCCGGCTTCCGCGCGTGACCACCATGGCGCGCGCGTTCAGGAGGCTCAGCAGCTCCTTTCCGGCCGCAGTCACGTCGGCGTCGCTGCGAAGGACGCGGCCGAGGACCCCCGCCAACTCCTCTTCGTTCGGGGTGGCCACCGTCACGCCCTGGAACTCGGACAGCTGATAGCGAGAGTCCGCGCACGACGGAATGTTCCTGCTGCGCGCCGCCTGGATTAAGCAGGAGCGCACCGGCGACGACAGGGTCGAGTATCCGTAATCGGAGAACAGTACCGCGTCCACATCGGAGACAAGCGCGCGAGCGCGCCTGACGAGGTGGTCGATCCGGCTCGAGCCGTACTCCTCTCCCTTGTCGATGCGCAACACCTGCTGCCTGGCGGCGTTGGCGGCACCCGCGAGAATCCGCGTCTTGGTGACCGTGGGCCGCTCCGGATCGCGCAGAATCCCGCTGGTGTCGATGCCGCCCGCCCGCAGCAGCTCGACCACCCCATTGCCTTCCCGGTCTTCCCCCACCAACCCGAGCGGTACCGGTTCTCCGCCCAGCGCGAGCACGTTGCGCGTGGCGTTGCCGGCGCCCCCGAGGTTGGTATGGGCGCTCTCGTGCTCGAGGATGACCACGGGAGCCTCGCGGGACAGGCGGGTGGACCGGCCGACGACGTAGCGGTCCAGCAGGAAGTCGCCGGCCACGAGGATTCGGCGGCCGGCAAGTGCGTCGACGCTCCTGCGGGCCACTTCGCGCGCGCGCTTCAACCGGTCGTCGGGAGCCATGTCCTCCTCAACTCGCGTCTTGGGGCAGCGCGGCTGCGATCGCGCGCGCAGCCGCGAGCAGGTCGTCGCAGATCAGGTCGGGCTCGACGCGCCAGCGGTGGCGCTGGTACTCGATCTGGCCGCGCCCGTACCCGGTGCGCAGCAGAATCCCCCTCGCTCCCGCGGCATGCCCGGTCTCCACATCCGTGATCATGTCCCCGACCATCCACGAGGAACCCAGTTCCACCCCGTGCTCGCGCGCCGCCAAGTGCAACATCCCCGGAAGGGGCTTGCGGCAGTTGCACACCGCCGGCCGTCCCTCGGGAGGGAGATGCGGACAGTGGTACACGGCTTCCACGCAGGCCCCCTCGCGCGCCAGCCCGTCGACCAGGCGGCGGTGCACCTCGCTCAGCACGTCCTCGGTGAAGTACCCGCGCGTGATCCCCGACTGGTTGGTGGCCACGAACACCCGATAGCCGGCCCGGTTGAGCAGGCGGATTGCCTCGGCCGAGAAGTCGTGCAGGCGGAAACGGTCGGGATGATTGATGTAGCCCACTTCGCGCGCGACCGTGCCGTACAGGTCGAGGAAGACGGCTCCCGGAAGGCATGTGCGGGCGGCGGACATGATGCGACAGTATACGGCGCACGGCCAGAAGGGGGCAGTCCCGCCCCGGGCGCGGTGCTCGCGAACGCGCGCGAGACTGGAACGACGGGTCTCCCGCTCCTACATTCCTGCCTCTTCGGGGCCATAGCTCAGTCGGGAGAGCGCCTGCTTTGCACGCAGGAGGTCGCCGGTTCGATTCCGGCTGGCTCCATTTCACCATCTCGCTCGGTTCCCGCTGTTTGATTCCCGCCAAGGTATCGACCATGGCATCGTTCCTGGACACCGCCCTTGGGATACCGCGACTGCTGGTCGGGCAAATGCTCCGGCCAATTCGAATAGCTATGCGAAGTCCCATGCCACACCCGAAGACTCAGCGCGAGTTGGCCGACCTGGTTGACAACTCCCTGAAGCACGAAATCCGGGCAGGGTATACCCACCGGTTCATCACACTCATGTTCGTCACGGTAGGTGAGCGCGTCTTCTGTCGGCGCTATACCTACGGAGAGCCGTCCTGGCACTCGGTTTTTCGGACGGATCCGCCCGGTCAGGTCAAGCTCGACAAGACCGTCGTGAACATCGAGGCACGGGTGCCAAAGGACTTGGACGAAATCGTCCCGGCCGTCGACCGGGCCTATGCCGACGCCCTGAAGAAGCTGGGGGCCAGCTACATGTTGGCGGGAGCGACCCAGCCGCGGGCGCAGGCGAGCACGATGGAGGTCAGGCTCGCCGAGCCTCTGGCGAGTACGCCTTAGCGAACCTTCGCGAAGCCGTCGCCCGGGTGGTCGAAGCCAACCGGGCGCGGTGTCAGGGTCCTTTCCTCAAGCTGATGATCCAGTGCGCGCCGTCTTGAGTCCGGAATTGCATATTTCTCCCGGACCGGGCAGCGGGCGACCCCGGCCGGACATGTCGGGAATCGGTATCGACCCTTCAGCTCGTGGAGGTGGCCTTGGGCCAGAGCGGCAACTCCAATCGCAAGGAGTCAGTTGTGGACCTGCAATGCACGGCGGTGTTCCGGAAAGTTCCCGAGGGCTACATCGCCTTCATCGAAGAATTCCCCGGTGCCAACACCCAGGGCGCCTCCCTTGAGGAGGCTCGAGCGAACCTTCGCGAAGCCGTCGCGCTGGTGGTCGAAGCCAACCGGATCTACGTTGCTCGCTCCACCTCCGGGGCCCGCCGGCCCGACCGTCACAACGACCCGGTGACCTGAGCCCATGACCGAGATCCGTCCCGTGTACCGTCCGAA
>JAPPGZ010000084.1 GCA_028874905.1 Gemmatimonadota bacterium
GCAGTTCGGCGTTGGCGAGGAACAGCTTGGTGGGGATCGATTCGAGAAGGGCCGAAGCGCCCGGCGTCCCCGTCACGTCCACGGCGGACTGCGTCGCGAGCACGAGCGCGGCGTTCTTCTTCCGCCACGTCTTGGCCGCCTCGGCCAGGTAGTTCAGCACGGCGGGGTCCTGCATGTACCGCCACGCCTCGTCCACGACCATCAGCTTGAGCCGCGCGGTTTCGGCCGGGTCCTCGATCTCCAGGCGCATGCGTTCCAGCAGGTAGGCGAGCGCCGCCTCACAGAGGTCCGCGTGCTCCGCCGCACCCGCCAGGTCGATCACCTGCCAGTCCCGGAACTCGATGTCCCCCCCGGCCGTCGGGGGGTTGTCGAAGAACGCGCCCCAGGCGCCGCCCTCCGTCCAGCGGCTCAGCGCGGGCCACATCGCGGACGGCAACGAACCGGTCAGCACCGTTAGTGTCCGGCGCTCCGTCCCGAGCGCGTACAGGTCCTCGATCCGCGCACGGATCTCGCTCGTGTCCGCGCCGCTCGCCTCGAAGCCGCCCAGCTTGAGGAGCCGGAGCACCCAGCCGGTCAGGAACTGGAACGTGCGCGTGGTGGCGGGCAGCGCGAAGGGCGCAAGCCGGAGCGTCGGCTCCGCCTCGCCGGGCGCGAGCTCCAGATACCGGCCCCCGAGGAACCGGGTCAGCCAGCGGTAGGAGCCGCCCAGGTCCAGGATCAGGATGCGCGGATCGTACTTGAGCGCCTCGACCAGCAGGAAGTTCAGGGTGAAGCTCTTGCCCGAACCCGTCGCCCCCAGGATCAGCGTGTGGCCCACGTCGCCCGCGAACAGGTCGTAGCGGTACGCCGTGCGCCACGGCGTCTCGAACACCGCCAGCGGCTCGCGGTCGAGATGGCGGCTCGTCCGGTTCCCCTTGGGCGGACCGAACACGGGCGCAAGGCACGCCGCGAGGCCGGCGGAAACGAACACCTTCCGCACTTGCCGCTTGCGCGGCTGGGCCGGGAGCCGTGCGAACCATGCGGGAAGCTGGCCGTAGCCCTCCCGGATCACCTTCGCGTCGTGCGCGGCGAACAGGCGGCGCACGTCGCCGTCCAGCCGTTCGATCCCTTCGAGTTCGCCGTGGAGCGCCACAGTCAGCGACGCCTCGCCGTAGGCCACGCCGTCGGCTTCAAGTTCGACCAGCGCCGCTCCCAGCCGGTCGGACTCCGCGGCCGCCGCGGAATCGACCATCGCCGCCGCCGTACCCTGCGCGTCCTGGGCGTGCGCCATCATCGAGTAGCGCCGCGAGAAGTAGTGGCGCTGCGCGCTCCGGATCCGGCGCCGCGCCGCCTCGACCGTCCAAGGCCGCCATTCCAGCGAGACGGTCGTCACCGCATCCAGGCAGTACAAATGCCGAAGGAGGTTCGCGTGCGCCTGGCCGGGCGGCGACAGGAGGGAATAGAGGATCACCGGCTCGCCGTCGAGTCTTAGGTGCGACCGCTCGGCTTCGAGCTCCGACACCGCGAGCCGCCAGTTCATGCCGCTGCCCGTCGCGCCGTCCCAGAACGTGCCGGGCTTGTTTGTCAGATCGGAGAGGAGGCGGGATGCCTCCACGGCTCCCAGCATCTCGACGGGCGTGTGTTCGGCGACCAGGGCACGGCCCGCGTCGATCATCGCCCGGAACCGGTCCGCGGCCGCCTCGATCTCCGAAGCGAGATAGGTCGGCGCGCTTCTTCGGCGCTTCCTCCATCCCTTGAGCCGGGAGAGTAGACCCGCTCTGGAGCCGCAGGCGGCGCTTCGCAGGCCCGAGGCGAAGGACCAGACGACGTAGGCGTCAAGCCTCTGTACGCGCTCCGCCAAGAACGCTCGGCGCTTCCGGGCCGAGAGGGACGCGACACCGGATCCGCTCCCCACGGTCGTCTCGGGGCTGCGCGGCGGACGCCGGAGCATGTGGAAGTACAGGCGGGCATCGGGACCAAGCCCCGAGAGCATCCGCTGCCACAGGCCCAACACCCGGTCGATCTGCTCCGGCGTGCGGCCGTCCGTGACCGCGGGTGTGATCTGGCCCACCGCGATCAGCTCGCCCGAACGGGTCAGGCAGGTGCGGTCGTCGTCGAGCCAGCCCCAGTAGGGCAACTCCTCGGCCAGCGACCCCGCCGCCTCGTAGGCCCGAAGCTCTTCGGCGACCCTCACTCGCCACGCCCCCGGACCTTCAGGTGCCACGGCTCTTCCGCCCACTTACCCGGATCGTACCGGGCCGGGTAGCGCGCCGCTGCCCGAAGCACCGCGAGCAAGGCCGGGTCCCTGCGGCCCGCGAGCCAGCCTGCGCCGTAGCTGCCGCCGAAGACCGCGCCGCCCGCCACGAGCGAGGCCGTCGCGTTCCACACCGCGACGGCGAGCGTCGCCCCCAGCAGGAACAGCCGTCGCTCTACGCCCATCACCGTCAGGGGACGGTTCAGCGCGCCGTAGCCGGCCCAGCGCCTGAGACCCCGCATCAGAACAGCCAAGCCAGGAAGTTCACCGCGCCTACCGCCATCCCGATCCCGAAGATGATCCCGGCCAGCGTGCGCTTGCTCCCGCCCTCGCCGAACGCGAACATCAGCCCGCCCACCACGATCGCGATCAGCGACAGCCCACGCGCGATCGGTCCCGTGAACTGCGTCTGAAGCTCGTTCACCGCCTCCACCCAAGGGCTTGTGCCTTGGGCCAGTAAAGCGGCGGGAGCCAGCATCAGCAGCGCGGCGGCCCAAGCGGCCGTTTGCAGCGTTTTCGACAACGTTCTCATTCTCTCTCCTCCTTGGAGTTCAGTTGTGTGTCGCAGGCGGGGCGCTTCCGCCGCGGCTCTTCTCCAGCCACTTCAGGAGCCACTCGTCCACCTCGTCCTCAATCCATCGCGCCACGCGCCCGCCCAACTGGATCGGCGCCGGAAAGCGGCCCTCGGCCGACCAGCGGTAGATCGTGCTCCGCCCCAGGCTCGTCCGGGCCTGCACCTCCGACATCCGCAGGAAACGGGTCGCCGACTTCGTTCTCTCATTGCCGCCGGCTTCGGTCATCGCTCCAGTCCGCTTCGTCGTTCTCGCGCGCCTCGGCCTGCGCGGCAGGGCGGACGGAGCCTTGGCGCCGCCCGTGTCCAGTTCGTAGCCGTCCATGAACGCCAGCACCCGGTCCGCCGTCCTGAGCGACACCGAGCGGCCCCGCGCGATCTCGCGCAGCAGGCCCGGGTCGCCCACCGCCAGCATGCCGAGCGTCGTCGGCGCCATGCCCGTGTCGTCGAGAAACCCGCTGATCCGTGTGTTGAATTGCTCCTCCAGCGTCGCCATTCGACTGCCGTTCCAGCCGCGTCATGCCCGTAACGTTGAAGCGGTGATCTCAAGGAAGTCAACTCTTAGGGAATTCCCTAAGTGTCTCTGGTGTCTATAGTTATCCCAATTATCCGGGTGGTCTCGGAGGCCGCCGCCAATGCGGTGCCGGAGCACCCCCGCAGGGACGCCCGGAGGGGACTGCGAAGGGAGTGTGGATTCCGGCCGAAAGGCCGAGACCGGGACCGGTCGAAGGGGGGGAACGAACCGGGCGGCGCGATGGAACTCGAATGCCCGGCGAACCGGACACGGTCCTTAGCCGCGGAGCCGGTGGCTGGCGAGGACGGAGCTAGGAGACAGGTCGCCTGGGTTCCGGCGCGAAGGAATAAGATGCGAAGCGTCCGCCGAGGCGTATCACGGAGTCCGTTGCGGACGAGCGGCCCCGATCAGCGCGGCGGGGGACAATAGGCACCAGCTCACGCCCAGCGGTTTGCCGCCTCATGACATCTACCGAATCCTTAGAGCCCAGACCGAAACGTGGTCGGGGACAGGACCGCCACGGCCGGTTGTGACCCTTATGCTCGTGGGATCGAGCGAGCCGCTTGGCGTCCAGTGGACGTACAGCGATGAGCCACCCCGAACCCTGGCGCTCAAGGTCGGCGTCTTCGAGGTGGACGGACGGGGCTGCAGCCACGTGCTCTGGTCGAACCGTTCGAAGATGTCGTGGAGGTTCCAGGAGGTCATGCCGGGTGCGTGAAGACCCGGCTGCAAGTCCAGCCAGAGGGTGATGTAGAAGTCAGCGAGGATCGCCTCGCTGCGCCATGAACTGACATCGCGCAGGGATGCGAACCCTTGGGCAGGCGACTGCGTCAGGCGTCTCATTAGCGCCTCCTCCCCGCCCGGGTATGTGCTGCCCCATCGATCCAGGGCGTAGCGAAAGACCATGGAGGGGACTCCGTAGACCGCAGTCTGCGGATGCCTGCAGGGACCGCTGTTCCCCTCTCTCGGTCGACCGATCCACGTGCACTGCTCGGGCGCGTACGGAACCCGCCCGCCGCTCCTGTCCGGATCCCATCCGAAGAACCGGGCCATGTCCCAAAACCATATTGAATGCCAGTCCCTTCCGGCCGAGAACTCCGCGTATCCCAGGTTCCGGCCGGAAGCGTGCCCGAACAGGCGGAAAGCGACCAGTTGTTCCGCCAGCACCGCACCGCCCTCCAGTTCCCACGACTTCTTTTCCCCCGCTTTGCCGAAGACCTGAGCGCCAAGTTGGGCGATGTGCGCCGCCTCATGAGCGATCAGCGATGGGTAGTCGGCGAACACCCGTTCGCTGCTCACGGCGGGGCCATCGACGCCGTCCGGATCCGGCACGAATACGTAGAAGATCTCGGCCCGGTTGCTGGTTGCGCATGCGCCGGCCGGCCAGAGGTCTGGATCGAACACGTAGCCTCCTCCGCCCTGCGAGCGATTGACCTCCCGGGTCATCAGAATCAGGATGCGCCCGTTGCCATCCACATCGGAGAGGCCTCCGAAATAGCTGTCGAGAACGCCTGCGATGTTCGCCGCATAGAAGGCGTCCAGATCCCCGAGCTCGGAGTCCGAGAAGGTCCCGCTGGGGTTGTCGAGATCCTCCAGCCAGATCGTTTGGCTCCCCACAAGGCGGACCAATGCCTCGACCCTGCGGGTTCCCGAGCAGGTCCAGTTGTTCGAGGACGGTTCGTACAGCGATATCGTGTCTCCCGCCTCGAGGCTGCGATAATGCCTTTCCGCAACCGCCGCCAGCGGCGACGACCGTCCCAGCTCGCGCAACAATGCCTGGTTCCTTGCCATCACCCTGTTGTGGGCGCTCGCGCGGCGCGCGCGCAGGGTGTCGTCCCTCGCCGAGAAACTGCGGACCGGGTACTCGGCTCGCGGACGCGCGGGGCTCGAAGGGTTGTCTACCAGGCGGTGTGCCAGCATGCGCCGGAAGTCCGCGTTGGCCGCCGGCGACGTTGTTGCCGCTGTCCCCACGACAGTGGGATCTCCCGGATTGCCGCTCAGTCTGACGGCTGTCACAGATGACGGCCGCTCGGACGTGGACACCACGCCGATCAGATACTCGCCGCCGCTGGCGTTGCCGGGGAGGTGGAGGCAGCCGTCTCCGGCCCGCGTGTGGATGTAGGAGTACTGCGGCAGTGCCATGTCTTCCTGGGTGAGCGGCGCAACGCCGACCGTGCGAGAATCACTTCGGCTTCCGACCGAAACCCGCAGTTCCGCCCTGCGGGGCGGTCGACAGTCGCCGACGGGGACGGCAATCACCAGACTCGTCGAGCTGGCAGAACTGACTCTGGCGGGCAACCCGTCGATGGTCACCGAGTTGTTGGTCACCGTAGAGGAGAACCCGAACCCGGTGATCGTCGCTTCGCCACCCTCGATCAGCACAGTCGGTTCCACCGCCGTGATGGAGAGCCGTTTGACCGTCGCCTGGAAGGCCTGCTGGGCCGACAGCCCGCCCGGATCGCTCGCGGTCACGGTGATGGTTGCCGTGCCGCCGGAGACCCCGGTGATCGTCAGACTCGCCCCCGACACCGCCACGGTCGCCACCCCGGGCGCGGACGACTCCGCCGCGTAGGTGAGCGCATCCACGTCCGGGTCGCTGAAGTGCCCCGCGAGGTCGAGCGCGAGCGAGGCTCCCGCCTGCACGGTCTGGTCCAGGATGCTGTCCGCCGCCGCGGGTGCCCGGTTCGGCACCGTTGCCTCGAAGGCCAGCTCCGCCGAGAGCCCGCCCGAATCGCTTGCGGTCACTGTGATGGCCGCCGTGCCGGCTGAGACACCGGTGACGGTCACGTCGGCCCCGGATACCGCAACGGTCGCCACCCCCGGCTCGGACGACTCCGCCGCGTACGTGAGCGCGTCCCCGTCCGGGTCGCTGAAATGCCCCGCGAGGTCGAGCCTGACCGAGGCTCCCGCCCGCACGGTCTGGCCCGGGATGCTGTCCGCCGCCAAGGGCGCCCGGTTCGGCACTGTTGCCTCGAAGGCCTGCTGCGCCGCGAGCCCGCCCGGATCGCTCGCGGTCACGTTGACGGCCGCCGTGCCGCCGGAGACGCCGGTGATCGTCAGGCTCGCGCCCGACACCGCCACGGTCGCCACGTCCGGCTCGGACGACTCCGCCGCGTAGCTCAGGGCGTCCCCGTCCGGGTCGCTGAAGTGCCCCGCGAGGTCGAGCGTGACCGAGGCTCCCGCCCGCACCGACTGGCCCGGGATGCTGTCCGCCGCCAAGGGCGCCCGGTTCGGCACCGTTACGTCAAAGGCCTGCTGCGCGGAAAGCCCGCCCGGATCGCTCGCAGTCACTGTGATGGCTGCCGTGCCGGCTGAGACACCGGTGACGGTCACGTCGGCCCCGGACACCGCAACGGTCGCCACCCCCGGCTCGGACGACTCCGCCGCGTACGTGAGCGCGTCCCCGTCCGGGTCGCTGAAATGCCCCGCGAGGTCGAGTGTGACCGAGGCTCCTGCCCGCACCGACTGGCCCGGGATGCTGTCGGTCGCCACGGGTGCCCGGTTCGGGACCGTGACCTCGAAGACCTGCTGCGCCGACAGCCCTTCCGGATCGCTCGCGGTCACCGTGACGGTGGCCGTCCCGCCGGAGACACCGGTGATCGTCAAGGTCGCTCCCGACACCGCCACGGTCGCCACGTCTGCCGGGGACGACTCCGCCGCGTAGGTGAGCACGTCCCCGTCCGGGTCGCTGAAGGCCGATGCGACGCTCATCGTCACGGATTCGCCGACCGGGACGGTTTGCGCTGGAATCGACCCCGTCGGCACCGGTGCCTGGTTGGGTTGTAGAGGCGGTTCGGGCGCGGTCCCGCCGTCCCCGCAGCCCGAAGCCCAGATCGTTCCGGTCAGCATCGTCACCGCCAAGGTGAGGACTTTCGGATGCCTTACGGCTGACATGGGAGAGATCGCCTCGGAAGAAACGGGTAGGTCGACCGTTCTTCGCCGCCGAGCGGGAAGCGGCCCGCAGCAAGCCTCCCGTTCGGGCATCCCAGAGCCAGAAGCGTTCATCGTCTCCAAGCTGAAGCGTCCGGGATTCCACGGCTGAACAGCGCCTCCAGCTCCGGCCCACCGGCTGGCCCGGCCGCGTGCATGGCGGCTTGGGGTGAGGCCGCCGGATCGCGCAGGAAGCCCCGCACCTGTCCGGTGCTCGGGTCGCGCAGGATGGCCATTGGCAGATCGCTGTCGCCGTCCAGCGTGACCGATCCGCCGGGGCCAGTCAGGGTCAAGCTCGCCAGGTTCCCTTCCCAACCGGGTCGCGAGGGCAGGATGAAGACGAAGCTGGAACTCCCGCCGCCATGGGCCGTTTCCGGCATGGTGAAACTGAAGGAGAAGAGCTCCTGGCCGCCATCGGCACCTCCGGTGATCCGGTATTCGCCCGCGGAATCGGGGAGCGCGGCCGGGGCGTCAACCACGAAGGCGGGTTGCAGTAAGGGCAGGCTGTCCGCCCCGACTCCGCCCCACAACAGGAGCGACCGGGTGGGGGCAGCGGCCTCAGCCCGCGCGTCTTCGTCCACGAGGCGATACTGCAGTGCCTGGCTGAAATAGTAGTCGCTGATCCAAATGGGATCAGTGCAGTATGACATCACATCGGGCGTGGAGGGCGCCACCAGGCTGCCGTTATCGCGGAAGTCGTAGCCCCACACGCCGATCGATCCGTCCGAGTGGGGGTAAAACGGGTCACCTTCAACGCTGCACGGCGCGTGACCGAGGCTCATGTTGTGTCCGAGTTCGTGGGCCATGGTGGACCCATAGGGTTTCGAGAAGCCTGTCCAGCCCGGTCTGGCTGCCACACCCGCGACACCGCCGCTTACGAACCCGGACATCATGCCCATGTAGTGCCCGCTACCGCCCTCCAACGCACGGATCGCATGGGCTTGGCTGCTGAGGTCCCATGCATTGTTCGTCGAGGTGAGCACCTGTGCGTGCGCCGTCACCTTGAAGTCGGCGGCGGGCAGCAGCGTGCGGGTCTCACGTAGCATCTCGTGGTTCTGTGGATCCGCGGCCATGCCCCGCACCAGATCCACGATCGACCGATCGGGCTTTGTGCTCCAGACGAACGGGATCAGGGTCAGTTCGAACGGCGGCATCGCCCGCACATCCACCGTCAACCGGCCCTCGGCAGGCATTCGTTTCGCAACCAGGAGCGAGGAGTCCAGCGTCCCGTTCGGGTCCACCTCGATCACCATTTCGAGCCCTGGCTCCACCACGTGGCCCGGAATCTCCGCGTTGGCCGACTTGGCGAGAGATGCCTCGTCCACGGCGGTCGGGATCGGTGTGGACGTGCCCGGAATGTTGACGACGTGGCGCTCGCGGCCATCGACCCAGAAACTCGCCCGGATCGGGGGGATGCCCGCGCTCGTGGCCGTCCGGGCCGTCGGGAACACCCGTAGCAACGCACCCCGGCCCGCCACCAGCGGGACGGGAAACTCGCGTGACTGCACGGCTTGCACCAAGTACGCCGGTGGCGGCTCGAAGTCGCAAAGCCGTATCCGGCGGCGGCCGATTCCCTCAAGCCAAGACAGGAAGTCGGGGTTCGATGGCGCGCACAGCCCGGTGTCCGAGGCTTGGAGCACTTCGAGTTCCCCGAGAGCCGTCAGGCCGCCCGGAAGAGCACCCGCCATCCTGTGGTTGTCGTTGAAGCTGACAACCTTCAGGCCGGTCAAACCAGCCAACTCCGTTGGCACCGCTCCGCTGAGGCTGTTGCCCGCCAGATTCAGCAACGTCAGGCTCGCGAGCCCACCGATCTCCGCTGGAACCAGGGCCAGCGAGGTCGTTCAGGTGGAGGTCTAGCGTCTCCAAGCGAGCAAGGTCGCCGATTGTGGGGGGTAACCAGCCGCTGAAACGGTTGCGGCCGAGATTCAGTTCCTTCAGCGCCGTGAGGCGGTCGATCCACGGCGGAATCGGGCCGCTGAAGTCGTTGAAGGCGAGGCTCAACTCTTCCAGACGGGCAAGGTCGCCGACCTCGGCTGGAATCGGGCCGCTGAAGTCGTTGAAGGCGAGTCCCAGGTACTGCAGTTGGCCAAGACTGCCGATCTCGGAGGGAATCGGGCCGCTCAGGTTACGGTTGCTGTAGAGCCCGAGGTATTCCAGAGCCGCGAGGCCGCCGATCTCGGGCGGAATCGGACCGCTCAGGTCGTTCCACGCGAGTTCCAAGTATTCCAGAGCCGCGAGGTTGCCGATCTCAGGCGGAATCGGGCCGGTGAGGTCGTTGTCATAGAGGTCCAGCCGCTTCAAGGCGGTGAGGTTGCCGATTTCGGCTGGAATCGGGCCGCTGTGTGCGTTGCCAATGAGGACCAAGTCTTCCAAAGCCGCGAGGTTGCCGATCTCAGGCGGAATCGGGCCGCTCAGGTCGTTCCAACCGCCCAACCACAACTGCTGGAGGGCGGTGAGGTCGCCGATCTCGGGCGGGATCCAGCCACTGAGGCCGTTGCCTGAGAGGTCGAGGCGGACCACCGCACCGCCGTCATCGGTCCAGATTCCGAACCACTCCCCCAGCGGTGCGTCCGAGAGCCAGTTGTCGTTGCGGATCCAATTCGGCCCCCCGGTCGCTTCGTAGAAGATCTCAAGGATCTCGCGATCCGACAGAGGTTCGCACTCGATTCCGGTGCCTTCGTGCGACGGAATGGCGGCGAGCCATGTTTGGAAACCGGTGTCGGGCGGGACGCATACGCTGGTGTCCGCGTAGTGCAACTCCTGGAGCGGGAGCCGGGTGAGACCGCGCGGCAGGCGTCCCGCAAGGGAGGGATTACCGCCGATCCGCAGCACGGTCATTTGAGTGAGATTGCCGAAGCGCGACGGGATTCGTCCGGCCAGTCCCTTGCCGGTCAGATCGAGTCCCGTGACCACGCTTCCGGAGGCATCCGTGCTGACCCCGGCCCAGTGACGCACCGACGCATTCGTGGCCCAGTTGCCGGCTTCCACCCATTTCGAACCGTCGGTCGCGTGGTACAGTGCCTCCAGTGCCGCCCGGTCGGGCAGAAGCTTCACCGTCTCCCAAGCAAAGGATTGAACAGCGGGCTCTGCGCAGGACCCACTACATCGGCGGACTTCGAAGGCGAACACCGTTCCTCTCGAAACATACCCGCCACTAGGGTCGAGGTTGTCGCTCTCGTCGATCCGCAGGACACTTCCCGCAATCGACAGTCCACCGGGATGTGAGCAAGAGTCTTCTCGCGGACAAAGAGTATACCTCAGCGGATCCCCGTCCGGGTCGCTGAAGTACCCAGCCATGTCCAGCTCGGCATACTCGCCACCCTGAAGGATCGTAAGCGGTATCGTGCCGACAGCAACCGGAGGACGGTTGGCATCTGGCGCCGGGGGATCGGTCGCACCGTCACCGCAGCCCGAGGCCCAGATCGTGCCGGCCAGCATCGCCACCGCGAAGGGGAAGGCTTTCGGGTGGCTTACGGCTGACACTGAGATGTCTCCTGAAGAAGTGGGGAGGTCGGCCTTTCGCCGCCGAGAGGGAAGCGGCCCGGAGCGAGCCTCCTGCTCGGCACCCCCAACCCCGCGGCGTTCATCGTCTCCAAGCTGAAGCGTCTGGGATTCCGCGGCTGAACAGCACCTCCATCCCCAACCCACCGGATGGTCCGGCCGCGTCCATGGCGGCCTGGGCCGAGGCCGGCGGATCGCGCAGGAAGCCCCGCACCTGTCTGGTTCGCGGATCGCGCAGGATGACCATCGGCACATCGCTGTCGCCGTCCAGGGTGACCGATCCGCTGGGGCCAATGAGCGTGATGCTCGCCAGCGCCTCCCATCCCGGCCGGATCGGGAGCACGAACGCGAAGGAGGAACGACCGTCCCCGTCGGCCACTTCGCGCATGGCCAAGCTGAGCGAGAAGAGTTCGCCGCCGCTGTTGCCGTGTCCGATGATGCGGTGGAGCCCGGTTGAGTTGGGCGGCACGGCCGGGGCGTCAACCACGAATGCAGGTTCCAGGAAGGGCAGGCCGTCCGGTCCGACGCCGCCCCAAAGGAGGAGCGCCTTGCCGGCCTGGGTGCGCGCTCCCAGCACATCCTCCTCTTCACGCACGCGCCAGTCCAGGGCCTTGGTGAAATGGTAGTCGCTGATCCATTCAGGACTGCAATAGGACATCACATCGGGATCGGAAGGGTCTACCAGACCGTCGTCGCGGTAGTCGTAGCCCCACGCTCCGATCGATCCGTCAGAATAGGGATAGAAGTCATCGACCCCGCGAGGGGCGCCGCACGGTGCGTGATCGAGGCTCATGTTGTGCCCAAGTTCATGCGCGATGACGTCCGCATGGGGAACCGCGAAACTCACGTCCGCGCCGCTGGCCACCCCGGCGGCCGAGCCGCTCGTGAGACCCGCCATCATGCCCAAGTAGCGGTTCGTACCGCCCTCCATGGCACGGATGGCACGCGTCTCGCTGAGGAGTTCGGAAGGGTCGTTGGTCGAGGTCAACACGGATTCGTGCGCCGTCACGTCGAGGGCTCCGACCGGGAGCAGTGTGCGCGTGGCCCAGAGCATTTCGTGGTTCCCGGGGTCCGAAGCCATGCCCCGCACCAGATCCACGATCGACCGATCCGGCTTGGTGCTCCAGACGAACGGGATCAGCGTCAGGTCGAGCACGGGCATGGCGCGCACGTCTACCGCCAGACGCCCGTCTTCCGGAATCCGCTTCGCGACCAGGAGCGAGGAGTCCAGCGTGCCCTGCGGGTCAACCTCGATCACCATCTCGAGCCCGGGCTGCAAGACGTGGCCCGGAATCTCCGCGTTGGCCGACTTGGCGAGAGAAGCCTCGTCCACCACGGTCGGGATGGAGGTGGACGTGCCGGGGATGTTCACGACATGGCGCTCGCGGCCATCGACCCAGAAGGTCGCCCGGATCGGGGGGATGTGCGCGCTGGTGACCCGCCGGGCGGTCGGGAACACGCGCAGCAGAGCACGGCGGCCCGCCACCAGCGGGACGGGGAACTCGCGCGACTGCACGGCTTGGATTAGGTACGCCGCCGGCAACCGCTCTACGCAGGGCCGTATCCGGCGGCTGCCGATTTCCTCCAGCCAAGCCAGGAAGCCGGGGGTCGACGGCGCGCACAGCCCGGTGTCCGAGGCTTGGAGCACTTCGAGTTCCCGAAGGGCCGTCAGGCCAGCCGGAAGGGCACCCGCCATGCCGGTGTTTTGGTTGAAGCTGACGACCTTCAGGCCGGTCAAACCGGCCAACTCCGTTGGCACCCGTCCGCTAAGGTTGTTGCCCGTCAGATTCAGCCACGTCAGGCTCGCGAGCCCACCGATCTCCGGCGGGACCGGGCCGGCGAGGTCGTTCAGGGGGAGGTTCAGCGTCTCCAAGCGGGCAAGGTCGCCGATTTGAGGCGGTAGTCGGCCGCTAAAGCGGTTGCGGCGGAGGTCCAGTTCCTTCAGCGCCGTGAGGCGGCCGATCCACGGCGGGATCGGGCCGCTAAAGTCGTTGAAGCCGAGTCTCAGCTCTTCCAGGCGGGTAAGGTTACCGACCTCAGCTGGAATCGGACCGCTAAAGTCGTTGCCGTAGAGTCCCAGGTACTGCAGTTGGCCAAGACTGCCGATCTCGGGGGGAATCGGGCCGCTCAGGTTATGGTTGCTGTAGAGCCCGAGGTATTCCAGCGCCGCGAGGCCGCCGATCTCGGGCGGAATCGGACCGCTCAGGTCGTTCCACGCGAGTTCCAAGTAT
>JAPPGZ010000022.1 GCA_028874905.1 Gemmatimonadota bacterium
TCCGCTACGCGACCACCAACAACTTCATGTCGTCGGTCTTCTACGACGAGCCGCGAGTCTTCCTCCAGCGGCCCGCGGCGGAAGCCGTCGCGCGCGTGCATCGCGCCCTCGCCCCCCACGGGTACGGCCTGCTGCTCCACGACGGCTACCGGCCCTGGTACGTCACGAAGATGTTCTGGGACGCCACCCCCGAGTCGCAGAAGATCTTCGTCGCCGATCCGGCGAGCGGCTCCCGCCACAATCGCGGCTCGGCCATCGACCTCAACCTCTACGATCCCGCCACGGGTCAACCCGTGGACATGGTGGGCGGCTACGACGAATTCTCGCCGCGCTCCTTCGCCGACTACCCGGGCGGCACCTCCCGGCAACGCTGGCTGAGGGAGCTGCTGCGGCGCGCCATGGAGGCCGAGGGCTTCACCGTCTACGAGGCGGAGTGGTGGCACTTCGACCACGACGACTGGCGCGAGTACGGCATCCAGAACCTGACCTTCGACCAGATCACCGGGCAGCCATGAAGGCCCGTGACCGAGGAGCACCTGCCATGACCAGAAGGCCGACGAATCAGCACCTGCCCCACCCGGTCCGCAAGCTTGACGACTGCGCCGGTCCCGGACGCGCATCGGAATGGCGCGCCCTCAGGTTCATCGGTCTGGCCGTCGCCTTCGCGGGTCTTGCGTGCGGCGGTTTCGGGGATGACGAGGCGGGAGGCGGCGGAGCCGGGAGCGATGCGGACCCCGGAGCCGGCACCGCCGTCGCGGCCGACGAGCTGGTCCGCACCGCCGACCCGTTCGCGCGCGGCTATACCGAGGAGGACTTCCCGCGGCTGCGGGAGCTGGCCGAAGGGGTCTACTCCTACGAGGCGCTGCGCTCGGCCGGGGACCAGCGCTTCACCACCGTCAGCATGTTCGTGGTGACCGACGACGGCGTGCTCGTCGCCGACGGCCAGGGCAACGTGGCCGAGACCCAGCGTCTTATCGACCACATCGCCTCGGTCACCGACCAGCCCATCACGCACGTCGTGATCTGCTCCGACCACGGCGACCACACCGCCGGCAACTCCGCCTTCCCCGAAGACGCGGAATTCATCGCCCACCCCACCTCGGCGGAGGTGCTGGAGGTAATGGCCGCCAATCCCATCCGGCCCGCCGACGCGCCCCCTGTGATGCTGCCCACCCGCCTGGTGGACAATCGCGAGGTGTTCGAGCTGGGCGGCCGGACGATCGCGATCCTCTTCCTCGGCCGCGCGCACACCGGCGGCGACCTGGTCGTCCATCTTCCCGACGAGGACATCCTCTTCATGAGCGAGGCCTATCTGCACCGCGTCTTCCCCGCCATGCGCACCGCGTATCCCACCGAGTGGGTGGCGATGATCGAGCGGGCGCAGGCGATGGAGGTGGAGACCTACGTCCCGGGGCATGGCTTCGTCGATTCGCCCGAGGTGCTGCGGGAGGAGCTGGAGGTGTTCCGCCAGGCCGTGGTGCAGGTGATCGAGGAGGGGCGTCGCCTCCACGGGCAGGGGTTGAGCCTGGAGGAAGCGCGGACGAGCGCGGATTTCGGAGAGCTCGGGGAGTGGTGGCTGTCCGAGAGTCAGGCGGGCCGGGCGATCCAGCAGGTGTACGCGGAACTCGACGGCATGCTTCCGCCGTGACCAGCGGATCGGACACGGACCTCCCCGCTGCGAATCGCCAGGGGTCCGGTCATGCGGCACACCACACCATCTCCGGGAAGTCGAGCCAACCCCGGCCCCTGCGGCGCGACCTCCTGGCAATGGCCCGGCTGGACCGCTCCGTGCGTGCCGAACTCGCAGCGTCCGGCGCACTCTTCAACGCCGGCTATGAACCTCGCATGGCTCAGGTGCACCAGCGCAATGCCCAGCGGCTTCGGCGCATCATCGAGTCGGTCGGATGGCCGGGTTCCGACCTGGTCGGTTCTGACGGAGCAGAGGCCGCCTGGTTGATCCTCCAGCACGCGATCTCCGAGCCCGACCTGCTCCGGCGAACACTGCCACTCCTCACGGCGGCGGCACGAGAAGGGAAGGCGGATCCTGCGCACGCTGCCATGCTGGAGGACCGGATCCGATTCTTCGAGGGGCGCCCGCAGCGCTACGGCACACAACTCGATTGGGACGCCGACGGGAGCCTCTCGCCGGGCGAGGTGGAGGATCCGCAGGAGCTTGCAGAACGCCGGGAGGCGGCCGGCCTCCCACCTCTGGAAGAACACATCGAGGACGCTCGGAGCCGGGCAGCCGCCGAGGGACAGCAACCTCCCGCGGATTATCAAGCGTACGCAGACGCCCGCGACAAGTAGGCGGCCAGGGCCGGGTGGCGTGCCGGCGTGCAGCTCCACTCCGGATCGTAGCCTTCCGGCAGCAGAATCCCGATTCCCCGCGGTCACCGGCAAGTGCACGCGTGTGCGTGACATCCCGGAGGCTCGAACAGTACCTTCGACGTTGTCCTCTGAAACGTTCGCGCGTTCGTTGCCATCTCCGGTCAGGAGGATCGGGTCATGTCCCGCCCCTGCGTTTCGCCCAAGGCACGCATCGCGGCGCTGGCCCGTGATGACAAGTGGTTTCTGGGGGGGCTGGACGGCGTGGTGTGGGCGCCGCCGTTCCCGCGCCGGCTTCACCGGCCGGGGTTCTGGGATCCCGTGCACGTGCTGCAGCACGAGGTCGGTCCGGGGTTCTCGGTGGCCCTCGTGCGTCCCGACGGACGGGAAAACCCGCTCCATGGAGCGAGGCGCGGGCCGGGCGGCCGCGAGCCGGCCGCGCTCAGGTGGCGGCCCGGGCGGCTGGACGCCGCGTGGTTGGATGAGCGAGGCGTCCTCGTCGAGGAGCGGCGCCAGGTGTTGCCGGGCGGAATTCTGGAATCATCCTGGCAGATTCCCCGCGGATTCGAGGGCCACCTGGTCGGCTTCACGGCGCAGCCGGCCGACGCGACCGACGGGGTGGGACCCACGGCTGACGGCGTTGGCTGGACGCGGGTCGTGTCGGATCGGCGCGGGCAGGAGCTGGTCCTGCGCATGGAACTCACGGGCTCCGGTTCTCCCCTGTGGCGGAGCATCGTGGCGTCCGAGGGGCGTAGCGAGCCCGAATGGCGGCATTCGCCGTTTGCGGAAGGCGGGGTCGGGGCTCCAGAAACCTCCCACGCTACAGAGGCGGGCTCCACTTCCGGGGTGGCTCTCAACCCGGACTCCGACCCGGCCGCGCGTCGCGCCGGGTGGATCTGGATCGCCGCAGCCCTTCCGCTGGTAGGGATCGACGACGACGGCCTGCCGATCATCCGGTTGACACTCCGCCTACGGCGCGCAGAAGCACGGCGCCAGGCTTCAGGGTTCTCGGCGTCCCCGGCTGACGAAACCTCCGATAATCCGGCCGCCGAGATCTTCGATACTCCCGCCAACGAGACCTCAGGGACCTTCCCCGGCGAGACTTTGCCATGCTCGGCATGGGAGTCCTTCTTCGACGGTTTTCCCCACTTTCAGTGTGGCGATCCATACCTTGACCGCTATTTCGACTACCGCATCCATGGCCTCGGGCTGAACCGCATCGAGGGTCGATGGGGCCCGATCCGGCACCCGGCCATCGCCGAGGGTCCGGAGTACTTCCACGTCCCGATCACCTACAGCGCGCAGTGCCACATGATGGAGATGCGCTGGCGCAGAGGCGGGCGCGAGGCGTGGGGCTCGCTGTTGAACTTCGTCGACAACCAGAAGCCCGACGGCTCGTTTCATGGGCGCCTCTACCCCGAACGCCTCGAGGGTACCGACTTCTACCACGCCAACTGGGGCGATGCGCTGCTCGCGGTCGATGACATGCACCCTGACGCGGTGGCGCTGGCGCGCTGCTACGAGGGGCTGTCCCGCTACGCCCGCTGGCTGACCGCGGCGCGCGATCCGGAGGGGTCCGGGATGTTCACCGTCACGAACCACTTCGAGACGGGACAGGAGTACATGTCCCGGTACATGGCCGTGGACGAGGAAGCCGACGTGGCGGGGTGGCGTCCGCGGCTCCGTCTCAAGGGAATCGACGTCACGGTGTACGCTCATCAGTTGTTCCGCGCCCTCGGCTCGGTGGCGAGGCGTCTGGAACGGCCGGGCGACGAGGCCGAATGGCGGGGGCTCGCGGACCGTTGCTGGGAGGCGATCGACGAACGCATGTGGTCGGCGGAGGCTCGGCTGTTCACCGACGTGGACGGGCGCACCGGCGAACGTACCGGCGTGAAGGCGGCGGCGGGGTTCTACCCGCTGCTCACCGGACGGGTGGGCGGCGCCCGCCTCCACGCCCTGCTTGATCACCTGGAAGATCCCGCCACCTTCGGCACACCCTTCCCCCTGCCTTCGTCCAGCGTGGACGATCCGCGCTTCTCTGCGGAGGGCATCTGGCGCGGAAAACGCCGCAACTGTCCCTGGAACGGACGGGTGTGGCCGATGACGACGAGCCACGTGATCGAAGGGCTGCTGCGCTGCTGGCGCGGCGGCAGCGAGCGGGCAGGCAGGCTCGCGGCCGACATGCTCATCCGCTTCACGCGCATGATGTTCACGGATGGCGATCCCGGCCGGCCCAACTGCTTCGAGCACTACAACCCGTACACGGGTCGCGCCTGCCACTTCCGGGGCATCGACGACTATCAGCACTCCTGGATCCTGGATCTGGTGGCGCGCGGATTCGCCGGACTCCACGTGGATGCGTCGGGCATCGAGGTGCGGCCGCTGCCGGAGGGTCCCACCCGCGTGTCGCTGGGGCCGGTTATCGCGCGGGGCCGGACGCTGCACGTCGAGGTGGAACCCACCCGCTTGAGCCTCTCCGTGGATGGCCAGCAGTTCGACGGGCCGCGCGGCGAGCCGCTGCGACTTCAATGGGTTCAGAGAGTTCCGTGAGTCGCGCCGGACAGGGCGTCGTGCTGCGCGGCGTGGGGAAGCGGTTCGGCGATGTCGTGGCCGTTCAGTCGATGAACCTCGAGGTCCGGCCCGGCGAACTGATGGTGCTCGTGGGACCCTCGGGATGCGGCAAGAGCACTCTGTTGCGCCTCATCGCCGGGCTTGAGACGCCCACCTCGGGAGAAGTGTGGATCGGGGGACGGCGGGTGGACGAGGTCGAGCCGGGGGCGCGCGACGTGGCGATGGTGTTCCAGAGCTACGCGCTCTATCCGCACATGACCGTAGCCCGGAATCTCGGCTTCGGATTGCGGGTTCGCGGCACGCCGGCGGCAGAGCTCGAGCGACGCGTTGCGGAGACTGCCGGCGCGCTCGGGCTTGGGGACCTGCTCGAGCGGAAGCCCGGCCAGTTGTCGGGGGGTCAGCGCCAGCGGGTGGCCCTGGGACGCGCCATGGTCCGCGATCCTGGCGTGTTTCTGTTCGATGAGCCGCTGTCGAACCTGGACGCGGAGCTGCGCCTGCGGACCCGCGACGAGATCGCCGCCCTCCACCGGCGCCTCGGCACGACCATGGTCTTCGTGACCCACGACCAGGTGGAAGCGCTGTCGCTGGGCCAGCGGGTCGCGGTCATGGATCGCGGACGGCTGCAGCAGGTGGGAACGCCGGACGAGGTCTATCGGCGACCGCGCAACCTGTTCGTGGCGGGCTTTGTGGGGTCGCCGCCCATCAATCGGATCGGTCTGTCCCGCGACGGCAGCGGTGCCCTCGCGGGCGGTCCCTTCGCGCTCGCGGGGCCGTCGGGTCCGGATCAAGCTACGCTGACGGTGCGGCCCGAGGATCTCGCAGTGGCGGGGCCCGGAGGGACGGAGGGTGACTTCCGGGCCACAGTGCTCCGCGTGGAGGCGCTCGGCAGCGAGCAGCGCGTGCACCTGGACGGTCCGGGCGATGCCGCGTGGGTGGCGCGCGCATCGCCCGCGCTGCGTGTTGCCCCCGGTGCCCGGGTGAGTGTCTCCATCGCCTGGGACCGCAGCCACCTGTTCGGTCCGGATGGCCGCCGCGAGGAGGGCGTGGCCCGACCGGCAGGGCAGCAGGTGCCACGATGAGGAACGGCCTGTCGCGAGACCTCGCGTCAGCACCGGCGGTGGTGAGGCGCTCGCCTGCCAAGCCGCGGTGGGCTTTTCGCGCGGCTGCCGGTAGCTCCACCGTCGTCCTCGCCACGCTCGTTGTCATGGCGGCGGCCTGCTCTTCCGGCGAACCCGGCACCACGTTGCGCGTCGCGCTCTGGGCCGGCGGCCACGAACTGGAGATTGAGCGGCAGGTGGCCGACCGCTACGAGGCGCTGCACCCCGGCGTGCGGGTCGTGCTCGAATCGGCTCCCAACGGCTACGAAGAGAGGCTGCTGACCTCGATCGCAGCGGGGCGTCCACCGGACGTCTACCTCCTGGACTCGCCCGATATCCCCACCTTCGCGGAGCGCGGGCTGGCGCTGGATCTCGCGCCCTACCGGGAGGCGCTCGATTTCCGGCCGGACAGCGTGTTCGCGCAGGTGGCGGACGCGTTTCGCCGGGGCGAATCCATGTTCGCGCTGCCGAAGGACTTCACGCCGATGGTCCTTTACGCGAATCGGGGGGTGTTGGCGAACGCCGGGGTTGAAGACCTGTTGCCGGTCTCGCCAGCGCCAGCGACCGGCTGGACGTGGACGGACTTCCGGCGGGCCGCCGAGGCGGTGGTCGCCGACACCGACGGCGACGGCCGGGACGACGTGTTCGGGTTCGACTTCCCGCGCAACCTCTACCAGTGGATCCCCTTCGTGTGGTCGGCGGGAGGCGACATCCTCGCGCCCGGCGGCAGCGGGACGTCGGGTTACCTGGACGGGCCCGAAGCGCTGGAAGCCTACCGTTTCCTCACGAGCCTGGCGGAGGACGGACTCACTCCGGGGGCGCAGTTCGTCCAGCAGGGGGATCCGGCGCGTGAGGCGCGCTTCGCGTCGGGGGGGCAGGCGTTCCTGCTCTCGGGCCACTGGACCCTTCCGGTGTTCCGGGACCTGGTGGCGGCGGGCGCGCTGGATCTGGCCATCGTCCCCATCCCGCACCACCCGTCGCGGGCAGCGGCAACAGGCGTGCTCTACGCGTCGGGATGGGCTGTGCCGCCCAACGCGCCGAACCTGCGCCGGGCCATCGACTTGGCCGGCTTCCTCGCCTCGCCCGAAGCACAGCGCATCCGGGCACGGTCGGGGCTGGCCATTCCATCGCGGATGGATGTGGCGGAGGAGATCGCCGCTGCGGACGGAACGGGGGTCGAGGACGCGTTCATCGCGCTGGTAGAGGGTGCGCGCATGACGTGGGGCGCACGGGTGCGCGACTTCTCCCGCATCGAGGCGCTGGCGGTGGAGATCATGGACCGCCGACTGGTGCGGGGAGAATCGCTCGCGGCGAGTGCCGCGGATGTGGCCCGCCGCATTGACGCGGAGTTCGGGTGGTGAGCGGCGTGCGTCAGCCGGTTCTGGATTCCCTCGCCGCCGTCGTGCTGGCGGCCGGCCTTGCGCTCGTGCTGGTCGTGGCTGCGGACCGGGTGGAGGGTGCGCGGGTCAGCGCGGCGGAATCCGAGGCGCGCATGGCGGCGGCGCTCTGGGAGCTGGAGGGGGGCAGCGGAGCTGCGGCGGCCGGGCTGCTTGGCGAGCGGGCGACGACCACCCGCGCTGACGCCGGCGGCGCCGGACCCGGGCCGGGGGCGTACGCCTACGAGGCCGGCGCGCTCGACCCGGCTGTGTGGATCGCGGTCACGCCGCGTCCCGCGGACGGCCCCCGTCGTGCCCTCCCCATCACCGCCATCGCCATCGCGCTGGCCGGTCTGACGCTAGTCACGGGGTGGGTCCTGGCCCGGCGCCGCGGGCCTGCGCGCACGCGCCATCCGGTGGGCATTGCCCTCCTCTCCGTCGGCTGCATTGCCCTGACCGCGGTCGCCGCCGGACGCTGGGCCGACCGGGAACTCCGGTCGCTGAGCGGCGCCACCGCCGTGCAGGGCGCGCGCGCCGTCGAGATCGCCCTGCAAATCGGAGCGGACCTAGCCGAGGCCGCCCGGGTCGCTCAGCTCCCGTGGGCGCAAGACCAGTCGCTCGACTCTCCCACAGAACAGTGGACCATGCCGGCCGCGGTCGCGGCAGCCATCGCCGCTTCGCCCGAACGGGACGTCGAGACATCCGCCGGGAATGATGCCATCTCGCTGGATGCCGCGAACGCGGCCGCCCCAACGACCCAGGAGACTGACGCCGGCGCGCCCCCCATCGCGCCGCACACGGTGGAAGCGGACGGCGCCACCTGGCACGTCGCCCGCTCCGCCGACGTCCACGTCGCCTTCCTCGGATACGAGCGCACGGCCTCTCCCGCGCTCGCGCTGGCGGCTGCGGGCGGTCTCGCCGGCCTGCTGGTGGCACTCGCCCTCCACCTCGCGCAGCTCGCGTCCCGTCCCCGCGTCCTCGGAAGAACGCTGGCGGCCTGGGGACTCCTCTCGCCGGCTGCGGCCCTCATCCTCGCCTTCACCCTCGGGCCCCTTCTCTTCTCGCTTTGGATCTCGCTGCACGAGTGGCGCCTCATCGATCCCGCGCCCCTCTTCCTCGGCTTCGACAACTACGCGGCGCTGCTCCGGGACCGGGAGTGGTGGTCGGCGATCGGGAACACGGCGCTGTTCACGCTGCACGTGCCCGCCGCGATGGCCGTCGCACTCGCGCTGGCGCTCCTCACTCGCGGATCAAGGCGCGCGCTGCGGTGGGCCCGGCTCGCCCTTTTTCTGCCCGGCATCACCAGCGTGGCTGCGATCGCGGTGGTCTGGAAATGGCTGCTGAGCGACCAGTACGGGCTGCTGAACCGGGGTCTCGAGCGCGCGGGACTCGGATCCGTCCCGTGGCTGACCTCGCCCGACACCGCGCTCGCGAGCCTCATGATTATTGGCATCTGGATGGTCGTGGGCTATCAGATGGTGGTCTTCCAGGCCGGCCTCGCCGCCATCCCGCGCGACTGGTACGACGCCGCCCGGGTCGACGGCGCGGGACCGTGGCAGCGCTTCCGCCATATCACGCTGCCGGGCCTGCGCCACACCCTCTTCTTCGTGCTGGTCACGTCGATCATCGGATCCTTCCAGGTCTTCGGGCTCGTCTATGTGATGACCGAGGGCGGTCCGCTGGGCGCCACCGACGTCGCCGTCTACCACATCTACCGGGAGGCGTGGGAGTTCCTGCAGTTCGGCAACGCCGCCGCGATGAGCTGGCTCCTGTTCGTCGTCGTGTTCGCCGCCACCTGGCTGCACTTCCGCTTCCTCGATGCGCGTCGCGCCCATGGCTGACCGCGCCGTCGCGCCCCGGATGGCCCGCGGGCTCCTGCTCGCCGGGGCGTGTCTCGTCATGGCGTCGCCCTTCCTGTGGATGGGGCTGACGAGCCTGATGGGACAGCTCGAGGTGTTCGCCGGCGGGAATATCCTGCCGCGGGCACCGCGCTGGTCGAACTATCCGGAAGCGCTGACGGTCCAGCCCTTCGGGCGCTACTTCCTGAACTCCCTGGTGTTCGCGACCGCTGTGGCGGCGGGCCAGGTAGCGACCTCCGCTACCGCAGGGTACGCGTTCGCCCGGCTCGATTTTCCGGGGCGGGAGGGGCTCTTCCTGCTCTTCCTGTCGACGATGATGGTTCCGGCGGTCGTCGTGCTCATCCCCCGCTTCCTCGTGATCGACGCCCTGGGCTGGATCGACACCTACCAGGGGCTCATCTCCACCGAGTTGGTCTCGGTGTGGGGCATCTTCCTCATGCGACAGTATTTCCGAACGCTGCCCCGGGAGTTGGAGGACGCCGCGCGCGTGGACGGGGCCGGGCATCTGCGCATCTTCTGGAGCGTCGCTCTGCCGCTCGGGAAGCCCGCCGTGGCCACGCTTGCGCTGTTCGCGTTCGTCGATGCCTGGAAGAACCTGCTTTGGCCTCTCCTGGTGACCCGATCCATGGAAATGCGCGTGGTCGAGGTGGGGATCGCCGCCTTCCATTCGACCTACGAGATCAACTGGCCCTACCAGATGGCGGCCGGGGTCGCCGCGGTCCTGCCCATCGCGCTCCTGTTCCTGTTCACCCAGCGGTACTTCGTGCGGGGGATCCAGTTGGAGGGGATCCGGTAGCGTGGGGCGCGCCGGCGGCTCGTGGCGATATCCCGACCTCCTTCCCGCACCGTTGCCGTTGGTCCGGGAGGGCGGTCCACCATGATGCGCGTCGGGGCTCTCAAGGCGCGCCGATGGGCCGGCCTCGTGTTCGCGGCCGGGCCCGACGAGGGCATCGGCCTCCGCCTCGTCTTCACCACGCCGGACGGCGAGCGCCGAGACCTGGAGGACTGGTACTGGATGGTCTCCCGCGTCGGTCCGCACGCGCCCGACGGCAGCTACGCGCGCATGGAGTTCGATCTCGCAGCCGAGCCGTCGCCCTCGTCGCGTCCTGCGAAAAGCACGCTCGTTCTGGAGTGGTCGCGGCGGGAGGACGCCGTGGCGCTGCGCGCGGTCGCGCGTGCGCCGGGCCGGGTGGAGCTGGTGGGGGATGATCCCTGGGGATGGAAGGCGCGGTGGGAGGAGGAGCCCGACGGCTGGCGTGCAGAGTTCGGAAGCGTGGCGATCGCCGCGGCTTTCGGGCCTTCCGCGGATGGGCGGGTGGCCACGGTGGTCGCCTGGGAGCCGAGAGAGATGCTGTCCGGGTCCGCGGAAGCGGTCGTTGCATGTCTGGGAGCTGAGAACGCTCCCCTGTCCCGCGCCCGACGCCTTCTCGCCGGGCTGGACCGCTGGATCGACGACGCGCGCGCCGACTGGGACCGCCGCCGGCCGCGTTCGTCGGGAGCGGCGGAAGGGCTGGTCGAAGCCGTCACCGACAACCTGATGTGGACCGTCCTCCTGCAGCCGGAGACCGGACGCCTGTATGCGCCGGCCGGCCGGCGGTGGATCTTCCCGAAGCCGGGGGACTGCGCGGGAGGGGACGGCGCGCGGGTGGATGGCACGCGGGACGGCGGACGGGATGCGGGCGCGGCGGGAGACGGTGCGAGCGAGGACCGGCCCGCTCCCGACGATTGGACCGTCTTCGGATGGGATTCCTTCTTCAACGCCCTCGCGCTCGCCACCGTGTCGGGGCGCCTGGCCTGGGACGCGCTCCTCGCCGGGCTCGAGTCGCGCTACCCGAACGGAAACGTGCCCAACTGGAGGAGTCGGCGCTCCGGCACACCGGACCGCTCCCAGCCGCCGGTCGGATCGTTCGCGGCGCTGAAGCTGCATCTCACGTGCCCTGATGCGGACGCGCTGGCCGCCGCGTGGCCCGGGCTGCGCGCGTGGAGCGACTGGTGGGTGGCCGACAAGCGTGGACGCCCGCGCCGCGAGGGGCTCACGCCGGGACTGCTCGCGTGGGGCTCGGATACGGCGCTGGTTCCGGGCCGCAAACAGGTCCCCGAGTGGGAAGTGGATGCCAGCGGCCACCAGCGCGCGGCGTGGGAATCGGGCCAGGACGACCTGGCGCTTTGGGAAGAGGCCGAGTGGGATCCGGAGCGGGAAGTCCTCGCCATGTCCGCCGTCGACCTGTGCAGCTACCGCGCCCTCGACCTGGAGTGCCTGTCGCGGATTGGCCGCATTCTGGGCGACCCGCTGGCCGCAGATAAGCTGGAGGCCGAGCGCCGCCGCCTCGTCGCGGCGATGAACCGCGTGCTTTGGTCCGAGACTTCCGGGCTCTTCCTGGACGAGCTGCCAACAGGCCATTCCCAGCGCGTGGCGGCGTCGAACTTCCTTCCCCTGATCGCCGGCGTGCCGTCAGCGCGTCAGGCGCAGCGCATGGTCGGCGTGCTGCGCGATCCCGCCCGCTTCTGGGGAGACTGGGTGGTGCCCACGATCTCGCGCGACGACCCCGCGTTCGACGACCAGCAGTACTGGCGCGGTTCCATCTGGCCGCCCATGAACTACCTCGTGCTGCAGGGGCTCCGCCGCTACGGGTTCGACGAACTCGCCAGCGAACTGGCGTGGAAAGGGGCCGTTATGTTCCTGGCCGACCGCCGGCGCACGGGCTTCTGCCGCGAGAACTTCGACGCGCGCAGCGGCCAGGGACGGGGCCATCGCTTCCAGAGCTGGGGACCGCTCTTCACGCTTGGGGCCATCGAGGAGTTCGTCAACGCCTGTCCCTGGCGCGGACTGCGCGTCGGCTCCCGGCTGCCGGCCTTCGTGGCGCGCGACATCGGAGGGGATGCGGCCACCGAGGCGGCGGGCGGCAAAGGCGTCGGGGCTCCGGTATGGGCCCGCATCAAGGGGCTCCGCGTGGGGGGTCGGGTGCGGACGGGCGAGTTGTCGCAATAGATGCGGCGTCGGCGCTCGGTATGCCTGTGGCGATCTGAGGGAATCCGCGTCAGGCCATCGGCATTCTGCCAGCGTCGCAGATTCCGGTGGGCCGGCTACAATAGAGCCGCCCTCAACGCCGCCAGATGCTCGTCGCCGAGCCCGTCCATCTCGAACAGGGAAACGCCCTCCGCACCGGCGGTCCTAGCAGTCTCCACCGCCTGGGCCAACTGCGCGGGATCGAGTGACGGGAGGTAGAGCCCCGCGCACAGTGGCTTGCCATCGCGTCCGCCCATGGCCGCGATCCCCTCCCGGACACCATCCCCGATCCACGCGATGTCCTCCAGGTAGAAGCCTTGGTAGAGCATCGGGAAGAAGCGGTCCAGAGGCCATTCGTCCCACGCCTGCCGCACCAGGGCGCGGGCGATGGTCGGCGTTGGGAAGACTGCCGCGCTGATCGGCTTGCCGTGCCGGTGCACCGCCTCGGAGAGTCCCCGGACGGCCCCCGTCACGCTGTCCCAGCTTTGGCAATGAAATTGCTAACTGGTTTGATCCGTGATGGTTACGAGATTGTCCGGTCGGATTCCCGGCGTTCGGCTCCCGCTGGTCGGCTCAGACCGCGGCTCTGCGCCGGTCTTCGAGCGCGGTCCTG
>JAPPGZ010000013.1 GCA_028874905.1 Gemmatimonadota bacterium
TCATAAGATCAACGACCACAACAAGATATAAATCCATCAACACCCGCCGGTCAGCCCGAATGCCTACCCGTCGATGCAGTCCCTCTCGGCGTCTGCTTCGCCAGCCGGCAACCGGCTCCGCGCCAACTCCGGCGCATCCAGCAGGGGCGAAATCGGCGAGACGAATTCCGTGAGCCACACGCGTGTGATCAGTTCAGCTTCCCCCGGTCCCGGGTCGCCGATCGTGACCCCGACGACGTCGACCGCCCCCGCCACGGGCTGGTCGTCCTCGCGAAGCGTCGCGCGTCGCCAATTCAGCCGTCCGTATTCTATCGCGGAACAGCGAGGCTCCATGCCCAAATCTTCGGCGAGCGCGACCACGAGCGAATCCCACCGTCGTCGCGCGTAGTCGGCAGGCACCTCCTCGTCCACCCGGTCGATGTACACCAGCCTGGAACCGCGGCTGGGCGCACGGTTCTGCCGCTGCGATGTGAAGGCGTAGTGATAGCGGCCCCGAAACAGCTCTTCCACCACCATCGCGCTGTCGGGCACGAGCATGATCTCGGAGCGGGCCTGCCGAAGGTCAGCGAAGGTCATGCCGAGGCGCACGTCGTCGACGGGAAACTGGGTGAACAGGGGGAGGTGGAACGTCGGAGGATCGGCGCAACTCAGGGTGAGCCATGCGAGGATCTGCGCCAGTGCCGCCTTCCGCCGTATCACTGTCCGAAACCGCGCATGTAGTCCGGATCGGTCGCCAGGTCCTCCGGCCCAGGGAAGCGCCCGACGAGATCGAGCCCCAGCCCCATCAGATGCCCCGCGATCAGCGTCCCGTGCTCCCGCCCGTTCTCGATGAAGATCCTGTTCGCGTTGAAGCCCGCGGCGATCACCCCCGCGATATACACGCCCGGCACATTCGTCTCCATGGTGGCCGGGTCGTGTGCGGGGATGCCGGTCTCGGGATCGGTCTCGACGCCCAGGCCGTGCAGCAGGGCACGATTCGGACGCCACCCGGTCATGGCCAGCACCCAGTCGTTCGCGACCTCCGTGGCCTCGCCGCCCTCGGCGCGCACGATCGTCGCCGTCCCCGGCCCAAGCCGCGCCACCCGCGAGCCCCAGTGCATCGGGATCTCGCCGCTCGCGATCCGGTTCTCGATGTCGGGCCGCACCCACGGCTTCACGCCCCGGTCGAACACGTCCAGGAAGTGCACCATCCGCACCCGCACCCCGTTGCGGTACAGCTCCAGCGCGACTTCCACCGCCGAATTGCCGCCCCCGACCACCGTCACGTCCTGGTCGAAGAACGGATAGGGATCCTTGTAATAGTGGATGACGCGCCCATCCGGATCGCCGCCTTCCAGTTCCAGGCGGTTGGGCTCGCCGAAGCCGCCGGTGGCGATGACGACCGCCCGCGCCAGCAGCCGGCCCTCGCGTCCATCCCGCCCGTGCGTGCGGACGACGAATCCCGAGCCCTCTGCCCCTTCGCTCCCATCCCGGCGCATCACCTCCGTCACCTCTTCATATTGCCGCACCTTCAGCCCATGATGCGCGACCACCTGCCGATAGTACGCCAGCGCCTCCCGCCGCGTCGGCTTCGGGTCGGGGATCGTGAATGGGACGCCCCCGATCTCCAGCCGCTCGGCCGTGGAGAAGAACGTCATGTAGTACGGGTAGTGCGTCAGCGACTCGGTAATACATCCGCGGTCGACGACGACGTGGCTCAGCCCGCACTCCTTGGCCGCCACCGCCGCAGCCAGCCCGCACGGCCCGGCCCCGACGATCACGAGGTCAAGCGGATCGGCCTCCGCTCCCGCAGTCATGTCCCGCCCCTCCCGCTCTCAGCTGACCGGCCGGCTGCCCCGCAGCACCACCTCGCCGGGCAACGCGTCCGTGAACTCGCCGTTGTCGATCGTCAGGACGCCGTTGACCATCACGTAGTCCACGCCCTCGCTGTACAGGTCGGGCTCCAGCACGGTCGCACGATCGCGCAGCCGCTCGTAGTCGAAGATCACGATGTCCGCCTTGTACCCCTCGCGCAGCAGGCCACGGTCCGCCAGTCCGATGATTCGTGCCGGCAGTCCGGTCATCGAACGGACGGCGAAGGGCAGCGAAATCGCCTGCAGGTCCTTCACGTAGTGCGCGATCTTGCGCGTGAAGGCGCCGAAGTGCCGCGGATGCGCGCCCGGCCGCGACGCGAACTGCGGTACGCCCGTGACCCCGCTCACGCCAGCGTCCGAGGCCGTCGCCGTGTACTCCTGCCTGTAGTAGTTGATGACGTCGACATCATGAATGCCGTATCCCCGGGTCCAGGCCCCGCCGATCACGTCCGGGTACCCGTTGAGGGCCATGTGGACCACGACCTCCTGGAAGGTCACGCCCATCTCCCCGGCAAGCTCGGTGAGCGTCTTCCCGACGAAGCTGGAATCGGGATAGTCCACCACCACCACACGATTCTCGCCACCGTTGTGATCGACGATCCACGCGATGTCCCGCGCGATGCGCGCCCGGGTCTCGGGGTCGCTCCACCGCCGCGCAAGATGCGCCTGCGCATCATTGAAGATCCCCACGGCGTAGTACGCGGGGCTGTCGCGGCCGCCGCTCGTGTCCACGCCGTCGGCCACGAGGCTCCAGCGCGGGATCATGGGACGGGCGCCGCCGCCGAAGGTCTCGTACGGGTAGACGTCCAGGTAGACCTCGAGGCCCTCGTCCCGGGCCGCGTTCACCACCAGCGTGTCGTGGCCCGAGCGGCCGAAGCTGGAACGCCCGCGCGCCTTGTGATGGCTCGCCACCACGCGGATCCCCGTCTCGCGCGCGATGTTGATCGTCTCCTGCAGGCCCTGCAGCCCGTCGACCGGCCAGTCGTCGACGTTGCTGGGGAGCTGCCAGAGCGGCATCGTGGCCTCGCTGCGCTGGTGCGCCACGTAGAACCCGTCGTACGGCGCGACCGCAGAGGCCAGCGCGATCACCTCGTCGGGGGTGCTGAAGCGGGCGGGCCTGTACTCGATTCCCGCACCGAGCCCCCACGCGCCGGCCTCCATCCCCTGCCGCACCAGCTCCCGCATGCGCGCGACCTCGCTGCCCGTGGCGGGGCGTTCGTAGTCATTGCCCATCACCGCATTACGGACGGTACTGTGACCCACCATCGGTACGAAATTCATGGCGTGGCCCTGATCACGCAGTGCCTCGATCTCCGCGCTGAGCGGCCACGCAGTGTTGCGCCCGTCGGGCCCCCCGATCACCGTCGTGAGCCCCTGGCTGTTGAGGCTCTTGGCCCGGCGCGCCTCCAGATACCGGGACGTCATTGCCTGGTCCGAGTGCGAATGCAGGTCGATGAAACCGGGCGAGACGTACATGCCGGTGGCGTCGATCTCGCGGGCGGCGGTGGCGTCCGGGAGGCGTCCGATCCGCACGATCTCGTCCCCGCTGATGGCAATGTCGGCGGTGAACCAGTCGTTGCCGGTGCCGTCGAGCACGCGCCCGCCGCGGATGATGACGTCGTAGTCCTGGGCGGCTAGCGGCGCTGCCCCTGCCGCGGTCGCCACAGCCAGCGCGGTCGCAAGGATCAGCGGGGGCGCGGCGGCAGGCTGCCGGTTCGGTCGCGAGGTGCTCATCCGCCCGCCCCTCTTCCGACGATCGCCGTCCCCGGCATCGCATCCGGAACGTTCTCCCCGGCGCGCACGACGAACTCCCCGTTCACGAGCACGTGGGCGACCCCTTCCGAATAGGACAGGTCGTCCTCGAAGGTCGCGGTGTCGATGATGGTCTCCGGGTCGAACACCGTGATGTCCGCCGTTGCGCCCACCTGCAGACGTCCCATCGCGGTCGCTTGATCCGTCATTCCCTCCAGCCGCTTCGCAGGCATGATCGTGATCCTGGCCAGGCCGTCCATCAGCGGCATGAGCCCCTCGTCACGCACGTAACGGCCCAGGAAGCGGGAGAAAGTGCCCGCGCTGCGCGGATGCGCACCGGGCGCGTAGGGCATCCCGTCCGACGCGACCATCACAAAGTCGGTGGCCAGCGCCTCGCGGATCCACTCTTCCCTCATCATGTGGATGATGACCGTGCCGCCGCTCGCCCGGTAGCTGTTGAATGTCTCTTCCGTGAGCCGCTCACCCGTGTCCTGCCACTGCAGGTCGCCGTAGCTGATCCGCAGCTTGTCCTGCCAGCCCGGGTCGAAGATGGTAGACTGGAGGCCGGTGGAAGCCCCGGTGTAGGGGTAGGCCTCGGTCGTGATGTCGAAGCCCCGGCGCTGTACGCCCCCGATCAGCTCCAGCACCGGCGACACGTTCCAGAGGCTGGAGCTGTTCATATGGACGATGTGCAGCGATGCGCCCGTCGCCACCGCGTTGGCGATCACCTCCTGAATTGCGCTGATCGCCATGTCGCGCACGTGCGTGTAGATCGTGGTGTTCGCTTCCGACGCGAACCGGAAGACCTCCAGGATCTCCTCCACCGACGCGCCGGGGTAGTACTGGTGGGCCATCCCGATCCCGAGTGCGCCCTCGGCGAGTCCCTGAGCGAGGGCGTCGCGCAGTGCGGGGTAGTCGTCGGGCAAGACCGGATCGTATCGCGCCGCCGAAGCGATCCACTCCAGTCCCCGCAGCGCGAAGCCCGCGTCGTCCTCGACCGCCATGAGTGCCTGGTGTACGCGTTCGCGCCTTTCCGGCATCGCCAGGGTGCGCACCGTCATGTGCGACACCGTGGCGCCAAAGTTCAGGATCGCACCCTTGCGGCGTTCGGCGAGGAAGGCCGCGGGCTTGCCCACCCCGCTCTCCAGCTCGAGCGCGGTCGTGACGCCATCCCGGGCCTGGAACTCGTTCGCGCGGTTGGTCTGGCCGTGCGCGTGGAGATCGATGAATCCGGGCGAAACCACCAGACCGGCGACGTCCAGCACCAGTTCGCCGTCGAGCGCGTCCTCCGAGACGGCCGCGATCGTGGAGCCGTTTATGCCCACGTTACGAACCGCGTCCAGTCCCGTTTCGGGGTCCATGACGCGTCCGCCCGCGAGCACGATGTCGTAGGTCTCCTGCGCGGCGGCCGTGGCGGGCAGGGCGAGGGCGGCAGCGGCAGCCGCCACAACGGCCAGCATACGGCCCCTGGTGTATCCTGATGCGTTCAACGGGTCATTCCTCCATGGTTCCTGGTTACCAATAAAGAGGTACTCCCGGGCCAATGGCATGGCAACCGCGGTTTCCCCTTGACGAAACCAATTTGGCTGGACAACCTCTTGCGGCTCCAGGCTGCTCGTATCCTGCCCGTCGACACGTCGGTCTCGCACCGCTGGGGCCACTGGGCGTGGCGGTACTCGACCCGTCCGCACAACCTTGCATGCCATGAAGACACCCGACGCCGACATCCGACGCGCATTGAACCGACTCCAACGGGCCCTCGAAAAGGCGCGGCGCGAGATCCGCGGGCTCCGGGAAGCCCTCGAGCAGTCCGAAGCGGACGGCTTTCCGGGCGACGACTACGCCGAAATGGAGGACCATCTCGTCTCGGTCGTCGATCTGGTGAAGCGCGAGCAGGCGCGGCAGCAGCTCAAGATCCTTCGGTCGGGCGGGATCGCGACGGGCAGGTTGGGGGTTGGAGGAAGAGCGGCCACAAGGAGCGATCGGACGTGAAGCGACGCGATTTCCTGGCGGGCGGTGCGGTCGGGCTGGTGGGGCTGGCAGGCCTTGGGCGGCCTGCCGCGCCCTGGGTCGCGGCCACCCGCGATCGCCAGCCGGCGGTGATCCGTCGCGGCACGCTCTATGACGGCACGGGAGGGCCCCCGCGCACCGGGGATATCGCCATCGACGGCGACCGCATCGCCACGGTCGGCCAGGTCGCGGCGACGGGCGCGGTCGAGATCGACGCCCGTGGCATGGCGGTTGCGCCCGGCTTCATCGACATCCACTCCCACGCGGATCTGTCCCTACTGGTCAATCCTCGCGCCGAAAGCCGGGTTCGGCAGGGAGTCACGCTGGAAGTGGTCGGACAGGACGGCAGCTCGATCGGGCCGTGGAGCGACGCCGCGTTCGAATCGACTCGCGACCGCTACCGGCGCGACTTCGATGTGGAGATCGACTTCCGCGATGTCGGCGGGTTCCTGGACCGCATCGACCGGGAGCGCCCGGCGGTGAGCGTGGCGTCGATGGTCGGGCACGGCACGATCCGCGGCCTCGTGGTGGGCAGTGCGGACCGTCGGGCGACCGCTTCCGAGATCGAACGCATGCGCTCGCTCGTGCGCGAGGGGCTGTCGGGCGGCGCTGTGGGGCTGTCTACCGGGCTGGAGTACACGCCCGGCAGCTTTGCCGACCGGGACGAGCTGGTGGCGCTCGCGGGCGAACTGCGCGGCACGATCTACCCGTACGCCTCGCACATGCGCAACGAGGACGACCGCCTGCTGGGCGCGCTCGAAGAAGCCGTGCACGTGGGACGGGTGGCCGGGGTGGCGGTTCAGGTCTCGCACCTCAAGGCACAGGGTGAGCGCAATCACTGGAAGGCCGACGCGGCTCTGGCGGCAATCGAAGCCGCGCGCGCGGCGGGGGTCGATGTGCACTTCGACCGCTACCCCTACGTCGCCTACGCAACGGGCCTGTCGAACCTGTTCCCCGCGTCGGCACGGGCCGGCGGCACTGCACGGTTCCTGGCGCGGCTCGCCGACCCGGATGAAGGTCCGGCGCTCGAGCGCGCCTGCAGGGACAAGATCGCGCTGCTGGGCTCCTGGGATGCCGTGCAGATCACCCGGATCGGCGGCGCCAACGCGGTCGCGCGGGGACGGCGGCTCGGCGAGCTGGCGGCCGAACTCGGCGAGGATCCCTACGACCTCACCGTAAGGCTGCTCAGCGACGCGGGCGGCAGCGTGGGAATGATCGGATTCGGCATGTCCGAAGAGAATACGGCACGCATGTTGTCCCACCCGCTCGGCATGGTGTGCTCCGATGGCGGCGCCTACGCGCCCTACGGCCCGCTTTCGCGCTCGTCGCCGCACCCGCGCGGCTACGGCAGCTTCCCCCGCGTGCTCGGCCACTACGTGCGTGAGCAGGGGGCCATGAGCCTGGAGAGCGCCGTGCACAAGATGTCGGGCCTGCCCGCGCGAAAGCTCGGGCTTGGTGACCGCGGCGTGCTGAGAGCGGGCGCCGTGGCCGACATCGTCGTCTTCGATCCCGACACCGTACGCGACCGTGCGACCTTCGACGATCCGCACCGGTACCCCGAGGGCATCGCGCACGTCCTCGTCTCGGGGGTGCACACGATCCGCGACGGGGAACAGACCGGGGACCTGGGGGGCGGTGCGGTGCGTGGGCGGGCCGGGTAACGTGCGATGTCCGGAACATGACGGGTCATTCCGGTTCGTTTGCGACTCCTTCCGTGGCCGGGGCATTGCAGGAACTCACCGCGATGTTTGGCCGGTGGGACGATGAGGACGCCGGGATCGCCGGAACCATCACCGCCGCCGACCTGACAGCGGACGACGCCTTCAACCGCCTGGCGCTGCGCGTTCACGCGGTTCAGCGGGCGACGAATCCGATACTGCGGCGCTTCTGGGACACGGGGCCGGGTGCCCGCCCCGCCATCTGGCACGAGATCCCGCCGATTCCCGTGATGGCCTTCCGGGACGTGCCGATCGTCTGCGGCACGTCGGAAGTGGTTTTCCGGACAAGCGGTACCAGCGGCGGACGGAGCCGGCGAGGGGAACACCATGTCCCCAGTCTGGCCCTCTACCGGGCGGCCGCGCGCGGCAACTACAGGCGGCACCTGCTGCAGGGCGTCGAACGGGTCCTCATGGTATCGCTGATCCCCGATCCCGCGGTGGTGACCGATTCGTCTCTCGCCCGCATGGCAGGGTTCATCGCGGACGAGCCCGAGGTCACCGGCGCGGTGTGGGCCTTCGATCCCGTGAAAGGCGTCGATGTGGACGCGGTGCGAAGCGCCGCCTGCGGTTCGGATCCCGTCCTGCTCCTGACGACGGCCTTCTCCCTTGTCCATCTCCTGGACGCGCTGGACTCGCGGCGTCTGCCGCTTCCCCCCGGCTCGCGCATCATGGAGACAGGCGGATTCAAGGGGCGTGTCGCGGAGGTGGACCGCGACACGTTCTACGCGAGGGTCGAACGCGCCCTGGCTGTTCCCGCGTTCAATATCGTCAACGAGTACGGTATGACCGAGCTCCTGTCGCAGGCGTACGACGGCGCGGCGGGTCCCCACGCCGCCGATGCGCATGGCTCGGTGCCGCCACCTGGCTCGTCGGTCGTGCGTCGGCACCGTTTCCCCCCGTGGGTGCGCACGCGTGCCCTGGACGCCGCAACCCTTGCGCCACTGCCGCCGGGACAGTCCGGACTGTTGTCCCACTTCGATCTCGCAAACGCGGGTTCGGTCTGTCATATCCTCACCGAGGACTTCGGCTGCACAACCGAAGATGGCGGCATCGAGCTGGTCGGGCGTGCACAAGGTGCCAGCCTCCGGGGCTGTTCGCTCATGGCTGAGCCGTTTCTGCGTGTGGCGGGCCGATGAGCGCCGGCACGCCAGCCGAGGCTTGGGTCTGGCCCCCCGATCTTACGAGACCGGACGCGTTGCAAACGAGCACAGCCGGTGGGATGAGCATCGGTTACCCCAAGTCCGACCATCACTTAGCTCGCATCGTAATGTCGTCGCTGGCCGATTCGCGAGAACGTCTTGCGGCCATGAGCGTCCATGACCTCGTGAATGTCCTCGGAACCGTTGGGGAGCGTCTGGCCGATGGGCTCGATGACCGCATCGTGGCCGAGATCGCCGGCAACGCGGGTTTCACGCCGGCCATGGCACAGGTCGTGGTTCGCGGAATGGCCGACTCCTGGACCACCGAGGCTCTGCATCGTCTGCTGCGGTCCGAATTCACCGATCCTACGGTGCTGGACGGATTCGTCTCCGATGCCGGCAGGGAAATCCGGGCCGTCGCGCCCGGCGTCACCTTGCACATCGGCGCGGGATCGGTGCCCGGAGTGACCATCACATCCATCGTTCGGGCACTGCTGGTCAAGTCACCGGTGCTGGCCAAGCCCGGTGCCGGAGATATCGTCCTGACCACCCTGTTCGCCCGGGAACTGCATCGCGCGGACGCCCGGCTGCGCGGCGCACTGGCGATTCAGTACTGGCCGGGCGGCGATCCGGGCTGGGAGTCCTGGGAACGGGAAATCCTCACGCGGGCCGACCAGGTCGTCGTATACGGCGGCGACGACACGATCGAGTCCGTTCGCGCCAAGACCCCCGCCGGCACGCGGGTGATCGAGCACCCCAACCGCCTTGGTGTCGGGATCGTGGATCCCGGCGCGGCCGCCGATGCCGATGACCAGGCGGCCCGGGCCGTGGCGCTGTTCGACCAGAAGGGCTGCGTCAGCACCCACCTCATTCTGTTTCTCGGCAACCACGGCGATGCCGAACGGTGGTGTGGCCGTCTGGCGGCTCGTCTGGAGGCGCTGTCAAGCGCCCTTCCGGCAGCGGCTGCGCCCGAGGGCGATCTGTCGGCACGGCACCAGTTGCGGGGGCGGCTGGCCGTGCAACGCGCGGTCTCGGGCGACATCCGGCTCTGGACCGGCAACGCCGGAGCCTGGACCGTGGCTCTCGCGCCTCCGGAGTTCGTCGAGCCGGTCGGCGGCCGCACCGCCTGGGTCGTGCCGGTGCCCGACCTGTCCGGCTGCGTGGATATCCTGGCGCCCCTTGCCCGCGTCCTTCAGACCGTAGGGCTGGCTGGCCTGGGCGCGCGCCGGCACGAGTTCGGCGAGGCGCTCATTGCCTTGGGAGCGACGAGGATCGTGCCGCTGGATCAGGCTCCCTTCCCCGATCCGGACTGGCTCCACGACGGAAGCCGTCCGCTTGGAGAACTCGTTCGCTGGGCCGAATTGCGGTGACCGGCTATCCGCGAGGGCCGCGCCCGAGGCGGTACCGCCTGATTTGCGGTCAGTCCTCCGGGTCGGGGTCCCTTCTCCACATGACCAGTTGGCGAATCCCCTTTGGATTCTCCTCCACCCGGACTGTCAAGGTGTCGCCCTCCTGGATGCCGCATCGGTCCCGCATCGAGAGGGGGATCGTCATTCTGCCCCCTGTGCCCACTGTAATGTCGCCGTAGAAGATGGTACGGTAGATAGCCACTCGAACTCCTTCGTGTATCGGTAACGCACTCTCAAAATAATCAAAATCCTCGCTGGAAGTCCCGTCGCGTGATTTCGTTGCGGATTCGGCGCCAATGCGACAACTGCAATCCAATTGAAGACTTCCGGCGAGGGCGGCGTACCGTACGTTGGCATCCCGAACGAGTGGTTCGCGTGCCGGTGGGGCCGGTGACCGGAATGGTCGCACGGCACGCAGTCAACACACTTCCACTTCCACCCGGGGACAGTTTCGTGACGGAAAACGCGGTTCAACTTTCGGGCGTCACCAAGCGGTTCGGCGAACACACGGCGGTATCGGACTTCGATCTCGAAATCCCCCGCGGGACGATTCTCGGCCTCCTGGGGCCCAACGGATCGGGCAAGACGACCACGATCCGGATGATCATGGCGATCCTCCTCCCCGACCGGGGTACCGTCGAACTGCTCGGCGGTTTCCCCGACTTTGCGCGTCGGAACCGTGTGGGATACCTCCCCGAGGAGCGCGGGGTGTATGAGAAGATGAAGGTGCTGGAACAGCTCGTCTTCCTCGGGGAGCTCCGCGGCATGACCCGTCAGATCGTGCGCCGCCGGGCTCTGGAGTGGCTGGAGCGGCTGGGGCTCGAGGAGTGGGCGAACAAGAAGGTGCAGCAGCTCTCGAAGGGGATGCAGCAGAAGGTGCAGTTCATCGGCACCGTCCTGCACGATCCGGACCTCCTGATCCTCGACGAACCCTTCAGCGGCCTGGATCCCATCAATCAGGACGTCCTGGAATCCATTGTCCGGGAACAGCACGCGAAAGGCACGACCATACTCTTCTCGACGCACCTCATGGATCAGGCGGAGCGCCTCTGTGAGCGGGTTTGCCTCATCTCGAGGTCCCGGAAGGTGCTCGACGGCAACCTGAAGGAGCTGAAGCGGCGGGAACGAACCGGCGCCGTCGCCATCGAGTTCGAGGGCGACGACGGCTGGCTGGCCCGGCTGGGAATCACCAACCCGAAGCGGGTTGACGACACCTACCGCATCGAGGCGGACCCTGGGGTCGAGCCCGACCGGCTTCTGGCGGCCGCCTTGGCGGAGCGGGTGATGCTGCGGCGCTTCGAACTGCTGGAGCCCAGTCTCCACGAGATATTCGTAAGGCATGCGGGACAGCCGGACCCGGAGCCGGCCCTTGGGGTGGCGGGAGGTGCGCGATGAGACAGGTCTGGGTGGTTCTGCGGCGCGAATACATCGAGCGGGTCAAGACCAAGGGTTTCATCATCGCGACCATCGCGATGCCCGTTCTCATGATCGGCCTGATCGGCCTGAGTGCGTTCCTCAGCATCCAGGCGGAGCGTGGCGACCGCGATATCGCGCTGGTCGACCTCACGGGGCAGCTCGGGGAGGCGGTTGCCGCGGGAATGGAGGCTGTGGGTTACGATATCGAACTGGTCGACAGCGATGTCGACCTGCAGGAGATGGATCGGCGGGTGAACGAGGACGAGATCGAGGCCTACGTCGTCCTCGACGACCTGACCATTCAGGAGGGGACCTTCGCCTACCGGGGCACCGAGGCGCCGGGACGCGTGCGGGCCGCGCTGTTCGAGAACGTCGTGGTGGAGACCGTGCTCGAATTGCGGCTCTCGTTTGCGGGGAATACCGCTGGCCTTCAGGAGTTGCTGGCGGGTGGACGGTTGTCCTTCGAGTCGCTCGGCGAGGAGCAGTCGGAGCTGGAGCGGGTGTCGGGGATGGCGACCGGCTTCGCGGGGGCGTTCCTCCTGTACTTCACAATGCTCTTCTACGGTGCGTACGTGCTGCGTTCGGTTCTGGACGAGAAGCGCAACCGCGTCGTGGAGGTGGTGGTGTCGTCGATCAGCCCCTGGCGTCTCATGCTCGGGAAGATCCTGGGGGTGGGTTCGATGGGACTGACGCAGGTCGGGATCTGGGTGGGGTGCGCCGCGCTTATCGGACTGCTGGGAATCCCTATGATCGCGGCGAACTGGCCCGCCGTCGATGTCGGGGAACTGGGCCAGTTGATGCCGGGAGTCGGTTCCCTGGGTCTGCTGCTGGTGTTCTTCCTTCTGGGGTACTTCCTCTACTCGTCTCTCTTTGCCGCCGTGGGCGCGATGTGCAGCACGGAGGAAGAAGCCCAGCAGGCGCAGTTTCCCGTCATGATGCTTCTGATCATCCCCTTCATCCTGCAGATGACATCGATCGAGGGCAGCGGCCTTGCCTGGATGGACTGGGCGGCCCTCTTCCCGTTCTTCTCGCCGATCATGATGTATCCGCGGGCGGTGGTGGGCGCGGTGCCGTGGTGGATGGTGGGCACGTCGCTGGTGCTGATGGCGGCGGCGCTGATCGGGACGGCTTGGGTGGCGGGGCGGATCTACCGCGTGGGCATTCTCATGCAGGGGAAGCGCCCGACTTTGCGGGAGCTGGTGCGCTGGATCAGGCAAGCGTAGCAGCCCGTGGACAAAATCCCCCCGGCATTCGAGCGGCGATGCATCCGGGCCGGACCACTTCGCTCTGGGTTGCTCCTCGGGCCCGTAGCCCTGCTACTGGCCTTTCGTCGCGCCTTGCCGGCCCGGCGCCTCGCCGCTCTCGGTG
>JAPPGZ010000073.1 GCA_028874905.1 Gemmatimonadota bacterium
AGTTAGACTTACGTGATCTCCTGCCGGGATTTGCGCTTCACTTGCTCTGTCGGGCTGGCAGGGCCTGGAGCCGGCACGTTCGTCAGTTCGCATCTCCGGGACCAAAAAGTCAACTATAGTTTACATTATGTAATGTAGACGTTACATTCCGACGACCCGGTCCCTATTCGGCCAACCAGGAGAGATGCGATGAGCGAGCACGGATTCGAGAACCAGCTGAAGAACAGGCGGAAGGAAGTCAGGCTGTCGCAGACGGCTTTGGCGGAGCAGGTCGGGGTATCCCGGCAAGCCATCCTCGCGATCGAAGCGGGCCGCAACGTCCCGTCCACGCGGCTCGCGCTGCGCATCGCCTATTCGCTGGGGTGCGGGATCGAGGAGATCTTCCGACTGGCCGCCGACAGCGGGATCAGCGCCCGCCTCGCGCCCTCCGCCGAGGGAGACGGCGGCGGGTCGCGCGTGTCCCTCGGCCGGATCGGAGACCGCTGGGTCGCGCACCGCCTGCCCGCGCACGCAACCAGCGCCGCCGACGGGATCATCACCTCCGAGGGGAGCGGCGCGGAGGTCACGGTGCGTCCACTGGGCACGACGACGCAGCTCCGCCAGAACGTTCTCGTCGCCGGCTGTGCGCCGCTCCTCGGCGCCCTGGCCCACCGGGTGGACCGCCGTTTCCGGGATGCGCGGGTGACATGGCTGTCGGCGGGAAATCGCCGCGCAATGGACCTGCTCGGCGCCGGGCTCGTGCACGTCGCGGGTCTGCACCTGTCGAGTGACGATCCCGATGGCGGCACGGCAGCCGCCGCCCGGCGCGCGCTTCCGGACCAGCGGCTACTCGTGGCCAACCTGACGCGCTGGCGCCAGGGTCTCGTCGTTCGTGCGGGTAATCCGCTGGGGATCAGAGGCGGCGCCGACCTGCTCCGCGAGGGGCTGCGCGTCGTTCGCCGAGAAGCGGGATCCGGGGCGCACGACCTCGCCGCGCGTCTGACCGAAGAGGCGGGCGGCCGCGCTCCGGACGACAGCGGACCCCTGGCCGCGAATCACCGCGACGTGGCGCGGCTGGTGCAATGGGGAGCGGCGGACGTCGGCATCGCGATCGAAAGCGCCGCGCTGGCCGAGGGTTTGGACTTCGTAGCTCTCACCGAGGAGCGCTTTGACCTGGTGCTGCCGGCCGACCAGACCTCGAAGTCGCCGGTCCCGCGGTTGCTCGAAACCCTCGACGACCCGGATTTCCGAGCCGAAATGGAACACCTTCCGGGTTACGACGGATCCCTCAGCGGACAGGTCACTACGGTGGAAGCCGCGTGAGAACGGCGCTCGCGGCGATCCTGCTTGCGGGGTGCGCCGGGGGCGAACCGGAGCGCAAGGTGCTTCGTGTCTTCGCCGCTTCGTCGCTGACCGAGGCGTTCCAGGAGTTGGCGGGCGCGTTCGAAGCGGCCTACCCGGAGATCGACGTGGTGCCGATCTTCGCGGGCAGCCAGGTGCTGCGTCTCCAGATCGAGCAGGGAGCCCGCGCGGATGTGTTCGCGTCCGCCGACCAGCGCCACCTCGACGCCCTGGTGCGCGCGGGCCTGGTCACCGGCGGCAGGGTGTTCGCGGGCAACGAACTCGTGGTGATCGTGCCGCGCGACAACCCCGCCGCGATCGCGACGTTCGCCGACCTTCCCCGCGCACGGCACCTGGTGATCGGGACCGAGCACGTCCCGGCGGGCCAGTACGCGCGCGTGGCCCTGCGACGGGCCGCGACGCAGCGCCACGCCGACTTCGAGGCAGCGGTTCTGGAAAGCGTCGCGTCCGAGGAAAGCAACGTCCGCCTGGCCCGCGCCAAGGTCGAGCTTGGCGTGGCCGACGCCGCCATCGTGTACCGCACCGACGCGGTCCCGGGTCGCGTGCGGGTCGTCCCGCTGCCAGACGGGGTGAATGTCCGCGCCGACTACCTGATGGGCGCCCTCACCGCAGCCGCCAACCCGGAAGGCGCGGAGCTGTGGATCGACTTCGCGGCGTCGCCGGCGGGTCAGGACATCATGAAGCGCCGGGGCTTTCTGGCAGCCCGTGGACAAAATCCCCCCGCGCGATGAGGCAGCCGGGCGGGGGGGTGGCGGCGGGGCGGTGGGGGTTCCTCGCCGCACTGCCGATGCTCGGGCTCCTCGCGATCCCCCTGATCGCGCTGGCAAGCGCCTCTGCGCCCGCCGACATCGCCGCGGGCGCGCAGAGCCCGCTGTTCGGCCCTGCGCTGTGGCTCAGCGCACGCACAACGGTCGCCAGCCTCGTGATCGTCCTGGTGACGGGCACTCCGCTCGCCTGGTGGATGGCCAACCGGACCTCCCGGCGCACCCGGGTTGTGGAACTCCTGGTCGACCTTCCCATCGTCATCCCCCCCGCCGTCATGGGAATCGCACTCCTGCAGACCTTTGGACGACAGGGGCTGCTCGGACCCGCAATGTCGGTGCTGGGTGTCCAGGTCCCCTTCACAACCGCGGCCGTGGTCGTGGCGCAGACCGTCGTCTCCGCGCCCTTCTACGTACAGGCCGCGGCGGCCGCGTTTCGGCGCGTCGACGAGGACCTGCTCATCGTCGCCCGCACGCTGGGTCAGTCTCCAACGGGCGCGTTCTTCCGCGTGGCTGTACCCATGGCCCTTCCCGGCCTGGTCGTTGGCGCGGCACTGTCGTGGGCTCGCGCACTCGGTGAGTTCGGGGCCACGCTGTTCTTCGCCGGGAATTTCATCGGCTCCACGCAGACGATGCCGCTGGCCATCTACACCGCCCTGGAGTCCGATACGCGGGTCGCCGTCGCGCTGGCCCTGGTGCTGGCCGCGGCGAGCGGGCTCCTCCTGGTGCCTCTCCGGACACTGCCGTCCGTGCTCGCCCGCCGATTCGGCGGAGCGCCGGCGCCGCGGGAACGAACGGTGGCGGTCGCGCCTCCACCGCCCCCCAACAGAGGACGCTGATTTTCCGTGCACTGGTCGGTCGGAGTCGAGGTGCAGGCCGGTTCGTTCGATCTGAACGCGACCATCGAAGGCGGTGGCGCTCCGGTGCTCCTGATCGGTCCCAACGGCTCCGGGAAAACCACGCTGCTGCGAGTCATCGCGGGTGCCTACCAGCCCACCAGCGGCCGCATCCGGGTGGGCGAACGGGTCCTCTACGATTCCGGGCAGGGAATCTCGCTTGCGCCGGAGAAACGCCGAGTCGGCTACGTTCCGCAGGGGTACGGCCTGTTCCCCCATCTCACCGTCGTCGAGAACGTCGCGTTCGGACTCGCGGCGACCCGGCCGAGACCACCCCGGACGGACCGTCTGGCCACTGCCGCGAAGGTGCTCGCGCAGATCGGATGCGGTCACCTGTCACGACGCTTTCCCCCCAACCTGTCGGGTGGCGAGAAACAGCGCGTCGCCCTGGCCCGGGCACTTCTTCCCGAACCCGACCTGCTGCTCCTCGACGAGCCACTCGCCGCCATGGACACGGCCGCTCGGCGCAGGTTCCGCGGCTACCTTGCCCGGCACCTCGCGGAACGGGACACGCCCGCAATCGTCGTCACGCACGATGTCCGCGACATTCACGCTCTCGGGCAACCGGCCGTCTACGCGCTCGAAGCGGGACGCGTCGTGCAGCACGGTTCGCCGGAAGACCTGGCCGCGCACCCCGCCACGGATTTCCTGTCAGAGTTCTTCAGCGCGCCCAGGTGTACCTCACCGTGAACGCGAGCGTGCCGTTTCTCACCTCTCCACCGGTCGCCGCCGGCAGCACCGAGGTCATGCCGGCTTCGTAGCGAGCCCCGATTCCCAGCCCGCGAAAGTCGATCTCCGCACCGAACAGCAAGCCGAAATCGTAGGAAACAAGGCGGAAATGATCGACTCCGCTACAGCTCTGGTTGGCCACCTTGCACCTGACGGGCACCGCCGAAGATACGCCAAAAAAGGTGCGCGACCGGAGAGGAACCGCAACCGGGGTCTGCAACTGGACGAGGACCGGAAGTTGCAGGTAGGCGAGCTTCAACGCGTCCTGCCGAAGGCCGTCTCCCAAGCCCGTTCGCACCTGTGGCGACCCCTTGGTCGCGACGTATAACTCCATCCTAAGGGACAGGATCTGGTCCGTCGGAATCTCGACCAGCGCCCCGGCCAGGGCGGACGTCCTCCACGGAACGTCGGTGGAGCCGGCGCCGGTGAACGCGGAGCGGCTGACACCGGCAATCACCCCGAAACCGTACTGGGCCTGAGCGGCCCCCGCGGGGATCAACGTCATGCCCAACGCTATCAGCGCCACGAGCTGTTTCCGCATCTCGTCTCCGGATGGGACCCTTGAGCCCGGGGACGCCCGCCACCAGTGCGATCATGACGCTAATTCCCCGCGCGCGGCCAAAGGAATGCTAGCGATTCGGTCCAGCCGGGGGAACATGCCATTCCCGGAGCAGCCGTTTGGAGACCTTTTCCGTGGGAGTCTTGGGCAACGCGTCCAGGAAGCGCACGTGGTCCGGAACCATGTACCGCGCGATCCGGTCCCGACAGTACTCCAGGATCTCGCCGGTGCCGAGTTCGTGACCGTCCCTGACCACCACCGCGAGCGCCACATCCTCTTCCGTGAATTCGCTCGGCACGCCGTACGCCGCCGCCTCCACGACAGCCGGGTGGGACTCGATCACCTGCTCGATCTCGAAGGCCGAGATGTTCTCGCCGCGTCGTCGAATCGCGTCCTTCTTTCGACCCTCGAAGTACAGGTTGCCCGCCTCGTCCAGGCGGCCCAGGTCGCCCGTGTGGAACCAGCCGTCGTGAAATGCCTCGCGGTTCGCCTCGGCCATCTGGTAGTAGCCCGTCATCATCAGGTGCCGGTCGTCGGCAGCCGCGGGCCTCGCCGCGATTTCGCCGACGCTCCCCGGGGGAAGCGGTCGCCCGCCGTCGTCGACGATGCGCAGCCGAAACTCGGGCAGGCACCGGCCGCACGACCCCGGCGGTGGCGGGCGGGTGTCGTCCAGGTCGTGAAACACGATCACGCCCAACTCCGTCGATCCGTAGCCCTCGGCAAGACGGACACCGAAACGCCGCTCGAAGTCGGCCTGGAACGCCGGCATCGGGACGCCCCATCCGAGTCGCGCGGGATTGTCGGCGTCGTCCTCGCGGGGCTCCTGATTGTAGATGAAGGTCAGGGTCGCGCCCATGAAGTCGAACACCGTCACTCCGTAGCGCCGCACGTCCGCCCAGAAGCGCGAAACGCTGAAACGTTCCGTGATCACAGCGGTTGCTCCCAGGTGCAGGGCCGGGCCTACGGTCCCGATGGTGGCATCCCAGTGAAACACGGGATACGGGCAGAAAATGACGTCGTCCGCGTGCACCTGGGCGGCCCCGGCGAGGAGTGCGGCCTGACCCAGAACGTACCTGTGGGACAGTTCGCAGGCCTTCGAAACTCCGGTCGTTCCCGACGTGTAGATGAGAAGCGACGGGTCCGCAGGTGACGACGGGCCGTGGGGCGACGCTCCGTCGTCGGCGCACACAACCGCCTCGAACGGCAACACCGTGAGTCGACGGCCCAGTCGTGACAGCGCCCCGGACGCCTCTTCGTCCAGGCCGCGCACGAAAAGCCTTTCCAGGTGTTCCAGGTGTTTGACGGCGCCGAGAAGAGGGTCCACCAGCGACCGGTCCACGATAAGGTCGCGAGAACCCGTCAGGTTGACCGCGTGCGCCAGTCCGATGCCGCGAAAACCGGTATTGAGCGGCGCCCAGATCGCCCCTGCACGGCTGGCGGCAAACCAGAGCGCAACCGCGTCGGCGCAGTTGGGAAGAAGCGTCGGGACCACACCACCCATGCCTTGCGCCCTGATTCCCGAGGCCAGCGACCGGACACGACGATCGAAGTCGACATAGGTGAAGTCGGCCTCGCGAAAGCGGACAAAGTGCTTGTCGGCGTGGGTCCTTGCCCGCTCGGCGAGGAGAGTCGCGATGGTCGGCACCGTGGACCGGCGCGCCGTGGACGTCATTCCCCGCGTCCCAGCCCCAGCCGACGTCGGGCGGGCTCGAGGCGTGTCACTCCCCTGCCGGCGGCGTCAGCCACAGCGAAAGCCATTCTCCAACGAGGGCGGGTCTCTCCTCGCCCTCGATCTCGACCCGACAGCCGAAGGTAATCTTGAGTTGACCCGGCTTGCGCTCAGCGACGTCCTTGACGGTGAAATGCCCCCGAATCCGCGACCCCGACGGAACGGGAGCCACGAATCGGACCTTGTCGAAGCCGTAGCTGGCCGGATACCCGTCCTCGCGCCCCCCGTCCATGCGGTATCGGTAGACCTGGTACAACATCGGGGTCATCAGCGACAGGGTCAGGAAGCCGAAGGAAATCGTGCCGCCCCATGGGCTGTGCTCTGCGGCATACGCGGGATCCACATGGTGGGGATCCAGGTCCTCGGTGACGTGGCCGAAGGTGGTGATGCGCTCCTGGCCGACCTCGATCCAGTCGGACACGAACGTCCGTCCCAACGCCCCATGGGCGGTTTCGGGAGTCAGGTAGCGCATGGCCGTATTGTGCCCCGCTGACTTGTCCATTCGAAGGGACGGAAACTCGTCTCGAACGGACAGCATTCGTCGATTCGGGCCCTCCGGCAAGTCCCCTGCTTCCTGGACGAACCGGACGTCTCGTACGTCGTGAGGATTCCTCTCACCGCGCTCACGTCTTGACAGCGTCCGCTCCCGGAGACTTACAATGTCCACCCCAGGAAGTCCCGGTCACGGCTTCTGCACGAGGGTTTGCCTCCCGCCGACAAAGGAGTACGGAATGCGCCTGAATCGTTCGCATATGACGTTGAGCTTCATCATCGCGTTCGGCCTCGCAACGGCCCTCGCAGCCTGTTCCAGCACGGGAGGCCCCAGTGGTCCGCGGCGGGATCCCAATCTCATCACCGCCGAGGAATTGAGCGAATACGCCACGCTCTCCGCCCTCGATGTCATCCGGCGCCTCCGGCCCCGTTGGCTGACCGGACGCGGGCAGGGTTCGGGAGGCATGAATCGGCCCCAGGTCATACAGGACGGCGCCCGGCTCGGGGACCCCGAGAACGCGCTGCGCTCGATCGCCGTATCCGACATCGAGTCGCTCCGGTATCTCAACGCCTCGGACGCCACAATGCGCTACGGGACCAACTACCCCGGGGGCGCCATCGTTGTGACGAGCCGGGCGCGGTAGCCCGGCGTTCCGCCTCAGCCGGCCAGAAACCGGCGCGAAAAGTCGGCCAGCACCCGGGCACAGGTCTCGATCTCTGCCACGCTTACCCATTCGTCGGCCGTGTGGGCCTGCGCGATCGATCCTGGTCCGAAGCACACGGCCGGGGTGCCGCTCTCGTTGAGGAAGCAGGCGTCCACCCACGCCGACATCCCCTTGACGTCGCCGGGGACGCCTGCGCGCGCGCAGGCCCGGCGGAGCCCCTGCACCAGCGGTGAAGAGACCGGCACTTCCGTAGCGGCGCGAAACAGTCCCGCTTCGACTGCCGCCTCCAGCTCCGGACACCGCCGCCGGGCCGTCGCCATCACCCGCTTCGTCTCGCTCATGACGGTCGCCGACGTCTCGCCCGGGAGCGTTCGCCGTTCGACCACGAGGTGACACCGGTCCGGGTAGACCGACGGCGCGCTCCCGCCCTTGATCGTGCCCGCGTGAAGCGACGCCGGTCCCAGCAGGCCGTGGCCGGCTTCCCGGCCGAGGCGTTTCGCCTCCTCTTCGAACGCGACCAGGACGTGGCCCATGTGCGCGATCGCGTCGACCCCGGCGTCGGGCCTGGACCCGTGTGCCGCACGACCCTCCACCCGCACGTCGATCCACAGGAACCCCTTGTGGGCCGGCATGACGGCCAGCCCGGTGGGCTCACAAACGATCGCCGCATCGGCCGCGGCTCCCGACGCGACCAGCGCCTCCATGCCGATGGACGCATGCTCCTCGTCGGCGGTGAGGGCGACGATCAACTCTCCCGGGATGTCCTCGGTCGCCAGGTCGGCCGCCACGGCCAGGATGCAGGCGACGCCGGACTTCATGTCGGCGGCGCCGCGGCCGTACAGTCGGCCCCCGCGCACGGCCCCGGAAAACGGCTCGGTCATTCCGGACACGCCGACCGTGTCCAGATGGCCGTTGAGAAGCAGTGACGGGCCCTTTCCCCCGCCGCGCCGGGAGACCACGTTGCAGCGGCCTGCAGCCACTTCGGTGATCGCCGTTTCGTATCCCCAGCCGGCCAGCCAGTCCGCTGTCATTGCGGCGACGGCGGCTTCACCCGTACCGCCTTTTTCCAGCCTGGGGTTGACCGAAGGCGTGCGAACCAGCCTGCGCGTCATGTCGACGGGATCGGCCCGCTTCCCGGTGCGTAAGTCCATTTTTCGGTTGCCCGTCAGGAAAGTGGGACATGCGGAAGCCGTGCATGGCGTGACGACCGCTGGATCCGAAGTCGCCAGAACCGTAGATAAATCCATGGAGCACCGAACGTTGAGTCCAGTCCACCCCCCAACGCCAGACCATTGGCACGGATATTGCCGATATAATATGTCGTTCGCGTGAAAGATATCGGCATTCACACTCTGGACAACAGGAGGGAGCGATTCGAAAGTCCACTGTCAACCTGCTTGGTGCGGCCGCTCTTATGGCCGCGGGCGTCGCGCTTCTCCGGCAGGGTAATCAAAAGCCGGAGCCCGTCGAGACCAAGCTCGACACGGTTCCGCCCGGCGAGACCATTCCCGGGAAGATCCGGCTGGAGAAGCTGAGGGAGTTGGGGATCTAGGAATCTCTGGCGAACGGAGCCCGTGCAGCGTCGCGCCAACGCAGGCCGGGTGGTTCTGCCAGGGGTGGGAAGACCCCATCCCCGAGCGAGCCCAAATCGAAGGCAAGGGGGGTGACCGATCACCGGTCGCCCCCCTTGTTGTTCACGGTTCTCGCCGCGGGCGCGGCGCGGAACCATTCGATCCCTGACCTACTCGAAGTAGGAAATGTTCTTCTCGATGTAGTCGTTCCATTCGGGTGGAACATCGGTATCCGGGAAGATCGCCTGCACGGGACACTCCGGTTCGCAGGCACCGCAGTCGATGCACTCGTCGGGGTGAATGAGGTACTGATCCTCGGTCTCGTAGATGCAATCGACCGGGCAGACCTCGACGCAACTCGCATCCTTGGTTCCGATGCAGGGCTCGGTAATGATATATGTCACCAGGCACCTCTGGTCATCTTGTCTCTGTCATCCCGTCCGTCCCTCGACGGGACTCAGCAGTCGTCGAGAATGATTGTCGAATGGCACCCGCGTCGCAACCCTGACGCCTCCATTACCGGCCGCGCCCAGGAGATCGACGGAAGTGCCGCAGGGATGCGTCGACCGCCGCAATCAGGCCGGGAGTGGGACCCCGTGGCGGGTGCACGGCCTCGAAGGTGTGGCCGGAACCGTCGACTATCCGCAGCGACGAGGCCGACCCCGCCTCGTGCAGACGCCGCGCTTCGGCGACGGGGACCGTCGCGTCCTCGGAACCGTGGACGATGAGCCACGGCACGCGCACCCGCGCCGCCGCCGCAAGCACGTCCAGCCGTGCGCCGTTGTCGCTCAGGTCTTCCCACAAGGTTCTGTACAGAGGCATTTCCTGCCCGGTACGGGCGTTGGCGATCCAGGTCACTCCCCGTGTCTTCCAATCCGCCACCTGCTGCTCGCTCCACCGTTGCAACGTGGCAACCGCGGCCCACGTCACCAACGCGGAAATCCCTTGGTGCTCGGCAGCCGCAATCAGGCCCGTGCCCCCGCCGCGGCTGTGACCTAGAAGTCCCACCGACTCCGGCGCCGTGCCATCGCTCCATTCGCCGGCGAGCATCCGGTCTACCATCCAGTGCAGGTCTTCCAGTTCACGGGACAGGGTGTTCCGGCCAAAGGCGTCCAGGTCCGTGAATTCAAGAAGGTCCGGTCCCGTACCGTTGAGTGAAAAGTTGAACGACACGACCAGGTGGCCGTCTTGCGCAAGGCGTTCGCACAGATAGGGGAAGAAACCCCAGTCCTTGAACCCCTTGAAGCCGTGAGCAACCAGGATCGCCGAGCGGGATTCGCCGTGGGCCGGGCGCCGGACGTCGAGGCGGATGACATCGCCGTGGGGCGGGGTCGTTTCGCCGCGTTCGTGAATCAGCGACCCGGTCATGCCCGCCACTCGATGTCCGACCCGCCGCCGCCAGCGTTCTCTTGCCGGGCCGCTGCGAAGAGGTAGTCGGACAGCCGGTTGAGGTACCGCACGATTTCGGGGTCGACATCCGAGGAGGCGGCCAGCGTCACGACGCGCCGTTCAGCTCTTCGGCAGACGGCTCGCGCGAGGTGCAGTTCGGTAGCGCCGGGATTGCCGGCGGGAAGGATGAAGTTGCGCAGCGGAGGCGTGGCGGACATCGCCTGGTCAATCCACGATTCCATGGCCGCGACGCGCTCCACCGGCAGGTCCGGCAGCGCGGGGGCCCGCCGGTCTCCGGTTGGCGGCGGTGTGGCAAGGTGCGCACCGATGGCAAAAAGATCCGATTGTACGCGCCGCAGACGCCGGATGATTGCCCGCTCCGTCACCTGGTTGAGCGTGCCGCCGATGACCGCGTTGAGTTCATCCACCGTACCGTATGCTTCAACGCGAACGTCGTCCTTACTCGTTCTCCCGCCTCCGAACAGGCCGGTGCTGCCGTTGTCGCCGCGTCTGGTGTAGATCTTCACCGCGGTCTCAGCCTGGTGAGATCACGAATGGCCAAGGCCTTGTCCAGCAGACTGGGCTCGTCAGGCGCCTCGCCGTGGCTGAGACCGGCCAGACTCCCACGTACATCCAGCAATACCTCAAGTAGGACCTGGTCCCTCTGGAAGCCGAAATCGAGCCGGTCCATGCGCGCCTGGTCCTTCGACTCGGCCGCCTTTTCGAAGGCTTCCCTGTAAACCCGTTCGAGGCTTCCGATGACTTTCGCTCTTGAGCGCATGCGATTCCTTGTTGGTTGGCGTGGCTGGAGCCGGAGGGACGGCGGCGCCCCTGCCCGTGTATACATCGTATCGCCCGCTGTACCTTTATGGGTAGCGCGTGCCACGATCCGCGCAGGTTGTCCCACGACTCTGGTTTCCAAGATGGTGACGTTCGACGAATTTCCGGGTGCCTCGAAACAGATCCCGGAAGAAGTGGTCAGGCGGGCGAACGAGCAGTACTGGAACTCCGGCGCCGGCGTGAACCAGTTGGCGCGGGAACTGGAGCTGTCGAAGGGGACCCTCTACGAAATCATCGCCCCGCTACCTGCAGGCGTACCGTGCCCACACGGCGACGGCGAACTCGCCTTTACGAACCGCACCGCGCGCGAACGCGGCTTCGTTTCGTGCCCGGCCTGCGGACTCGAGGACGACAGGGAGCGCATCCTTGCCCGGCTGGACGAGGTCGCGCACGACTCAACGATCGTGGACGCACCCACCGCGCACGACCCGACCATCAAGGCCGCGCCCAGCGCGCCGGCCCGGAGCCTGGAGACCCTGCTGGTCGTGACCGCTCTGGCGGGAATGGCGGCCGGCCTCATCCTGGGCGGGATCCTTCGGCGCCGCTGAGGCCCTGATGAACGGCGACCCGAGGTCGATCGTCACGCCCGACGCGTTTTCGGTCACACCCGATCTTCTGGGCACCCCGCTCGCTGAACCCTGGCGCCGCCTCGTCGCCCTGCTCCTGGATCTGGTCCTCATCGGATTCCTGCAACTGCTGGGCTGGCGAGTCCTCGGCGGGATTGCGGGCCTGATGCTCCTCCGGATGGCGATGAAGCGAACGGACGGCGCAACCACGACGCGCACACAGAAGCTCGCGCTGGGATGCGCGGGCGCGACGGTGTTCGTCGTCGCCATCGGGGTCACCACGGTCGTCCCGGCCATGATACGCATGATGGCGGAACCGGACGGCGAGGTGGCCGTGCCCGCGGCCGAGGGCACCCTGAGCGGAACGCCGGAAGGAGGTGCCGTGCCGCAGGAAACCGACGCGGCGATGGACATCGCGGCGACCGTGATAAGGGCGCTGCAGGATACCCTTGGCGTCCCCGGTCTTGACCTGGCGACGTCCGCGCTGCCGTCCGGTGCCGATTCCGTCCGAACCGGGGAGTTCGAGGGGGAGGCGGGAGACAGCATCGCCGCGCTCCTCGCCCGCGTGGACGACCTCGAGGACGACCTCGCCGACAGCCGCGAGGACCACGAGGAGCTGCGCGGACAACTGGCCGCAGCCGAATCCCAATCTACCCTCTTCACCTGGATCCGGGACGCCGCCGACGAAGCCGGCCTGGTCTTCGGGTGGGGCACCGTCTACCTCACCCTCTTCCTCGCGCTGTGGCAGGGCCGAACCCCCGGCAAGAAGGCGATGGGCCTGCGCGTGGTACGGCTTAATGGCGAGCCGCTGGGCCTCTACATGTCGCTCGAGCGAGCCGGTGGCTACATGGCCGGCCTCGCGACCGGCCTGCTCGGGTTCGCCCAGGTATGGTGGGACCCGAACCGGCAGGCGATCCACGACAAGATCACCGAGACCGTTGTGATCCGCGAGCGGTTGCCCAACCGGTTGCACCCCGGCCGCGTCTATGGTGAAGGGGTGGCGGAACGGGCCGGACAGCGTCAGGATTCGAGTTCGGCGGACATCGTCGCCGGGGCTGCCCAGGACGTCGCGGACGCGACACCGAAGGACACAGGAGAACGGGAATCGTGAGAAGGCATATGAAAAGGGCGCTCGTGCCGGTCGCAGCACTGCTCGCCGCGCTCGCATGCGACGGCAGCGGGGCGTCCCAGGACGGGAGCGGAGGAGCTGACGCCCGCGATAGCGGCTCAACACCGGGGAGCACGTCCCAGTCGATCCCGACCTCGATGCTGTCCGAGGGCGGCACTACGGTCAAGCCGCCGGCCCAGGAATTCTCGTTGGCCGAGATCGGCTTCGACTTCGGGTCCGAGGACGCCCCCATCGCCGTGATCGAGTTCAGCGACTATGGCTGCGGATACTGCCGCCGATTCCATACCGAGACGTTCCCCACGCTCATGGAGGAATACGTCGAGACCGGCGAGGTCCGCTGGAAGTACGTGACCTACGTCAGCGGCATGTTCGCCAACGGGCTTCCCGCAGCCTATGCGGCCGAGTGCGCGGGCGACCAGGACCTCTTCTCGCCCATGAGCAGACTGCTCTACGAGCGCCAGGCCGACTGGAAGAGCCTGAGCGACCCGAGCCCCGTCTTCGAAGAGCTCGCTCGCGAGGTCGGCGTGGACACGGCTGAGTTTCAGGCCTGCGTGGCGGAGGAACGCCACAAGCCGAGGATCCGCAGCGGCATCATCTCCGGCGGCCGCCTCGGCGTACGGGGGACGCCGTCGTTTCTGGTCAACGGCGTGCCCCTGGTGGGCGCTCAACCCATCGAGTGGTGGCGTGACGCCTTTACCGCCATTGCGGCCTCGAACGAGGAGGGGACGGGCGACGGCGGGAGCGGGATCTGACCCGCGCGGGGCGCTTGTCCTCCATCACCACCTCGAAGTCCTCCTCGTACCCCACCTCGCCGGGAGACGGCAGGTAGCGAGAGACGTCCACCTCGGCACGCATCAACTCGCGGTCGAAAGCCTCGAGATCACGTTTCGAAGCCTCTTCGTTCGTGTCGGAGGTCGCGTAGACGATCCGGCCGAGCTTCTGGTCCCCAAGCTTGAGCATGCGGCGCGTCAACTCCGCCTCCACGAATGTCTCGCGGATGGCCGGGAAGCGATACCGGAACCCGTCGTCATCCGCCTCGACCTCGGCGTTGAACTCGGCCGCCAGCGTCTCCAGTTCCCTGAGCACGACCCGCGGGCTGACATCCCAGTTCTTCAGCCTTTGCGCAACGTGCCGAATCGCGTCGTTGACACTTACCCAGCGCACGGTCCCGACGCTCTTGCCGTAGACCAGGCCGATCAGCAGACGGCGCACGTTCCGGCGCAGGCGTCCCGCGTTCTCGCTCCTGAGCCCCAGTGACCGCACCAGCGGTATCCCGAAAAACATGCTGCTGAACGTCAGCGGTACGACTCCGAGTCCCCAGAACCACAGCGGATCGACAGCCACCGCCGCCGCGGTCGCGGTCTGCAATGCCGGACCCAGCCCGATTACGGTCGCGGCAATCAGGTTGAAGCCGTTCATCGCGCCGATGCCCCAGTTCGCCCCGGCGTTGTTGCCGGTCAGCTTCTTCGGGTATTCCAGGCGAAGCCATGCAGGCTTGGGTTCGCGTGCCCTGACCTTCCCATGGGCGCTTTTCATCAGGCCGGGGAAGGCGTATACCACCTCACCCTGCTCGGAAACTCCCGGGTCGCCCCCGTGGGCACCGGTCAGGCGTCCCATCTCCTCGTGCGCGTCCGTTAGTGACAGCCCCGTGTGTTCGACCAGTTCGGCCGAAGTAAGCACGCCGTTGCGCGCCCGGATCAGCTGCAGCGCGCTCCTGTCCTTCTGCAGTTGGGTCGGTCGTGGTTCCTCGGGACCGAAGATGAAGGCGAAGACCTTCTTGTAGAACGGGGGCCTGGCGTCCTTCGGCAACCGCCTGGCGTGGCTGTGACCGTAGTAGAGGCTTCCCCGGCTCCATCCCCTGCCCCCCATGAGCCAGTGGAGGATGAAGAGATCGCCCAGACCGAAACCGCCGCGCCGACCGAAGCCGCGACCGTCCCGGTTCGCGGTCATGGCCGCGATGATCAGGGCCACAAAGACGATGAAATAGACGACCAGCATGACGGCCGTCCACACCTTGAAGCCCGTCTTGAACGCGGACCACGCGACCCTCCGAAAGCGGACCCCGAAGGGCTCCCGGGCCCGCTCGATCAGCTTGCGGTCGAACTGGTAGAGGAGATCGCCCGAATCGGAGACCTCCAGGTGGCCCCGATGGGTCTCCAGCAGGCCCTTGAGCGCGGGCTCGACCTGGTCCTCGGGCATGCCGGTGGCCGACACGACATCGCCAAGGGTGGCGCGACCGCGCAGGCGGCGCAGCGCGGTCAGCAGCGTCGTGTCTGTCTCGGCGGCGGATACTGTGGCTATTTCAGGCAATTTCGGCAATCACTCGATGTTGGAATCAGGGGAGAACTGACGGGCAACCAGACGTACGTTTCAGCCCGCAAGATCCATTCGTTCACGGACCGCGCGCAAGTTGCGGGCCGACCGGCTGAAATCGGTGACCAAAAGACACGAAGAGCGTCCGAACAAACACGGTGGCTGCTCGTTTTCAGCGCAATCACGCCGCGCTGTGTCCTTGTGGGCGGGAAGAGGGGTGGGGCGGCGGTGATCGGTCAGTGATGGTAGCAAACTAGCCTGACTGGGCAAAGAACCGCCCAAGCCAGGAGCAACCATCAAAATGCCGAACAGCCGAAGCCGCCGTCGTGCGGTGTCCCTGTTGGGGCCGCCGTACAGCCGTCTTCAGGAAGTCGACCTCGCAGATCCGACTCAGCCGCACGGAGGCGGCTGGATCATGGCTTGGGATCTCGAGGCCGACGGGTGGAGCGAAGCCACCGACTTCGTCGCCAGCCGACCCGCCGGCGTGGCCCTCGCGATCATTCTGCCCGACAGTGACGAGCGCGCCCCGCTGGTGCCGATTCTCCGGGCTGTTCAGAAAACCAGGCCCCAGGCGGTTCTGCCGTACCACGAATCGCCGCGTCCTCACGAGATCGCGCAGGTCATACGCCGACCTCCGGTATCGCTTGCGTCCAGCGTTACGGACTACATGGCCTGGCGGGGCTTTTCGGTCGATCCTACGACCAGGAACATCATTCAACGCACGATCGAACTCAGTGCCAGGCTCAGCACCATCACCGACCTGGCCAGAAACCTTTACGTGTCCAGGCGCGCCCTCGGCCGCAGGCTTCTCAACAGCGGCCTTCCCGTTCCGTCCCATTGGCTCCACATCGCGCGCTTGATACGCGCGACGCTCAAGCTGCAGAACAGCACGGAGAGCCTCTTCAAGGTGGCCACCTCGCTGGGCTACCCGGACGGCTTTTCCATGAGCAACCAGATGCAGCGCCTTTGCGGCATCCGCCCCCAGCACACTCGGGAGCGGTACGGCTGGGAATGGGTCTTCGAATCCTGGCTGGTTCGCGAGCTGGCCATCGGCGGCGTCACCTCGAAGGTTGTGGGTTCCCGACCCTCCGTAGCCGGAACCGCCATCGAGTCCTCCGCCTCCGTCAGCCGGCGGGCCACCGGGGCCGTCGCCAACTCTCGATGATCAGCACGCCCGTGTCGACAAGCCATCGCACTGACGGACACACCGGGCTTCTCCTCCGCCTCTTCGGCGGCCCGATCCTGATTCGGGAGGGCAGCCCCGTCAAGCTCTCGCCGTTCCAGAGTGCGCTGGTGGCCATCACGTACGGACTCCCTGCGACGGAAATACCTCGTGCCACCGTGCAGGAACATCTCTGGGGCGGCACCGGCACGAAGGCCGTGCGCCACCGGCTCAGCCAACTCGTGTACCAGACCAACCATCGGTGCGGAGCCACGGTTGTTTCACTGGACGGCGAGTTCGTACGCGCCCACCCTGATGTGGTGGCCACCGACCTGCGGGAATTCGACCGACTGATTGGCGCGGAGAACTTCAAGGCGGCCGCGGAGCTCATGGAATCCGGGTTCCTTTCCGCGCTACCCAAGAAGTTCGTCGAATCCTGTGCCGACTGGATCCGTGGCCAGCAGGTCGCCCATCAGGCCAAGCTGGAGACAGCCGCACACGCGAGCTGGAAGAACGCGGAACTGACCCGCAACGGGATCGTCGCCGAACAGGCTGTGGGGACGCTTTTCAGGCTGTCTCCGAACGAGGAGGAAGCACTCAGGAGGGCGATGCATGCACGCGCGCTGTACGGGTCGGTCCGGGAGGCGGAGTCCGTCTATCGGGCGTTCGCCGAACGGGCCCTCGCGGACGACGATTGGGTGCCGCAACCGGAAACCAGAGCGCTTCTCAAGGCCCTTAGAAACGTCTACGGCGAGACGGCCTCGCTGGCGTCCGTACCCTACACGAGACTTGGCAGGAAGATTCCCTTTCTCGGACGCGCTACCGAAAGGGCAACGCTGACGAAGCGCATGCTGCAGAGCCCGGACGTCCGTCCCTGGGGCACGATCACGGTCCACGGCGCCGCCGGCGTCGGCAAGACCAGGTTCCTGGAAGAGGCGCTCAAGGGCCTCTCATCCCGCCAGGTTCGGGTGATCCGGATACGTCCGGAGGAACTGGCCGCGGACATCCCCCTGAGCTCTCTCGCGCAGGGACTGAAGGCCCCCTGGGTGTTGCCCTTCCTGCGCGAGCTGCACAACCCGTGGCGCTCCGTCATGCTGTCGCTCCTGCCCCAGTTCGCCGAGGACACCCATATGCCGCGGCGCGTTCCGCTGCCCGATGGCCACGCATCGCGGTACGCGGGCGATGCGTTCCTCCAACTGTTTTCCACGATGGCGAAGACCGAGCCGATCCTTCTCGTCGTGGACGACTTCCACTTCGTTGACGACGAGTCGGCCATGGTGCTGCAGTACCTGCACCGGCACTGGTCCCAGGGCTACTTCAACCTCGTCGTCGCCTACCGTCCCGAGGAGTTGGCGAGGAACACCCGTCTCTCGCGCTTCACCGAGGAGCTGAAACGCGGTCCCGACGCCGAATCCATCCGCCTCGGCGAACTGAGCGCGACCGATTCGACAAACCTGGCCCAGTCGATATCTCCCATCACCCTCACCGACCGCTGGCTGGGACGGATGTCGCAACTGGCCCGCGGAAACCCGCTCTTCGTCGTCGAGCTCGCCACCCGGCCCGAGCGGCTGCCGGCACCGGACGAGTGGGATGTCCCCATCCCCGTGTCAGTAGAGCACATCGTTGCCCGGCACCTGGCCGGGCTGGACGACGCCGGAAAACAGGTGTTCTACGCGTTGGCCGTGCTCCGCGCTGCGGCCAGCGCCGCGGAGTTGGCACAGATCTCGGAGGCAACGACCGAAAAGTGCATCGGTGCTCTGGATCGACTTGAGGCGTCGAGCCTGATCTCCTGGACGGGCGACCGGGCTCGTGTTCGCCACGGCCTCGTCCGCCGGGCGGTCTATAGGACGCTCAGCCCCGCTCGCCGGTCGAGTCTCCACCGGTCGGTGGCCGATCTCCTGGTAAGCCGTTCCGACAACGCCGTGTTGGCGGCGGCTTCAATCCACTACCACCGTGCCGGAGACAGTGATCGGGCACAGCTGTTCGCCGTCCAGGCACTCGAGCGGGCCCCGAAGGAAGGCGTCGCCACCCGGCTCCCGGTACTCATGGCCGCCTATCACGTAAGCGAGGAGCAGGGCCGGGCGCAGATCGGGGTTCGCGTTGCCTGGGCATGCTATCGGTCGCGGCGGCTGGCCGGCGTGCTCCATGTAACCGAGGGGATCATGTCTCCCGGCAATCAGCTGGCTCCCTCCAATGCCATTCAGTTGGGGCTGGCGCTAACCGATGCGCGTCATCTTCTCGGCCTGGACAATACCAGGACCGTGCTCGCCGAGCTGAAGAGACTCCTCGACGAAGCCGGGAACGTCGGCGAGGGGTGGCTGGGGCCCGTCATTCGGGACACGATTCTCCAGGTCCTGCACAGGTCGGCGGACTACGAGGCGATGGACGAACTCCTGGCCGAGATCGGAAGGAGGCCGCAGTGCCGGGAAGATGTCGCGCGCTGCCGTACCGAAGCCTCCCTGGCCATGAAGGTCTTGTGCGGCGACCGCGCAGGTGGCCTGGCACACGCGAAGCGGGCCGTCGAGATCGCGATGCGGGCGCGTCTGAAAGATGAGATGATGTACGCGCTGCATCGTCACGCGGTCGCCCTGATTGCCGTGGGCAGGCTCGCGACGCCGGAGGGCCAGGAGCTGCAGGCCAAGGTCACCGCAGCCGCCAGGTCGGTGGAAGACCCCGCCTCGTACGTGCAGCTCCTGCTGGACCTCACCGAATGGCATACGAATACCGGCAGTCTCGAGCCGGCGGCTCAGATGCTCAATGAAGCAAGGGCCGTCGCAGAGCACATGGACTGCCCCGTGGTAAGGTGCACGGAGCGGATGGCAAGGGCGGCGCTGGCCCTTGCCCAGGGCGATCCGCAGGGCGCGAAATCCGCGATCGAAGCGGTGGCCGGCAGAAACCCGGCTTTCGGCGATGCGGCCGCGGACGAGTCCGGTGTCACCAGCAACGCGATCGACCAAGCGAAACGGACCGTCCCTCCGAATCTGAGGGCCCGGCACACGAGCATTCTGGGGAACTGCCTTCTGGAGTTGGGGAAGCTCGGACAAGCCAAACGCATCGCCAGGGGATTTCCGCCCGACACGGCCCCTGGAGGCACATCGGTCTGCCTCATCCTGTTCCACGCACGTCTGCGATCGCGCACCGGAGACGGAGACGGCGCGCTAAAGATGCTGGAGGACGGTGCCGCGGCCACCCGGAAAGCCGATCCGGTGGCGTGGCTGCGCCTCACGCTGGAGCAGGTCCGTCTGGGGCGGAGAAGTGGTCTGCCGCTACCGGATCTGGCTGACGAAGCCCACGAACTGGCCCTGTCGCTCGAACTGCCGGGACTCGCTCACGAATTCCTGCCCTTCCAGGAGTGACTGTCCGGCCCCGTGCCAGCCCGCCCGCAATACCGCAGTATGTATACTAAAGATTACAATATGTAAAGTATACATTACATTGCGGTGTCTCACGCTCGTCCGTAACTTCCGCCGGCACCCTCACCAACGAGGCAACGACACCGGAAGCCGGATATCCAAACGCGATGAGCAGCCAAGCGCCGCATCCACCCAGGGAAGAGACCACCGGCACCAGCGGCCAGGCCCGCCGGGGCTTTCTTGCCGGGGCCGGAGCGATCGCGGCGGCCGGACTCGCCTTCCTCGCTCCCGTCTGGTCGGGCCTTCGCGTCGTGTTCGACCCGCTTCGGCGCACCGCAAGGGACCCGGCACTGGTTCCGGTCACGCGGCTCGCGGCCGTGCCCGCCGACGGTGTACCGCGAAAGTTCCGCGTCGTGACGGACCGGGTCGACGCGTGGAACACACAACGCAACATGCCGGTGGGCGCGGTCTACCTCCGCCGCACCGAGGATTCGCTGCAGGCGTTCAACGTCATCTGCCCCCACGCCGGCTGCTTCGTGAACCTGGCGGCCGACCACTCCCGGTTCGTGTGTCCCTGCCACAAGAGCAGCTTCGACCTCGAGGGCGCCGTCGACGACCCCGCAAGCCCGAGCCCCCGCGACATGGACGAGCTCGAAGTGGAGGTCCGTGAGGGGGACGAGATCTGGGTGCGGTTCCAGAACTTCCTTCCCGGCCGCTCCGACAAGACTCCGGTCGCGTGAAATCGCTTCTCGCCTGGCTCGACGACCGGACGGGGTATCGGGCGATGCTCCGCAAGGCGCTCGTGGAGTCCATTCCAGGCGGAGCGAAGTGGCGCTACGTGTGGGGCAGCACGCTGACCTTCGCGATCGCCGTGCAGTTCGTGACCGGGGTGATCCTGTGGGCCGCGTACAGTCCCAACGCGCAGGGCGCCTGGGAGAGCGTCTACTACATCGAGCACGTGATGGCCGGCGGCTGGATGCTGCGCGGAATCCACCACTACATGGCCCACGCCACCATGATCCTGCTCGTCCTCCACCTCATGCAGGTGGTCGTGGCGGGCGCGTACAAGGCCCCCCGCGAGGTCAACTTCTGGTTCGGCATCGTCCTGCTGCACATCGTGCTCGGCCTGTCCCTGACAGGCTACCTGCTCCCCTGGGACCAGAAGGGCTACTGGGCGACCAAGGTGGCCACGAGCATCGCGTCGATCACGCCGTTGGTGGGCCCGGCCATGCAGAAGGTCCTCGTCGGCGGCGCGGACTACGGCCATCTCACCCTGACCCGCTTCTTCGCGCTCCACGCGGGCGTGCTGCCGGGCGCGCTGATCGCACTGATCGCCGGCCACGTGTACCTGTTCCGGCGGCACGGGGTGACGACCGGGGGGCCCGGCGCGCAGATGGCCGATACCGGACCCGGGGCCGTGTTGGCGGGAGATGAGGGCGGCGATCCGGCCCCGGCCGCCGATGCGGCGCGGACCGGCCAGTTCTGGCCCGATCAGGCCCTGCGGGACGCCGTGGCCTGCCTCGCGGTGACGGCGGCCGTGCTCTACCTCGTGATCCGCACGGGGGGAGCGCCGCTGGGGGGACCCGCGGACGCTGCAGAGCCCTACGCGGCCGCGCGGCCGGAATGGTACTTCATGTTCCTGTTCCAGTGGCTGAAGTACTTCCCTGCGGGCACCGAGGTCATCGGGGCGATCGTGATTCCCGGGATGGTGGTGACCCTGATCGCGCTGATGCCGCTGGCCGGGCGGTGGCGCCTGGGTCATCGCTTCAACCTGGGCCTGACGGGCGGCGTCCTCGCAGGCGTCGCGCTCCTCACCTGGCTGGCATACGCTCAGGATCGGGCCGACCCGGACTTCGTCTTCGCCCAGACCAACGCCGAAGCCGAAGCCGAGCGCGCCGTGGAGTTGGCCGGAGCGGGCGGCGGGATTCCCGCGAGCGGGGCTCTGGCGTTGCTTCGGGAGGATCCGCTGACCCAGGGCCCGCGTCTCTTCGCCGAGCGGTGCGCCAGCTGCCACACCTACGATGGCCATGACGGCATGGGACGCCCATTGCCGGAACCCCAGACCGCCGCCGACCTGAAACGGTTCGCCAGCCGGGAGTGGATCGAGGGGCTGCTGGATCCGGAGCGGATCGCCACGCCCGAGTACTTCGGCGGCACCGATTTCGCCCGCGGCCGGATGGTGCGGATGGTGCAGAGCCGGGTCGCCGGCTTCACCCACGAGCAGCAGGAGGATCTGGCCAAAGTGATCAAGGCCGTGTCGGCGCAGGCGGTGCTGCCGTATCAGGCGCAAGCCGACGAGGCGGACCAGGCGGAGATCATGGAGGGCACGGCGCTGATCTCATCGGCGTCGGTCGGGTGCACCGAGTGCCACGAATTCCAGGATGTGGTCGAGCAGCCTCTCGGTCCGACGCTGACCGGGTTCGGGTCGGAGGAGTGGCTGACCGCGTTCATCCGCGACGCCTCGCACCCGCGCTTCTACGGCGACCGCAACGACCGCATGCCGGCGTTCGGCCCCGAGGAGATCCTCACCGACGAAGAAATCCGGCTGCTGGTGGACTGGCTTCGAGAGGATTGGCACCGAGGAGGGGAGGAGGGCGGGTCGTGATGAGCGAGATCGTCCGCCGGCCGGTCAGCCGTCGGACTTCGCCCCCAGCAACCCCCGACAGACGTCCGGCGTCAGCGGACCGCTGAACCCCTCCACACGGCGCGCCAAAATGCCCGTCACGTTGGCGACCGCGAAGCTGATTCCGTTCAGGTTGCGCTCCACCGCCACGCCCGGGATCGGCCTGGGGTAGGGCGAGGCCGCGACCACCCAATCCCTGCCAGGACTCTCCACGTCTTCGCCCTGCCCGTGCTCCCGCACCTCCACGCATTCACGCGGGACTGCCGCGTCCATCACAACCCCCACCGCCGACGGCAACGAGCCCGGCCACCACTGTTGCCCGTCCGCTTCGGCCGCGGCCACCACCACGCCCCCGGCGCGCCCCAGCCGCTCCACTGCCTCATTCAGCATGCCAGCATGCTCCTCGCGCAACGTCCCGAGGCTCAGGTTGACGACCCGGATGCGCCGCTCCACCGCCCAGTCGACCGCGGCGACCAGCGCCTGCATGCTGGTCCTCAGCCGATCCTCGAAGACGCGCACCGCGAAGATGTCGGCCGCCGGCGCCTTCTCCTGGATTGCGGCGAAGACCGCGGTGCCGTGGCCGAGCCGATCGACGTAGTCATGCGACACGTCTCCGGCGAGGTCGATCCGCACGCCCCCCGCGACGCCGCTCACATGCGGGTGATCCGGGTTGACGCCGCTGTCGATGACGGCGACGGTGACGCTGCGATCACCCACCACCCACCTCCACCACCCGGTCCACCCCCCGCAGCATCTCCTCCCGGTGTGTGATCAGCACGGTCGTCCTGCCCCTCATGACTTCGCGGTAGGCGCCCACCACGTGCGCCTGGGCCTCCGCGTCCAGCGCGCTCGTCGCTTCGTCCAGCACTAGCACGGCCGGATCGGCCAGCAGCGCCCGCGCGATCGCCACGCGCTGCCGCTCGCCCGCCGAAAGCTGCCGGCCTTCCTCGCCCACCACCGTGCCGAGGCCGTCGGGGAGCCCCGCCACGAAGTCGCCCAGTCCCGCGCGCTCGACGGCCCGCATCACCGCCGCTTCGTCCGCGTCCGGCCGCGCGTACCGCACGTTCTCCAGGATCGAGGTGTTGAAGACGAATGCGGCCTGGTCGACAAGGGAGACATTCGTACGCAACTCCGCCAGGCCGATGTCCCGAACATCCCTCCCGTCCAGCAATACACGCCCTGAATCGGGATCGAGATGGCGGACGATCAGGTCGGCCACCGTCGACTTCCCACCCCCGGAAGGACCCACCAGAGCCACCACCTCACCCGGCGCGACGGTCATCCCGAACCCCTCGAGCACCGCGCCGCCACGGCCGTGCCCGCACGACACGTCCTCGAAGACCAGCTCGCCGCGCACGGGACCCAGCGCGGCCGGCGACTCGGCGTCTGCCACCTCGATCGGCTCGTCGAGCAGCTCGTGCACGCGGCGCAGCGAGACCCGCGCGGTCGCGATCCCCGTGTACAGCCCCATGAGCCCCTGCACCGGGCCGATCAGGCGCATCTGGTAGGCCATGAACGCGGTGAAGGTGCCCAGCGTGATCACGCCGCCGATCACGCGCGACCCGCCGTACAGGAACACCACCGCCGTGCTGGCCGACAGCAGCAGCCCAGGCAGTCCGCCCGCCAGGTAGCGCAGCCGCTGCATCTTCATCAGCGAGTCCACGAACGAGTCGTTCCGCTCGCGGAATCGGGCTGCTTCGCGTGCGGCGGCGTTCGAGGCGGCGACCAGGCGGACCCCCCGCAGGGTCTCGATCAGGAAGGTGCCGATGTCGGCGCTGCGCTCGCGCATCACGCGGACGCGCACCTCAAGGCGGCGCCGGTAGCGCACCAGCGCCCAGATCGCGGGCGGCAGCAGCACAGCAGCGGCCAGGAACAGCCGCCAGTCGAGCCACAGCAGCATGCCGACCGTTCCCACCAGAAACGCCACGTTCCCCACCCACGCCAGCGCCGTGTCCGCGAGCACGCGCTGGATCTCGCCCACGTCGTTGTTGATCCGCGACATGATCTCGCCGAGCGGGGTGCGGGCGAAAAAGCGGGGCGACAGGCGCTGCAGGTGCCGGTAGACCGCGAGCCGCATGTCGAAGAGGATTTCGGCCGACACCTTCGTGTACCGCAGCCCGCTCGCCACGTTCAGGCCGAAGCTGGCGGCGGTGACGGCGAGGAAGAGGCCGACCACGCGCACGAGTGCGCCGAGATCGCCGCCCAGGAGCGCATCGTCGACCAGGGTGCGGGTCAGGTAGGGCACGTAGAGGGCGAGTGCCGTGCCAACCAGGTTGAGTCCGAGAATGACGGCTAGCCGACCCCTGTAGGGGACAACGTAGGCGAGGCCGCGGCGGAGTTCGGGGTCCAGGATGGCCATTCAGCGCGCCTCCGGTCGGGGCTCGCCCCCCCTTACCCCGCCCGCCCCGTCCCCTCCGGAATCATGACAAAGCTTGTCATATCCGCGTCGAAGGTCACGGTCCGGATGAACTCGTAGGTAACGGCGTCGTAGACGTCGATCGTCGCGCCGGCGTTGTAGATGTACAGCAGCTCGCCGTTGGAGCTGACCTCCAGGCCCATGCGCGGACGCCCCGCAAAGCGCTGCCGGTTCTCGACGCGGCGGCCTTCCAGATCGAAGGTCCAGAACTCGTAGTTCCCGATCTGCTGCACCAGGCCGTAGCCCTTGTTGCCGCCGGGCGCGAGACGGAAGCTGACCGGAGAGCTCGGCCCCAGGGTGAAGAAGTCGACATCCCGCTCCGCCAGGTTGACCCGCGCGATGCCCATCATGCGGCGGTTCTGCACGGGGTCGGTGAAGTTGAAGAGGCCGGTGTGGAAGCCCCTTTCGTCGTGCAGGCTGGTGGGGAACCCGAAGCTGAAGCGGCCCAGTCCCTCTTCGAACGGACGCGAGAGGTCCCAGCGGTCCACTTCCGTGAAGCCCTCGGTCTCGAGCACGATGATACTGCCCCGGCTGAAGAAGTACAGGTACTCCCCCTCCGGCGAGAACATGAGGCGCGCCCTGCGGCCACCTTCGCCCTCCGGCCAGGGAATAGTGTCGGTGACCGCCTTCTCCTCCAGATCGTACTTGAGCAGTACCGCTTCGTCGATCTCCCAGCGGTCGATTCGCTTCGTGTACCGCATGGTGTTGAGGACGACGAATTCCTCAGCGGGGTCGACCTCCATCCCCCAGATCCGGACCTTCCGGTTCCCGCGGCTCAGGGTGAAGCTGTCGAGGGACCGGCGGGTGGCCACGTCGAAGATCTCGATCTCCTCGAACTCCGCGTCGCGGACGTAGATGCGCTCGTGATTGGCGGACAGCGTCAGCCCGATCGGGATCCCGATGGACGTCTCGAACTCGTCCACGATTTCGAGCGAATTCTCGTCGATGACCTTGATCGAATGGTCGTACGCCGCCATGTAGATGACGCCGTTACCGCCGCCCTGGGCGTGGGCGGGGCTGGGGGTGCCGGCCAGGCCGACCAGCCCGGCGGTCAGAAGCGCCGCGCGGCCGATGGCCGGCGGGCGGGCGGGCCGTAGTAACAGGCTCGGACGTATCACGGGAAGATCAGGTCGATCTTGCGCCAGTCCTTCTGCGCTGCGGCGCACTTGCCGGTCCAGTCCGGCGCGTGGTTGAGCTGGTCCGGGACGTGAGCGGGCCAGAAGCAGGCCAAGTGGCAGTCGAAGAGGTCACGTTCGACGGGCTGACAGAGTCCGGCGGTTCCCCCGGTCGAGTCCACTTCCCAACCGGGGGCGAACACAAGCGAGCACCCCAGCGGGATGTGCGGCCCCTCGCGGCTCTCCAAGCCGACGACGTCGAGGTCGCCCGGATCGGCGGGCAGGGGCGAGGGCACCGGCGCACCGCCCGCGGCCGCCGACCCGCCACCCGGCGGCGCGACATGCTCCTGGATCCGCCGCGCCTTCTGATTGATGGCTTTCAGGTGGTCCACTTGTCCGCCTCCTTCCTCATGATTCGAACTGCTCCAGGTACCCCGGGTTCTTGACCGCGATCTCGCCGTAGACCTCCAGGCAGGTGTTGGTCCAGCTCCGGATCCAGTCGCAGTAGTGCAGGTTCGCCACGCCCGTGTCGCCGTAGCGCACGTGCGCTTCGTGATAACAGCCGCCGGCGCACAGCGGGCGCGCCCAGCATGTGCTGCAGTCGGTCTTGTTGGCCACGTGATGGTGTCCGAGGAACTCGAACTGGCGCTTGCGGTCGAGCCCGGTGTGCACCGACCCGATGCTGTGGTCGTCCGACCCCGCGAACCGGTGGCAGAGCGCCACGTCGCCGTCGGTGGCCACGCCCATCAGCCCCAGCCCGGCGCCGCACGGGAAGGCCTTGCTGACACCCTTGTGGATCTCCTCGATCGTGTCCTTGACGTTCGAGAACCCGTGGTGCCGGTCGTCGACCGCGAACTCGAGGAACTCCTGCGCCAGCTCCTCGAACTGGCCGAGCATGCGGTCGAACCCGGCGTCTTGAATAGCGTAGCCGCGGCCGTCGGCGGTCGTCACGGGAGCGAACCCGACCTCCCAGAACCCTACCTCGTCGCGCAGATGGTGAAAGATGCGCGGGACGTCGAGGGTTTGGCGGGTGAGCGTCACGCGGGCCCCGATCGGCCGCGTGCGGTGGCGCTCCAGCAGGCGCTTGATCTTCGGCAGGGCGTAGTCGTAGCTGCCCATTCCGTTCTTGAAGACGCGGAACTTGTCCTGCATCTCCTTAGGCCCGTCGATGCTGACGGTGACGCCGATCCGGTTCTCGGCCAGCCAGTCGATCACCTTGTCGCGCAGCAGCGTGCCGTTGGTGGTCAGCGAGAAGTCGACATCCTTCCCCAACTCCACGGCGCGCTCGCGCGCGTAGGCCACGGTGCTCCTGAGGACCTTGAAGTTGAGCAGCGTCTCGCCGCCGAAGAAGGTGAGGTGCGCGACCGGCAGATCGCCCGACTGCTCGAACATGAAGTCGACGCTCTTCCGTGCGGTCTCCTCGCTCATGTAGTTGGGCGCGGGATCGCACGTGGTGTCGACGATCTTGTCCTCGCCGTACTCGTAGCAGTACGTGCACGCCAGGTTGCACTTGTTGGTGACGTTGAGGACCATCGTGGTGAGCGGGAAGTCCGCCTGGGGCAGTACCCGCGGGAAGGTCTGTTTCGGGGCCGTGGTGAGGCCGATCGCCTGCACGCGCACCAGCTCGGCCAGGCTCCGCCGCACGGCGGGTTCGCCGAAGCGGGGGGCGAGCGCGGTGACGAGGTCGTCTTCGCTCGCGGCACCCGCGTCGAGGGCCTGCAGAACCGCGACGGACGGCTCGTCGAGGTAGAAGACGGCGGCCGACGGCACCAGGTAGAGGAAGGTCTCGCCCGCCGCCTCGAATGGGTGGAACTCGCGCTGGGCGAGGAAGACGGGGTCGGCGGCGCTGGCGCCGTTGCTGGCGGTCCCCGGCGTGCCGGTCGTTGCCCCCGCGCTCATCGCTCGTTCCCCATGTCCGAGGTCCGCCGCCGCGGGATCGGCATCTCCTGCACCCGCCACGGTTCCCAACGCATGTAGAGCGGCACCGTGACGATCAGATGGGCGCGCCCCCGCACCTCCTTGCCGTCCGGGCCGCGGTAGGTCGCCACCGTCCAGACGTCGCCGACGTTGTTGCGCAGGCCGTCGCGGTTCGGATTGGGGCCGTCCAGCGCCGGCTGGAAGAGACCGTCGGTGCCCAGCGTGCCCACGTATTCGATGTCGTCGTCGTCGAAGATCGCGGAGTACTCTTCCATGGACCACTCGACGTCGACGAAGCCGAGATTCAGATCGTCGTCCGTCTCGGGCTTCCCGTCGGGGCCGTCGCTGAACGCGGTGGCCTCGAACTGCGCGAAGCCCTTCGGGAAAGCGCCGCCACCGAGCCGCGCCATGCCCGCCTCGGGCGTGACCAGGATCCGGTCGACGGTTTCATAGACCGTCAGGTGGCCGGGCACCGGACGACCCGCCAGGAACACGTCCCGGGCGCCCACCGCGGCATTGTCGCTCGCGGTCACCTCGGCGGCCAGGACCTCGGAGTCGCTACGCGCCACGCTCACGACCTCGACGCCAGGTCCCAGGTCCAGGTCCGCGGTGCCCAGGCCGGTGGGCAGGTTGACGCCGTGGACGGTGACGGTCGTGGTGCTGCCCGAGCGCATGGCGACCGGGTGGAGACCCAGCACGACCGGCCCGTCCGCGCGCAACAGCGTTACGTCGGGCCCGAACTCGTCGTAGTCGCCGGCGAACCAGCGACCGTTGATCTCGCCCCAGCCGCGCTCAACCATCATCACTTCGCGGAGCACGCTCATCGCATCCGCGCCCTCGAAGGAACGGCCGCGCCACTGGTAGCCCGTGTAGATGATCGCGCGGCCCTCGCGCTCCACCTGCTCGCCCGACCGCGCGTACGCATAGCTAACACGGGTCGTGAAGTCGGCCCCGTCGGCCGCTTCCGAAATCTCGACCATGCCGTAGATGGGCCCCTTGCCGGGATCGTGGCCCTTCAGCGCCCAGGTGCCCGCGAGGCGCGGCGGCCGCATCGTCGCCGACCACGAAGTCCACTGCGCGGTCGTCAGGGGGAACTTGCCCGACAACTCGGCCACCGCCTTGTCCATTGGCTGCCGCGTGTCGGTCGCGCCAGGGGCGGGCGGGCCGAAGCGGCGGAACCCCTGCGTGTCGGAAAGGGGGTAGTAGCCCCGGTGCATGGCCATGAGGAGATCCCACTCTTCCTTCGTCCTGCGCTGGATGACGACCCGCCCCATCGAGTGACAGCTGCTGCACACCCGATCGACGTCCTCATCCCCCTCATGCGACTCCTCGTACGACCAGTCGATCAGCCGGCGCTCCACCTCGAAGCGGCCCGGGCGGAGTTCTTCGGGCGCGAGTCCGTGGCTGTCGGAGAGGTAGCGGACGATGTCGCGCGCGACCTCCGGATCCAGCTCCACGTCGTTGAGGGTCACCATGCGGCGAATCGACTGCTGCCAGCCCTCCGGGGTCTTCCGCATGTAGGAGACCCGCGTCATCATGCCGTCGTCGTCGACCGCGTGGCAGCGGTCGCAACTGTCGATGACGAGCTGGTCGGTGACGGGGATACCGGTGTTCGTGGTGTCGGCGCCGGACTCTTGGGCGGAGGCGAACGCGGGCGCCAGCAACAACAGCGGGACCGCCGCTCCGCCGACCTGGAGTGCGAGGCGTTTCATCCGGTGGGATCGTCTCCGTCTGCGGGTGTCGTGAGCCAGCGGCCGCCTTCTCCTGCGACCCATTGATTTAGCACGGGGCCCCGACGCGCGTCAAAAGTCGCTGGCATCAGCGCGCCACCCCCCGGCATCAGGGCGCCGTACCCGGCACCAGCACCCCGTCGGCGATTAGCAGCGCCACCACGCCCAGGAAGTTGGCCAGGTCGACCGGCGGCAGATCCTCACGCGCCGCCCACTCGGAATAGGACTCGTAGAGGGCGCCGGGATTCGCCGAGCCCGTGGCCAGATGGACGACGCGGAGCAGGTCCACATCCCGGAAATAGCGCACGCCGCCGGGGAAGCGCGGGGTGACCAGCGCCGGGGCCAGCCGGATCCGGTTTCCGATCACCAGGGGCCGGTCGGCGGTATCGCGGCGACCGACGCGGAGCCGTCCCGATCCCAGACGCAGGGCGTGGAAGGCCGCACGCACCTCGGGGTCGTCGCGGAGCGCTTCGGCGGATGGGCCGTCGGGCAGGTTCGCGGCATCCTCAGCCCCGGATCGATCCACGAGCCAGCGCGCGCGCCGATCCCAGAAGGCGTCGTCGGGTACCGCCTGGGTGCCAGCCACCTGCGTCGCCAGCCCCTCCCGCAACGACTCGTACATCGCCTGCTCCCGGCGGCCGTAGAAGTCGGCCGCGGTCCCAGCCAGCTCCGGCGTGCGGATCGCGGTGTTGACCGTGACCGCAGCCAGCCACGCCGAGGCCAGCGCCTTCTTCACCCCATACGACGACATCGGGTCCGCGAACGAGGCCGCGTCTCCCACGAGCAGCCCGCGGCCCGACGCGAACCGAAACGACGTATACATCGACGCGGTCACCGCCCAGGCGTCACCGACAGGCACGGCGGGAGTTGTGATCGAGTGCATGAGGGCGGTGTTGGCGATCTCGGCCTCGAAGGCAGCCGAGAGATCGGCGGCCCCCTCCATGACGGCGTGGAGTTGAGGGTCCAGCATGACCGCGACATGACGTTCGGTCTCCGAGGTGGGCACCGACCACGCCCAGCCACGCCCGAAGCTCTCCACGAGGGCGTGGGTGGCAACCACGTTCTCCCACCGGCTGTCGTTGCGGTACCGCCGAACCACGGCCAGCGTCGGCGCTTCCGATTCCAGGACCCGGTAGCGCCGTGCCAGCACGCCGACCCTGCCGGTGCAGTCGAGTATCCAGCCCGGTCGGACCTCGACGCGCTTCCCCCCGTCCAGCGCGACCTCGACCCGCCACCCCTCCCCGTCCGCGTCTCGTTCCGGCAACCTGGCCACGCCCCGCACGATCTCCGCCCCGGCCTCCACCGCCGCCCCGCGCAGCACGTTGTCGAACCGCGACCGCAGGATGTGGAACCCGGCGGCGCCCCCCGCGAAATCGTCACGGCGGCCCTCACCGCCCCACAACGCGGTGTTCCCGCTGTTCGCGAGGAATCCCCCCGCCTCCACCACCCCCAGCAGCCCCGTTGCGGCCAGCACCTTGCGCGCGCTCGGGGGCAGCGATTCGGCCAGGGACGGCGCGGCCAGGTCAGGGGCCGGCGACCGCTCGACGACCACGGCCTCCAGGCCCCACCGGGCGAGGAGGCGGGCGGCCCCGGCACCAGCCGGGCCGCCACCGAGGATGAGGACTTGGGAGGTTGGATTCACCGGGGGCGTTTCGCTTGGTGCTTGGCTTCGTGGTGTCCGATTCGTCCCACAACGCGGCGGACGCGTGCGATTGTAGCCAGAGGCAACCGACGCCCCGCGCTTGTGCGTGGCTCCTAATCTGTCGCCTGAAATGCGAAACGCGAGGGGCACCAACGTCGTGTCGGAGCTCCGCCGGCCTCAGCCTCACCGGTCTGTGCTGCGATGGATTGCCGGGGTGCCGTGCGATCAGCTCTTTCTGTCCGCCGTCACCGTGGGCGAGATGCAGGCGGGCATCGAGAACGTTCGCGAACGGGATCCTCACAAGGCTCATGAACTGGAAGCCTGGCTGGAGCAGGTGATCGACTCGTACGGCGTGTTGCCCATGGATGCGGCGGCACTTCGGGAGTGGGCCCGGTTGAAGCGGCAGCGTTCGCGGACCCTGCTGGAGGACGCGATGATCGCTGCCACGGCCACAGTCCACCGGCTGACGGTAGTGACTCGCGACGTCCGTGACTTCCGCGGGCTGGGCGTGCCGTTGCTGAATCCGTTCGAGGTGTAAGGGGCTGCTCAGGCACCGCAGAGACTCGTACTTGAGCCGTCCGCTGATTCCCTTTAGCTTATCTGCCCCTCGCCTCCGGCGTCATGCAAGCCTCGCCGGACGCGGGTACGGACGCCCCCATCGTCTAGTGGACTAGGATACCTGGTTCTCAGCCAGGAGACCGGGGTTCGATTCCCCGTGGGGGTACTCAAGGTCGCTTAGCTCAGTCGGTAGAGCACTACGCTCACATCGTAGGGGTCGCTGGTTCGAGTCCAGCAGCGACCATTCCAGCCCCTTCATCGTCAGCTCCCGACCTACTTGCGTCGCCAGTAAAACCAACTAGTCTTAGACTAGTCTGAATTCTCATCGAGCCAAAACGTTTCAGCTGAAACGCATCTCATGTCCCGTATCGGAGCCTTCGAAGCCAAGACTCACCTCCCCCGTCTCCTGCGGCGGGTGGAGGCCGGGGAGCGGTTTGTCATCACCAGACACAATCGCCCCGTCGCGGAGTTGATACCCTTTCAAGCCCGCGACACGACCAGGGTCCGCGCCGCAATCGAGGACCTGAAGGCCTTCCAGAAGACCCATAGCCTGGGCGGGCTCTCGATTCGCGACATGATCGAAGAGGGCCGCAGACGCTGACGTTCGTCCTCGATTGTTCGGTGACCATGGCGTGGGTGTTCGCGGACGAGGCCACGCCGGAGACCGATCGGCTGCGTGAATCCCTGATCGGCGGCAGGGCCTTCGTTCCCGCTCTCTGGCCGATCGAAGTGGGCAACGTCCTGTGGGTCGCCACCAACCGAGGCCGAATCACCAGGGACGAATGCACGAGAGTCCGCAACAGCCTCAGGGCTCTGCCGGTGGAGATCGAACCCGTTTCGGCCGGCCGGGTCTGGGAGGCCGTGCTCACGCTCGCTGACGAGCACGGGCTGTCCGTCTACGATGCGATGTACCTGGAGCTGGCCCTTCGCATGCAACTGCCGCTCGCGACGCTCGACCGCAGACTGGCCGTAGCCGCAATCGCAGCGGGAATCGAGGTGCCGACGCTCGTGAGTGGGTGAAGACCGCGCGCTTGGCGTGTCGTCCCCCCTGCAGTCCGTGGATAAAGCCGCCCGAGCACCGAGAGCGGCAAGGCGCCGGGCCGGCAAGGCGCGACGAAGGGCCAGTAGCAGCGCTACGGGCCCGAGGAGCAACGCAGAGCGAAGCGGTCCGGCCCGGATGCATCGCCGCTCGAATGCCGGGGGGATTTTGTCCACGGACTGCTAAGCCAGCACCGGCACTCTCGGCGCCCCCGCCCCGGCCCGCTCCATCCGCACCCCCGGCTCCCACGCCGCCACCCTCCCGGCCACCGCCGACGCGGCCACCGAGTAGGGCGACACGAGGTACAGCTGGCCCGGCCCGCTACGGCCGGGGAAGTTGCGGTTCTGCGACGACACCGACACCTGGTCGGGCGAGCGGGTGACCCCCGGCCCGGCGGCAATGCACGCGCCGCACCCCGGCTCAATGAACTCGGCGCCGATCTCGCGGAACAGGTCCAGGTAGCCCTGCTCCCGCGCGTATTCGCGCACGTCGGTCGAGCCGCACTGGATGTAGCAATTCACGTCGGGGTGGACGCCGAGGCCCCACCGGTCCCGGGCCTCGCGGAAGACGCGCGCGTACATGTCCATGTCCTCCTTCTTGCCGGCCGTGCACGATCCGGCGTAGGCGATCTCGATGGGAACCGCGTCGGTGAGCTCGTCGATGTAGAGGCCGTTTCCGGGGTCGCCGGGCAGCGCGACCATGGGGCGCAGGCGCGTCGCGTCGATCTCGATGACCTTCACGTATTCGGCGCCGGGGTCGCTGTGCACGCCTTCGACCAGCGCCCGCGCACGTGCCATGGGCATGCCCCGCTCCTGCACGAGGAACTCGACCGTTCTCTCGTCGGCCGCGACCAAGCCCGTGAACGCGCCCACTTCCGCGGCCATGTTGGTCATGGTCGCTCTTTCGTCCACCGACAGCCCTTCCACGACCGGGCCCGCATACTCGATGATCTGGCCGATGGCGTGGCCGTCGCGCACGTAGGGATGGCGCAGGATCTCGAGCATCAGGTCCTTTGCGGTCGCGTTGGCGGGAAGCCGCCCGCCCACCACGACCTTGAACGACGGCGGAATGCGCGCGCGCACGTCCTTCGTGATCCACGAATTGAAGATCGCCGTGGTGCCGACCCCGAACGCCAGCGCGCCGACCGCACCCGCGTGGGGCGTGTGGGAATCGGTGCCGATCACGAGCATGCCCGGCTCGGCGTAGTCCTCGAGGATCTTGGAGTGGCAGATCGCCTCGGAGCCCATGACGTGGCCCTGCTGCTCGCCGTAGAGGCGAATCCCCTGCTTCTCGGAGAACTCGCGCTGCTTGACCTCGAGCTGGTTGGCGACCTCCAGCAACCCCTGCTCGATCCGCTCCTGGCTCATCACCTTGTGCAGGAAGGTCAGGTGGTCGCGGAAGAAGAGGATCGAGTCGGGATCGAGAACCTTCGCGTCGGCGCCCAGCTTCTGCTCGAAGAAGATGGCGGCCATCGGGGTAACGTACTCGTGGCTGAAGCGGATGTCGGCGCGGAAGAAGCCCGCCTCGCCGGGTTCGGTCCAGTCGGTGCCGACGTGGTCGGAGGAAGCGTCGACGACCCATTTGCGGGCGAAGATCTTCTCGCCGAGCGTCATGGGGCGGGGGGAGGGAGCACGGCCGCCTGCTCGCGGCTGGCCGTTCGGCGCGGCGGTTGGCGGCTGCCCCGCGTCGCCTGCGGGAGGGTCGGCCAGCGCGCGCGGCGACGGGAGCGTCACCTGGCCCCCCATGCGGGCCATGTTGAACTCGAACAGGCCGCCGTACTCGATGATCTGCCGGGTGATGTCGTCGGTCCCGGCCGTGAACTCGCTCAGCGGGATCGGCTCGCCCGAGCGGATGCGGTCGATCACGCCGAAGTCGGTCGTGGTGAGGATGCCCAGGTTCTGGCAGTTCTCGTTGTAGATGCGCTCGATGCTCTCGCTGACGACGACCTTGATCCCGGCCATCAGCTCGGCGTAGGGGCTCTGTTCACGGCTTGACCCCTTGCCGCGGCGCTTGCCGGCGACGGAACAGATGAAGCCGGCGTTTTTGACGCTGCCGCGCTCGATGGGGGCTTCGGTGCCGCCGCGGCCTGCCTGCCCGCCCCCACTCCTGACCTCAAGCCCCAGGTAGGGGAATTCGCCCAGCGTCTCGTCGTAGAAGAAGCAGATGTAGGCGGGTGTGATCTCGTCGGTGCTGATCTGGTCGCGGAGACTGGCCTTGAGCTCGGGCGTGAGGTCGAGGTCGAGCCCCTCGTGGAGCTGGCGGCGGATCAGGTAGGCGTCGTCCGCCAGGAAAAGGACGCGCCCGCCGAAGGAGACCTCCGGCGGGCGTTTGGCGACGCGTGGGGGGGGCGGGCCGCTGGTCACCGATTCCTGTCCGTCAACTGAAGTCCGTCCCGAGGATCACGAAGTAGATGATCACTGCCACGGCGATCGGAGCCACCCAGCGGATGAAGAAGCGCCAGGCGCCGTAGTGGAACCAGCGCGGTTCGGTGCCGTCCATCAGCTCACTCATCGTGTCCTTGCGGGTCATGAACCAGCCGGCCGCCAGCGTGATGAAGAACCCGCCCGTCGGCAGCATCCAGTTGGAGACGAAGTGGTCGGCGGTGGCGAACCAGCCGACCTTGCCATCGAAAAGCTCCATTGTGGACAGGAAGCCTGCCGCGGGGACCCCCAGAAGTCCCGGAATCGACAGGACGGCGAAGCTGGTGAACAGGAAAATCGCAGCCCCGGCACCGATGGTTGCCTTGTGACGGGCCAGGCCACGCTCGTCGATCAGGTAGGCGGACACGACTTCCAGCAGCGAGATCGTCGACGTCAGCGCGGCCAGGGCGACGAGTACGTAGAAGAGCGGTCCCAGGACGACGCCGAACGGCACCTCGGTGTAGAACAGTTCTGGCAGCGAGATGAAGAGCATCCCGACCGTGGAGCCGCCGACCTCGTCGCGCATCCCCGCTACCGAGAAGATGACCGAGAACATGATCACTGTCGCGACAAGGGCGATCAGGGTGTCCAGCGCCACGATTGCCCCCGAGGCCTTCACGACGGAGTGCTTGCGGGAGATGTAGGAGCCGTAGGTGATCATGGCCCCCATGCCGAGCGACAGCGTGAAGAAGGAGTGACCGAGAGCCTCCAGAATCCCCTCCATCCCCAGTTCACTGAAGTTGGGGCGGAAAATGAAGCCCAACGCCTCGGCGGACCCGCTCATGCCAAGCGCACTGACGAGCATCAGCAGCAGGATGCCGAACAGGATCGGCAGGAAGATCCGGGCGATCTTTTCGATCCCCTTGCTCACGCCGAAATAGACCACGGCGATCGTCCCGAGGCTGAACCCCAGCGACAGCAACAACTGCAGGCCGGTGTTGAGCGCCTGCGTGTTGAAGAGGTCCCCCGCCGACATTCCTACAGGGTAGCCGCCGAAGGTCCAGCCGATCGACTGCGTGAAGTAGTAGAGCGACCACCCCGCGATGACCGTGTAGTAGCTGAGCAGGATGAAGCCGGCCAGCACGCCCCATCCTCCCACCAGTCCCCCGAGTGCACGGCCACCGGGCCACTTGGACGCCACGGCGTCCTTCAGCGCTCCCACTGCGCTCTTCTGGCTGCGCCGCCCGATCAGCAGCTCAGCCATCATGATCGGCAGGCCGACCGCCGCGATGCAGATCAGGTAGACGAGGACGAACGCTCCCCCTTCGTTCTCCCAGGTGATGAACGGGAACTTCCAGAGGTTGCCGAGGCCGATCGCGCTGCCGGTTGCGGCCAGCACGAGGCCGGTGTTGGAACTCCAATGGTCGCGGGGTTGGCTCATGAGGGGCTTCCGGTTGCGAGGTGGGCGGGGCATTCGAGAGTCAGGGAGCACCTGGGGGGTCCCGCGCAGCACTTGACGCGCAGCGAGATCCGATTCTCTAATCCTACCCTGTGCTTCGGCGGGCCACCAGCCGAGCGGACACCGCCTGGCACGAGTTCGGGGCCGGAGACCCGGCCAACCGTGCGGTCACCGTTGGCGTGAGGCTGCAGAAGTAGACAAGGGCGCACGTCGGCCCGGAGTCCACGAGGCTGGCTGGCGTGGTACCTTTCAGGTCCGCACGGACCGGCCAGGTGTCGCCCGCGGCGAGCCGGCTGACCCAACATCCGAAACCTCCTTCGGGAAGGCGCGACTTGAACCGCCATTTGCGTCATACGACGGCCCTCTCGCTACTGGCCATCCTTGCCTGCAATCCCGCCCCCGATCCGGCAGGCGAGCAAGCCACCCCTTCTGTCGCCCTCCTCACCTCCGGCCCCGTCAGCGACGCCGGCTGGCACGCGGGCGCCTACGAGGGCCTGCAACTGATCGGCGACTCGCTGGGGGTTCGCATCTCCCACCAGCAAACGCGGACCCCGGCCGAGTTCGACGAGGCCTTTATCTCGTACGCAGAGGCCGGCTACGGCCTGATCTTCGGGCACGGATTCGAGTACCAGGACGCCGCCAGCCGTGCCGCTGCGCAGTATCCGGACGTCACGTTTGTCATCTCGTCGGGATCGCGCCCGTCGGCCAACGTGGTGCCGCTGATCTTTCATCTCAACGAGGCGACCTACCTGGCGGGGATGGCCGCGGCCGCGGTGAGCCAAAGCGGAGTGCTCGGCATGGTGGGCGGCGTCGAGATCCCTTCGGCCAAGGGCACTTTCGTCGCGTTCGAGGCCGGAGTACGGGCAGTGAACCCGGACGCGACGGTGTTCGAGACCTTCATCGGCAACTGGGACGACGTGTCCGCGGCCAAGGAGGCGGCGGCCGCCCAGCTGAGGCAGGGAGCGGACGTTCTGATCCACAACGTTGACGCGGCCAGCTTCGGCTTCTTCCAGGCGGTGCGCGAGGCCCGCGAGGGCGGACGCGAAGCGTGGGCGTTCGGGATGAACCGCAACCAGAACGACGTGGCGCCCGACGTGATCGTGGGGAGCGCGGTGATCGACATTCCGGCCATGTTCCTGCGGACCGCGACGGCGTGGCAGGCGGGGACCCTGTCCGGCGAGGTTTTGTACTCGGGGATCGCTGCGGGCGCGGTGGACTTCGTGCCCAATCCGGTTCAGGAGGGGGTGATCCCGGATGATGTGCTCGCCGCCATCGACAGGGCCCGGGACGAGATCGTAGCGGGGACGCTGGACGTGCCGCGGATCGAGTTCGTGGAAGGGGCGGCGGGGGGCGACGCGGAGGACGCCGATGCCCAGGGAGCCCCGCCCCGGCCGTAGCCCCGGGGGAAAGGCGCCGCTTGTGACAGCCGCCGCGCGACTCGACAGCATCACGAGGCGGTTCGGCGCCGTGACGGCCCTGGACGCGGTCGACTTCGAGCTCGTGCCGGGTGAGATCCATGGGCTGCTCGGTGAGAACGGGGCCGGGAAGACGACGCTGGCGAACATCCTCGGCGGGCTTCTGGTCGCGGACGCGGGCGTCATCGAGATCGGGGGGCGATCGGTTGAGTTGCGGAGCGCCCGCGACGCCCGGGCTCTCGGCGTGGCCATGGTGCATCAGCACTTCTCGCTGGTGCCCCGGTTCACAGGGTTCGAGAACGTCGCGCTGTTCAACGGGGAGGCGTGGGCACGGCGGGGCGTGATTGCGCCGGGCTACCGCAGGCAGGTGGAGGTGCGTGCCCGCGAGCTGAAGCTGGACGTGGAGCTGGACGCGCCGGTGGCTGCGCTGGGCGTCGGCGAGCGCCAGCGGATAGAGATTCTAAAGGCGCTGATGAGCGACACGCGCGTGCTCCTGCTCGACGAGCCCACCGCCGTGCTGGCCCCGCAGGAGGTGGAGGGGCTCTTCGCTGTGCTCCGCGAGGTGGCGGGCGCCGGGACGGCGATCGTGCTGGTCGCGCACAAGCTGGACGAGGTGCTGGCGGTGGCCGACCGGGTCACTGTGCTCAGGCGGGGACGGCGGGTGCTTACCGAGGAGGCCACGAAGTTGTCGGCCCGCGAGCTGGCGGAGGCCATGGTGGGGAGGGCCCTCGCGGCCGAGCAACCCGCGGAAGGGGAAGGTGGGCGGACGGGACAGCCCAAGCCGGATTTCGCCCCCGTGGCGTTTCTCGAGGACGTGACGGTAGGCACCGGCGACGCACCCTCGCTCCGCGATGTCTGTCTGACCGTGCACCGAGGCGAGGTCCTCGGCATCGCCGGGGTCGACGGGAACGGACAGCGCATGCTCGCCGCGGTCCTCGCAGGCGTCGTCGCGCCTGAGCGGGGCCGGGCGAGGCTTCCGGACGAGGTCGGCTGGATCCCGCAGGACCGGGGCGAGGAAGGGCTTGTGAGGGATTTCACAATCGCTGAGAACGTGGCTCTCGCCCTCCATGGAAAGCGTGCGTACCGGCGGGGCCCGTGGCTGGACTGGCCCCGAATCGGCGAGACCTCGGCCACCCTGGTAAACGAGCTGAATGTGCTTGTCGGGTCGCCGGAGGCCAGCGCCGACACGCTATCCGGCGGCAATCAGCAGAAGGTCGTCACGGGCCGGGAATTCCTGAGGGCTGGTCAACTCCTGGTGGCCGAGTCGCCCACGCGCGGCCTGGACGTGAGGGCGACAAGGGCGGTGCGGGACCGGATCGTCCGGCTTGCGCGCGCGGCGAGCCGCCCGCCCGGAGTCGTCCTGATCTCGGCCGACCTCGACGAGGTCCTGGAACTCGCGGACCGGATCGCGGTCATGGTCCGAGGCCGTCTGATTCCGGTGGGGCCGAAGGACCAAAACGCCGCTGCAATCGGGGCGCTGATGCTGAGCGCGGGGAGCAGCACCCCGTGACCCCCCGCCCCCTCGCCCTCGCCCGGCTTCGACCCGAGCTCATGGCCACCATCACGGCCGCGGCCGCCGTCCTCGCCACCCTGGCCGTCGCGGCGGCGCTCCTCGCACTCGGCGGCCACTCGCCCGGCGACGCCTTCGCCGCCCTCGCACGGGGCGCTTTCGGCACCTGGGACCGCTTCGTCTCATTCACGCTGGTGCGGGCCACGCCCCTGCTACTCACCGGCCTGGCCGTCGCGTTCGCCTTCCGCGCCCGCGTCTGGAACATCGGCGCCGAGGGACAGCTGCACGCGGGCGCGCTTGCCGGCGTCGCCGTCGCGCTCGCGCTCCCTGGCGCGGGCGCGCTCCTCGTCCTGCCCGTCACCCTCCTCGCGGCCGCGGCCGCCGGCGCGCTGTGGGCATCCGTCCCGGCGGCGATGAAGACCGGGATGGGGGTGGGCGAGGTGATCACGACCCTGCTCATGAACTTCGTGGCCCTGTTCCTCGCCCAGTTCCTCGTTCAGGGACCGTTGCGCGAAGCACGGGGAGTGTTCAACCAGACCGACGAGATACCCGCGGCCGCCCACCTGCCGGCCCTGCTACCCGACACGCGGCTGCACCTGGGCTTCCTGCTCGGCGTTATGATCGCCGTGGGCCTCTGGCTGTATCTGGCCCGCACGCCCGGTGGCTTCCGGCTTCGCGCGGCCGGCGCCTCGGCGAGGGCCGCCGAGGTGAGCGGACGGTTCAGCGTGACCCCGGTGATCTGGCTGTCGTTCCTGGTCTCGGGCGCGATCGCCGGGCTGGCCGGGTGGATCCAGATCGCGGGCGTGACGCACCGAATGTACGAGGGGCTCTCACCGGGCTGGGGCTACACGGCGATTGCGGTGGCGCTCCTTGCGCGGCTTCACCCGCTTGCGGTCGTGGTCACGGCGATTGTCTTCGGGGCACTGAGCGCGGGTGGTGGAGCCATGCAGCGTGAGGCGGGCGTGCCGGAAGTGTGGGTCCGCGGGATCGAGGCGCTGGTCATTCTCGCCGTGCTCACCGCCGATCGAATCGTCCAGGGGATGGCGCGGAGGGCGGCCCACGGCGGAGCGCCGCGTCGCCAGCGGAGCGGCGAGGCGGGGACTGCCCCGGGGGGCGCCGGCGTCCAGTGACTGACCTCGCCGCCCTCTCATCCTTCCTCGTTGCTGCCGTGGGACTTGCGGTGCCGCTCGCGCTGGCGGCTCTCGGTGAAACGGTGTCGGAACGATCCGGGGTGATCAACATCGGGCTGGAGGGATCGGTGATCTGGGGCGCGCTCGGCGGGGCGCTCGGGGCGTTGGCGATGGGGCCCTATGCGGGACTAGCGGCGGGCGCGGTTGCGGGCGGACTGGCGGCGCTGGCGTTCGCCGCCTTCGCGGTGCGGCTGGGCACGGACCAGATCATCACCGGGACGGCGGTCACCATCGGCAGCCTGGGCTTCACGGGTGCGGTGTTCCAAAGCCGTTTCGGCGCGACCGGGCTGGCGCTGGAGCTGCAGACCGTGCCGGCGTGGGAGGTGCCGCTGCTGTCGCGGATTCCGGTGCTCGGCCCTGCGTTCTTCGAGCAGGCTGTAACGGCGTATCTGGCCTACGCGATGGTGCCGCTGCTGGGATGGTTCCTCTTTCGCACTCGCTGGGGTCTGGCGCTGCGGGCGGCCGGGGAATCGCCGGAGGCCGCGCACGCGGCGGGCGTTCCGGTGGTGGGCACCCGGATGCTGGCGGCGGTGCTCGGCGGGGCCATGGCCGGGCTGGCGGGCGCGCACCTGAGCCTCGTACACACGGGGACCTTCGCGGAGAACATGTCCGCCGGGAAGGGCTTCATCGCCATCGCGGTCGTGGTGCTGGGGCGGTGGAGACCCTGGGGAGTCTTCGCGGCGGCCCTGTTCTTCGGCGGGGCGGAGGCGCTGCAGTTCACGCTTCAGGCCCTCGACGCAGATCTGCCGTACCCCCTCTTCCTGGCATTGCCCTATGTTTTGAGCCTGGCGGCCCTGGCCGGATGGTTCGGCAGGTCTCGAGCCCCGGAGGGACTCGCGCTGCCCTGGCCACGCTGAGGCGCGGGACTCGCGCTGTCCCACGCCGAAGCGGGTCGCTCTACGCGAAAATGGAAACCGCAGTGTACCAAAAATGTCATCTATAGTATACATCTGGCTTCGGCGTGGGCGCACCTTGCTGGTTCTGGCCGGCCTGTCGGTGCTTGCGTTGCCGGCGGGACCCGCCAAGGCCCAGTCGCTCGTCGCGGACCGTCCCGACTTCACGGAGGCGACCAGCACCGTGGGACTCGGCGTATTCCAGCTCGAACTCGGCTATACGCTTGGATCAGACACCGACGGCGGAACCACTACCCGGGTCCACTCCTACGGCGAACCCCTGCTTCGGGTGGGGGTGTTCGTCGAGCGGCTGGAGCTGCGGGTCGGGACCAGTGTGACGACGGAGGTTGTCGACGCGTCCGCCACCGGCGTTGCCACCTCCGGGCTGGAGGACCTCTATGTGGGCGCCAAGATCGCGCTCTCGGGGCAGCGCGGCGTCCTCCCAGCCACCGCGATCCTGCCGCAGGTGACGGTCGCCACGGGCAGTTCCGCGTTTTCGGCCGGCCGGACGCTTCCGGGCATCAACATTCTGTACAGTTGGGAGCTGAGCGAGACGTTGTCGTTGGCCGGCAGCACGCAGGTGAACGCCGCCGTCGGGGACATGGACGAGGACTACAGAGAGTGGGCTCAGTCGCTGTCGTGGGGCATCGCGACGGGGCAGCGCAGCGGGATCTACGCCGAGTGGTACGCCTTCCTCCCGACGGGGCTGGACGGCGGGGAAACGCAGCACTACGTGAACAGCGGGCTGACCTGGCTGGCGAATGACGACCTCCAGTGGGACTTCCGCTTCGGGATGGGCCTGAACGCCGCGGCCGAGGACATGTACGTGGGCGCCGGGGTGGTGATGCGGGTGCGTTGACTGAGGTAGCTACATGTAGCTACATTGTCGCTCATGAGATCCATCGGAATCAGGGCGTTGAACAGCAGGCTCAGCGAGTATGTGCGCCTGGCAGCTGGCGGCGAGACCGTTCTGGTCACGGACCGCGGGCGCGTCGTAGCCGAAATCGGCCCTCCTCGAGAAACGAGGAGTCCCATTCTGGCAGACGCCATGCTTGCCGACGCGGTGCGGAAGGGTTGGTTGACGCCCGCACTCTCTCCGGGATCCGAGCCCCCCCGCGGCGGACCTCCGGAGCTCGCGCTATCGGCGTTGCTGGGTGAACTGGGGGCCGACAGAAGCGACCGGTGATCTACGTCGACACCTCGGTCGCCCTGGCCCACCTGTTCGCGGAAGACCGGCGACCCCCGGCTTCGTTCTGGACCGAAACCCTTGTTTCGAGCCGCCTGCTCGAGTACGAGATGTGGACACGCCTGCACGCCCGAGAGGCGACGGCGGCACGCGCCGAGGCCGCGCAGCAGGTGATCGCTCGCATCTCGTTGCTGGAGCTCGCTCCCCTCGTGTTGGCCCGCGCCCTCGACCCGTTCCCGGTACCGGTACGCACGCTCGACGCGCTGCACCTCGCGTCATGCCAGTTTCTCCGGGGCCGGGGCCAGCACGTCGAACTCGCCAGCTACGATGATCGAATGGCCAACGCCGGTCGCGCCCTCGGCATCCCGCTGCGGGATTTGCATTGACCTCGCCGACGCGACGGCAAGGTGGCCCCTAGCGCCGGATCGCGGCGCGCGCGTGCCGTATGCGCACCTTCACCGCGGCAGTTTCGGTCTTCTCCGCCCGGCTGAACAGGCCCTCGACCTCGTCCCGCAACGCCGGGTTTCGCGCCGCCAGGAGCCCCAAACCGTTGTATGCCCACGCCCGTACGAAAACGCGGTCGGACTCGACCAAGCGCAGCAGTGCGCGGTGGAGCGCCGCTTCGTCGCCGGCGCCAAGGTCGGCGGGAAGGTCCATGTGCGGCAGGGTCTGAAGCAGGTGAAGGAGGGCGTCCGGCGCCAAAGGGCGACGCAATAGCCGCAGCAGCGCCACGGCCTCGTCATCGCGCGGCGCCAAATGCCGCTCGGCAAGGTACTTGAGCACCCATGTCGCGCCCGTCTGGAGAGCCGTCTCGTCCGAAGCGGCGAGCGCGACCAGCTCGCCGACGGCATCCTCCCCGCGATCCGGGCGCTGCGAGAGCGCGTCGGCCACTGTGCGGAACGGCGCGACGCGCTTCCCGTCGTAGCTGCGCAACGTGGCGGCGATATCCATGGCGGATAGTTACCTTCCCGGGATGAAATTCGGCAAGGTTGAAACAGCTACGCCAGCGACCATCGCGCTACTCGCACTCGCGGCGGCTTTCCCGGCGCCCGGCCCGTCCGGCTCCGGCCAACTCGCCGCGCAGGTCGCCACGGCGCAGCTTCCCGGCGGGCAAGACCATGGCCTGGTGGGCACGGCGCTCGGGCTTCGCCAACTCGACGGCGTGAAGCGCGTGCTGATGATCGCCGCCCACCCCGACGACGAGGACACCAGCCTGCTGGCCACCCTCGCTCGCGGCATGGGAGCCGAGACGGCGTACCTGTCGCTCAGCCGGGGCGAAGGCGGCCAGAACCTCATCGGACACCGGCTGCACGAAGGTCTCGGCGTGATCCGGACGGGCGAACTCCTCGCCGCCCGCGCCCTCGACGGCGGAGGCCAGTATTTCACGCGCGCCTTCGACTTCGGGTACTCCAAGAGCATCGACGAGACGCTGCGTTTCTGGCCTCTCGACGAGGTCCTGCGCGACGTCGTCTTCGTGGTGCGCAAGTTCCGGCCGCATGTGATCGTGTCGGTCTTCTCGGGTACGCCCCGGGACGGCCATGGTCAGCATCAGATCGCGGGCGTCGCGGCGCGCGAGGCCTTTGCGGCGGCCGGCGATCCGGACCGCTACCCCGAACTCGCCGCGCACGGCGTGACCCCCTGGCAGCCTGTCAAGCTGTACCGGTCCACGCGGTTTTCCCCCGTTGACGCGACCCTCAGCGTGCCGACAGGCCGCTTCGATCCCGTGTTGGGGCGGTCGCATTTCCAACTGGCAATGGAAAGCCGCAGCCAGCACCAGTCCCAGGACATGGGGTCGGGCCAGTCAATGGGCCCACGGGCCAGTTCGCTGAGTCTGCTGGCGTCGGTGGTGGAGGGGGTGGTGGACGTCGGCATCTTCGCAGGCGTCGACACCACGCTGATCGGGCAATTGGGCGCACCGTTGCCTGCGGGATGGCCGGCGGAAACCGAGCAGCGGCTGGAGCGATATCGTGGGGCCCTGGCCGACGCGGCGCGCGGCCTCTCGGCGATCCGGTCGGGCGGACCCGCGGCGGCGCTGGCGGAAGCCGCTGCGATCCTCGGCGGCCTCGTCGCCGAGGCCCCGGCCGGCGAGGGACGCCGACTGCTTGAACGGCGGCTGTCGCAGGTGACGGAGACGTTGCTCGCCGCGGCCGGGATCGTCACCGAAGTGCGGGTCGGGCGGGCCACGCTGACGCCGGGCGAGTCCGTCGTCGTGGACGTGAATGTCTGGAACGGCGGCAGCCTCGAGCTTTCGGACATCGCGCCCGAGTTGCTGCTGCCTTCCGGATGGGACGCGACGCCCACCGAGGAATCCACGGTCGGGCCGTCGCGCTCGTTCTTCTTCCGGCCACCGGTGGCCGAGACGCCCGTGGACGGGCGCCTCGGACCCGGCGAGATCGGGCGCTGGAGCTGGCGGGTCGCGGTTCCGCCGGAAGCGCGGGTGTCGGCGCCCTGGTATCTGGAACAGGAGCCCTCGGGCGGGATGTACAGGTGGCCGGCGGACGCCGGACTGTGGGCGCGGCCCTTCGCACCGGCCCCGGTCCGGGCCCGTGTGGCCATGGCGCTGACCCAGGCTGCCGCAACCGCGGCCGTCGAGCGCGACGGCTGGTACGTGGGCGTCGACGGGGCCACGGGCGAATACCGGGACCGGGTGCTGGTCCTGCCCGCGATCGACGTCGCCGTGAACCCCCCGTCGATGGTGTGGCCAACCGGTGCGACGGGTGTGCGTGAGGTCGGGGTGGTGCTCACCAACACTTCGGCCACGGCCCGCTCCGGGACCGTGAGGCTGGAGGTGCCGGAACGGTGGGCGGTGGCACCCGCCGCGGTCCCGTTCTCGCTGGGTCCGGACGGCGCCAGCAGGTCGGTCGCCTTCACGGTTACATCGACCAATGACAAAATCGGTGGTGAATTCGTCCTTCAGGCAGTCGCCAGCGAGCACACGGAGGGCTTGGACATCGCAGCGGTGACGATAACGGCCAAAATCAATAATGATTTTGTCATAATGTCCGACATCATCGACTACCCGCACATACCGCGCAGCGTGCTGGTGCGCGACGCGGCAGTTCGGGTCTCGGCTTTTCCCGTGGCCGCTGACACCGACTTGCGGGTGGGCTACGTCATGGGGTCCGGGGACGGAGGGGCCGACGCGCTCCGCCAGATCGGGATGGAGGTCGAGGAACTCGGCGAGGCGGAACTGAGCCGGGGCGACTTCTCCCGCTTCGACGTGCTGGTGCTGGGGGTGCGCGCCTACGAGACGCGGCTCGATCTCGCCGCCGCCAACGACGCGGTCCTCGACTTCGCGCGGGCCGGCGGCACGGTGATCGTGCAGTACAACCGGTACGAGTTCGCGGCGGGCGGATTCGCGCCCTACCCGGTCACGATAAGCAGGCCGCACGACCGCGTGACCGACGAGACGGCCCCGGTCACGGTCCTGGCGCCCGAGTCCCCCGTCTTCTCCACACCGAACCGGATCGGCCCGGCCGACTTCGACGGATGGGTGCAGGAAAGGGGGCTCTACTTCCTGGGCGAGTGGGACGAGCGCTACACGCCCGTCATGGGGATGGCCGACCCGGGCGAGGACCCGAAGCGGGGCGGCCTTTTGGTGGCCGAGCTGGGTGAGGGGCTGTACGTCTACACCGGGCTCGCGTTCTTCCGCCAGTTTCCCGTGGGTGTTCCAGGCGCGTACCGGCTCTTCGCCAACCTCGTGTCGATGCGGGCGGAGGACTGGCGGCGCTACACGGGAAGGCCTGCCACGAGCTTCCAGTAGGGCGCGGGGGCCAGAGGCCCGGAGCCAGGGCGCGGGGGGCGGGAGCCGCGCTGACTGCTAGTCCCCGAACGAAATCCCCATCGCCCGCGCCGCCCTGACCATGTCGCCGTCCACGGGGACGGCCTTGGTGGCCCGAACCGCGTCGGCCAGGGGGACGGCGGTGACTGTAGGCGCATCCAGCGCCACCATGCACCCGAACCGCCCCTGTGCGGCGAGATTGATCGCCGCGGTCCCGAAAAGCAGAGAAAGGATCCGGTCGAAGGCGATCGGGCGGCCGCCACGCTGGAGGTGGCCGAGCACAAGGCTTCGCGTCTCGTGCCCGGTAAGCTCTTCGAGGCGGATGGAGATCCGCTTCCCGACCCCGCCGAGACGCCGCCGGCCACCCTTCCCGAGCTCTTCGAGGTAGGAGGCCTCTCCGCCCTTGGGCATCGCCCCCTCCGCGACCACGATGATCGCAAACTCGGAGCCCTCCTTCCAGCGTGCTTCGATCTTCGCGGCCACCCTGGTCAGATCGTAGGGGATCTCGGGGATCAGGATGGCGTCGGCGGTCGCCGCGAAGCCCGCAAACAGCGCGATCCAGCCGGCGTTACGGCCCATCAGTTCCACCACCATCACCCGCCGGTGGGCCTGGGCGGTCGAATGCAGCTTGTCGATCGCGTCGGTAGCGGTCTGTACGGCGGTATGGAACCCGAAGGTGAAGGTTGTGCCCGGCAGGTCGTTGTCGATCGTCTTGGGCACGCCGATCACCCTGAGGCCCTTCTCCGCAAGCTCGCTGGCGATCCTCAGCGACCCGTCGCCGCCCACCGCGATCAGGCAGTCGATCTCCAGTTCCTGAATCCTGCTGATGACCTCGTCGGATCGGTCCACCATCCGGAGGCCGCCGTCGGCCTGTCTGACAGGGAACGAAAACGGGCTGCCGCGGTTCGTCGTTCCGAGGATCGTTCCGCCGAGGTGGGTGATCCCCCGCACCGAACCGGTATTGAGGGACACGACGCCGTCGTCCATGAAGAGTCCGTCGTATCCGCGGCGAATGCCGACCACGTCCCATCCCCGCCGTTCCGCGGCGAGTACCGCGGCGCGTACAACCGCGTTCAGCCCCGGCGCATCGCCGCCGCCGGTGTTGATGGCAACTCGCATGAGGCGAATGTACCGACATGGGACTAGATTAGCGAAGCCCGCAAACGCCGGAGGTCGCAAAGCGTGTCCGAAGTCACCGAGAAAGCCGTCCGCAACGCTCTCAAGACCGTCAAGGACCCGGAACTCAATCTGGACCTCGTGGTGCTCGGGCTGGTGTACGACATCGAGATCGAGGGCAGTAGCGCAAAAGTCGCAATCTCGCTGACGACGCCGATGTGTCCGGCCGCCGGCCAGATACTCGAGGAGGCCCGCGAGGCCGTAGCCGGCGTGGAGGGAGTCGAGGACTCCGAGGTCGAGCTGACCTTCGACCCGCCATGGACTCCGGAGCGCATCAGCCCCCTGATCCGCTCCGCGCTGGGGATCTAGCCAACGGGAAAGCGCCATGACGCCTTACACGGAAGACGAACTGAAGAAGAAGATCCGGGGCGGATACATTCTCGAGTCGCCCGAGGAGATGACGCCCGGCTACAGGAGGGCGCTCATCGTGCAGCTGACCGTCCAGGCGGACACCGAGCTCATGAGCGCCCCGGCCTACTGGTTCGCCGCCCGGCACGCGCCGTCCACCAATACCCAGGTGAGCGCGCACGCGATCATCCAGGACGAGCTGGCCCACGCCAACATCGCGTACCGGCTGCTGGAGGACCTCGGCGTCTCGAAGGAGCAGCTCGTCTATGGACGCGAACCGCACGAGTTCAAGCACCCTTACGGCTTCGACCAGCCGCTCGACAACTGGGCCGAACTGGTCGTGGCGAACGGGTTCTTCGACCGGGCGGGCATCTGCCTGCTGGGCGACGTGCATCGCAACACTTCCTACGGGCCCTTGAAGCGCGCACTGGTCAAGGTCGACATGGAAGAGACCTTTCATCTTCGCCACGGAGAGGTCTGGATGCGCCGGCTGGCACGCGCCGGAGGGGCCGCGACCGAGTTGCTGCAGCGCTGCGTCGACTGGATGTTCCCGATGACCATCGAGTGGTTCGGCCTGCCGGACGACCTCAAGCATCACAGCGGACAGCTGGACTACAAGCTCAAGGGGTTGACGAACGACGAACTCCGGCAGGTGTGGATGTCGTCGACGGTGCCGCTGTGCGAGAGCCTGGGACTGTCGGTGCCCGCCCACTACGACGAGGACGGCGACGAGTACGTGCTGGAATACCCCTTCCCGTGCGAGTACGACCCCGACGCCAAGCGCTGGCTGTTCGAAGACGGCGAAATCACGTGGCAAGCCGTGTTCGAGCGCTGGAAGGGTCGCGGCCCGATGAACGAGATCTACGTGGATTCGGTGCGCAGATCGCGCGGGTCGGTGACGTCGTGGCTGAATTGATGCAGTCGGTGGTCCCCGGCAAGGCACGCCAGGGGCCGGTCCGGCGACGGCGCTCGCTGGCCACCATCCTCGCCGGCCAGCCCGCCCCGGCCGTTCACGCCTCGGGGGGCCGCGACCGGTGGTCCGCGCCGCTGAGCGAGGCTCCCGCCGACAAGGAAGCGGCGCTCAGGGCCGCTCTCGGCGAGGTACTGGACCCGGAACTGCCGATTTCGCTGCTGGAACTGGGCCTCGTGTACGGCGTCGGTTTCGACCGCGGCACCGCGCGCGTGGATCTCACCTTCACCGCCACTGCCTGCCCCTGCATGGACTTCATCAAGCAGGACGTGCGCGATCGGGTCGGCATGGAGCCCTGGGTGGACACGGTCGAGATCAACGAGGTGTGGGATCCGCCGTGGACCACGGCCAGGATGACCGACGAAGGCAGGCGGAAGCTGCGACGCTTCGGGGTGGGCACATGAGAACGGGCCTGGGCGAGGACGTCTACGAGGTCTTCGCCCGCAAGAACCGTGGCGAGCCGTTGCGTCACATAGGGTACATCGACGCACCGGGCGACGAACTGGCGCGCGTCTACGCCTGGAAGACCTACGACGAAGAGAACTGGTTCGAGATGTGCGTGGTCCCGCGCGGCGCGGTCATTCCGGTCAACCGGGTGGAGGGGCCGTGGGCTGGGAACGTGCCGGAGGGGACTCACGGGCCATGACCCCCGCACCCCTCGCGCGCCACATACTGAGTCTCGCGGACACCAAGCGACTGCTCGGCATCCGCTACAGCGACTGGCTGCTGGGAAGCCCCTCGATCGAAACGGGGATCGCCGCCTCGTCCATGTCACAGGACGAGTGGGGCCATGCGCGGCTTCTCTACGCCATGCTCAAGCGCCTGGGGTTCGACCCGTTCGAGGTCGAGCACGAGCGACCGGCGGCCCGCTACTATTCGGCGCCCGCGCTGGACCGTCCCTTCAGCGACTGGGCCCACTTCGTCGCAGCCGTGGTGGTGGTCGACGGCGCGCTATCGGTTGCGCTCGAGAGCTTCGCGAGCGGGAACTTTGCGCTCGCACGCTCGCGCGTCCCCAAGATGCTCGCCGAAGAGGCGTATCACCGCCGCTTCGGCACGGCGTGGTTCACCCGTCTTGCAGCTGCCGGGGGCGAGGGCGCGGCACGCCTGCGGGATTCCGCCGGGGCCATGCTGCCCACGACCCTCGCGTGGCTCCTCCCGGCCGACGATGCCCACGACGCCCTGGTGGCCGACGGGAACGTCTGGCCGGAGGATCGTGTCCGTGACCAGTGCAGCCGACTGCTGGGCGGCACGCTCGCCACCGCCGGGATCGACCTGGACGCGGTCGAGCCCGCACGCGACGGATGGGATCCGGAGCGCCGCAGAGGCTCCGGAGCACCTGGCGAGGAAGCCGTGGAGCGGGCGCGGGGAGATCGGAACCGCGACCTCTTCGTGGAGTAGCGAGCATGGACGCGACGCCCGCCGCCCCCAGCCGCGGTGACGTACCCCCGTGCCCGTTCTGCGGCGGTAAGCGCACCGAGCTGATGTCCCTCTTCGGGAGCCACGCGTCGCTAACCACCTGCTGGTGCGCCGACTGCCGCAGCCCCTTCGAGTTCCTCCGCTGGCGAGACGTGGCTCCGGATGACATGGTAGCGAACGAGATGGAACATGGACCCCCCGAGACGGGTTGAGTAACGTGGTCACACGCTCTTCCGTTCCCACAGTCGCCACAGCGCCATGAAGATGCTCACTGCCCTGAACGTTCGCCGCGCACTTCTCGCGGTCGCCGCTTTCGCAACGGTTGCCTGTGGCGCCGGCCAGTTCGTGCTTCCCGAACCACGGCGCCTCGTCATCCTTTCCGGCGAACGGCTCGCACCCACCAGAGAGCGCATGGAAGAGGTGGATACGTGGCTGCGGGAACAGGTGGACAGCATCGAGCTGGACCCCTCTTTCATGATCTACACCAACGGGCAGGAAGGGCCGGTCTACCCCTGGGAGCGGCTCGAGGTCAACGAACGGGGCGATACCGCGAACGTGAGCGCGCAAGCGACACCGGGTATCTCCTGGCCATACACGATCTATGCGCATCTCCACCTGATGGCTGCGCAGAACCGGCTGGATCGATGGCTGCCCGAGGCGGTCGGCGCGAGCGACTTCGAACTCGAGAAGGCGATCCTGGCCCGCGTGTCGGATTCCTGGCTGTATCAGCGGTCGATCTTCGACGCGCCGCCCTATGGCATCCTTGACGAATTGATGTACTCGAACGAGAACGGCTACCTGGACGCTTTCATACTGACGGCGCGTCCCGATGCCTTTGTCGAGGCCAGGAGGGACTGGCTTGCAGCCGACCCGGGTGCCCAGGACGCCTATGTGGCGTGGTTCCGGCGCGCATTCGAACGAAATCCGCCGGGGGCCCGGGGCGCCACGGGAGCGCGCTAGTCGCCGCGTTCACCCGAGGTGCCGGAGAGAGCCCGAAGCCCGGTGCCACGAACGGACGGCTTGTACGTCAGGCCGGTCCCGCGAGCGTCCACCCGACGTCGACCAACCGCGCGGCTTCGTCCGTCGTGTGGACATCCACTCGACCCGTTCTGGCCAGCCGCGAGTCCGACGGTCTTCCGCCAAACAGTGCGAAGCCGTCCACGGAGATACGCTCCTCCCTGCCGTCCGGCGCCCTGGCCGTCATGACGCAGCTCTTCAGTTCCTTGACGCGCAGGGCCTCGCCCTTCCCGAGGCGGAGGCGCAGAATACGGCCCCCATGGGGATGATTGTACGCATCGATCACGCGATACGTTGCTCTGGGCGGTGCCGATGTGGCCAACTGTCGTCCTCCGTGGACTTGGAACCGGTGCGGGACGCGACACTACACTAGAACCCTTCGAACCAAGGCGTCAACGGATGAAAGCAGAGCAGCCGAGAGCCGCCGCGGACGCACGCGGTACCCCGACGTCGGACCGCTCACTCCTGGAAGACCCGGAGGAGATGCGGCTTTCCGGATATCGGGTGGTCGACGCAATTGTGGATCGCTGGGCGATTCTCGGGGAAGGACCGGCCTGGCGGGGGGCGGCGCGGGAGGTTACGGAGCCCCTGCTTCACGGTCCGCCACCCGAATCCGGCCAGCCGCTCGAACCGGTCCTCGAGACCGTGCTGCAGGACGTGATGCCGCTCGCCGGACGGATCGATCATCCACGTTTCCTCGCCTTCATCCCATCAAGCCCGTCATGGGCTTCGGTCCTCGCCAGCTTCCTGGTCAACGGCTTCAACGTGTTTCAGGGCACCTGGCTCGAATCTTCCGGCCCGTCCCAAATCGAAGTCACGGTCACGGAATGGTTCCGTGAGTGGCTTGGGTATCCCCGGACCGCCGGGGGCCTGTTCACCAGCGGCGGCTCGGCCGCAAACCTGATCGCCCTCGTCGCCGCCAGAGAGGCCGCCGGCAATCCGCGCTCGGGTATCGTGTACGTCTCCGAGCAGACACATGCCTCCGCCGTCCGGGCCGCCCGCATCGCCGGGATCCACGGCACTCGCGTCCGCCACCTGCCCGTCGACGCCGAATTCCGGATCGTGCCTTCGGGCCTCCGCGAAGCCGTCCACCGGGATCGGGAGGACGGTTTTGCACCGTTTTGCGTGATCGCGAACGCGGGCACCACCAATACCGGGACGATCGACCCCCTGGCCGAAATCGCGCACGTCGCGGACGAGGAGGGACTCTGGTACCACATCGACGCGGCCTACGGCGGTTTTGCGGTACTGGACGCGAATACCAGACCTCTGCTCTCGGGGCTGGAACTGGGCGACAGCGTGAGCCTGGATCCGCACAAGTGGTTCTTTCAGCCCTACGAGACAGGCTGCCTCATGGTACGGGATGTGGCCAGGCTGGAAGCGGCCTTCCGGATGCTCCCCGAGTACCTGCAGGACGCCGACTGGGGACCGGAGCACGTCAATTTCTGCGACCGCGGCCTGCAGCTTACCCGGACCTTTCGCGCGCTGCGGGTCTGGCTTTCGGTCCAGCGCTACGGCCTTGACGCACATCGCAGGGAGATTGCGCGCGCCATCGAACTGGCCAAACGGACGGCGGGGCGGATCCAGGAAGAGGCCGAGCTGGAACTCCTGTCGCCGCAAAGTCTCGGTGTCGTCTGCTTCCGTTACATCGGTCGTCCGGCCGCCGCGCCACACAGCCTGAACGAGCTGAACCGGGAGATTCAGAACCGAATCGTACAGTCGGGCGTGGCCATGCTCTCCTCCACTCGCCTCGGACGCGCGTTCTCGTTGCGGTTCTGCATTCTGAATACACGCACGACCGCCGCCGACGTAGATCTCGTGATTGACGAAATCCTGCGAACGGGAAGAGAGTTGAACGCATGAGAATCGGCCAGGCGCTGGCGGGCGTGGGAGGCACGGCGGCGCTGGCGGCGTTCTTTATGGTCTCGGGCCTGGGTGGGGCGATCCCGTCCCTGTTGGCTGCCGCGTGGCTGGTCGCGATTCCGGTGCTTGCCGTGATCGGGGAGCCCCCGCCCACCGAGCAGATTCGCGCCGACCGGGCAGCGGTCTACAAGGGCTCCACCGTTCTGCTTGCGGTTGCCGGACTGCTGGCCGCCTGGGCACTCGCCCGGCTTCCACATCCCGCCGCATCCGCGCTGCTGGCATGGCCTCCAGGGACTGCCGGGCTCGTGGGTCCAGCCATTCTCCTGACCGCGGCAGGCGTCCTGGTGGCCTATGGATTCCGGACTCTCTCGCGCCGGTTCGGCTGGCAGGAAACCGAAACGGTCCGGGCGATCATGCCCGAGACGCGACGCGAGAAGGGGGCCTTTGCGGTTCTGTCCATCGCCGCCGGGTTCTCGGAAGAGATCGTCTTCCGCGCCTTTCTCCCCGCGTTTCTGCTGCCCTGGACCGGGTCGTACCTGGCTGGTGCCTTGCCTGCCGCAGGTGTTTTTGGCTTCCTTCATGCGTATCAGGGCCGACTGGGGATCGTGCGGACCACGGTGATCGGGGTTGTGATGGCCGTTGGCGTGGCGTGGACCGGCAGCGTGTGGCCGTCGGTTTTCGCCCACGCGGCCCTGGATCTGCTGTTCGGCCTGGTGCTGGCCAGGTCACTCTTGGGAGAGCCGCGCGCCGGCGCGGCCGGGGAAGGAGCTTCGTGGACGTAGACCTCGTACTCATCGCCGACGCGGCCACCATCGACGGGTCGGGCAAGCTGAACCTGCTCGGCGTCTTCGATCAGATCAGCGTGGCACGGTTCCCGGCTCGGCACGGTCGTCTTTCCCTGGTTCTGCGCTTCCTCGGCGGTGCCAACGACGCCGGAACCCACAAGCTCACCATCAAGCTCGCGTCACCGTCCGGGAAAGAGATCGTCTCGCTGAGCGGCGAACTCAAGGTGGCGCCCAGCCCTGCGAGTCTTCAGACCGGAATCCGGGTTCCGCACGTGATCAACCTCGACGGCATCGTCTTCCAGGAGGCCGGGATCCACACTTTCCACGTCCTGGTCAACGGACGTCACCAGGCCACGCTTCCGCTGACGATCGTCAGCCGCAACCTCGATGCGGTGGTGACTTGACTGGCACGCGCCCGGAACCGTCCCGGTCCGGCAGCGGGCCGCTCCGCGTGACCCGCCTCCGGGTCTATCCCGTGAAAGGGACCAGGGGAATCGATCTCGAGGCCATGGAATTCGACGAACTGGGTCCCCGCTTCGATCGCCGCTGGATGATCGTGAGGCCCGACGGCGAATTCGTGAGCCAGCGCGGCACCCCCCTGCTGGCGACCATTCGTCCCCGCCTCGAAAACGGCTCGCTGGCGCTCGCAGCCCCCGGAGCGGACACCCTGACCCTTCCCATGGATTCAGGCGGCGAGACGGTCCGCGTTCGCATACACGGCTCCCGCGCGGACGCCCGCGCCGTCGGGATCGAGGCCGACGCCTGGCTGTCGTCGGTTCTGGGGGGCGAGTTCCGGCTGGTCTTCATGCGGAACCGGGACGCCCGCGCCACCGACCCTCAATACGCGGCGGGACACCGGGTGGGCTTCGCCGACGGCTTTCCGGTACTCCTCGTCAGCGAAAACTCCGTGGACGAGTTGAACCGGCGCGTCGGCCGGCCGCTGCCGGTGGAGCGATTCCGGCCCAACATCGTCGTGACCAGCGACTCACCGCACGATGAGGATCGCTGGCAGCGCTTCGCCATTGGTGGGCTGGCCTTCGAGGGCGTGAAGCTGTGCGCCCGCTGCAAGGTCACGACCGTCGACCAGGACTCGGGCGTCCGCGACCCCGCCTCCGAGCCGCTCAGGACGCTGGCGTACTACCGCCGCATCGAGTCTCACGTCTACTTCGGAGTCAACGTGGTGCACCGGGAACGTGGCCGGATCGCCGTGGGCGACACGGTCGAAGTGCTGGAGCGGGGGTACATACCGGGACGGCAGTGAGCAGGAACCTCAGTGAACAGCGGCAGGAGGCCGCATGAGCGTAGCCCGCGTGCGTGACCGCGTCCTGGAGCGGCACATCGAGGAGGAGATGCAGCACGCCTTCCTCGACTACTCGATGAGCGTAATCGTGAGGCGTGCCCTCCCCGACGTGAGGGACGGACTCAAGCCGGTGCACCGGCGGATTCTCGTGGCGATGCACGGGCTCGGACTGCGCCCGGACCGCGACTACAAGAAGAGCGCGACCGTGGTGGGCGAGGTGCTGGGGAAGTACCACCCGCACGGAGACACGGCCGTGTACGACGCGCTCGTCCGGATGGTGCAGGAGTTTTCGCTACGCTATCCGCTCGTCGACGGACAGGGCAACTTCGGCTCGATCGATGGTGACTCGGCGGCCGCGTACCGGTACACGGAAGTACGTCTCGCAAGCGTCGCCACCGAGCTGCTCGCCGAGATCGAGAAGGACACGGTCGACTGGGAAAACAACTTCGACGACCGTCTCAAGGAGCCGGCCGTGCTGCCGACCACGGTCCCGAACCTGCTCGTCAACGGCTGCTCGGGTATCGCCGTGGGCATGAGCACGAACGTGCCGCCGCACAATCTGCGTGAGGTGGCCGACGCGTTGCGCACGCTGGTCAGCGACCCGGACTGCGACACGGCCGAACTGATGGAGCAGCTTCCCGGGCCCGACTTCCCGACGGGCGGCTACATCGTCGGGCGCGCCGGCATTCGTAGCATGTACAGGAACGGGCGGGGCCGGATGACGATGCGGGCGCGCGTGGTGACCGAAGCCGTGCGCGGGGGACGCAAGCAGCTCGTGGTGACCGAGTTGCCGTACGCGGTGTCCAAGTCCCGGATTATCGCGCAGATTGCCGGACTGTCGCGCAAGGGCAGTTTGCCGGACGTGGCCGACCTGCGTGACGAGTCGGACCGGGAGGGCATTCGCCTCGTAATCGAGTTGAAGCGCGGGGCCGATGTCAGCGGCATCATGGCGCTGCTCTTCAAGAGGACCGCGCTCCAGAGCACGTTCGGCGCGATTCTCCTGGCCCTCGACGGCGGCAAGCAGCCCGAGGAGTTCACCCTGAAGGAGCTTCTGGAGCGCTTCCGCGACCATCGCCTGGACGTGATCCGGCGCAGGTCGCGTTTCGACCTGGACAAGGCCGAGGCGGACCTGCACGTCACCCTGGGACTCCTCCTGGCGCTGGCCAGCATCGACGAGGTGATCGCCGTGATCAGGCGCTCGACCGACCGCGCCCAGGCCTCGGCCCGGCTGCAGGAGCACTTCGGCCTGAGCGACATCCAGGCGGACGCGATCTTGCGGATGCGGCTCGCCGGACTGACCGCGCTGGAAGGCGATCAATTGCGTGCCCGCGAAGCGGGTCTGCGAGCCACGATCAGGAAGCTGCGCGGACTTCTCGGAAACGAGTCGCTCCAGCTCACGGTCATGCTCAGGGAGCTCGACGAGGTCGTCGAGCGCTATGGTGACGCCCGCCGCACCGTGATTCTGGAGGGGAAGGACAAGGCCGACTTCGCCTATGTGAAGTCGAGCATCGCGGATGAAGATGTGGTCGTCACCATTTCCCACCAGGGCTACCTGAAGAGAATCCCGATGCACCTGTACAGGCGGCGCACGGCTGCAGGCCTCGCCATGGCCGCGATGGAGCGCTACCGAGGCGACTACCTGGAGACCGTGGTCGTCGCTCGAACCCGGGGTTGGCTGCTCGCCTTCACCAGCAACGGGAAGGTGTACTTTCTGCGGGTCGAAGAGGTCCCGGAGGGCTCCCGCGCGGCGCGTGGCAAGTCGATCTGGGCGCTTCTCGGCATCGATCGCCGCGATGCGATCGTCGGTATACGTCCGATCGACGATCTCACGGAGGATCGCTACGTGGCGTTCGTCACGCGCGGCGGGCTGGCCAAGAGGACGCGTCTGCGCGAGTACTCGAACCCGAAGCCCGCGGGCATTATCGCGATGCGGCTACGGCCGGACGACATCGTCCTGGACGTGCACGACACGTCGGGGGACACGGAGTTCCTCCTCGTCACCCGGCAGGGACGCGCACTGCGATTCCCGGAACGGGAGGTTCCGGTGATGGGCCGCGTGGCACTGGGCGTGAAGGGAATCGGCCTGCGTGGCGAAGACGAAGTCGTCGCGTTCATCGCCGCCATGCGCGAGGCCCCCATCCTCATCGTCACCGAACGGGGCGCCGGGAAGCGGACGTCCCTCGCCGACTTCCCGATCCGAAGGCGGAGCGGCCTTGGCGTCTCGGCGATGGCAACCCGGGACTGCGCCCACGGGGTCGTCGGGGCGCTGGAGGGGCTGGACGACGACCGGGTCGTGCTACTGTCCGCTGGCGGTGTCGCGACGGGTGCGAAGGTGGGATCGGTGCCGCTCAAGCGTCGCACCGCGCCGGCGCAGCGCATCGTGTCGCCCGGAGCCGGGGACAGAATCGTGGAAGTTACGCGCCTCAACGGCGACGAGCCCCTGCACGAGACCCAGTTCGACCTCATGGGACCCGCATGAGATTCCTCGTACTGGGCGGCGGGGCCCAAGGCTCCGCAGCCGCTTTCGACCTCCTGCGTCAAGACGCGGTTGAGGAGGTCGTCGTCGCAGATCTGCGTCCGGACGCGCTGCACCCGGCGCTTCGGCCGCATCTGGGCCGACGGCTGTCGACGCTGCCCGCGGACGCCTCCTCCTCCGACTCCATCAGGCGCGCGATGGCGGAAGTCAGCGGCGTGCTGTGCGCGCTTCCGTACCACTTCAACTACGAAATGGCGCGGATGGCGGTCGAGGCCGGCGCCCATTTCACGGACCTCGGCGGCAACACCGGGATCGTCACCCGACAGCGCGAACTCGACGCGGTGGCCCGGCAACAGGGCGTCTCGGTCGCGCCCGACATTGGGCTGGCCCCCGGCATGATCAATATCCTGGCCCAGGCTGGCATCGAGCGTTTCGACGAGGTGCAAGCGGTGCGGCTGTGGGTGGGCGGGCTGCCCCGCAATCCCCGCCCGCCGCTCAACTACCAGATCGTGTACGCGCTCGAAGGCATGTTCGACTACTACGTGACTCCGGCCGAGATTCTGAGGGACGGAAAACGGGTCCGCGTGGAGGCGCTGTCGGAGCTGGAGATCGTGGAGTTCGGGGCACCCATCGGCCGCCTCGAGGCCTTCCACACCGGAGGCGGGACCTCGACGATGCCCGCCCGGTACGAGCAACGCATCAGGAGCTTCGAGTACAAGACGTTGCGCTACCCCGGCCATGCCCAGGTCATGCGTGCCATCCGCGAACTCGGGCTCCTGAGCGACCGGGACGTCGACTACAACGGGGCGATCGTCAATCCCCGAAAGTTCTTCATCCAGCAGGCGACGCCTTCCCTCAGGAACGAGCACGGGGACGACTTCGTCGTGGCGCGCGTCGAGGTGACGGGGGAGAAGGACGGCGTACGGTCCCGGATCCGCTACGAAGTCGTCGACCACTACGACCCGGAGACGGGAATCACGGCCATGGCCAGGACCACCGGGTTCACGCTGGCGATCGTGGCATTGATGCAGGCCCGCGGAGAGGTCGTCGCGGGCGTGGGCACACCGGATGAGGTCATCCCCTCGGCTCCCTACATCCTGGAACTGGCCGAGCGCGGAATTCGTGCTAGGTTTGAGCGCTTGCCGGCAGTCAGCCCGGGCAATCAGCCCTCGACTGCCGAGTCCAAAAACACCGATTCCCGACAACTCCGAACGCATTGAATGAATACATCCCCAGCCATCATCCTGCTGGCCACAACGACCATCGCAGTACCATCCTGGGCAAGCGGCCAGGAACATCCCGACACGCCGGATCTGGTCCGGCCCGGCGAAAGCCGCTTCGGCGAGATGCAGCAGCTCACTTTCGCGGGAGAGAACGCCGAAGCCTACTGGTCGTTCGACGGTTCCACGCTGGTCTACCAGTCGACGCGCACGCCCGGAGAGGGGTGCGACCAGATCTACACATACGACCCGGCAACAGGCCAGCAGCAGCTCGTCAGCACGGGTGACGGCCGTACTACCTGCTCGTACTTCTATCCCGGCGGCGACCGGATCCTCTATTCGTCTACGCATCACTTCAGCCGCGCCTGCCCGACCCCACCCGATTTCTCGCGGGGATACGTGTGGGCGGTATACCCGAGCTTCGACATCTTCGCGGCGGACGTCGACGGAACGAACCTGCGGCAACTGACGAACGAGTTCGGCTACGACGCCGAGGCCACGTTCTCACCCACGGGCGACCGGATCATCTTCACCTCGATTCGCGATGGCGACCTCGACCTGTACTCCATGCGGCCCGATGGCTCGGACGTTACACGGGTCACCGACCGTCTCGGCTACGACGGCGGCGCATTCTACAGCCCCGACGGCACGAAGATCGTATGGCGGGCCCACTACCCGGAGACCGCCGAGGAGCGGGAGGACTACCTGTCCCTTCTGGCCGAAGGCCTCATCCGTCCCTCCGCCCTCGACATCTACGTCGCCGACGCGGACGGCTCGAACATCAGACAGCTGACCGACAACGGCGCGGCCAACTTCGCCCCCTATTGGCACCCCTCCGGAGAGCAGATCATCTTCTCGTCGAACATGGACGATCCGAGGGGGCGAGAGTTCGAGCTCTACCTGATCAATGTGGACGGTACCGGTCTCGAGCGGATTACATGGTCGGAGGGATTCGACGGGTTCCCCGTATTCCACCCCGACGGCACCAGGCTCGTATTCGGCTCCAACCGCAACATGTCGCACGAAGGCAACACGAACCTGTTCCTGGTGGAATGGCGGGACTCGCGGTAGCCCGAGGCGCAGCGCAGAGCGCGGCCCCGACAGGCTGAGGGGGATTTTGTCTACGGGCTGCCGGGTAAACTATAGTTGAACTTGTGCTTCGCCGCGGCCGCTCAAACGGGGTGCCGAAGCACTTCCAGAAACTGCATCAGGATCCGATAGGTCAGCCCCCAGATCACCTGACCTTCCAGCCGTATACACGGGAACTTCCTCACCCCCAGGCTCGGATCGCGGTACGCGTACGAATCGCGGTTCGACGTGTCGTCGAGGGCATGAACCGGGAACCAGTGAACCGAGGCCACTTCGCCGCTGGCAATTCGGGCGTTCGCCGCCGGATCCGACCGGAAGACAAAGGGCCAAATGGTGATCACCGGCAGCCGCACCCCCAGCGGCCGCATCGGCTCGATCCTACCCAACAGATCGCCATCCACGTCCAGGTGCAGCCCCGTCTCCTCACGCGCCTCGCGCACGGCGGCGGCCATCAGCCCGGGGTCGCTCTCGTCCAGGCTCCCGCCGGGCAGCGCCATCTGCCCCGACCACGGATCGCGAGCCGAGTCCGCCCTTCGGATCGCCAGGACCTCGCAACGGTCGACTCGAGGGTCCTGGGTCCCGGAAGGCGGACGCAGTACGAGCGCAACCGCAGCGTTCTTGCGGTGCCGATCCGGACGCGACGAGTTCGTCGGACCGAATCGGTCGGCCAGCGCGTGCGGAAGCTGCGAGAGTCGCATGCCGGATCTCGTCGCGGACCGCTTTGGCGTCCGGCTCATACGCCGGCGCGGTCGGGTCCCCAGATGTGCTTGTGGAGCTGGGTCTGGAACCGGACGGGCAGCCGGCTCGCCAGGATCGATGCCGCCAGTTCCTCCATCTCCTCCAGTCCCCAGACCGGAGAGACCAGCAGCGCCCCCAGCGTGCCGACGCGCACGCGCTCGTCCAGTCCGTGGCGGCGGATCACGTCGGCGGCCCACTCGAAGTCGTCAGGCCCGGAGACGACGAACTTGACCTCGTCCCGTTCCGAAAGGTGGTCCAGGTTGGTCCAGAGATTGCGGTCGGCTTCGCCCGAACCGGGACACTTGAGGTCCATGATCGTATGGACCCGGTCGTCCAGAACGCTCACGTCGACCGCGCCCGAAGTCTCGACCAGGACCGTGTAGCCGTCGTCCAGGAGGCGTGTGGCCAACGTCGCCGCGCCCGGCTGGACCAGCGGTTCTCCGCCGGTGATCTCGACCAGCCGGCAGCTCTTTGCGGCCACGGTCTCCACCACCTCGGCAATCGGCATGCGCGTGCCCCCGTGGAAGGCGTACGCGGTATCGCACCACACACAGCGCAGCGGGCAGCCCGTCAGGCGAACGAAGGTGCACGGCAGGCCCGCCCAGGTGGACTCTCCCTGGATCGAATGGAAGATCTCCGTCACGCGCACGGACTGCGGCGTCACCCCTGCCTCCCGTCGCTCTCCGCCCTGGCCACCACGGCTTCGTTCAGCATCCGCTGTACCTCGTTCAGCGTCGCGGCACGGGCAGCGTCGACCACCGCACCACGTGTGGAACCCCACCACAGCAACGGGCTCTCCACGTGCCCCACGATCCCCAATCCGGTCTCGGCCCAGCGTGGAAAGACGAGGTACCCCGCCACCGGCGCCTTGAGGTCTCCGGTCCGTTCCGTCTCAATGGAAACCGTGTACGGCTGACCGTCGACGGCCTCGAAGGCGGGCGGGCGGCTGTGCACGTCGAAATAGCCCCCCAGGGTGCGGTCGTCCTCACCTGTTCCCGGCCCCGTTGCTGACTCCGTCACGTGTTGTCCTCGTCGTATCGGTGTCCCGCCACCCCTGCCCCGCCCACGGCATCTTGCCCTTATGTTAGTGACAACAGGTCCATGTCGCCCAAAACCGCGGAGGTCCGAAGGTGCTGGCTGCGCTGTTTCACGAGAACGGCGGCCCCGAGGTCGTCACCGTCGAGGACGTCGACATTCCCCGGCCGGGGCCCGGCGAAGTGCGAATCCGGGTGGAGGCCTCGGCCATGAACCATTTGGATCTGTGGATGCGCCGGGGGCTGCCGATCGAGATTCCCATGCCTCACATCGGCGGCGCGGACATTGCGGGTGTTGTCGACAAGACGGGGCCCGGCGTCATGCGCTCACTCCTCGGCAAGCGCGTGGTCGTGGACCCTTCCCTGGACTACGACTGGTACCGACTCGCGTCCAGCCTCGGGACCGGCGCCGAGCCGTTCAGGATCATCGGGGAGCACACGCAGGGCGGCTTTGCGGAGTACGCCGTCGTTCCCGCCGGGAATGTAATGGAGGTCCCCGACCACGTTTCGTCGGCAACCGCCGCCGCCGCTGCCCTTGTCGGCGTGACCGCCTGGCACGGGCTCACCTCGCGAGGCCGCGTTCGCGGCCACGAGAGGGTTCTGATCACCGGCGCGAGCGGCGGCGTGTCCTGCATGGCGGTGCAGTTCGCCAAGCACCTCGGAGCGGAAGTCTACGCGATCACGTCTTCGGAGGAGCGCGCCCGGCAAGTCCGCGCCCTGGGCGCCGACCACGTCCTGGACCGCACCACGACCGATTGGAGCAAGGAGATCTTCAAGGCCACCGGCAAGCGGGGGATCGACGTCTGCCTCGACTCGGTCGGCGAGGCGATCTGGCCCCAACTCGTGAGGAGCCTGGCCGTCGGGGGCCGGCTGGTGTCCTTCGGAGCGACGACCGGCCCCGGCGGAAAGATCGACATCCGGCTCCTCTTCTGGCGGCAGCTCTCGATCCTCGGCTCCACCATGGGCACGCCGGAGGAGTTCCGGAAAACGATGGAGCTTGTCTTCAGCGGGGTGGCGACTCCGCCCATCCACGCGGTGCTGCCGCTTTCCGACGCGCGGCGGGCACACGAGCTGCTTGAGGCGGGCGACGTCTTCGGCAAGCTCGTATTGGACCCGCGGCAGTCCGGCGGAGGGACGTCGCCGGGTGCGGAGGGCTGAGCCGAGTGGACTTCCGCGAAGCTCAGGATCGGGTGGATGAATGGATCGGCCGGTTCGAGGAGGGATACTGGCCCCCGCTCGCGATCCTCGCCCGCCTGGTTGAAGAGGTCGGCGAACTGTCGCGCGAGATCAATCATCGTTTCGGCTCCAAGCCCAAGCGGGCCGACGAGGCAGCGGCGGAACTCGAACTGGAGATCGCGGACGTTCTCTTTGTGCTGGTTTCGCTGGCGAACCAGCAGGGAATCGACCTGGGCGAAGCGTTCGAACGGGTCATGGACAAGTACGAGCGCCGGGACCGCGGACGATGGACGCCCAAGGTCGGGCCAGGCCCGACGGAGACCGCCTCGTAACAAAGCTGGCGGGCTGGCTGTCCGCAAATGCGAGGGCACACGTCGTCCGAATCAACTCCAGCCATCCCGACATTCATGGACAACGGGGAGACAGACGGGATCCTCGTCGAGCGTGTTCGCCGCGGCGACAACAGCGCGTTCGATCAGTTGGTCCGGCGGCACCTGAGAACCGCGCACGCGGTGGCCAGGGCGAACCTGGACAACCCGAGCGACGCGGATGGCGTGTGTCAGGATGCTTTCATAAAGGCGTTGCAGCAGATCGACGCGTGCCGCAACCCCGACCGATTCGGTGCATGGCTCATGGTCATCGTTCGCAACACCGCGCACAACCGCCGCGACTACAACCGCGTGCGGTCCGCGATCCCGCTGGAGAGCGCAACATCGGCGGCGTCGGGCCACGACCCGCTTGCCGACACGGCCAGGGCCGAGTTGCGCGGCCGGCTCCGAGAGGCCATGGCACACCTGACGGAACTGCAGCGCCGGGTGCTCGTTCTCTACGATCTGGAGGGCTGGCGACACGGCGAGATCGCCGCCGAACTGGGCATTTCGGCCGGTTCGTCGCGGGTCCACCTCCATATGGCGAGAAAGACGATGAGAAAACGGCTCGCGGATTCGAGCGGCTTTTGGCCAAGGACAGTCAAGGGAGTTCCATGAGATGAACGACCACCCTAACAATGCACCGGCGGGGACGGGCGCTCCTGCCCCGGCCGGACTCGACCCGGAGACCGACCCGAACCGCTGGGAAGCCCTTGTGGCCAGGATCATGGCGGAGGCCCGGCCACTGCTGGACGCCCGGCGGCGCCAACCGACGCTTGCCGGCACGCTTGCCGGCTGGCGGCGACCCGTCATTGCAGCCGCCAGTGGCCTGGCCGCCGCGGCCGTTGCAACGCTGATGCTTCTGCCAGGCGATGGCGGCGCGGAAGAAGTCGCGATGGCCGAGGTGATGGTCCCGTGGTCCGTTGCAGCCTGGATCGAGGGAAGCTACGCGCCAACCGTGGAAGAGCTTGTCGAAGCCGTGGAGGAGTACGCCCCATGAACAGGAGAGCGACCGCCGCCGCACTGCTCGCCGCAGTGTTCTTCGCTGGAGCCACCGCCACCCTTGGCGTTCTTCGGATCATGGACAGCCGGTCCGGGACCTACGTCGAAGAAAACACGCGCTCTTTCCGTTCCGACCAGCGCCCCGAGCTGGCGAGACGTCCGGGAAGCCTCCGTGGACCAGCCGGATTCGACCAGTTGGCCCGCATTCAGGTGACCGATCGGATGGCCCGGTCCCTGCAACTGACGGATGAGCAGCGGGAACAGATCGACGCGGCCATGGAACGCTCGCGGCAGGCCGCCCAACAGGTCATGGAGGGGGTGCTGCCACGTCTTCGCAGCCAGATGGATTCCCTCCAGATCGAGATCGACGGCATTCTGACCGACGATCAGCGCGGCGCTTTTCGGGAGTTCCAGAGACAGGATCGGGAACGCTTTCGCCGATGGACCAGCAGGCGGGGACGATCCGGCGGCCGGAGGTGAGCCCGTAGCAGTCCGTGGATAGAGCCGCCCGAGCACCGAGAGCGGCGAGGCGCCGGGCCGGCAAGGCGCGACGAAGGGCCCGTAGCAGTGCTACGGGTCCGAGGTGCAACGCAGAGCGCGGCCCCGACAACCGAAAATGTATGGCAAACATCACATGATGTACGCTTTGTCTTACAGTGTGCGGAGGTGGGGCCGAGCGTCCGGCCCGGATGCATCGCCGCTCGAATGCCGGGGGGATTCTGTCCGCGGGCTGTTCGGCACCAGCCTTGCCCCCGGTGCGTTTACCGGCATTTTTTCATGGCCGGTCAATCGACCGGTCGGCCCATGTTCGGACCGCCCGCTCGCAGATTCCAGAGAGTCGGCCATCTCCCCCATATGAAGCGTATCCTGATAACCGGAGCTGCCGGGCAGATCGGGACCGAGCTCTCCGCGGCCCTCCGGACGCGCTACGAGCCCGAGACGGTGTTGGCCACGGACATCCGCAATCCCGCGGAGTGGGCCGGAGCATACCACGCCGAAGAGCTCGACTCTCTGGACACGCGAGCCGTGCGTGGCGCCGTGGAGCGGTTCGGAGCCACCGAGATCTTTCACCTCGCGGCGGTCCTGTCCGCTGCGGCCGAACAGGATCCGGCGCGCGCCTACCGCATCAACATGGGCACGCTTCTGAACGTCCTGCAGGTCGCGGCCGAAACGGGTTGCCGGGTGTTTACGCCCAGTTCGATCGCCGTCTTCGGGCCGGAGACGCCGAGTGATCCGGCCCCACAGTCCACGCTGCAGCGGCCGACGACCATGTATGGCGTCACAAAGGTCGCCGGCGAGCTTCTCTGCGACTACTACCACACGCGTTTCGGAGTCGACGCCCGCGGACTCCGCTTTCCGGGACTCGTCTCCTATACGGCCCCCGCGGGCGGCGGGACCACCGACTACGCCGTCGACATCTTCCGCTGCGCGCTGACCGAGGGCCGCTACACGTGCTTCCTGAAGCCGGACACGCGCATGGACATGCTGTACATGCCCGACGCGATACGCGCGATCGTGGAGCTGATGGAAGCACCGTCCGAGGCATTGGTCCACCGCAACGCGTTCAACGTCACGGGCATGCATTTCACTCCGGCCGAGCTCGCGGACGCGATACGCGTGCACATGCCGGACTTCGAGATCGTGTACGAGCCGGACCCGTTGCGCCAGGCCATCGCAGATTCGTGGCCCGCGCGTCTGGACGACTCGGAGGCGTTCGAACAGTGGGGCTGGCGCGCCGAATACGGGCTTCCGGACATGGTGGCGGACATGTTCAGGGGACTGAGAAGCCAACTCGCCCGTGAGGGATCGGGCTCCGCCCGGAGGTAAGCGACAAGATGCCGATGGATCGCCTGACCGACGTGGTCAATCGCCTCGTCGCCGGGATGGAGGAGGCGGGGACCGCAAAGGGAGCCGAAATCGTCGTGCGGGAGGTGATCCCGCCGCAGGGCGGACACGGTCCCCGATTCCTACTGGAGGGACAGGGCGACAAGCGATTCATCCGCATGAATGCCAACTCGTACCTGGGTCTCAGCCTGCACCCCGAGGTCATCGAGGCCGAGGAGACCACGGCGCGCGCAATGGGTGCCGGACCGGGGGCCGTTCGTTTCATCGCGGGGACGCACACGCCGCACATCGAACTGGAGCGCGGACTGGCAGCGTTTCATGGGCGGGAAGAGGGGATGATCTTCTCTTCGGCCTACGCGGCAGTAGTAAGCGCGCTTGTTTCCCTCACCGACAGGACCACCTTCCTGCTGTCCGACGAACTCAATCACAACTGCATCATCAACGCGATCCGGATGTCCCGCCCGGCAGGGAAGGCGATCTACCCGCACCTGGATCTGGCCGCGCTGGATCGCCAGCTGGACGAAGCGAAGGGTGTTGCACGCCGGGCGATCGTGGTGACCGACGGGATCTTCTCGATGCGTGGCGACCACGCCCCGGTCGACGAGATCATGGATATCGCGAGGAAGCACGATCCCGACTACCCCGAGAACGTGGTGGTCTTGGTGGACGACTCTCACGGTGTCGGCGCGTTCGGGGCCACCGGCCGGGGCACCGAGGAATACACCGGCAGCCCACCCTGCGACCTTCTCGTGGGCACCCTGGGCAAGGCGTTCGGCGTCAATGGCGGCTACGTCGTGTCGAGCGCGCCGGTGATCCGCTTTCTGCGCGAGTCTTCGCCCCTGTACATCTACTCGAACCCCATAACCGCCGGCGAAGCCGCAGCGGCGCGGAAATCGCTGGAGATTCTGCAGGGACCGGAAGGCGCGACGCGGTTGCGGCACCTGCGCAACCTCACCGGTCGATTCGAGTCGGGGCTGGTATCGCGCGGTTTCGAGATCATCCCGGGCGACCACCCCATCGTGCCCATCATGGTGCGCGACACCACCGAGACCCGCCGCCTGGTCGCCGCCCTCTTCGACGCCGGCGTGCTGGCCACGGGCCTAGCCTTCCCCGTCGTTCCGCGCGGCGACGAGTCGATCCGCTTCCAGATCAACGCCGACCACACCGAGGCCGGCATCGACTACGTCCTCGCGGCGCTCGAACAGGCCCGCCGGGCCGTGTGATGGGACAACCGACCAACCGGACCTGACACGACCGTGCGCATTGCCATCATCTCGGACATCCATGCCAACCTGCCCGCCCTGGAGGCTGTGCTCGCAGATATTGCGTCCCGGCGCGCCGACGCCACGTACCACCTTGGAGATCTCGTCGGCTACGGCCCTTGGCCCAACGAAGTCATCGAACGGATCCGGTCCGCCGGCATCGCGGGGGTGGCGGGCAACTACGACACGACCGTCGCCCTCGGCCACCCGAGTTGCGGCTGTCAGCACGACGACCCTCGTCACCGGGCGCTGTCGACACAGAGCTACCGCTGGACGCGCGAAAACACCACGGCCCGCAACCGACGCTACCTGGCCAGTCTCCCGTTCCGTCTCGATCTGCGGCCATTCGGCGGACACGCGCCCGGGTGTACCCTGATCCTCGTCCACGGGGCGGCGACGCTCAACACGGTCTACTGGCGCGAGGACCGATCCGACCGGTTCTGCGACAAGATGATCGGCTTGCTGCGCGCCCGCGAAGGCGACGCGATCTTCTTCGGTCACACCCACAAGCCCTGGACCAGGACGTTCCAGGGTCGGACCCTGGTGAACACCGGCTCCGCCGGCAGGCCCAAGGACGGCGACCCGCGTGGTTCCTACGCGCTTGTGCGATTCGCCGCCGACGAGATCGAGGTCCGCTTCCCGCGTGTCTCCTACGACCTGGACCGCGCTGTCGCGGCAATCAAGGCGGCGGGGCTTCCCGACGAGCTGGGGGTCGTCCTCAGGACCGGCGGGTCGCTCTAGCAGTCCGTGGAGAAAGCCGCGCGAGCACCGAGAGCGGCGAGGCGCCGGGCCGGCAAGGCGCGACGAAGGGCCAGTAGCAGCGCTACGGGCGCGAGGAGCAACGCAGAGCGAAGCGGTCCGGCGCGGATGCATCGCCGCTCGAATGCCGGGGGCTTTTCTCCACGGACTGCCAAACGCTAGTTCCAGGGCCTCACCCGGAGGAAGAAGGACCCGCCGAAGCGGGTGTAGTAGGCCCCGCTGATATTCGTCTCCACCTTCTGCCAGCCGAAGCGGAATGCGCCCGAAACCCTGTCTCCCAGGTGTCTGGTCAACTCGGCATACAGTATCGAGGCGTTGTCCGCCTCCTCTCCCGGGACCAGCGCGTCCTGACCGGGCTGGATGAAACGCTTGCGGGCCAGAGTGCCCAGGAGGCCGACCTGCGTGTTCTCTCCCAGAATCCAGTCGGCCCGGCCGTTCAGGCGGGCGGCGTTGTACTCCACCCGAAGCGATGTCGAGCGGCTGCGCGTTCCTTCCAGCGTCAACTCGAGCGACAGCCGCTCCCACCTGCCCTGGAAGGCCGCGCCCGCCCCCACGGCATGGTCGATTCGGGGCGAACCCTGTCCCTGTTGCGGATAGCTGTGATAGCTGTAGCTGCTGAAAGCCCGCAGCCCCCAGTAGTCGTTTCGATCAAGCTCGCCCACGCCACGGTAGATCTTTCTGACGCCCGCGTTCACCACCAGCGAGGACCGGTCCAGCAGGTCGAGCGCGGGCAGCACCTTCGGGGCCGCGTAGTCGGCGATCTCTCCCTCGACGCCGAGGTCGAGGAAGCCGCGGTGCAGGTAGGACACCCCGGCGGTGTAGCGATCGTATCCCGGCGAGAGATACAGCGGCATCGGGGGCCGGTCGGAAATACTCCTGAACCGTGCTCCGGTATGGGCTGTCACGGCCCCGCTCCGGATCAGGCGCTGATACGTCGTTTCCATGCTGCCGCTGTGCTCGCGGGGGGCGTAGTTGCGCAGCTGGAAGCCGCCTGTCGCGAACTGGCGGATCCCGCCGTCGAACGCCACGTCGACGGACTGGTTCTCGCGTCCCATGAGCCGCAGGATGCCTCGGACCGTAACCTCTCCCACACCGGCCACGGCCCTCTCGGTCGAGTCGATCTGGGGGACCGTAATCGCGGAGAAGTTCCCCAGGTAGCCCTCAAGCGAAGCGCCTTCCGTGATCACGAAGTCACGGAGACGAATCTGACCGTCCGCCGCGGCCGGGGTGGCGACGCCGGCGCAAATCGCGACGAACGGCAGAAGGCGTCCGGCCCTCATGGCCTGCGCTCCGCTTCCCTTTGGAAATCCTCGACCTTCTGCTGCAGTTGCTCGATCCGCTCGAGGACGCTGTCCCTGAGCCCGGTCAGCCTGGCTATCCGCGTCTCCAGGGGCTCCAGCGCCAGGTCCACCGCCGTCGTATCGCCGACCGCGGCCGTAGCACCCGAGCGGGGCATTACCGGAACCACAACGTCGTCGAATCCCGTCACGCCCGCGTACAGGTCGTCCCGAGTCCGCTCCCAGCGCTGCCTCTTCTCCAGCTGTGCGATCTCCCCGTCCAGCTCGCTCGACAGGTCCTCGAGGACCGTGATTTTGCTCTGCAGATTGCGGATCTTGAATTCGACCTCACGCCGGGTGTCGTCCGGCTGGATCTGCAGGTCGGGCATCGGCGGCAGTTCCAATTCCCGCCGGGGGCCCAACTGCGTCGTCGTTTCGCTTTCGACCTCGTCGAGGCGGGCGCTGTACAGATTGTACACCGCCAGCAAATCGGGATTGGAACCCACGGGGGAACGCTCCATCTGCTGTACCTGGAGCTCGATCCGGGCCTCAAGCGCACTGATCAGACCCTCACTGGCATCGTGCCATTCGTCCTTGCGTATCCGGAGGGCACCTTCGGCCCGGTCCCTTTCCTGAGAAAGGTCCTGGAGCTGTGCCAGAATCTCGGTGATACGCCTCTCGTCCTCCGCGGCCTGCGTTCGGCCGAATTCCTCCATGAGCTGTTGCCAGCGGCTTTCGTAGTACTCCCACTCCTGGTACGCGGCCTGGTAGTTGTCCCTGGCCACCTCGTACCTGCCCTCCCAGTCGTCCACGACCTGCGACAGATTCCCCTGCGCGCCAAGAGCGACCGGCGCGCCTGCGGCGGCCAACACTCCGATCAGCAGCGGGACGGACCAGCGCAGGTACCTCATCAGTCGATACCGTATTTCTCGATCTTGTAGTACAGCCGGCTCTTCGGAATGCTCAGCAACCGGGCGGCCTCCGCCTTGGCGCCCCCCGTACGGGCCAGTGCCTGCCGGATCAGCCTCTCCTCCATGCCCTCCACGGCTCGTCCGAGGTCGACGCCCTCTTCACCCAGGTTCACCACGGACACGCCGGCACCCGCGCCGTTGGCCAGCAACGGCAGATCGCCCTCCTCCAGCTGTTGGCCATCCGCGAGCACGAGAGCCTGTTCAATGACGTTTTCCAGCTCACGGACGTTTCCAGGCCAGTCGTACTCCTTCAACCGACTCAGAGCGTCCTGGCTGATCTCCGTAACGCTGGAGCGTGTCCGGTCCCGGAGCTTGCCGATGAAATGGCCGGCGAGGAGCTCGATGTCGTCCTTGCGGTCCCTCAGGGGAGGCACCGTCACTGGCACAACGTGGAGACGGTAGTACAGGTCTTCCCGGAAGCCGTCGCCGGCCAGGAGGTCTTCCGCGGGCGTATTCGTCGCCGCCACGATGCGCACGTCGACGGCGATGGTGTCCTCGCCGCCGAGGCGCTCCAGCTCGCGCTCCTGCAGGACGCGCAGCAGGCGAACCTGCGTCGCCGGGCTGATGGTCGAAATCTCGTCGAGGAAGAGGGTTCCGCCGTCCGCCAGCTCGAAGCGGCCGCGCCTCCGTTTGGCCGCGCCGGTGAAGGCGCCACGCTCGTGGCCGAAGAGTTCGGAGTCGAGCAGGCCCTCGGGCAGCGCACCGCAGTTGACGCGTATGAACGGACCCTTGTGGCGCGCGGAGCGAGCGTGAATCGCGCGCGCGACCAGTTCCTTCCCGGTGCCCGACTCGCCGTACACCATGACCGTGGAGTCGGACCGCGCCACGCGCTCCACCAAGCGCTTGACACGTTTGATGGTCTCGGATTTGCCCACCATCTCCCCGTACGGCGTGCTGTCGTCTCCCGCCTCGCTCCGCAGGTAGGTGTTCTCGACCCTGAGGGCGAGGTTTTCCTGCTGCAGGCGCAGCCGCTCGTCGCGTTCGCGCAGGATGCGGTCCACCTTGATCCCGAACTCCTCCGACGAAAACGGCTTGGAGATGAAGTCGCAGGCCCCCAGCTTCATTGCCTCGACCGCGCGCTCGACCGTGCCGTGCGCGGTGATCACCAGCACATCGGTGTTCGGCGAGCTGGTCTTGATTTCCTTCAGGACTCTGATGCCGTCGTCCGCCCTGGCCATCTTCAGATCGGTGATGACCAGGTCGGCCCCCGCCTCCTCCAGGATGCGCAGGCCCTCGTCCCTGCCGCCAGCCGAGAGCGTCCTGTGTCCGCGGCGGCGCATTAGTATCTCCAGGCCTTCGCGAATGGCGTCGTGATCGTCAATGATCAACACCTGCCTGTGGCCGCTCATGTCGCCACGTCCTCCTCCTTCGCCGCCTGCCGTCGCACCCCTTCGGTCGGGAGGTCCTCGGGGCCTCTGAAGTATACGCGGAACTCGGCACCGCCCCCAATCCGGCCATCCGCACCATCCCCCTCTGTGCCCGCGTCCTGCCCGACCAGCTCCACTCGCCCGTGGTTCGCTTCCGCCATCTCCTTGACGATGGCCAGTCCGAGCCCGGCGCCCTGCGCCTTGTCGCCCACAAAAGGCTCGAAGATGCGGTCCCTGATTCCGTCCGGGACACCCGGGCCGTCGTCACGCACCGCTATTCGCACCTGGCCGTTGACCATGGCGCCCTCCACCCACACCGTCTCGCCGGCGTGGGCCGCGTTGCGGAGCAGGTTCAGCACCAGCCTTTTGACCTGACGCGGGTCGGCGTTCGCCACAAGTGGCTGGGCCGGGAACTCGACATGCAGTTCGCCGCCCTTTTGCCTGACCTCCGCCTCGGCCAGGGAGATTGCGTCCCCCACGGGACCGCGGACGTCGTGCAGTTCGAGCTCCGTGCGCCCCGGCCGAGCAAAGCCAAGGAACTCGTTGATAATGCTGTTGAGTCCCACAACTTCTCTCCGCACGCGCCCGAGAATCCGTCGCCGTTCCTCCTGGTCGTCCGTGTCCTGCGCCGCCGCCGCGAACAGTTCGAGGCCCGCCAGCGGGTTGCGGATCTCGTGCGCGACCCGTGAGAGCATCAGGCGCAACTGCTCGTCCCTGCGCTGAATCCCGGTCCTCATGCGCTCCATCGCCCGGGCGAGCCGCCCCACCTCGTCTTCCCCCTCGAGGTCGAAGGGCCGATCCATCATTCCGCGCTGAATGCGCAGTGCGCCCCTGCTGAGCACCTCCAGGCGCGACACGATTCCGGTCGCAAGTCTCCAGCCGACAAGCGCGCCCAGCGCGGCCGCACCCAGCGAAAGGGCGACGATCGTCCATGTCAGCGCGCGCAGCGGTTCAAGGTGGTCTTCCGGAATCCGCAGTATGAGGAAAGTCCCACCCGACCGCAGGGGCAGGATCCCGTACCGGTAGTCGCGTCCTTCCAGTTGAAAGCGGGTTGTCGTCGCAGCTCCTGTTTCATACGCCTCCTGCACCATTCCCGAGACGACGTATGGTTCGATCCAGCTCAGGCGTTGCAGGATCGCGATGGAGTCGGGCGGGTCGGGCGTCACCAGGGCCCTGACTTCGAGGTCGCCGGGACGCCACCGGAAGATGTCCGCGCGGTCCACCACGCCGGAGGTCGCCATCTGCCTGAGCCGGTCCTGGAACAGGAACCAGTCGGGCGGCGGATCCTGCCCCTCCTCCAGCAGCAGGAGCACCTCATCCTGACGAAACAGCGTTTCCCGCGCCAGTTCGCCGGCGGACAGCAGCTCGCGGTCGAGCTGCTCCTCGAGCGCCCTGTGCGCGGCGTTCCAGGTCAACAGGCCGCCCAGGGCGCTGATCAGCACCGCGAACGCCACGAAGAAGGCAGTGAACCGGTTTCGCAGAGTCATGGTCGGCTAATCCTGTCCACGGTCTGCTACGTGCCGCAGGGTACCCGCTCGGCCCGCACCTCGGGATAGAACGGCTCCGGCGTCTTCGGTGCCACGACGATATGGTACGGCCGGACGATACGTCTTGCGGGCGCGCAGAAGTCACCCGGGTTCCTCTCGACGATCTCGATCCGGGTCCCCGTGACCCGCTCGTCGTTGCCAATCAGCAGCAGACGCCGCACCTCGACCGAGTCCCCCACCTCCTCGCGCACCCCCACCGCCCCGACCAGGACCATTTCGGAGGCCCAGTCGATCTCCGGCGCGGCCCGGCCGGAACCCGCCGTGTGCGAATCCCAGAAAGCCAGAAAACGATCCTGCGTCTGGGCGCCGTCGGCGTCGTCGGGAGCACGGAACCATATAAGGCTGTCGACCCCGGACCCCGTCTCGGTCCCCTTGTCCAGTGTCCCGTAGGGCAGACTCCCCGAATACACCGACAGGAAGTCCGAGCCCACCGTCCAGTCCCTGATCTTGATCGCCGCCTGAATGATGCGACTCGCACCCGTGTCCGGACCGGCTCCTTCCGTCTTCACGTTCCGAAGGGTGCTGGCGTCGCCGGCGCAGCGGGTCCATTCCCTGCGCTCCTCGCGTCGGGAGTCGTAGATCTGCAGCGTCACCCGCGTCTTTCCAACGCCGCAATCCGGCTCCAGGTTGGGCTCCAGGATCGAGTCCACCCCGAACACCTTTGCGCCGCCATCGTTGAGAAGTTGTATCAGACTCGGGTACTGAGCGGCGTAATGGACCGGCAATCCCGGGTTGCGGCTAAGGTTCTCGTCTCCGGTCGCGCCCCGATAGCCGATCTGCTCAAAAAGCTTCCACGCGCCATCGGAACTCCAGGTGACCACCTGCTGAAGCCAGCCGATATCCCCCTGGAGCGGCACCTCGACCGTGATGCGCACCTCGCCTTCCGACCCGAACCGCAGCAGCCCGTTTGGGGGACCGGTGCTCTCACAACCCGCCGAAATCCCGCAAAACATGGTCAGACCTAGAGTTATGTATGCAGGACAGCGTCGACGCCGACTTCCCCAACGGCGCCCGTCAGTGTATCTTTTCATCGCCATGTCTGCCAACTCCCATCTCCGCAATCTACTCCGCGAGCGCAGTGTGAGGACAGGTGATTTTACCCTCGCCAGCGGTCGGAGTTCGCGGTATTACATCGATGCCCGGCTCACGACGATGACCGGCGAAGGCCAGATCCTCGTCGGTGAAGTCTGTTACCGGGCCATTCAGGAGGCCGGCTGGGCTCCCGATTTCGTGGGCGGCATGACCCTGGGCGCCGATCCCGTCGCCTACGCGATCGCAAACTACGCGACCCGTACCGGCAACGTCCTCGACGCATTCACGGTCCGCAAGGAGGCCAAGGGGCACGGGACCGGCCGCCAGATCGAGGGCGGCCTCGCGCCGGGGGCGCGCGTCGTGGTGGTTGAGGACTCGGTAACGACCGGCGGAAGCCTGCTCAGGGCGCTCGATGTGGTTGCGGCCCACGGAGCGATCGTCCTCGGAGTGCTTGCCCTCGTCGACCGTCAGGAGGGCGGTGCCGAACGCCTGGCGGCCGCCGGGTACGACTTTCGCTCGGTATTCGCCGCCAGTGAGCTCCTCTAGAGGCAGGCCGGGGCGCCCTGCACGGACTCGGCGAGCGATGCGGCCCGCGTCCCGCAACGTGAACCTGCGTCCACAACCGCGGGTCAGTCGACCAGTCGCAACGGCATGACCAGACACAGGTAGTCCAGGTCGTCGCTGGTGGGCGTCACGGTGGCCGCGCGCTCCGCGCTCTTGAACGCGAGTCTGACTTCGCCGGGCGGCATGTTCCGCAGAACTTCGAGCAGGTAGTTTGCATTGAAGCCGATTTCCAGCCCGTCACCCTCGTAATCCAACTCCAACTCGTCGTGCGCTTCGCCCAGATCGGGTGTCATCACGTCGAATTGTACCCGGTCGGACTGGAACGACATCTTCACGCGGCGCGTCTGGTCGCTGGCGAGAACAGCCATGCGACGCAGGGCCGCTTCGAGGACCTGCCGGTCGACGACGGCGATCCTGTCGTTATCCTTGGGAATGACCTGTTCGTAGTTCGGATACCTGCCTTCGATCAGGCGCGTGTATACCTCCTTGTCGTCCGAACAGAACGCCAGGTGGTTGCCACCTCTGGCGACGGTGAGCGTTCCGTCCTGGTCGAACAGTCGTTCCACCTGCCCGAGCGCAACGGGCGGAACGATCAGGTCCGCGCTTCCGGCCTCCGTGGAATCCGACTTGACGACCATCTTCGCCAACCGATGGCCGTTGGTCGCCACCATGCACATCTGCGTATCCTCGAGCTCCCACAGCACACCGTTGAGGATGGGCCGGCTCTCCTCCGTGGACACCGCGAACGACGTAGTCCTGATCAGCAGGCGCAAGGATTCTTCCGAGACCTTCCATCCTTCCTCGAAGTCGATCACCGGCAAGTTCGGGAACTCCTCGCTCGGGAGGCCGTTGAGCTTGAAGAGGCTGTGACCGCAGGCGATTTCGAGCTGGTCCCCGCGCGTCTGCATTTCCACCGGCTCGTCCGGAAGTTCCCTGGTCAATTCCTGGAGCTTGCGGCCGGGAGCCGTGATCGCTCCGCCTTGCGCCACTTCCGCAGGAACCTTCATCCGGATCGAAACGTCCAGATCCGTGCCACTCAGCCAGACGGTGTTGTCCTCGGCTTCCAGCAGGACGTTCGAAAGCACGGGCAGCGTCGTCTTGGCGGGGATGCTCGCCGAGACCGCGGCAAGCCCTTTGTGGAGGTTCTGCCGTGTAATCGTGAATCTCATGGAAGCCTGTCGAAGAGCATGAGGAAGAACAGTGAGCGAACCCGGGAGCGGAAATTCACGGACAAGAGTGAATCTCGTCTGTGAAATATGGCATTAAAGAAAGATAAACTCATCATCATAGGGATGGTGGATACTGTGGAAATCGTTCGTGTGGAGACGCCCGAGAGGGTTTGATTCAGCGGCCCGGGGGTGGAATGCGGGTGGTGTGGAAATCCGTGGAGAAGCCGGGCATTGTCCCGCCCTGCGCCGGGCTTGCTGTGGAAAAAGAGGGAAATCAGGGCGCTTTTCCACCGAGTTTTCCACGCCGCAGCGCCGCGCGGCCCTCCGCAGAAGCGATGAAACCCGTGTGATGCCCGCCCCTTCACGCCGACTTCGCCAGCGTTTCCCGAAGCTCTTCGACCTTCGCCTGGAAAGTGCCGTCCGCCCGAAGACGCGACTCGACCTTCCGGATCGAGTGGATGACCGTGGTATGGTCACGACCACCGAATGCGCTCCCGATTCGGGCCAGCGGAAGATCGAGGAGCTCCCGCACCAGGAACATCGCGACCTGCCTCGGGACGACGAGCTTGCGTGTCCTGCTCTTCGAAGCAAGCGCCTTGCCGGTGACGCCCCAGACATCGGCCACCTTGTCCCGGATACTCTCGGGGTCGAGCGGGCGGTGCTCCTGCAGCTCGGCCATCCCGGCCAGCGCAATGCGTGCGAGGTCGAGGGTGGGCTCCCGTCCCGTCAGGGAAGCGACCGCCAGCAGCTTGATGAGCGCTCCTTCCAGTTCCCGAACGGATGACCGGCAGCAACGGGCGATCAGGTCGACGACGTTCGGTCCGATCGACACCTCGTCTTCTTCGGCCTTCCGTTGCAGGATCGCCACGCGGGTCTCGTACTCAGGCCGGTCGACGCCGGCGACGAGCCCCCACTCGAACCGTGAGACAAGCCGATCCTCGAGGCCCTTGAGCTCCCTCGGGTGACAGTCGCTGGTCAGAACGATCTGGCGGCCGCTGTTATACAGCACGTTGAAGGTGTGGAAAAACTCCTCCTGGGTACGCTCCTTGCCGCGCAGAAACTGCACATCGTCCACCAGGAGCAGGTCGTATGACCGGTAGCGGCCCCGGAAGGCGTCCGTGGTATGGCTACCGATCGCGGAGACCATCTCATTCACGAACTGCTCGGCCGGGATGTAGCAGATACGCGTACCACCTGCCTTGAGCAGCCGATTCGCAATGGCCTGCATCAGGTGGGTCTTTCCGAGGCCCGTGCCCCCGTACAGGAACAGCGGGTTGTAGCTTCGCGCCGGCCGCTCCGCGACGGCCATGCTCGCTGCCTGTGCCAGTCGGTTGTTCTCGCCGACGATGAAGCGGTCGAAGGTGTACCGGACGTTGAGCCCGGGTACCGGTTCGGCTGGTGCCGGGGGCCTGGCTGTCCGAGCCCTCTCGTCGTCGTAGGGCGTTGCCGGAGCCGGTTCGCCGACCTGCGCGACCGAGATCTCCGGAGGCGAACGCTCCTGGGCCGCGAACTCCATGGAAATCCGCAGTTCAACCGGAGCACCTACGATCGATCGGGCGATCTCGTGCACCGTCTCGCCGTACTTGTCTTCCAGCCACTCCGCGTGGAAGCGGCTCGGCGCCGTCACGTGGAGGACTCCGTCCGACCAGGAGACCGCCTCCGCGCTGGCAAGCCAAGTGCGAAAAGTCTGTTCGGGAAGGCCGCGCCTGGCCTGCCCGAGTATGCGGTCCCAGAGTTCGGTTGCGCCTAGTTCCATGCCCTCACGGTGTTCAACGGGGGCGCCAACGATACGGGCGCACACACCCGAAGTCAAACGGCTCCCCGCGCGGCACCAACTCCCTCCAGGGAGGTCCACTTCCGGTCTCTGGCGGCCCGTTCTGACGGTTGCTGTTGACCGGTAGTGAGTCGTTCGGATACCTTTAAAGGCTAACCTATTGCTGGTCGCACTTTTTCTTCCCGGATGAGGGGCGACCGTTACCGAAGATCGCCACCGCGAGCGGACAGATGAAACCGACTTACAGGCCCCGCAACCGCAAGCGCTTGAACAAGCATGGTTTCCGAGCGCGCATGAGCACGAAGGCGGGCCGGGCGACCCTCAATCGCCGCCGCCGCCGGGGACGACGGTCGCTGGTGGTGCGCATCGGGTCCAAGAATCCCAGGTAGCGGTGTATGGTGGAGCCGGAGGGCCAACGGCTCCCCAGGATGGCCCGGATTCGGCGTGGCGGCGAGATCCGGACCGTGTTGCGAAGGGGAATCCGCACGAGAACGCCAACGTTGGACGTCTACGTCCTCCCTGTGCCCGCGCGGCCGCGGCCGCGCATCGGGTGGGTGGTCCCCAAGCTGGGAAACGGGGTTGTCGCGCGGAATCGCCTCAAGCGCAGGCTGCGGGAAATCGGACGAACACGCGTTCTGGGCGCGCTCCGCGCGAAGGGAGTCGGGGCGGATGTGCTGGTGCGGGTCAGAACAAGCGCGTACCGGGCGACGTATCGTCAACTCGAGGAGGAGCTGATGAGCGTCGTGGACGGAAAATGGTAGAACGGCACCCACAGCACAGCGCAGGGCGAAACAGCCTCATCGCACGCTTCATGGTCGGGGCGATCCAGGCATATCAGGCGACGGTTTCGGCATTCAGGACGTCTCCGTGCCGGTATCTGCCGACCTGCTCGGAGTACGCCCGCGTGGCGATCGAGGCATACGGCCCCTGGAGGGGTGTGTGGCTCGGCGTCAGGCGTCTGGCGCGGTGTCACCCGTGGGGCGGGCAGGGGTTTGACCCGGTACCGGGTGTGGAGACGGGGGAGCAATGAAGACCGGATTGAGATTCCTGCTGGCGATGTTCCTGATGCTCGCCGTGTTCGTGCTCACGAACCTGCTCTTTCCGCCGGTCGCCCCGGATCCGGTCCAGGAGCCCGCCGGCGAAGTGACTCGACCGCCGGCGGGAGAGCCCGCAGTACGCGAGGAAGTCGGCGTCGACAGGCCCTTCGAGCCGCCGCGGGACGGCGATCCGGAACGGTTGGTCACCGTCGAGACGCCGCTGTTCGACATGACTTTTACCACCCGTGGCGCGCGTATGCGCTCGATCCGCCTGCCAGCCTACGAGTCCTTCCAGCGTGAGGGCCCGGTGGAACTGGTTCCCGAGGGTGTGGAAGGCGTCCTGGGTGCGACGTGGCTGTACGGAGGAGGTGCGGACTCGGTCGCCCTCGACCGGTACCGCTACACGGTCAGCCCGGCCGACGGGATCAGGCTCAGCGAGGGGAGCGGGCCGCGGACCCTGACGTTCCGCTACGACTACCCCGAGGGGCAGTTTTTCAGCGAAATCCGCTACACGTTCACTGCGGATTCGTACCTGGTCGAAGTCCAGGGCGAACTGCCGGCCGTGGAGCGGTCGGCGCTGTTCGTGGATCTCGGGCCGGGGCTGGCGATCAACGAGCTTCAGGAGTCCGAAGACTGGCGCGCGATGGCGTACCTCGGGAACCACACGGAGGACGGCACGAGAACGCGCCCGCTATCCCGCGTGGACGAGCCGGAGGTGGTGGAGGGTCCGCTCCGGTGGGCAGCCGTCAAGAGCAAGTATTTCGTCCAGGTGATTCTGCCCGGGGACGGCATCTCCGTTGGAGACTATCTCACCGCCATGTGGGCGGAACCGCTGCCGGTGGAAGGCCGGGCCAGCGTGCAGGTCGCCAGCCCGGTCGGTGACGACGGCAGCTATTCCTACCGGGCCTACCTGGGTCCGATCGAGCGCGAACGGCTGGTGGCGATCGGGAACGACCTGGAGGAGGTCAACCCGTACGGATGGCGCATCTTCCGCCCCATCATCCGGCCCCTGGTGGCGGTGATCCTGTGGGTCGTCCGCGTGCTGCACGAGAACCTGCTGCTGGGGTACGGCTGGGTGCTGATCGTGATCGGAGTGCTGATGCGGGTTCTACTGTGGCCCCTTCAGCGCAAGGCGATGCTCGCGCAGGTCAACATGATGAGCGTGCAGCCGCTGGCACAGGAGATCAAGAACAAGTACCCGAACGACCCGCAGCGGATGCAGCAGGAGACGATGAAGCTCTACAAGGAGCACGGCGTCAATCCGTTCGCGGGGTGCGTGCCGATGCTGATTCCCATGCCCATGCTGATCGCGCTGTTCCTGGTCTTCCGGACCACGATCGAACTCCGCGGCGAGTCGTTCATGTGGCTTCCGGACCTGTCCGCCGCGGACCCCTTCTATATCCTGCCGCTCTCGCTGGGAGCCAGCATGTTCCTGCTGCAGTTCATCATGTACAAGACCAGTCCGGCGCAGGGGATGGCGAACCAGCAGATGAAGATGATGATGTACATCATGCCGGTCTTCATGACCGTGCTCTTCTGGCGGTGGGCGTCCGGGCTCAACCTCTACTACGTCACCGTCAACCTCGCGACGATTCCGCAGCAGGTCCTGATTGCCAAGGAGAGAAGGAAGATGCAGGCGGCGGGTCCGGTGAAGCGGTCTCGCTGACAGCTCGCCTGGTGGTGCTCCCGTGGACTCCGGCGTGCTGCTCGACACCATCGTGGCGCAGGCGACGCCCCCGGGATTCGGCGCCATCGCGCTGGTGCGTCTTTCGGGAAGCCGCGCGTTGCGGATCGCGGTGGAGCTGACCGCAGACTCCAGCATCGCCACCGCCGCCTTGGCGGAACGGACCAGCCATCTCCGCACCCTGCGCCGGCCCGGCTCCAGCGAGGCGCTCGACCGGGCGCTGGTCACCGTGTACCGGGCCCCGGCGAGCTACACCGGTGAAGACATGGTGGAATTCTCGACACATGGCGGTCATGCGATCCCCCGGAACGTGGTCGCCGCGTGCATCGCGCTCGGCGCCCGCGAGGCGAGGCCCGGCGAGTTCACCGAGCGCGCGTACCTGAACGGAAAGCTGGACCTGACCCAGGCGGAAGCGGTTGCGGATCTGGTTGCGGCGCGCTCCGCGAAGGGCCGGGCCGTGGCCCTGCACCAGCTGGAACGCGGGCTCGGCGCGAGGATCGCCGCCCTGCGGGAGGCCGTGATCGGACTCGCCGCCCTCCTGGTCCAGCACATCGATTTCCCCGAGGAAGACGACGCGCCCACGCCGTTGGCCGCCATCGTGGAAACGGCGGCCAACGTGGGGCGCGACGTGGGGCTGCTGCTGGCCACGGCCCCCTCCGGCGAGCTGCTGAGGGAGGGAGCCGTGACGGTGCTGGCCGGTCGGCCGAATTCGGGTAAATCCAGTCTGTTCAATGCTTTGGTCGGACAGGAACGCGCGATTGTCACGGACGTTCCGGGAACGACGCGCGACGCGATCGAGGCCGTGGTGGAGGTGGACGGATTTCCGTTCCGACTCGTCGACACGGCGGGACTCCGCGGCGACGCCGGCACCGTGGAGCGGCTGGGTATCGAGGTGGCCCGTCGCTACCTGGCCGGGGCGGATGTCGTCCTGTACTGCCGCGAAGCGGGGCGTGCGAGGGGACGGCGCGAAGAAGAATTCGTGGCGTCGCTCGGGTCGCCGGTGATCGTGGTGAGGACGAAGTGGGATCTGGCCGGGACCGGCGAGTCGCCGCGCGACGGAGAGGTGGCGGTTTCGGTGGAGTCGGGCGAGGGGCTCGCCGAGCTGAGGAGCATGCTGCGCGGGCTCGTGTTCCGAGGTATCGTGGAGAATCGCGACGAAGTGCCGGTTGTCACCAGTCGACGGCAGGCGGAGTTGTTGCGGGTCGCGCGAACCGAGGTGGAGGCCTTCGCCGAAGCGCTCTCGGCGGACATTCCGCCCGAAGTCGCGTCCGCTCACCTCAAGTCCGCCGAGAGCGCGCTCGAGGAGATCCTCGGGGTGATCGCGCCGGATGAGGTGCTCGACCGAGTGTTCAGGGACTTCTGCATCGGGAAGTGAGCCGTGCGGCTTTGCTATGACGTGATCGTGGTCGGCGGGGGCCACGCGGGGACCGAAGCCGCGGCCGCGGCCGCGCGACTGGGCGCAAAGACCGTCCTCGTGACCCCGGATCTGACGCGAATCGCGCAGATGAGCTGCAATCCGGCGATCGGAGGCGTCGCGAAGGGGACGGTGGCGCGGGAGGTGGGCGCGCTCGGCGGGGTCATGGCGCGGGCCACGGATGCAACTCGTATACACTTTCGTATGCTGAACCGGTCCAAGGGTCCGGCCGTCTGGGGACCACGGGCCCAATGCGACCGGGCCCGGTATCCAGTGGCTGTTCGGCGCGTGCTCGACGGACTCGACGACCTCGATCTCTTCCAGGAGATGGTTACCGGCCTTTTGATGGACGACGACCGCGTGCAGGGTGTGGTCACTCGCGGCGGCGTGGTCTTCGAGGCACCCGTCGTGGTGGTCACCGCGGGGACGTTTCTCCGGGGCAGGATCCATGTAGGTGGCAGCGCGGCGCACGGGGCGGGGCGCGCGGGTGAAGGCCCTTCGATCGACCTCGCCGAGGCGCTCGAGGCGCGCGGACTCAAGGTGGCGCGCTTCAAGACGGGGACGCCGCCACGGGTCGACGGGCGCTCGGTGGACCTTTCGCGTTGCGAGCGGCAGGACGGGGAGGACAGCACGTTCCGGTTCTGCTTCTACAGCCGTGAACCCCTGCCCCCGCAGCGGCCCTGCTGGATCACCTGGTGCGGTCCCGAGCTCAAGCGCATTGTCACCGCAAACCTTTCTCGGAGTGCACTTTACGGCGGAGAGATATCAGGGCGGGGTCCCCGGTATTGTCCATCCATCGAGGACAAGGTGGTACGGTTTCCCGACGTAGCGCGTCACCAGGTCTTCCTGGAGCCGGAAGGGCTCGATACGACCGAACTGTACGTCAACGGACTCTCGACTTCGCTCCCGCCAGAGGTTCAACTGGCGTTTCTCCGGTCGATTCCCGGCCTCGAAGAAGCAAGAATGACCAAGCCCGGGTATGCAATCGAGTACGACTACTTTCCCCCGCATCAACTGCGGCACACGTTGGAGGTGCGTTGCATTCCCGGACTGTATTTTGCCGGTCAGATCAACGGCACGACAGGCTACGAGGAAGCCGCCGGGCAGGGGCTTGTCGCGGGCGCCAACGCCGCCCTCGCGGTGCTGGGCAGGGATCCGTTCGTGGTCGAAAGAGACCAGGGGTACATCGGCGTCCTGATCGACGACCTGGTCACGAAGGGAGTGGACGAACCCTATCGACTCTTCACGTCGCGGGCCGAATTCCGCCTGTTGCTCCGCCAGGACAACGGTCCGGGACGCCTCGGGACCCTTGCCCGGTCGATCGGGCTTCTGACGGGAGAGCAGCAATCCGCGCTGGAAGAGCGTCTCCGCGAAGAGTCGCGGGCGATGGCATGGTTCCGAAGCGAAGCCATGCAGCCGGCGACGGTGAATCCCGTGCTGGAAAAGGTGGGAAGCCATCCAATCGACCGTCCTCGGCGGGCCAGGGACATACTTCGGCGTCCGCGCGTGACCGCCGAGGCCTTGTTGCGGGCGGCCGGGGATGCCGTCCCACCCTTTGACCCTGACGTGCTGGCGACCGTCGAGATCGATACCAAGTACGAGGGCTACGTGCGCCGAGAGCTGGAACGAGCAGCCAGGCTACGGGCCCAGGCCGAATTGGCCATCCCTGAAGACACACCCTTCACGAGCTTCGCGACGCTGTCCACCGAAGCGCGCCAGAAGCTCGATAGGATACGGCCCCGGAGCGTGGCTCAGGCCGGCAGAATCCCCGGCGTGTCGCCCGCCGACCTGCAGAACCTCGTGATGGAGATCCGCAGGATGGCAAGCCACCGGACGGCGACCGAGGGGCCGCCAGCGCCCGAGGATGATCGCACGCCGGCGAACCGGCCACCTCCTGTCTGAAACCTCGGGACGGGGCCGAGGTTGTTCCACGTGAAACACTCGCAGGGCTCCCGTGAGAGCTCCATTTGTTCCACGTGGAACACGGGGTGGGGTTAGATTCCGAAAGTCAAAGCCGTTTGTCCTTCCCGGAACCCCCAGGGAAACGCCACGCCTTGAACCGAATCATCGCTCTCGCCAACCAAAAGGGTGGCGTCGGCAAGACCACTACGGCCGTCAACGTCGGTGCAAGCCTTGCCCGTGACGGCGCCAGGGTGCTGCTCGTGGACATGGATCCCCAGGGCAACGCGTCCAGCGGTCTGGGCATCATCCAACGCGACAACATGCCTACCGTCTACGACGTGTTGGTGCGGGGGCTTCCCGCGTTTCGGGCTGTCTTCCGGTCCGGCGCGCGCGCGAATCTCGACGTGATCCCGGCCAACCGCGATCTCGTGGGGGCTGAAGTCGAGCTGGTCGGCGTTCAGGATCGCGAGACAATCCTTCGAGAGACGCTCGCACCGCTCGCAGCCGACTACGATTTCGTTTTCATCGACTGCCCACCGTCCCTGGGCCTCCTGACACTCAACACGCTCGCGGCGGCCGACTCGGTCCTGATACCGATTCAGTGCGAATTCTACGCGCTTGAGGGGCTTACCCAGCTGCTGAACACGATCGGTCTCGTACAGAGAGGCCTCAATCCGGGCCTCGAGGTTGAGGGCGTGCTCCTCACCATGTACGACCAGCGCCTCAGTCTTTCGCGCCAGGTCGCAACCGAGGCGAAGCGCTACTTCGGCGAGAAGGTCTTTGACACGGTGATCACCCGAAATGTCAGCATCGCCGAGGCACCGGGTTTCGGACAGCCGGTCACGGACTATGAACCCTCTTCGGTCGGTGCACGTCGATATGCATCGCTCGCCAGGGAGATTCGCGGCAGAACGGGGCTCGCTCACCATCACAGGAGCTAGGTGTTCATGAACCGAGGCGACCGACTTGGAAGAGGGCTTGGCGCCCTCCTCGGCGACTACATGCAAGAGCCGGTCGCGGCCGGCTCGGAACCGGATGTGCCAACCAGGGTTCCGATCCGCGCAGTGGCTGCCAACCCATTCCAGCCGCGGCGGACGTTCCGCACCGCCGAGTTGAGCGAACTCGCGGCCTCCATCCGGATCAATGGACTGTTGCAGCCGGTGCTCGTGCGAAGGTCGCCTTCCGGCCGAACGTACCAGCTGGTGGCGGGCGAGCGGAGACTTCGCGCCGTCAAGCTGTTGGGCTGGACCGAGATACCGGCTCAGATCCGCGAGGTTGACGATCGCACCCTGCTCGTTCTCGCGCTCGTCGAGAACATACAGCGCGAGGATCTCGGGCCGCTGGAGGAAGCCAAGGCTTATGGGGTGCTTCGGGATAAGTTCGGTTATGGGCAGCGCGAAGTGGCCGAAGCGGTCGGCAAGAGCCGGTCCACCGTGGCCAACGTCCTCCGCCTCCTCAATCTTCCGCCCTCCGTTCGGCGCCTGCTCGAAGAGGGAACGTTGTCCATGGGGCACGGGAGGGCGATTCTGGGGGTGGACGATCCGGTAAAGGCCGCGGATCTGGCGCGGCAGGCGGTCGCCGAATCGTGGTCGGTGCGTGAAACGGAACGCCGGGTTCGCGACCTGGCCGGCGACGGCTCGGCACCAGCCCGAAAGCCTCCGGACGAGGTGCAGGAGCGGGATCCGGCGATTGGCGCTCTGGAGGAGGCGCTCGGCGATCACCTGGACGCGCGAGTCGGCATCCAGTGGCGGGGCCGGGGCACCGGGGCCATCCGCATATCGTTTCGCGGAGCGCGAGAGCTGGAGAGGGTCTTCGCCGTCATGACCGGCAAGGAGGCGGCGGAGATAGTTGGCTGAAACGCGTCGGCCGGACAATATGTAATGTGCCCTGCAGGAACCCGGACCTGAATCGAGAGCGAGAATGGACGTCAAGGACGGCGTATCGATCATCGTGGTGAGCGGCGACGTGGAGCAGCCGCGCACCTTCACGCTATCCCGGCGTCGTGCGGTCGCCATCAAGTTTGCCGCGGCGGTCCTGGCGGTCCTGATCGTGGTGATGGCGGCAAGCTGGTCGTCCATGGCCACCCGCGCGGCGAGAACAGCCGTGTTGGAGCAGCAGAACGATTCGCTGATGGCTCGGCACCAGCGGATGGATTCACTCGCCAGCCGATTGGCCGCCTTCGAGGCGCGACAGAACTACTTCGGGCAGTTGATCGGGATCGCAAGCTCCAGTGATTCCGCCTTTTGGCTCACGAACCGCGGTGCGGTGGGCAGCGACGGCAGTGGATTGGGCGAAGGCGCCGCGACCGAGCCGACCGCCTGGCCGCTTACGACTCAGGGGTTCGTCACGCGGTCCGATGGCGGTGCCAGCGACCATCCCGGCATCGACATTGCGGTAGCGAGCGGCTCGTACGTCCGAGCGGCGGGTGGAGGCGTTGTGGTTGACGCGGCGAACGATCCGATCTACGGTCTTTTCGTCCTCATCGATCACGGCGACGGCTGGCGTACCAGGTACGGCCATGCCTCCTATCTGGTCGCGGAACGAGGCCGGCAAGTCCGGCAGGGAGAGGTGATCGCCTTGTCGGGTTCGACGGGTCGGTCTACCGCGCCCCACCTTCATTTCGAGATATTGAGAAACGGAAGCCCAATCGATCCATTGTCGATGGTGACACCGCCATAGTGGCGCGGTTCTCCGCAAGATTACCCGTATCCAGGGAAGGCAGACGGTTGTAAGCCATGGCACGAAAAGGACCTACCCCAGCGTCATCGCCCGAACAGGTCATCTCCATCGTCGGGCCCGGACTGCGCGTTGTCGGCGACTGCGACACGACCGACACCATTCGAATCGAAGGGCACATCGAAGGTTCCGTCCGCGCCCACAAGGCGGTCGTGATCGGCAAGGCGGGAAGGGTCAACGGCGATATCCACACCCAGGACGCCGTGATCGCGGGCGCCGTGAAGGGTGCGCTGGTCGTGGAGTCCCGTCTGGAACTGCAGGCTACGTGCCACATCGACGGCGAAATCAGTGCCGCGCGTCTGCAGCTGGAGGAAGGCGGGATCGTGAGCGGCACCATCAGTGTTGGTCAAAAGGACGCAGGGGTGGCGATTGACCCCGGAGCCGCAGGTGCCGACCGGCCCAAGGGTGCAGGGACCGGGCAGGCCGGCAAGGTGCTGGGCGTTGGCGGGAAGGTGAAGGTGTAGCGGCCCGTGGACAAAATCCCCCCGGCATTCGAGCGGCGATGCATCCAGGCCGGACCGCTGCGCTCTGCGTTGCTCCTCGGGCCCGTAGCACTGCTACTGGCCCTTCGTCGCGCCTTGCCGGTCCGGGGCCTCGCCGCTCTCGGTGCGCGGGCGGCTTTATCCACGGACTGCTAGCGGCCCCGGGCTGCGAGGCGGAAACCGGCGGTCATGCCTTCCGTTGCGCTGGCGGAGGTCGCCGGGTTTCTCGACGACTACCTTGCGGTCTCACGTTTTCCGGACTATCCGAACGCTCTCAACGGAGTTCAGGTCGAGAGTTCCGGGCCAATTCGCAGGGTCGCCGCGGCGGTCGATGCCAGCCAGGCGGTGATCGACCAGGCGAAGGATTGGGCCGACCTCTTCATTGTTCATCACGGCCTGTTCTGGGGTGGTCTGCAACCCCTCACCGGGCGCCACTTCGACCGGGTCAGGGCCCTGGTCGAGACGAACACCGCCTTGTACAGCGCCCATCTACCGCTGGACGCCCACGCGGAGGTGGGTAACTCGGCGGTATTGGCCCGGAAGCTGGGGTTCGAGAACCTGGAGCCGTTCGGCCACTTCCAGGGAGCGACCGTGGGCTGGCAGGGGGTCGTCGATGCGCCGCTGGAGGCGTTGGCACACAGTCTCGAGGAGGCAACGGGCAGCCGGACGCAGATCCTTCCGGGCGGACCCGAGCATGTGAGGACGGCGGCCGTGGTTACCGGTTCGGGCGCGTCGGCGTTGGCGGAGGCGGCTGCCGCGGGGCTGGATCTGCTGGTCACCGGGGAGGCTCAACACCATCATGCCATCGACGCCGCCGAACTCGGAGTGTCGGTTGTCCTCGGTGGGCACTACGCAACCGAAACCTGGGGCGTGAAGGCCCTCGCGCGCCTGTTGGAGCAACGTTTCGGAATCGAGGCCCGTTTCGTAGACTCGCCTACTGGACTGTAAAGCAGGCACCCGATACCAGGAGTTGGCATGCGCCCCTCACCGACGATCCTCGCCGCCATCGCCCTCGCCACGGCCGTGCCGGCCGCGCTGGCTGCCCAGGTTCCGACCCCCGCCGACCATTTCGGCTTCGACATGGGTGCCGAGGGCAGACTCGCCAACTGGGATGACCTGACGTCGTACTACGAGGCCCTCGCGCATGCGAGCGACCGTGTCGTCGTCGACACGCTGGGCCCTACCACGCGAGGACGGCCGTTCGTCATGCTGACGATCACGAGTCCTTCGAACCACGCTCGTCTGGCGGAGCTGCACCGTGTCCAGCGCAGTCTTGCCGACCCCCGCACCGTCGGGAGCGACGACGAACTCGAGCGCCTGCTGGGCGAAGGCCGCACAGTCGTCATGATCACCCATGCAATCCACTCCACCGAGGTCGGAAGCGCCCAATCGGCCGCCAAGCTGGCCCATCACCTGGCCTCTTCGGCCGACGAGCGCGTCAGCGAGATCCTCGACAACGTGATCCTCCTGCAGATCCCGTCGCTCAATCCCGACGGCACACAGTGGGTGAACGACTTCTACAACGAGCACGCCGGCACGGAGTTCGAAGGGCAGGCGCCCCCCTGGCTCTACCACTTCTACACCGGCCACGACAACAACCGCGACTGGTACACCTTCTATCAGAACGAAACGCAGCACACCGTCCGGGCCCAGAACGACTGGCACCCGCAGATCGTGCACGACATCCACCAGATGGGCGGGAGCGGCGCGCGCATCTTCTTCCCGCCCTACATCGACCCGATGGAACCCAACGTCGATCCCGGCCTGATCTCGGCCGTGAACCAGTTGGGAGCGTACATGGCTGCGGAACTGACTTCTCAGGGAAAGCAGGGTGTCGTCATCAACGCGATCTACGACGGCTTTCACCCCGGTCGCGCATACATGCACTACCACGGAGGGGCTCGAATCCTGAGCGAGACCGCGTCCGCACAACTGGCCACGACGGTGAACGTGCCGCGCGAGGTGGTGCAGGGTGGCCGCGAATACGATGCGGGCCGGGCGAACTGGAAGTTCCCCTGGCCCTGGGAGGGCGGGGAGTGGGGGCTTCCCGACATCGTCGAGTACCAGTTCTCGGGAGCGATGGCACTGCTGGTCAACGCCGCAAAGAACCGGCGCTACTGGCTGGAGAACTTCTACCGCGTGGGCGAACGGGCCGTGGCCGGGTGGGACGAGTGGCCCGCGGCCTGGGTGATCCCGGCCGGGCAGGAGAACCGGGTCGGGGTCGAAAGCGTGCTCCGCATCCTGACGATGGGCGACGTCGAGGTGCGGCGCGCCGAGTCGGACTTCATGGCCGGAGGCGCACCCTATCCCGCCGGGTCGCACGTGGTGGTGATGCGCCAGCCGTACGCGGCCTTTGCGCAGACGCTCCTGACGGAACAGGAATACCCCGACATGCGCGAGTACCCCGGTGGCCCGCCGAAGCGCCCCTATGACGTGACCGCGCACACGCTGCCGCTGCTGATGGGGATCGAGGCGGTGGCGCTGGACACGGAGCCCGACGTGCCGCTAAGCGAGCCGACCGGCCCGTTGGGCGTCGCCTACGAGTTGCCCGCATCGCTGACCGGCGCGGATGCCCCGCGGATCGCGCTTTACAAGGGGCATCAGGAACCCATGATCGCCGGGTGGACGCGGTGGATGTTCGACAGGCACCAAATGGTCTACGATTCCCTGCACGACGCGCGCGTCCGGGCCGGGTCACTTGGCGACGACTACGACGTGCTGATCTTCCAGAGCCAGTCGGACCGGTCGATCAGCCGCGGGCGCCTGCCGGGATCGCTTCCGGAGCAGTACACGGGAGGCATCGGGGCGGAAGGCCGCACCGCCGTGCGGGAATTCGTGGAGTCGGGCGGGCGGCTGGTGGTGATGGAGGAGGCCGCCGAATTCGCGATCGGGCTCTTCGGGCTGGACGTGGCCAATCCCGTGGAGGGGCTGTCCAACACGGAGTTCTACGTGCCCGGATCGATTGTGCGGGTGGACCTCGAGCCGGACCCGGTGGCGTCCGGATATGACGGTTCGACAGCCGCGTGGTACTGGCGCAGCAGCCGGGCCTTCGTGGTCGACGACGAGCGGGTGGATGTGCTGGGACGGTATGGTCATGACAATCCCGTGATCGCCGGGTGGATCCTCGGGCCCGAGAGGCTGGGCGGGCAGGCGGCGCTCCTGCGCGCCCGGGTCGGCCAGGGCGAGGTGATCCTCTTCGGCTTCCAGCCCAACTACCGCGGCCAGAGCATCGTGACCTGGCCGCTGCTGTTCAACGCCATTGCCGGCGGAAGGCTCGTCGGATGAACGAGTCGGGAAGCGTGGCGTGCCCGAACTGCAACCACCGGGAGAGTTCGGCGGGAGCCAATTTCTGCTCTCAGTGTGGTGGGGCCCTGCGGGGCCCGCCGTGCCCTGACTGCGGAGCCGCCTCGGAGCCCGGCAACCGCTTTTGCACGCAGTGCGGAGTACCTTTGGGAAGGCGGGGCGCGGGACCGCGGGCGGCCAGGACACGTGCCGCGGGGACGGGTGAGGGAACCACCGCCGGGCCACGCCCGGCCTGGATTCCGTGGGCGGCCACGGGAGCCCTTGCGCTGATCGTTGTGGTCATATTAGTTGTGCGCGATGGCGGGCGCGAAATCACCTTGTCTCCTCCTCCGGCGACCCAGCCCGGGGCGCTCGGACCAACCTCGGCCGTCGACCTCGACTCCATGACGCCCCGGCAGGCAGCCGACCGCCTCTTCAGGCGGGTCATGGGCGCGGTCGAAGCCGGCGACCTGGCCGAGGCCAACCTCTTTCTCCCCATGGCCATCGCCTCCTACGACCTCATCGAAGCCCTGAGTCTCGACGACCGCTTCCACCTCTCGCTTCTCCATGCCGTCGCCGAAGACGGCCCGTCGGCCCTTGCAGTCGCCGAGGCGGGACTCGCGTTTCGGCCCACCCATCTGCTCTGCCTCGCCGCGGCTGCCGAGGCCGCACTCCTGATGGGCGACAACGAGAGGGCGACGATCTACTACCAGACCCTCGTGGACGTCTATGACGACGAGATCGGTGCCGGGCTGGAGGAGTACGGCACCGGCCCAACCGGCCACGCCAGTCTGCTGCCCCAGCTGCGGGCCGACGCGATGGCATACCTCGCGGGTTCGGCGTAGGGAGGACCGCGATGATCCAGTCACCCCTGGCGCTCGCCACCGTCATCGCCGCAGCGACCGCGCTTGCCTTCTGGCTGGACTACCGCTTTCCCGCAATGGGAAAGGTCGGCGCGTCCATGCTGGCGATCATCTTCGGCGCGATCCTGTCCAACACCGGCCTCGTGCCTGTCACCTCGGTTGTCTACGACATCGTGCTCGGGCCGGTCACGTCGGTGTCGATCGCGTGGCTGCTCCTGTCAGTTGACCTGCGCGACCTGGCGAAGGCCGGTCCTCGCATGATGGGCGCGTTCGCGGTCGCGGTGACCGGGACCGTTCTGGGGGCGCTGGTGGCCGCCTCGATCTATGGGTCGCATTTCGGCGACGACACCTGGCGCATTGCGGGGGCGCTGACCGGCACGTATTCGGGTGGTTCGGTCAATTTCGTGTCGGTCGGTCGCGAGGTCGGGCTGACCGGGACGCTGTTCGCGGGGCTCAATGCCGCCGACGCGGTAATGACGGCGCTGTGGCTGGCGGCCACGCTCATGCTGCCCGTATGGCTTGGCCGCTTCTACACGCCGGTATCCGACGGGAGCAATGCCCGCACGGCAGCCCATGGTGAGGCCGGCGAGGAAGGAGACACCTCGGATTCGGCCTCGGACCGCCGCCGACATCATCCCTACTTCGTCCGCGAGGGAATGTCGGCCCTGAGTCTCGCAAACCTGTTCGCTGCGGGGATCATCCTTGTTTTTCTCGCGGAGTGGCTTGGTCAGGCAGTCCCCGGGATCCCGTCGATTCTGTGGCTGACCACCCTGGCCCTTGTGCTCGGGCATTCGCCGCTCTGCCGGGATGCTCGCGGCGCCATGCAGCTCGGGTCGGTTGGCCTCCATTTCTTCTTTGTGCTGATCGGCATTTTGTCCCGGGTCTCGGAGATCGTTGCGGTCGGCGCGGAGGTCTTCGTCTTCACCCTGATCGTCGTTGCCGTCCACGGTGTCGTCGTCTTCGGCGCCGGGAAGCTCCTGCGCCTGGACATCGGGACTATCTCGGTGGCGTCGCAGGCGGCGGTCGGCGGTCCTTCCAGCGCGCTTGCCGTCGCCATATCCCGGGAGTGGCGGCACCTCGTGCTGCCAGGGGTGGTGATGGGTCTGTTCGGCTATGCCGTTGGCACCTATCTGGGGCTGGGCGTGGCATATCTGCTCAGGTAGGGGGCGTGCGCGCCGCGCCGCGTGCATCGCCGCTCCCCGTCCATGGTGCGAAAAGTGCGACTTTCTTATGATTCACGGCCCTTGAGACATCGGAGATCACGGACAGGTGACTTTTTCGCAAGCAAGAACTCCGGGCGGGTACGCGCCCGCGGGGAAGGACACCGGTACGGTCAAGCCGAAGGGAACGTCCCGGATCCGGGCCCATTGCGGGATCGACACCATCCCGATCACGTCGCGCAAGCCGTCGTGGCTGAAGGTGAGGTCCCCCGGCGGGCCGAACTACCTGCGGCTCAAGCAGCTCATGCGCAGCCAGTCGCTGCACACCGTCTGCGAAGAGGCGGGCTGCCCGAACATCGGGGAGTGCTGGGAGGCGGGCACGGCGACGTTCATGATCCTCGGGGACGTCTGCACCCGGGCCTGCAAGTACTGCGCGGTCGCGCACGGGATGCCCACCGAACTGGACCTGGACGAACCCCGCCGAGTCGCCGACACGATCGCCGCGATGGACCTCGACCACGTCGTCGTCACGTCGGTCAACCGTGATGAACTCGCGGACGGCGGCGCGAGCATCTACGCGGCGACGATCCGCGAGGTGCGTGCCCGGCTGCCGGCCTGCTCGGTCGAGGTGCTGATCCCCGACTTCAAGGGCGACGAGGACGCGTTGCGGGTCGTGATGGATGCACGGCCCGCCATCCTGGGCCACAACCTGGAGACGGTCGAGCGCCTGCATCCGGAGGTGCGCCCCGGGGGCCGCTACTGGCGCTCGATCTCCTACCTCGGGCTGGCCAAGCGGATCGACGCCTCTATGCTGACCAAGACGGGGATCATCCTGGGCATGGGCGAGGAGGAGGCCGAAATCCGGCAGGCCATGGCGGACCTGCGCGAGGCGGCAGTCGACATCCTCACGCTCGGACAGTACCTGAGACCGTCCCGGCAGCACATCCCGGTGGCCCGCTGGGTCACGCCGGATGAATTCCGCGACTGGAAGCGGATCGGCGAGGGCGAGTACGGCTTCCGCCATGTCGAGTCGGGGCCGCTGGTGCGCTCCAGCTATCACGCGAAGGAACAGGCGCGCGAGGTCGAGGCGGGGGGACCGGGCAGCATCCGCGACGTGATGGAGGCGGATGTTCCGGCGCCGGCGGAAGTGGTTGCGATGCCCGCGAACAGCCAGCCACGACGCCCCCTGATCCAGCTCCGCACGAATCGGGCCTTGGGCACGGGGGGCTGAGGCGGATGGCGCAAGGGATGCGGACGGCTGCCGGGCGGACGGCCGACGGTACCGTGCCAGGCGCGAACGGATCCGAGACCGTGGACGGGAGCGAGCCTGCCGCGTCCAAGGGACTTGACGGCTTCACGCGAGAGGAACTTCACGCCCTCCTCGCCGACATGCTCCTCTACCGCCGCTTCGAGGAGAAGGCGGAAGAGGCGTATGCGATCGGCAAGATCGGCGGCTTCTGTCACCTGCACATCGGCCAGGAGGGGCTGGCGGCGGGGTCGATCAAGCCGCTCCGCGACGACGACCTGGTGATCACCGCGTACCGCGAACACACGCAGGCCATCGCCAAGGGCATCAGCCCCGGCGCCGCAATGGCCGAGCTGTATGGGCGGGTGGATGGGTGTTCGGGTGGCCGGGGCGGCTCGATGCACCTCTTCGACACCACGGTCGGGTTCTGGGGCGGCCACGGGATCGTCGGCGGGCAGATTCCGCTGGGCGCGGGGCTGGCGTGGGCAATCAAGTACCGCGGCGGCGACCAGATCTGCCTGTGCTTCATGGGTGACGCCGCAGTCAACCAGGGCGCGTTTCTCGAAGCCCTGAACATGTCCGCAATCTGGCATCTGCCGGTCATATATGTGGTCGAGAACAACGGTTACGGGATGGGAACCGCGTTTTCACGCGTCTCGGCCACCGAGATGGAAGCGCGCTCGGGTGCCTACGGGATTCCGGCGCATACCGTCAATGGGCAGGACGTCGTGGCAACCTACCGGTTCTTCGAGGAGCTGGCGGAGCGGGTGCGCTCAGGGGCCGGTCCGCAGTTCGTGAACGCCGTGACCTACCGCTTCCGGGGCCACTCCATGTCCGACCCGGTTTCCGGAACGTATCGCTCGAAGGAAGAGGTGGACTCCCACGTCGAAGCGCAGGATCCGATCAAGATTCTGCGCGACCGGTTGATGGACTCGGGGCTCCTGACGCAGGAGGAACTGGAGGCGCTGGACGCGGAGGCACGGGCTCTAACCGACGAGGCCGCCGACTTCGCGGACGCTTCGCCGTTGCCCGACCCTTCGACGCTCTACGATCACGTGTACGCCGAGATCAACCGGCACGGCCGCCTCTTCCTTGACGGCCGGGAACGCGGCCCCGCCGGGGGCACCCATGGCTGAACTCACCTACCGCGAGGCCCTGAACGCGGCCATGTGCCAGGAAATGGACCGGGACGACTCGGTCTTCCTGATGGGCGAGGAGGTCGCGGAATACGACGGCGCCTACAAGGTGTCGCGCGGAATGCTGGAGCGGTATGGCGACCGGCGGGTCGTGGATTCCCCGATCAGCGAGCTGGGGTTCACCGGCCTGTGCGTGGGGGCGGCGATGGCGGGCCTGCGCCCGATCTGCGAATTCATGACCTTCAACTTCTCGATACTGGCGTTGGACCAGGTGATCAACAGCGCGGCGAAGATGCTGTACATGACGAACGGCCAGGTTCCCGTGCCAATCGTCTTTCGCGGGCCGACCGGAGCAGCCTTGCAGTTGTCGGCGCAGCACTCCCAGGCGTGTGAGACCTACTATGTCCACGCGCCCGGCGTGAAGCTGGTGACCCCGGCCACACCCGCCGACGCGAAGGGGCTCCTCGCGGCCGCGATACGCGACGACGACCCCGTCGCGGTGATGGAAGGCGAACTGCTGTACAACGTGCGTGGCGAGGTTCCCGACGGCGAATACGTGATCCCCCTCGGCGTGGCCGACCGGAAGCGCCCGGGCGACGACGTGAGCATCGTCACCCACGGCAAGATGGTGCATGTGGCACTCCAGGCCGCCGCCGCTCTGGCGCGGGAAGAGATCGAGGCCGATGTCCTGGACCTGCGCTCGATTCGTCCGCTCGACGTGGACGCGATCCTGGAGAGCGTGGCACGCACGAACCGGGTGGTCTACCTGGAGGAAGGGTGGCCCTTCGCCGGCGTGGGCGCGCAGATCGTGGCGTTGATTCAGGACGAGGCCTTCGACGACCTGGACGCTCCCGTGGTGCGCGTCACCCAGGCGGACGTGCCGATGCCGTACGCCAAGAACCTCGAGCAGCTCGCCAAACCGGGCGTCAAGGCGGTCGTGGAGGCCTGCAAGAGAGTGCTCTACCTCTGAGAGAAGCGAAGCAATGGCTACCAAGGTCCACATGGAGGCGCTCTCGCCCACGATGGAAGAAGGTCAGGTCGTCACCTGGCTGAAGGCTGAAGGCGACGCGGTCGCGCAGGGCGACATCCTCGCGGAGATCGAGACCGACAAGGCAACGATGGAGCTGGTGGCGCGCGGCGAGGGTGTGCTGCGGAAGATCTTCGTGGACGAAGGCGCGACGGCGCCGGTGGGCGACGTGATCGCGGTCATCGGGGCAGAGAACGAGGACATCGCCACGCTGGTGGCGTCGGTTGAGCCGGCGGCGACCTCCGCGGCGCCGGCAGCGGCCGAGCCCGTGGCCCAGGCCGAGCCTGCGGCGCACGCCGAGCCTGCAGCCCAGGTCGCACCCGCAGCCGGCCTGCCAGCAGCCCCGCCGCCCGTCTCCGCGACGCCTGTGAGTCCGGAACCCGTACCGGCCCCGGTCGCCACCGCAGGGCGGATCAAGGCTTCGCCGGTCGCCCGTCGGCTCGCCGGCGAACTGGGGGTCGACCTTGCCGCGGTCCACGGGTCCGGGCCCAACGGCCGGGTGATCAAGCGGGACGTGGAAGCGGCGGCAGCGGCGCCTGTGGCGCCCGTGATCACACCGGAGCTCCCGGACACGGAGTTCGTGGACGTTCCGCTCTCGCAGATGAGGAAAACGGTCGCCCGCCGCCTTGCCGAGTCGCTTGGACCCGTGCCTCACTTCTTCCTCACGGTGGACGTGGACATGACGCGGGCGCTGCAGGCGCGTGGCAGAGTGAACGAGCTGCTGGCCGCGCAGGGTGCGAAAGCGTCGCTCAACGACATGATCATCAAGGCGGCCGCCGTCGCGCTGACCCATCATCCGGAGTGCAACGCCTGGTGGCAGGGCGACTCGATCCGCCGGTTCAACCGGGTGCACATGGGTGTTGCGGTGGCCGTGCCCGACGGACTGATCACTCCGGTCGTGCGGGACGCCCACGCGAAGGGGTTGGGCCGGATCAGCACCGAGATCCGGGAACTCGCGGGGCGCGCACGTGAGAAGAAGCTCCAGCCCCACGAATACACCGGGTCGACCTTTTCCATCTCGAATCTGGGCATGTTCGGGATCGAGGAATTCACCGCCGTGATCAATCCGCCCGAAGCCGGGATCATCGCGGTGGGCGCGATCGAGGACCGGCCAGTGGTGGTGGACGGCCAGGTGGTTGTCCAGCCGAGGATGAAGGTCACCATGAGTTGCGACCACCGGGTGATCGACGGCGCCCAGGGAGCGCGCTTTCTGGCCACGCTGAAGTCATTCCTCGAGGAGCCCGCGGCGATCCTGATCTAGTGCCAGGGAAAGACCCATGAGTCCTCGTCGGCCCAGCCACCGTTCGCTCGTGCGGACGCTCAGCGACTTCGTCGTCGCCTTCCTCCTGCTGGGGGCGCTCACCGTGGCGCTGCCGGCCGCAGCGGCGGCGCAGGACCAGGATCACGTCCTGATTCGCGCGGCACGCATGATCGACGGCAAGGGGAACCTCATCGAACCCGGTGCGGTCGTCGTCGCAGGCCACCGAATCGTCGCGGTGGGTGCCGACGACGCCACCCTGTCGGGCGATATCCTCGTCGATCTCGGCGACGCCACCATCCTTCCCGGCCTGATCGACCTGCACACGCACCTCACCGACAAGGTCGGCACGCACTGGGAAGAGGTCCTGATCACGACCACCCCGGCCCAGGCCGCGCTCTACGGTGCGGCGAACGCGCTCACCACCCTGCGCGCCGGCTTCACCACGGTGCGCGACATGGGCCCGACCTGGTCCTACACCGACGTGGACCTGCGGGACGCCATCAACGCGGGCGTGATCCCGGGGCCGCGCATGCAGGTGGCCGGCAACTACGTTTCGGCCACGGGGGGCGCCGGCGACGCCCGCCAGTTCTCGATCTACGTGGACGTGCCCACCGTGCGGAACCTCGCCGATGGTGTCGATGCGGTGAGGGCGGCCGTCCGCACCAACCACAAGAACGGCGCCGACTTCACCAAGATCCTGGCCACCGGCGCGGTATTGTCGCAGGGGCTGCCGCCCGGGGCGCAGCAGTACTCGGACGAGGAGCTGGCGGTGGCCGTCGAGGAGACGAACCGCTGGGGCCGCTTCACCGCCGCGCACGCGCACGGCACCGAGGGGATCAAGGCGGCGATCCGCGCCGGCGTCCGCACCGTTGATCACGGCTCGATGCTCGACGACGAGGCGATCGCGATGTTGCAGGAGAGCGACCACACGTACTACGTCCCGACGCTGTACGTGGGCGTGATCGTCCCGCGCGACGGGGCGGCGCTCGGCATCCCCGAGCCGCTCATCCAGCGCTCCATCGAGATGATGCGTTACCGCAACACCACCTTCCGCAGAGCCCTCGACGCCGGGCTGACGATCGGGTTCGGCACCGATGCGGGCGTCTTCGAGCACGGCCACAACGCCCGCGAGTTCCAGATCCGGGTCGAGATCGGCGAGAGCGAAATGGACGCGATCACCTCGGCGACCAGCGTCTCGGCGATGATCATGGGCTGGGAGGAGGACGTGGGTTCGCTCGAAGCGGGGAAGTATGCGGACATCATCGCGGTTCCCGGCAACCCGCTCGACGACATCACCGCGCTCGAGCGGGTGATGTGGGTGATGAAGGGCGGGGAAATCTACCGGGCCGATCCGGTGGAGGGGCGCTAGCAGGTTAGCTTTCCACGGGCTGCCGACCGCGGTTTCGGAATCACACCCTGAAGAGAGGTTTTCCCTTGGCAGGCAATTCGCAGAGCAAGACCGACTTCGATGTCATCGTCATCGGTGGCGGGCCCGGGGGGTACGTCGCGGCCATCCGGGCCGGCCAACTGGGCCTCAGGACGGCTTGCGTGGAAGCCGACAAGCTGGGCGGCGTGTGCCTGAACGTCGGGTGCATCCCGACCAAGGCGCTTCTGAGCAGCGCGCTGCTGGTCAATGAACTCAAGAAGGCGGACGGACACGGCATCACCTTCGAGGGGCTCACGGTCGACCTCGCGCCGGCCCAGGCGCGCAGCCGGCAGGTCGCGAATCGCCTTTCCAACGGCGTGAGCTTCCTTCTCAAGAAGAACAAGGTCGAGCACATCGAGGGGTACGGTCGAATGCTGGGCGGAGGGGCGGTGGAGGTCGAGAAGGAAGGGGACAAGCGCACCGTCACCGCGAAGGACATCATCATCGCGACCGGTTCGCGGCCGCGCAGCCTCCCCTTCCTCGAGATCGACGAGGAGCGGATCTGGTCGTCGACCGGCGCGCTCTTCCAGGACAAGGCTCCAGAGACGCTCGTGGTTGTCGGCGCGGGCGCGGTCGGTGTGGAGTTTGCGGACATCTACAACGCCTACGGGACGAAGGTGACCCTCATCGAGGCCCTCGATCGCATCCTGCCGCTGGAGGACAAGGACTCGTCACGCACCGTGGCTCAGGCGTTCAAGAAGCGGAAGATGGACATCTTCACGAGTGCCCGCGTGGAGAGCACCGTGGCTCGTGAGGACGGTGTCACGATCTCCTTCACGGACAAGCGCGACAACGCGCACACTCTCGATGTGGACTACGTCCTGTCCGCGGTCGGGCGGATTCCGAATACGGAAGACATCGGCGCCGAGGCGGCGGGCGTGAAGCTGACCGAGCGCGGCGGATTCGTCGCGGTGGACGGGACCATGCGAACCAGCGTGCCCGGGATATGGGCGGTGGGCGACTGTGCGGGCGAACAGCTGCTGGCCCACAAGGGGATGCACGAGGGCGTTGTGGCGGCCGAGCACATTGCTGGCGTTGGACACCACACGGTCGACTACGGCAACGTCCCCAACTGCACCTACTGCCACCCCGAGGTGGCGTCCGTGGGCCTCACCGAGGAACAGGCGCGCGAGAAGGGCCTCGACATCGACGTCGGGAAGTTCCCCTGGGCGGGCAACGGCCGGGCCCTGGCGGGCGGGGACTCCACCGGATTCGTCAAGGTGATCCGCGACAAGCGCTACTCCGAGGTCGTCGGGGCGCACATCGTCGGGCCGCACGCCACCGAGCTCATCGCGGAGTTCGTGATGGCCCGGCACCTGGAGTCGACCGTGGAGGAGATCGACCTGGCAATGCACCCGCACCCGACGCTGTCGGAGGCGGTAGCAGAGGGCGCACTCGGGGCGCTGGGGCGGGCGCTGCACGTTTAGCAGCCCGCGGACAAAATCCCCCCGGCATTCGGTCGGCGATGCATCCGGGCCGGCGCCCTGCTGTCCAATTGCCGGCTGCCGGCCCATCTTGAGGCCGGTTCCCCGCATTCGCCCGCATCGCAGGAGGTCTTCCATGAAGGCCGTGGTCCCCGCCGTCACATTCATCGCCGTGCTCGCCGCGGTCGCCCCCGAATCCGTCCGTGCTCAGGTCCCCACCCCCCTCGCCCTCGAGACCTGGCTCGACTGGGAGCGCGTCTCGGACCCCAGGATCTCGCCCGACGGATCGGCCGTCGTCTACACGCGCGGCTGGGTCGACAAGATCAACGACCGTTGGGAATCGTCGATCCACATCGTCGACTCGGACGGCTCGCGCCCCCGCAACCTGATCGCAGGCGCCTCACCGCGCTGGTCGCCCAACGGGGACCGGATCGCCTTCCTCGCCGCCGACGACGGGGGCAACACGCAGATCTTCGTGCGCTGGATGGACGCCGAAGGCGCGGTATCGCAAGTCACCCGGGTCGAAGAGGGCCCCTCCGCCCCGGAGTGGTCGCCCGACGGAACGCGGCTGGCGTTCACCATGAGCGTGCCCGCCGAAAACCCGAGCGCGCGCCACTGGCAGGTTTCGCTGCCGAGGCCCGAGGGCGCCGACTGGACCCCCGGCCCCCGCATCATCGAGAGCCTGGTCTACCGCCAGGACCGCGTCGGGTTCCTCGACGAGAGCTTCCGCCACATCTTCGTCGTGCCGGCGGACGGGGGCACGCCGCGGCAGCTCACCGGCGGGGACTACAACTACGGGGCGCCCGTCTGGGAGCCGAACGGCGAGACACTGCTCTTCAGCGGCCTGATCGAAGACGACGCGCTCTACAGGTGGCAGGAGAGCGAGGTCTACAGGCTCGGCGTCGATTCGGGCGAGCTGCACCAGGTGACCGCGCGCAAGGGGCCTGACGGAGCGCCGGCACCCTCGCCCGACGGAAGCATGATCGCCTACGTCGGTCACGACACGACCACCTTCGACTACATCGAGTCCACGCTCTACGTGATGAACGCCGACGGCTCGAACCCGAGGGCGCTCACCAGCGAACTCGACCGCACGCCGCGCGGCCTGCAGTGGGCGCCGGATGGCCGAGGCGTCTACTTCAACGTCCAGGCCGATGGCTACGCAAACATCATGTACGCGTCGATCGACGGAGTTGTGCGCGCCGCGAGCGAAGGTCCGCAGATGTTCTCGCTGAACGACGTCAGCGCGGGTGGCATGGCGGTGGGGACGTGGGGCGACGCCCACGAGCCCGGCGATGTCTACGCCTTCCCCGTGGACCGGCTGCAGCAGCGTACGCGCCTCACGGACGTCAACGCGGACGTGCTGGCCGGGGTGACCCTGGGAGAAGTGGAACAGATCTGGGCGGAGTCGTCGCACGACGGACTGCCGATCCACGGCTGGGTCATCAAGCCGCCCGGCTTCCGTGCGGGGATCAGCTACCCGATGATGCTCGTCATCCACGGCGGACCCCACGGCATGTACAACGGGGGCTTCAACTTCGCCTGGCAGGAACACGCGGCCAACGGCTACGTGGTGCTGTACACCAATCCGCGCGGAAGCTCCGGGTACGGCACCGAGTTCGGCAACGCGATCCAGTACGACTACCCCAACAACGACTTCCACGACCTCATGTCCAGCGTGGACGAGCTGATCTCGCGCGGCTACGTGGACGAGGACAACATGTTCGTCTACGGCTGCTCGGGCGGCGGCGTGCTCACCGCCTGGGTCGTGGGACACACCGACCGCTTCCGCGCGGCCTCGTCAAACTGTCCGGTGACCAACTGGTTGGCCTTCCCCGGGGAGGTCGACGGGAACCCGCTGCGCTGGTACGCGGACTTCGAGCACTTTCCCTGGGAAGACCCGAGCGAGCACATCCGGCGCTCTCCGATCATGTACGTCGGCAACGTGACCACGCCGACCATGCTGATGACCGGCGAGCTCGACCTCCGCACGCCGATGTCGCAGACCGAGCAGTTCTACCAGGCGCTCAAGGCGCAGAAGAAGCCCACGGCGATGCTGCGATTCCAGGGCGAGTGGCACGGCACGTCGCGAATCCCTTCGAACTTCCTGCGCACTCAACTATACCTGCGGAAGTGGTTTGAGCGCTGGGGCACCCACGATGACGGGAGAGCGGCGACCCAATCCGGGACCTGATGTGGTTTCCAGGAGCATTCTGACGACGATGCCGCCGGACTCGCCGGGGCGTGGTCACGGCGGCGCCACCAGCTCCATTGCGGCGACCGCCATCACCTGCGTGCTCGCCACGATATCGTCCACGGCGCACGATTCGTCCGGCTGGTGCGCCTCTTCCAGCGGCCCGGGCCCGTAGGCCACGCAGTGCTCCACACCCGCGATCCGCGCGAAGTGCTTCTGGTCGTACGTGCCGGGACTGGCCACCTGCTCGGCGTCGGCACCCGTCACGGTCCGCACCGCCCGTGACAACGCCGCCACCAGCGGGGAACCCCGCGGCGCCCAGGTGGGGTGCACGGTCATGCGGTCCTCGATGGTGAAGCGGCGTCCCGGCTCCGCCGCCGCGACGGCCGCTACGAGGCGGACGATCTCGTCCCGCACTTCGTCGAAGGGCTCTTCCGGGATGAAGCGCCGGTCGCAGGTGGCCGTGCAGCGGTCCGCGACGCAGGGCGACTGGGAGGACTCGCCCGCCTGCCCGCCGATGATGGCGTTGACGTTGAGCGACGGGTGCCGCGACGGCTCCGGCACGACAGGCAGTTCGGAAAGGCGGGCGTCGAGGTCGGGACCGAGCTGCGTGCGGAAGGCCTCCAGCAGCGCGCCCATGTCGTCGATGGCGCTCCGGCCCAGGTGGCTCATGCTGCCGTGCGCGGTGTAGCCGTGGGCGACGACGTCGAACCAGTAGACGCCGCGGTGCCCCACACAGACCCGCGCCGGCCCGAAGGGTTCCGGGATGATCGCGAAGTCCGTGTTCTCCGCCGAGATGACCCCCGCTTCGCACAGGTGGGCCACGCCGGCGAAGCCTCCGCTCTCCTCGTCCACGGTCGCGCTGAAGTCGATCCCGCCCCGCAGCCGGACACCGGCCCTGCGGAGAGCTTCGACCGCGAAGATCGCCGCCGCGAGCCCCGACTTCATGTCGGAGGCGCCGCGCCCATGAATGCGCCCGTCGCGCACGAGTCCGCCAAACGGGTCGACCGTCCAGTCATCCCCCGGCGGAACCACGTCGAAGTGACCGTTCAGGTGCAGCCGCGGGCGCGCGCCTGCATCGCCGCTACGACCGACCACGTTGATTCGCGGATGGTCCGGTGTGTGCTCCGCCCGACCCTCCGCCGCCACGTACTGCACGGCCATCCCGGCCTCCCGCAGCCGCCTGTGGATCAATTCCGCGCACTCGCGGTAGAAGTCCCCCGGGGGATTGACCGTGGGGATGCGAATCAGGTCGCCGGTGAACTCGACGATTTCGTCCCGCGCGGACTCCGCCTCTGCCAGGACGCGGTCGATGAGGTCGGCCCTGCCCGGTCGTCGCTCGGGCGTGCCCGGCCGTCGCCTAGGCGCCGGACGCACCCTCGAGCCCTTCCGGTTGTTCCGGGCGGGTGGAATGGTTCCCCATGGTAAACTCCAGTTTACATTGTGTCACCTTGAGTTTACAAGCGAGGCCGGCGTGAGAACCAACACGATGCGGCCCGAGGAGAGCAAATGGACGAAGAGAGGCCCATGAAGGACATGTTCAGTCTGGCCGGACGCAACGCCGCGGTGGTCGGCGCGGGCTCCGGCATTGGAGAGGCGGTCGCGGTCGGATGCGCGGAAGCCGGCGCGCACGTGCACTGCCTGGACATCGACGGGGAAGGTGCCGGGAGGACGGCGGCGGCGATCCGCGCGGCCGCGAAGGACGACCGCGCCACCAGCGCGCAACTCGACATCCTCGACGGACCCGCCGTCTCCGCCGCTTTCGAGGCGATAACAGCCAATTACGGGTCGCTGGACGTCGTCGTGTGCACGCCCGGGGTGAACGTACGCAAGCCTCTCCTCGACTACTCCGACGACGAGATCGACCGGGTGCTCGGCCTCAACCTCAAGGGCGGAGCGCACGTCATCCAGTCCGCCGGACGGATCATGCGGGAGCAGGGGAGGGGCTCGATCATCCTCTTCAGTTCGGTCCGGTCGGTTGTCGTCGAGCCGGGCCAGAGCATGTACGCGGCCACGAAGGCCGGCATCGTGCAGATGGTCCGCGCGGCGGCCGCCGAGCTGGGGCCGCACGGGGTGCGCGTCAACGCGATGGCGCCCGGGGTGATCGACACGCCCCTCACGGCTCCGATCAAGGACCGGCCCGAGTGGTACCGCGCCTACGCGGAGGGCAGCATTCTCGGGCGCTGGGGGGGTGCCCGCGAGATGGCCGGCCCTACGGTCTTCCTCGCCTCCGACGCGGCAAGCTATGTGACCGGGGCGGTGCTCTTCGCCGACGGTGGCTGGACGGCGATCGACGGGAGGTTCACGCCACCCGGGATGTGAGGACGGCTCACGCTATAGGTCCGGCTCTATCCCCTTGATCGTCAGCACCCGGAAAACGGCCTCGCCGATCTTGTTGTTCGGCGTCGAAGCGCCAGCGGTAATCCCCAGTTCGAAGGAACCCGGCGGCAGCCAGTCCAGTTCGGTGACTTCGGGCGACTGCGGATCCAGTCCGGGCTTGTGGTGGATCGCGCCGGTGTCCATGTCTATGCACGACGCGTCCTTGATGTGATAGGTCTCGGTGTACTCGCGGCACAGGTGGGCGAGGTGGTTCGTGTTCGACGAGTTGTAGCCGCCCACCACGATCATGATGTCGGGGGGCTCGCGCATCATCTCGAGCACGGCGTCCTGACGCTCCTGAGTCGCGGAGCAGATGGTCCCGAAGGACCGGAAGTGCTCTTCCGCGTGGTCCTCCCCCTTCGCGGCAGCCATCATCTCGCGCAGGCGGGCGCCGATGGCGAGCGATTCGGTTGCGAGCATCGTGGTCTGGTTGGCCACGCCGATCTTGAGGAGATCGGCGTCGGGATCGAAGCCCTCGGAGGTGCGGTCGGTGAAGCGCCGTAGAAAATCGTCGCGGCTCGGCGCATCGGGGTGGCCGGTCATGTAGGCTCCCACGGTCTCCGCTTCCGCCATGTCCCGAACGATGATGTACTTGCCGCCTTCGTGCTTGTGCACCTGGCTTGCCGTCGCCCGCGACTCCTCGTGCTTGTACTTGCCGTGGATCACGGCGGTGTAGCCGTCGCGAGCGTATCCGTTGACGCGCTTCCAGACCAGCAGGACGGAGCCGCAGGTGGTGTCGACCAGAATGCAGCCGATGTCCTGGAGCTTTTTCATGTCGCCGATCGTGACTCCGAAGGCGGGGATGATCACGACATCCTCGGCGGCGATGTGGCCGTAGTCGAAGTCGCCGTCCTCTCCGGGAAGGAGCATTTCGATGCCCATCTCCGCGAGCCGCCGGTTCACGTGCGGGTTGTGAATGATCTCGCCGACGAGGTAGATGCGCTTGTCCGGGAACTTGTGGCGCGCTTCATAGGCGTAGTCGATGGCGCGGTCGACCCCGTAGCAGAAACCGAAATCCTTGGCCAGACGTACCTTGATATCGCCGAACCTGTCGGTGTAGGCGCGTGACCGGATGCGCTCGACGATGGCCGAGTGGTACTCGGAATCGATGAGCGGCCTGACCTCGGCCTTGAGCCCGAAGCCTTTACGGAAGTAAGTCTGCTGCATGGTCCGAAGAATATACATTGCAATGTGGACCGGGGGTATTCTCCGGGGATTTCAGAACCGCGAATTGGAGCCGAGGCAGTGCTGAGCAGACTGATCTTCCTCTTTGTCGCCGTCCCGCTTGTGGAGCTCGCGATCCTGCTGCAGGTCGGGCAGTGGATCGGCATCGGCCCGACGTTCGCGCTGGTCGTGGTGACCGGTGTGGCGGGCGCGGCCCTGGCTCGGCGGCAAGGGCTGCGGGCGTTCATGGCGGTGCAGCGCGAACTCGTCGAGGGCCGCCTGCCGGGGCGGTCGCTTCTGGACGGCCTGGCGATCCTGGTGGGTGGGGCGTTCCTGCTGACCCCGGGCATTCTCACCGACGTCTTCGGGTTCAGTCTGCTCGTTCCGACATCCCGGCGGTGGCTGCAGCGGCTGGCCCTCCGTGGGCTTGAGCGCCGCATGAGCGAAGGGACGGTCGAGTTTCGGGTCTGGGGTCCCGGCGGCGGGTTCAAGTCCGGGCGCACCGAGGTGCATGGGCGAACCGAGGTGCGTGGTCAGCGGTCTGAGTGGAGGGACCCGCAATGAGCGGGGACATCGCCTTCCTGGAGCGCCTCCTGGACGCTCCCGGTCCGTCGGGATTCGAGGCGCGGCCAGCGCGGGCCTGGCGCGAAGAGGCGGATTCGTTTGCCGAGGCCTGGGGCGATGTCGTCGGCAACAGTTATGCGGCGGTGCGTCGCGACGCGCGGCCCCTGGCGCTGCTGGCGGGACATATCGACGAGATCGGCCTTCAGGTCACGCACGCCGACAAGTCGGGGCTGCTCTACTTCGGGGGCATCGGTGGCTGGGATCCGCAGGTGCTGGTGGGGCAGCGCGTGCGCGTGCTCGGGTCCAGGGGTGACGTTCCGGGTGTGATCGGACGCAAGGCCATACACCTGATCGAGCCGAAGGAGCGGGACAAGGCCGTGAAGGTGAAGAAGCTGTGGATCGATGTGGGGGCCGAATCGCGGGACGAGCTCGGGGAACTCGGCGTGCGGGTGGGCGACCCCGCCGTGATCGACGCCGGGATGGTGCGCCTCGCCGGGGACCGGGTGGCCAGCAGGGCGATCGACAACCGAGTCGGTGCGTTCATCGTCCTCGAGGCGCTTCGCATGGTCGCCGGGCAGGGGGGCCGGGCGGGGGCGGTGGCGGTCGCGACTGCGCAGGAAGAGATCGGCTACTCGGGTGGCGGAGCACGGGCCAGCGCGTTCGGTCTCGCGCCCGACGTGGCGCTGGTGGTGGACGTGACGCACGCCACCGACGTGCCGGAAGTGGAAAAGTCCGAGGTGGGCGAGCATTCGCTGGGCAGTGGTCCGGTTCTGACGCGGGGGTCGGCCACCCATCCCGAGGTTTTCGAGGTGCTGGCCGCTACTGCCGAGGCCAACGACATCCCCTACTCGATCCAGGCCGCGCCGCTGCGCACGAGCACCGACGCCGATGCGATTCACCTGGCGCGCGGCGGCATCCCGACCGGCCTCGTTTCGGTGCCGAACCGGTATATGCATTCACCCAGCGAGATGGTGTCGGCCTCCGACCTTTTTCTTACTGCGCGGCTCCTGGCCGCGTTCGTGGCCAGGCTGGATGAAGGCATTGATTTCGGGCGCGGTTGACGTGGGGCTATATTGAGTGCCCGTGAATTCAGCGAATCCTGATCAAGAAGCGAGGAGATGGTCGACGCGCGGATCGTAATAAGGGAAATCCAGGAGATGAGGGAGGAAGGGTACCTTTCGGACGCCCTCCTCCGGCACGCGGTAAAGACCCTCCACCGGGATGATCGTGCCGACTGGGTCGGAGCCTATCTGCTCAACGACGAAGGCCTCGAGCTGTGGCTCCACAACTACGTGGGCCAGCCCACCGAGCACGCCCGAATTCCCGTGGGCGAGGGCGTGTGCGGCACCGCCGTCGCGCACGGGGCCAACCAGAACGTTCCCGACGTGACGAAGTTCGAGGGCTACCTGTCCTGCAGCCCGCACGTGAAGTCGGAACTGGTGGTCCTGATTCGCGCCGGAACGGAAATCTACGGACAGTTCGACATCGACTCGCACCAGCCGGCCGCCTTCACCTCGCAGGACGAGGTGGCGGTCCAGATGATCGCCGACAAGCTGGCGGAGCAGATCGCACACGAGCGACGCTAGGAGTCGTGCCGGCGGCTGTGCGGTCCTTCCGGGCCGACAATCCCGGGCGCTTTACCCTCGACGGCACGAGAAGCTATGTCGTCGGCGTACGCAGGGCGGCCGTGATCGATCCCGGCCCGGTTCTCGACAGTCACCTCGGGGTCCTGGCGGAAGCGGTCAAAGCCGCCGATCATGTCGTCGTGCTCGTCACCCACGCCCACGCGGACCATGCGGCGGGCGCCGAGGAACTCGCGCGCCTGACCGGGGCCGCGGTACGAGGGCCGGGGACGAGCCACGAACTCGGCGACGGCGAGGCAATCGCGACCGACTGCGGTGATCTGGTGGCTGTCCGCACCCCCGGGCACGCGCGCCGACACTTCTGCTTTCACCTCCCGGACGAGGGCGCGGTCTTCACCGGCGACCTCATCCTGGGAGAGGGCGACACGACCTGGGTCGGCGAATACCCTGGCGGCGTCGCCGACTACCTGACCTCCCTGGACCGTCTCGGCGCGCTGGAGGCCCGCGTGCTCTATCCGGGCCACGGGGACCCGCTCCACGACCCCGCGAACGCCATCGACCGCTTCCGCAACCATCGCCTCTCCCGGATCGACCAGGTCCGCCGCGCGCTTGCCGAGACGGGCAGCCGCGATCTCGATCTCCTCACCGAGCGTGTCTACGGCGAGCTTCCCCGCGACGTGCACGACATGGCCGCATCGGGCGTGGAGGCCATTCTGGACTACCTCGCCACCGCCGGATAGCTTGCCCGAATGGTCCCAGCCACCCTCGCGAAGTCGCTCGTCGGCATCTGCGGTCGTGACGGCGTGATCCTGGACGAGGAGCGCCTTCTCGTCTACGAATCGGACGCGCTGACCGCCTACCGGCACCGCCCCGGCGCGGTTGTGCTTCCGCGTTCCACCGAACAGGTGCAGGGAGCCGTGCGCGCGGTCGCGGAGCACGGCCTGCCGATCGTGCCGCGGGGCGCGGGGACCGGACTTTCGGGGGGTGCGGTGGCGCTCGACGGGGCGGTCGTGATCGGAACCGCGCGGATGAACCGGATCCTGAACATCGACGCGCCGAATCGGCGGGCCGTGCTTCAGCCCGGCGTGATCAACGCGGAGCTCTCGGAAGCGGCACGGGTGCACGGGCTGTACTACGCGCCGGACCCGTCCTCGCAGACGACGTGCACGATCGGCGGGAACGTGGCGGAAAACTCGGGCGGGCCGCACTGCCTCAAGTACGGGGTGACGTCGCGCTACGTGACGGGTCTTGCGGTCGTCCTGGCCGATGGGTCGCTCGTTAAGCTGGGCGGACAGGGACGCGAATCCCCCGGGTACGACCTGGTGGGCCTCTTCGTGGGCTCGGAGGGGTGCTTCGGGATCGCGACCGAGATCGAGGTCGGGCTTCTCCCCGTGCCGGAAGGCGTGCGCACGCTGCTCGGCATCTTCGACCGCATCGACGACGCGGGGCAGGCCGTGTCCGACATCGTGGCTGCCGGACTGCTGCCGGCGGCTCTTGAGATTATCGACGGGCCCACGATCCGCGCCGTCGAAGACAGCGTTTTTGCCGCGGGGTATCCGACCGACGCCGAGGCCGCGCTCGTGATCGAGTTCGACGGCATGGAGGCAGGGCTGGATCACGACGTGGAGAGGGCGGCGGTGCTGTGCGAGCGTGCGGGTGCGCGTGAAGTGAGGAGCGCCCGCGACGAGGACGAGCGCATGGCGCTGTGGAAGGGAAGGAAGAAGGCGTTCGGCGCCATGGGGCGGATCGCGCCCGATCTCCTGGTGCAGGACGCCACCGTGCCCAGAACCACGCTGCCTTCGATCCTGCGCGGCATTTCGGACATCGGACAGCGCTACGACCTCGTCGTCGCCAACGTCTTTCACGCCGGCGACGGCAACCTCCATCCGAACATTCTCTTCGACCGCCGTGACGAGCACGAGCTGGAGCGCGTCGAGCGCGCCTCGAAGGAGATCATGCAGCTCTGCGTCGATTCCGGGGGCACGATCACGGGCGAGCACGGTGTGGGTCTCGACAAGAAGCACCACATGGAGCTCATCTACGGCCCCGACGAGCTCGACGCGATGTGGCGGGTGCGCAGGGTGTTCGATCCCGGCGGTGTGATGAATCCCGGCAAGGTTCTGCCGGAGGACACCATTCCTTCGGAGGACACCGTTCTTCCGGTGGGCACCGGCGGTGATTGACGCCGCCGTGGATCGGGCTGGCCCCGTGCTGGCGGTGTTGCCGGAGAGTCAGGTCCTCGTGGCCGAGACCGCGCGGGACTGGGCCGGGGGACGGCCGGGCGAGGCGGGCTGGATGCCGAGCGACGCGGACGCGCCGGCGGTCGTCTTTCCGGCCAGCGTGGAAGAGGTGGCGGCGCTGATCCGCGTAGCGAACGAAACGGGTGCCCGCCTGCTCCCCGCCGGACTGGGGAGCTGGCTGGGCGCCGGGGGGTGGACCCGTGCCGGGGAGGTCATCGTGTCGTGCATGCGCCTCAACGCCGTGCAGCACTACGAACCCGCCGACCTCACGCTGACGGCGGATGCCGGGCTCGGCCTGACCGAGGTGGAGGACCTCCTCCTGCCCAACGGGCAATGGCTGGCGGTGGACGCGCCCGGTGCGGGAGCGGGAACGTTGGGAGGCATGGTGGCGTGCGGAGTCTCGGGGGCGCTGCAGGGCCGCTACGGCGCGATTCGCGACAATGTGCTGGGGGTCGATGTGGTGACGGGCGCCGGCCGGGTGCTGCGAATCGGCGGCCGCGTGGTCAAGAACGTGGCAGGGTACGACCTGGTCCGCCTCTTCACGGGAAGCCGGGGCAGCCTGGGGATCATCACGAGCGTTTCGGTGCGTCTGTTCCCGCGTCCGGAGGCTGACGTCACCCTGTGCTACGTGGGTGGCGCCGGGGAGATCGTGGCACTGGCGCGCAACGTGTGCACGAGCCCGCTGCCGATAGCCGCGGTGGAGCTGGAGGGCGGGCGCGAGAGCGGCGAGACGGTCTGTAGGGTGCGGCTGCTGGGGAGTGGGGGCGAGGTGGAAGAGGTCCGGTCCCGCCTGGTCGACGCGGCCGGGCTGAAGCCCCGGCAGATCCTGCGCGCGGACGAGAGCGCCGCGCTACACGGGGATCGCGCCGCGTGGGAGGAGGGGAGCGCCCTAGTCGTGCGTCTGGCGGCGCTGCCGGATCGGCTGGCGGACACGTTCGACCGCGGGCTCGCGCTGGCGGGCGCGCTGGGCGGGGAGGTGGCCGCCGATGCGCTGGGAGGGGTCGTGCGCGTGAAGGCGTCGCCGGACGCGGCCCGGGACGAGGACGTCGCAGGCGAGCTGTCGCGGGCGCGTGAGGTGGTGGAGGCGGTGGGCGGGACGATGACCCTGAGCCAGGCGCGTGGGGAGGTGGCCGCGCGGGCGGGGTGGACGGGGAGGCGGGGAAGCGGCACGGCTCTCGGCGACCGGATCAAGAAGCTCTTCGATCCGGCGTCGATTCTGGCGGCGCGGTGCCCGTGAGCGCGGCCGTCGACTCCCTGGCCAGCGCGGTCAGGAAACAGGAGCAGGGGCTGCTCAACTGCGTTCACTGCGGATTCTGTCTGCCGGCCTGCCCGACCTATCGGCGATTGGGGGATGAAGCGGACTCGCCGCGTGGCCGGCTGTATCTGATGCAGGCGGTGGTCGAAGGCAGACTGGATCCGGGTGCGGAGGCCTTTCAGACCCACATCGGGCGCTGTCTGGGCTGCCGCGCCTGCGAGCCCGTATGTCCTTCGGGGGTGGAGTACGGGCAGCTGCTCGAGCTTGCGCGCCAGGTCGGTGGCAATGCTCGGCGGCCTCCGGTGTTTTCCCGGGTCCTGCTTCGCGTGTTCGGCACGGCCTGGTTAGCCCGGCCGGCCATGTTCGCCGGGCGCGTTGCGCGCGCTACTGGGCTCCCCGCGCTGCTGACCCGGATCATGGCGGGTCGCCGTCCTCCGAAGGGGGCACGGCTGGCTGTGGCGATGCTCGCGGCTTCTGCACCGCCGCCGCCGTTGCCGAGCCGCACGGAAGACCCACCGGCGACCGTGCCCCGGCGATTGGACGCAGCCAAGCCGACGGTCGGGGTGCTCACAGGGTGTGTGCAGGCCGGATTGTTCGCCCGCGTGAACCAGGCCACCGTGCGCGTGCTGCAGGCCAATGGCTACCATGTCGTCAGCGTGCCGAACCAGGAGTGCTGCGGGGCGTTGCATGCCCACGGCGGCGATCTCGAGGCCGCGCGCTCCCTGGCGCGGCGCAACATCGTGGCCTTCGAAGCCGCACGTGTGGACATTGTCGCGATGAACGCGTCCGGGTGCGGAGCCGCGATGGCCGACTACGGCTCGCTGCTGGCCGACGACGAGGCGATGGCATCGCGCGCACGCGCCTTTGCCGGCAAGGTACGGGACATCTCGCAGTTGCTGGCCGATCGGGGCCCGGTCCCGGGCGGCACCGTGCCCCTCAAGGTCACCTATGACGCGCCGTGCCATCTTCTGCACGCACAGGGGGTCGCGGATCCGCCCTCACGCGTACTCGATTCGATCCCGGGCCTCGAAGTTGTTCCGCTGCCGGGTGCGGCCGAGTGTTGCGGCGGTGCGGGGATCTACGGGCTCACCAACCCGCGTCTCGGTGGCTGGATCGGATCCGACAAGGTGCAAAGCGTGCTGGGAACGGGCGCCTCGGCGCTGGTCACCGGCAATCCGGGATGCATGATGCAGATCGGCGCCGGGCTCGCCCTGACCGGAGCGGGGATTCCAGTCCTGCACCTCGTCGAACTGCTCGATGAGAGCTATCGCCGAGGCGGACTGTACGGGAATGCGGGCGGATGAAAGAAGCCAACCTCCTGTCCATCGCGGAAGCCGAGGCCTGGACCGGCGAGTGCCTCGAGTTCCTGCGCAGTCTGGTGGAGATCGAGTCGCCCACTCGCCACGCTGCGGCGAATGTTGCAGCTGCCGATCTGCTTGCCGACGCCCTGGTCGCCCTGGGCGGTCACGTGGAGCGCATACCTGCTCCCGGTCTCGGCGAGCACTTGCGCGCGCACATCTCCGGATTGGAGCGGAACGGCCCGCCGCTGCTGGTTCTGGGACACATGGACACAGTGCATCCGGTGGGCACGCTGGAGCGAAACCCTTTCGCGATCAGCGGGGGGAGGGTGACCGGCCCGGGTATCTACGACATGAAGGGAGGGCTGGCGGTCGCGATCGTCGCCCTCCGAATGCTGGCGGCGAACGGCCGCAGACCCGCGACGGATCTGTCGTTGCTCATCACCTGCGACGAAGAGCACGGGTCGCCCCACTCGTGGGAAACGATCGAGGCGGAGGCCAGGGCGTCGCGCGCGGCGCTCGTCCTGGAACCTTCGGCACGGGGAGGCGCGGTGAAGAGCCGGCGCAAGGGCGTTAGCGCCTACGAATTCACCGTTAAGGGCAGGCCGGCCCATGCCGGGATCGAGCCCGAGGCCGGCGCCAGCGCGGTTCACGAGATCGCGCGACAGATTTGCCGGATCTATGAGCTTGCGGATGCGGATGAAGGGACAACGATCAGCGTCGGGGTTGTCGAAGGTGGCACTGCAGAAAATGTGGTGGCGTCGTCGGCGCGTTGCACGGTTGATGTTCGCTTCTGGACAAGCGCCGAAGCCGAGCGCGTGGATGAGGCCCTGCGCGTGCTCAAGCCCGTCGACCCGGTGTGCGAGTTGCACCTGGAGGGCGGTGTAAACAGAGGACCACTGGAAAGAACCGAGGCATCGGGGAGGATGTTCGCGGCGGCTCGCAGATTGGCGGCTCAACTGGGTTTCGTGATCAGGGAAGAGGCGACCGGCGGAGGCAGCGACGGCAACATCACCGCGGCGGCCGGCTGCCCGACGCTGGACGGCCTGGGGCCGGACGGCGGCGGCGCCCACACGCTTCAGGAGCACATACTGCTCGACGACGTACCGCGCAGAATCGGTCTGATGGCTGCACTTTTTGAATCCATATAAAGCTGAAACTGAGCTGAAACCGAAAAGCGCGGTGTTGTGCCCCAAGGGACAAAGCCCTATCTTGCGCTTCGCAAGAATGAGATACCCCAGCGACGGTATCCGTTGCCGACCGCACACAACCCGAGGAGTACGCTGATTAATGAATGCAAAGACACGAAACGACTACCGTACGGCGCTCAAGCAGGCCGAAGCGGAGTTGGCGAACCATGAGAAGCGAGGCGAGGCGCTTCGTAACACGATCGCCGGACTGAAGACGCTGCTCGGAGTCGACCGGAAAGCGGCACCCAGGGCAGCGCCAAAGCGTGCGCCAGTACGCAAGAAGAGAAAACGGCGCAAGAGTGCCGGCGCGGGCCATCCGGATGTTCCGGCCGGGACGTTCCGGGGCATGGGCCCAACGTATGCCTATCGCAAGTTCGTCAAGATCTACGGCGAGGGATACACAGTGCCGCAGATCCGGGATGCGCTGGTCCAGGGTGGTGTGCGCTCCAAGTCGAGGACCTCGCTGCTGACCGGCCTTCATTCCGTGCGCCGCCGTGATCGCCTCAAGGCGGAAGCGGCCGCCCGGGAGGCTGCCGAAGCGAAAACCGAATCGGCTGGCGGGGACGAATAGGCCCCGGTCCCCGGCAACGTTTCGATCGTCATAGGGTGGCCGGCGGGCAACCTTCGGCACGCACATGAGAATCGACCGAGCGGTCTTGCGCGAACTGCCTCTTGAGCTGCGCGAGTTCTTCGAAATCAGCAGCGGCGGCACGCAAGCGCGCCGTGTCCTTCTGTTAACCCTGGAGTCCGCGGGGATCAGGGCGTGGTCCGAGTGTGTGGCAGGCGAAACGCCCGGGTATTCATATGAAACGACGGACACCGCCTGGCACGTCCTGACGCGGTGGTTGCTGCCTGCGCTCGTGGGCACCGAATTCGACGATGCCCGGCACCTGGAGGTTGTACCGTGGCTCCGGGGCCATCCCATGGCCAGGGCCGCCGTCGAGATGGCGGGGTGGGATCTCGAGGCGAAGCGCCGCAACGTGTCTCTGAGGGAACTCCTGGGTGGAGCAGTCGACACGGTGCCGGTAGGTGTTTCGATCGGTATCCAGAATAGCGATCAGGCGCTGTTGGACAAGGTTGAGGGATACAACCGCGAGGGTTATCGGAAGATCAAGATAAAGATCAAGCCGGGCCGCGATGTTGAAATGCTGCGGGTTGTTCGTGAGCACTTTCCCGAGGTGCCGGTGATGGCCGATGCCAACTCCGCGTACTCGCTTGAAACCGACCTCGAACGCCTGGCCGCAATGGACGATCATGATCTGATGATGATCGAACAACCTCTTTCGCACGAGGATCTGCTTGAACACGCGGTTTTGCAAAAAAGCATTTCCACGCCGGTTTGTCTGGATGAATCGATTCGCTCGGCAGGTGATGCACGCCTTGCTCTTCATCTCGGGTCCGGCCGCATCATCAATATCAAGCCCGGTCGCGTGGGCGGGCTCAAGTCGTCACTGGCGATACACGATGCGTGCAAGGCGGCGGGATGGCCCGTCTGGTGCGGCGGAATGCTCGAGTCGGGGATCGGGCGGGCTCACAACGTCGCTCTGGCTACGCTGCCCGGTTTCACGCTTCCCGGGGACATCTCCGACTCGAAGCGGTATTGGGCCGAGGACATCGTCACGCCGGAATTCGAGATGGTCGACGGCATGATGCCCGTGCCCGAAGGGCCGGGGATCGGTGTACGTCCGCGCATGTCTCGCATCGAATCGCTGACGACCCGCAAGGAGGTCTTCGAGGCGTAGGACCACGGATTCCTGGCCGCTAGTCGTGCAACGGCGATACGGCGCGCTGGCAGGCGGGGCAGTACCGCCAGCGGGCGTCGATCGGTTCCCCACAGGTGCAGACATTGCCGCGCGGACGCCCACACATCGTGCATCCGGCTGCAGCCGGCGGCAGGGCCGCGTCACAGTTTTCGCAACGGACCGTGGCTCCCTGCGTGAGGGCGATGATCTGACCCGCCTCGTGCGGCGTGGTGGCACCTTCGGCGACCTGGCGCAGGGCGTCGCGGGCCATCGAGACCATGCCGTTTCGCTGGGCGAGGTGGCGTAGCGAGGCAATGGCGGCGCCAGCGGTGATCGCGGTGCGTATCTCGTCATCGACGACCAGCACCTCAAAAACTCCGCTGCGGCCCCGGTAGCCACCATTGCACACGGTGCATTCGCCCCCGCGGCCGTCGCAACGCGAGCACACTCTGCGAATCAGGCGCTGCGCGATCACCCCGGCGAGACCACCCGCCACGAGGAAGGGCGGCACGCCCATCTCGAGCAGCCGCGTGATGGCGCTTGGGGCGTCGACCGTGTGGATCGTGGTGAGTACCAGGTGGCCCGTTACGGCAGCGGACATGGCGATTTCGGCGGTTTCCCGGTCGCGCACCTCTCCCACGAGAATCACGTCGGGGTCCTGGCGCAGTATCGCGCGCAGCCCGGACGGAAAGTCGACCCCCGCCTTCTGGTCGATTTCCATCTGTGCGAGACCCGGGAACCGGTATTCGACCGGGTCCTCGAGCGTCACGATGTTGATCTTCCCGGCGGCGAGCTCGGCAACCGCGGCCGAGAGCGTCGTGGTCTTGCCGCTTCCGGTGGGCCCCGACGCGAGGAGGACTCCCTGGCGCCGCTGGAGGAGGTGGCGAAGGCGCTCCAGATCGTGCGCGGCCATACCGAGGAAGGACAGATCGCGGGGGGCGTCGCCCGGATCGAGGACGCGCAGCACGGCCTTCTCGCCACCCAGCGTCGGGATGGTGGACACGCGCACCGTGAGCTTGGTGTTCCGCTTCTTCACCGTAAACCCGCCGTCCTGGGGAAGCCGCCGGACCGAGATGTCCAGCCCGGCCATGACCTTGACGCGAGAGATCGCGGCCCGGTGACTTCCAGGCGGCAGCTCCGTCGCGGTGTGAAGCAGTCCGTCGATCCGAAAACGGACCCTGGAGCCCGCACCGTGCGTTTCGATGTGAATGTCGCTCGCGCGCCTGTCGATGGCGGTCGACAGGAGATGGTCCACGATCTTCACGATCGGGGCCGCTCCCGCCTCGTTTTCCAGATCCTGCAGGCTGCGTCCTTCATCGCGCCGTCCCGACCGCTCGAGGCTGTCGAGAAGCTCGGGGAGTTCGCCGCCGTACGCGTCGAGCACACCCTGGACGACGGCCGAACGCGGCGCGGCCACCGCCTCCACGTGGCACCCGGACTGAAAGCGCAGGTCGTCGATGGCGTCCGTATCAAGAGGGTTGGCCATCGCAACCGTCAGCCTGCGTCCCTCGACGGTGAGCGGAAGGATGCCCTTTCGGCGGGCCAGGGCCGCCTGTACCCGGGCCAGCGCGTCGGGATCCGGATGGAGCGGCGGCGCCACGAAGTCGAGGTTGAGCATGGCCGCCAACGCCTGCGCAACCTGCGACTCGTCCACGAGACCCCGGCGCAGCAGAACCTCGTCCAGTCGTCTGCCGGAACGGTCGCAATCCTGTTCCGCTTCGCGCAGTGCGGAGGGACTCAGCGCACTCCTCTCCAGGAGGATTCGGCCGAGTAGCGAGTCGCGTGCGGGCATCGTGCCGCGAAGGTGACACGAACCCCGGGGCGCCTACATGGCTGAACGGGCCAGGATTGACTGAAGGCGTGTTCCGGAAGGACTACGAAACCGGGACGCTCGGCCGCAGGTCCATGGTGACTTCGGCCTCGACGTGGCCGATGTCCGCGCGATCCTTCAGGGCGTCGCGAAGACGCGGATCGATCTTGCGGTAGGCCGCGAGCACGCCATCCCGCAGCCTCAGGCGCAGAACCTTGATCGCGTTGACGTCGGGTCTCGACGTACGCGTCTCCTTCTTCGCGTCTTCGAGGTGTTTCGGGTTGATCTCGAACGGGACAACGCCGACATCGTCGTGGCGTTCGGAGTCGATGTAGTGAATCGAAACGCTGACATCGCCGCGGGCCATGTGATGCGAAATGTCGCCGATTGCCCGGAAACGGTCGGCAAGAGGCCTCATTTCCGAACTGTGCGCCGCCTTCCTGTACCCGGCCTCGATGAGAGAGAACAACCGCCTCATGCGCTCCGGCGTGGTCGAATCCCCGTCGGGGATTTCCGTGTCCATGTCCCTGCCCCGGGCCTGGCGGTCGTTCAATGACAGGGCCCGCTCCATGTCCCTGCTGCGCGCACGATCTATGCTCTCAAGGATGCGGTCCGGGTTTGTCCTGTAGCTCATCACACCTCGCCGAATTTGTCGTACCATGTCCGTTTTGCAGCCAAGAACGATAACCCCTAACCAATTGCCCGGCCAGAATCGGCGGGATAGGTTGGGGTCCCGTCGCACACACCGATGGAGAACCGACATGACCGAAGCGCCCCCAGCTCCCGGAACACGGGCTGACGCCTCCGCCGATGGGGAGCCGCCCCCACGACCGGCATTCGTCCGGCGCCTCTGGATGGTGTTCGTGCAGCCGGGAGACCTGTTCAGGGCGCTGGCGCTGAACCCGGCCTGGTTTCCGGTGGCCGCATTCGTAGCCCTCGTCGCGGGCGCGTCGCTGTTCGTGCTCCCGGCCGAGGTGTTCGAAGGGATCTCGGACAATGTCCCGGCTGAGCAGCGCGACCAGATGCCGGAGCTTCCGGCCGGATTCATGCGAGCCATGACCACCGCGGGCGCTCTGCTGGTCACCCTCATCTTTCCGGTGGTCATCAGCGTCGGGACCTACGTGATCTTCGTCTTCATCCGCGGTGACCGCGCAACCTTCAGGCAACACCTCTGCGTCAACGCGCACACCGGCTTGATTTCGACGCTGGGGGCCCTCTTCCTGACTCCGCTCCGCATGCGCAGCCTGGACCTGGGGCAGACGCTGTCGATCGGGTCATTCTTCCCCTTCCTGCCGGAGGGATTCGTGGCCGACCTGCTCGCCGCACTCGACCTGTTCGGCCTGTGGACCTGCATTGTCGCGGGCATCGGGCTGGCCGCGATCGACGAGAGGCGGAGCGCGAAATCCACCGCAAGCATCCTTGTCGGAGTGCTGGTACTGATCGCGGTGATCAGAGCGCTGTTCTAGACGCCGCGCCGTCCACGCACCGTCCGTCTGCCGCCTCCCGCGTTGGCCGCAACCTCCGACGAAGCGAAGAGTCCCAGCGGCTCGCTCCGTGCGCGCGCGATCCTGGCCGTCGCCGCGCTGGCGGCCGCCTTCCACCTCTTCGGCGCCGGCTTCTCGCCCTTTACCGCGCTCGTGCAGCGCCCGGTCCACCTCGCCCTCATGGCGTCCCTCGCGTTCCTGGGCGTCGGGGTCCGAGCCCTGCCGAAGTCGAAGTGGGGATGGGCCTTCAACGCCGCCTTCGGCACGGTTCTGGTTACGTGCGCACTCTACCTCGTCTCACAGAACGAGGCGCTGGTGGCGCGTTCGGGCAGCCCCACGACCCTCGACCTGGCGACGGGGGCGGTGCTGGTCGCCGGGGTGCTGCTCCTGGCGCGGCGCGCGACCGGGTGGGGCCTGGTCGTGGTGGCAAGCGGCGCGCTGCTGTATGCGCTGGCCGGACCCTGGCTGCCGGGCGTGCTCGCTCACCGGGGATACGGACCCGGCCGCCTGATCGAGCAACTCTACCTGTCCACGGAGGGGATCTGGGGCGTCCCGCTGGGCGTATCCGCCGATTTTGTCTACCTCTTCGTGCTCTTCGGCGCGTTTCTCGATGTCGCGGGCGGCGGCGGCCTGCTGATCGCTCTGGCCGACCGCGTGGCCGGCCGCACCCGGGGCGGCCCCGCGAAGACGGCCGCGGTGGCGAGCGCGTTCATGGGTTCGCTGTCCGGAAGCGCGGTGGCGAACGTCGTCACGACCGGGACCTTCACGATCCCGCTCATGCGCCGGTCCGGATTCCGCCGCTTCTTCGCCGGCGCGATCGAGGCAGCGGCCAGCACCGGCGGCCAGCTGATGCCGCCCGTCATGGGAGCCGGCGCCTTCATCCTGGCGACCTGGACCAACATCCCGTACGCGACGGTGGCGCTCTCGGCCGCCATCCCCGCCATCCTGTACTACGCGGCGCTTCTGTGGGCCATCCATTTCCGGGCCACCAAGGTGGGGCTCGAGGGCAGCGTCACGGGCCGGTCCGAAGAGATCGCAAGGCGCATACACCTGCTTGTTCCCGTGCTGATCATCGTCCTGATGCTCGCACTGGGACGATCACCCATGCGTGCCGCCTTCTGGGGCGTAGTCACCTCGGTGCTGGCCGCGTACGCCTTCCCGCACACCCGTCCCGGGCTCGCGAAAATCACACGTGCGCTGCGGCGGGCGGCCTCGGGAGCGGTTCAGGTGGCGGCGGCCTGCGCGGCTGCGGGCGTCGTCGTCGGAGTCGCGTCCCTGACCGGCATCGGACTGCGGATGTCCGAGCTGATCGTGGTCGTCTCGCAGGGCAACCTGCTTGTCGCCCTGATCCTCACCGCCCTGGGCTCGATCGTGCTGGGCATGGGGCTGCCGACCACCGCCGCGTACGTGGTCCTCGCCGCCCTCGGCGCGCCCGCTCTGGTCGAACTCGGCGTGCCCCTTCTGGCCGCGCACCTCTTCATCTTCTACTTCGGGTGCATATCGAACGTGACGCCCCCCGTCTCGCTCGCCGCCTACGCCGCCGCGGGCATTTCGGGCTCCCCGCCCCTGAAGACGGCATGGACCGCCATGGGACTCGCCTCGGCCGGCTTCCTGGTGCCCTTCATGTTCGTCTACGCGCCCGCGCTGATCCTGGACGGGACGGCCACGGAGATCGTCACGACAACGGTGACGGCGCTGATCGGGGTCATCGCGCTTGCCGGGGCGGTGATCGGACATGTGCGAGGGTCCTTGGGGAGAGGGCGGAGATTGCTGATGATGGTGGCGGCCCTCGCGCTGATCGCACCCGGTTTCCTCTGGGACGGGATAGGTTTGATCCTCTTCCTGGGCGCCGGTCTCGCGGGGGTTCCGCCCGGAAGCGACGAATCGATCACACCTCGCGGAAGTGAGCGGAAATGAAATCACCAGAGACGAAGTCATCTGCGATCGAGCGAACGATGAAGCTGCATGCGGCCATGCTGCTGGCCGTCTCGGGACTGGCCGCCTGTTCGGGTTCCGGTCCCCAGCAATTCCTGAGCCTCGGCACGGCCGGCACCGGCGGGATCTACTATCCGCTGGGCGGCGCGATCGCCGCGCGGCTCTCGGTCATGGACACGCTGCGGCAGTACACCGCCGAAGTCAGCGGCGGGTCGGTGGAGAACGTCAACCGCCTCCGGGAGCGACAGATCGACCTGGCCTTCGCCACCGGCAACACGGTCTACGAGGCCGCGACCGGGGGGCTCGACTACGACGAGGCCGTTGCGGACCTCAGGATCCTCGCACCGCTCTACCCGAACATGACGCACATCGTCGTGTCGCGCGGCACCACGGCGACCTCGCTCGCCGAGCTCGCGGGCGGCACGGTGTCGGTGGGCGCGGCGGGAAGCGGCACCGAACAGATGTCACGCCAGATCCTCGAGGCCTACGGACTGACGTACGACGATGTGACGGTGCGCTACCTGAGCTTCAACGAATCGGCGACCGCGCTCAAGGACGGCGCGCTGGACGCCGCGATCATCTCGGTGGGGTATCCGGCCGCGGCCGTGCTGGAAGCGACCACGACCGGCGGCGCGCGCCTGCTGCCGATGGGCGCGGAGCAGGTCGACTACCTGCGCGAGCGCTATCCGTACTACGTCCACGGCGAAATCCCGGCGGGGAGCTATCCCGGCACGGACGAGGCCGTACCCACGGCGGGGATCATGAACTGGGTGGTCGGCATGGCCGACGTCCCTGCCGACGTGGTCCAGAACGTGGTGGGGCTGCTTTCGGACGGGCGGGCCGAGCTGGCCCAGGTCCACGAGATGGTCGAGCAGATCTCGATGACCGCGCTCCGTGATGCGCCGATCGCGCTGCACGACGTCACGCAGGCGTGGGTGGACGGCGACCTCGAAGGTGGAGAGGGGGATTTGTGAAACGATTCACAAGCACCGGCGCGGCCCCGGCCCCGGAGCCCGGGCGGCCTGCGGGGACGCCCCTGACCTGCCAGCGGGCGCACTTCTCGCTGCCGGACGACTTCCACTATCTGAACTGCGCCTACATGGGGCCGCTCCCGCGGGTGGCGGAGCGTGCCGGGATCGAGGGCCTCCGGGCGAAGCGCTTCCCCCAGGCGATCTCACCCGAGGACTTCTTCGATCCCGCCGACGAGCTCCGCGAGCGCTTTGCCAGGCTGATCGGGGCGCCCGAGCCGAATCAGGTCGCGACCGTGCCGTCGGTGTCGTACGCGGTGTCGACGATCACGCGCAACACCGAAACCGGGCCGGGCGCCAATGTCGTGATCGTGCACGAGCAGTTTCCCGGCAACGTCTACCCGTGGCGGCGCCTGGTGGACGAAAAGGGCGGCGAACTGCGCGTGGTGAAGCCGCCCGGGGACGGGCGACGCGGGGAGGGATGGACGGACCGGATCCTCGACCGGATCGATCGCGACACCGTAGCGGTCTCGATGGGAACCGTGCACTGGACCGATGGCACCCGCTTCGATGTGGACGCCGTGCGTGCGCGGACCCGCGAAGTCGGCGCCGCGCTAGTCCTGGACGGGACGCAGACCGTCGGGGCCGTGCCGATCGACGTGGCCGCGCTCGAGCCCGACGCCCTCGTGGTCGCCGCTTACAAGTGGCTGCTGGGCCCGTATTCCCTGTCGGTGGCCTGGTTCGGAGAGCGGTATCTCGACGGAATCCCCCTCGAAGAGACGTGGCACGGCCGCCGCGATTCGGAGAACTTCGCCGGCCTGGTGGAATACGAGGACGAGTACCAGCCCGGGGCGGTGCGCTTCGACGTGGGCCAGCGCAGCAACTTCGCGCTGATCCCGGCACTGTCGGCCTCGCTGAACCTGTTGCTGGAGTGGCGTCCCGAGCGGGTAGCCGCGTACACGGCTGCGCTCATGCAGGGCGCGTTTCCGCGGCTGCGCGACCTGGGCGTCCGGGTGGAAGACGAGCCGTGGCGCTCACCCCACCTGTTCGGACTCGGACTCCCGGCCGGCACGGAGTTGGACCGGCTCAAGGCGAGCCTCGAGCGTCACCGCGTCGGCGTTTCGTTTCGGGGGACGAGCGTCCGCGTGTCGCCCAACGTCTACAACACGGAAGAGGACGCGGAGGCGCTGGTGAGAGCCTTCGAGGCGACGCTGGGGAAGTGACGCGCCGACGGGGCGCTGATGCGTTGATGATGGGGCGCTGATGCGTTGATGATGAAACGCTGATCAACCGCTGATCAGACCGGCCACCTTCAGCGCACCGTGAGCCCGGGGCCGAACACGACTTCGGCGGTCGCTCCCTCGCCGATGCCGTTGTCGGCGAACCAGCCCTTGCGCACCTCCAGCACGAGCGCCGTGGCGATGTCGGAGTCGGTCAGGGTCTCGTCCAGCGGTTCCATCTGCTTGATGCCCACAATCGTGTTTGCGTCGTCGAAGAAGGCGATGTCGAGGGCGACGTGGGTGTCCTTCATCCAGAACGAGCGCTCTTCGCTCTGGTTGAAGACGAAGAGCATGCCGGTCCCGTCGGGCACGGCGCTGCGATCCATCAGGCCCTGTTCGCGCTGTTCGGGCGTGCTTGCGATTTCGGCGACCACGGTGTCCGCGCCGAAGATGACCCAGGCCCTCCCGGGCGCCGGCAGCACGAGTTGCCGCGAGTCGGGTTCCTGCGCGGCCGAGCCCGCGGATGCCGCGCCGGCCTGGGGTCCGCCCCCGTTCCCCGCCCCGCACCCCGACGCCACCGTGACCGCCAGCATGATGATCGCCGCGAGGCCCGCCGCGACCCGCCTCCTGTTCCCGTTCATGTCCTTCCCCCTCGTTCCCCGGTGCTCGCGCGGGTCCTGCGCGGACCGTCCGCCATTCCGTCACCCCGTCGCGCAGCCTAACTTACTGCGCCCGATCCCACCTGCCCAAGGCCGAGGACGAAGACGCGTGCCGATCGATCAGGAGTTGCTGGACATTCTGGTTTGTCCCGATAACCGGACGCCCGTGAGCATGGCGGACGCGGCGGTGCTCGACCGCCTGAACGCCGCGATCGCGGGCGGCGCGGTCGAGAACCTTGGCGGGGACGCGGTGACTGAGCCCATCACGGAGGGTCTCGTGCGCGAAGATGGGAGGATCCTATACGCCATCCAGGAGGGGATCCCCGTCATGCTCATCGACGAGTCGATCGACCTGTCGAAGCTGTGACGCGCGCGGCCGTGGCTCGGGCGGTGCAACGGCTGAACGGGCCAGCCGGGGCGCATGAGGCCGGGTGCGCGCGTGCCGTCAGCCGGGCCGCACCATGTTGCCCGCCGCCACCGTGACGGCCTGTCCCACGAGCTCGACGCGATCACCCCGGGCGCGCACGGTGAGCTCGCCGCCCCGCGCCGACCGCTGCCGGGCCGCCATTTCCGCCTTCCCCAGCACGGCCGACCAGTAGGGCGTGAGGGTGGTGTGGGCCACACCCGTGACGGGATCCTCGTCCACGCCGAGCCACGGCGCGAAGAACCGCGACACGAAGTCCACGTGGGGCTCGGCGCCCGGGGCGGTGACCGCGACGCCCATGACGCCGCCGGGCAGGCGCACCCTGCCGAGCGCGCCGAAATCGGGGCGGATGGAGAGGACCTCCGCCTCCGTGCCGACCACGACCAGCGCGACCTTCCCTGACGTGGTGAAGGTGGCCGGGGGCGCGGCCGAGGAAGCCGTGCGGGGGCCAGTCCCGTCCCCGCCGCCGATCCCCAGCGCCTCGGCCAGCCCGGCCGGCATGAGTGCCTCACTGGGCGGGTTCGCCGGGAAGTCCATGCGCAGCCGGCCGTCCTCCTCGCTCACCACCAGTGGGCCCGACAGCGACTGGAAGCGCACCGGCTGCGGCAGCCCGGCTTCACGCAGCAGCACATGAGCGCTGGCCAGGGTGGCGTGGCCGCAGAGGGGCACCTCGGCGACGGGAGTGAACCAGCGCAGCCGCCGCTCGCCGCCTCCATCCGCCGCGTACACGAACGCGGTCTCCGAGAGGTTCATTTCGGCGGCGATCCGCGCCATGGCTGAATCGGACAGATCGTCGATCTCGAGACACACCGCGGCGGGGTTGCCGCCAAACGGGGTGTCGGTGAATGCATCCACTGTATAGTATGGAATCCCTCGACCGGTCATTTTTCAGGGGCCTTTTCCGGGGTGACACGACACATGGTAAAGTCCACATTTTGCGCTGTTGCGGTAGGCCCCGCGCGGGTTGCGGCAGGCCCCTGTCCGGCTGATCTCGGGTGAAGGAAGGCGAAACACTCGTCACCGCGGGCGGTTTCGCCCGCTTCTACACGCCTCTGGCGGCGACCAGCCTTCTGCTGACGGCGACCAATCCGATTCTGGCTGCGGCGCTGGCGCGTTCCGCCGACCCGGTTATCGCGCTGGCCGGCTACAGCGTCGCCTTCGCGGTTTGCGGCGTCCTGTATGCTCCGCTGCTGGTTGTGCAGCAAGTCGCAGCCGCCCGCCTGCTGGCCGAGGCCTCCTTCTCGCCGGTCAAGCGCTTCGCCTACCTGACCGGTGGGCTCATGTCCCTGATCGGGGCGCTCATCGCGTACACGTCCGTCGGCGATGTGGTGTTCGCGGGCGCCGTGGGCGTCGGCCCCGAGGTGCTCTCCGAAGCCGTTCGGGCCATGCAGTTCCTGTGGCCGGTGCCCTTCCTGACCGCCGTCCGCGCGGCGCACCAGGGACGCCTGGTCGCGGGTCACCGCACGATGCCCATCGCGCTTGCCACCGGGAGCCGCACCGGAATCCTGGCGGTCGTCGCCTTCGCCCTGCTGGCTACCGGCGGTGGCGCATGGCTCGGCGCTGCGGCGTTCACCGGCGGCCTGGTCGTGGAAACGCTCATCGTCCTGTGGTCGCACACCCCGGACATCCAGCTCGAGCGGCAGGACTGCGAGACCGATCGCGAGAACGTGGCCGCTTTTTCGGCGCCGCTCATGTTGAACGTGCTGCTCTGGTGGGCGACTCCCCTGATCATCAATGCGGTGCTCGCGCGCACGGCCAACCCGGATCTGGCGCTGGCCGCGTTCGGGGTAGTCGAAGCCTTCGCGTGGTTCATTGCGGCGCCGGTGGGCCAGCTTCAGCACGCCAGTATCGCGCTGGTCGAGTGTTCGGAGACCCACAGGCGCGTGCGGACGTGGGGTGCGGCGGTCGCGTTCGCGATGGTGGCGACGCTCCTCATCCTGGCGCTGCCCGCGATTCGCGAGCCGCTGCTCCGCTATGTCTTCGCGCTGGATCCGGACCTGGTGGTGCTGGCCGGCGCCGCACTGCCCATCGCCGCGGCGTATCCGTTCCTGTACGGGTTGCGCCAGTACTACCAGGGCCTGTTCGTGCGGTCCGGCCGGACCGGCGTCGTGGGGGCCGGAGCCGTTCTGCGCGTCGGCAGCATCGTCGCGGCCGCATTCTTCGTGGCGGACGCGGGGGTGACGGGGGCAGTGCTGGGCGTTGGGCTGGCGGTCTTCGGCCTGACGATCGAAGGACTCTTCCTGGAACGCCTCTCGCGCAGGGACGTCATGCCGGAACTGCGTGCCAAGCGCGCCGCCGCGATCAACCTGGAGGCGTTCGAGGGCGTGACGGAGGGCGGGTAGGACCCTACGCCGCCCGCCGCTTCCGCAGAAAATCCATCACGATGTGCTGGCCGAGCGTCATCGTGGACGTGAAGTAGGCCTTTCCGCGTGCGATCTTCGCGACTTCGCGCACGAAGCGGACCAGGTACGGGTCATCCGCCAGCATGAAGGTGTTGATCGGGATCCCCGAGCGCCGACAGGCGGCGACTTCGCGGTACGTCGCGCGCAGAATGGTGCGGTCGAGGCCGCCCGAGTTCTTGTAGACCCGGCCCCGCTTGAGGGTGATCGCGGTCGGCTTGCCGTCGGTGATCATGATGATCTGGCGCATGTCCTTCTTCTGCGTCGTCAGGATCCTGCGCGCCACTTCCAGCCCCTCGGCCGTGTTCGTGTGGAAGGGGCCGACCTGGGCCTTGGGCAGCTCCCCCAGCGGGATCTCCCGGGCGCGATCCCCGAAAGTCACCACGCGCAGCGAATCGCCGGGGAATTCGGTGCGGATCAGGTGCGACAGGGCCAGCGCCACCTTCTTGGCGGGCGAGAACCGGTCCTCGCCGTAGAGGATCATCGAGTGCGAGACGTCCAGCATGATGACCGTGGCGCACGAGGACCGGTAGTCGGTCTGGTGGACCATCAGGTCCTTGTAGTCGAGGGCCAGCGCGACCTCGCTCCCCGGCGGCGGCAGCCCTTCCCGGGCGATCGTCTTCTTCAGCGTCTCGGGGATGTCCAGGTTCAGCGTGTCGCCGAACTCGTAGGGCTTGCTCCCGGCGTCCGACTCGACGCCCGTGGCGTACTCGCGGGTCTCGTGGGCCCCGATGCTCGACTTCCCCATCGAGCCCAGCAGGTTGCGCAGCGCCCGGTAGCCGAGGAAGTCGAGTCCGCGGCTGGTGAGGTTGAAGTTGACCGTCCGGGCGGCCTCGCGGGCGTCGTCGACGTGGCCCGTGCCGGTGGCGTCTCCGGTGGCACCCGCGGAGCCGGACGGCTCGCCGGTCAGCGTGATGTAGCCCTCCTCGATCATCTTCTGAACGAGCTCGTCGAGCAGGTCCGCGATCTCCTGTTGCACGTCCGGATTGCCGGGGCCTTCGCCGCGCAGTTCCTCGATCATTTCCGGCGTCAGCTGGCCGCTCTGGACCAGCGCGCGCAGCAGCGCCTGTTTCAGCGCTTCGAGCGAAGTCGTATCCTCCAGACCGGACCAGCCCCAGTACGGGTGGAAGTGGGGACCGCCGGCGAAGCCCCCGTCCAGGAGGAAATCGGAGAGCATCTCCATGAGGCCCTCCAGGTTGAGCGCGTCCAGCCAGCTCTTGCGGTATTTCGTATAGGTCGTGAAGCGCATGACGAAGAGTAGAACCCGGACAGCCGAGCCTGCAAACCGGATCGATCCGGCCGTGTTCCGCCGCAGGCTCCTCGATCACTTCGACCGGTGCCGACGCGACCTCCCGTGGCGGCGCGACCGGACGCCGTACAGCGTCGTGGTGTCCGAGTTCATGCTTCAGCAGACCCGGGTCGAGACCGTGATCCCGTACTATCGGCGCTGGCTGACCCGTTTCCCGGACTGGCGGTCGCTTGCGGGCGCGTCGGACAACGAGGTCCTGCTCGAGTGGAAGGGACTCGGGTACTACGGACGCGCGCGCAACCTGCACCGCTCGGCGAAGATGGTGTGCGGGCGCTTCGGCGGACGGCTCCCCGACGACCCGCGCCAGCTCCGCAGCCTGCCGGGAGTGGGCGAATACACGGCCGGTGCGGTGGCGAGCATCGCGTTCGGGCAGACGGTGCCGGCGGTCGACGGAAACGTGCGCCGGGTTCTGTCACGGCTGCTCGACGTGGGTGACCCGACGCCGGCCCGGTTGCGGGACGAAGCCGCGCGCCTCATCGACCCGGACCGCCCGGGGGACTTCAACGAGGCGCTGATGGAACTGGGCGCCACCGTATGCACGCCGCGTTCCCCTCGCTGTGATGCGTGTCCGGTGGAGGAAGAGTGCGGCGCCCTCGCTGCGGGGACCGTGGCGGAGCGCCCGTCGCGGAGTGTGCGCAGGCGCGTGCGGAGGGTCGAGTACGCGGTCGCGGTCGTGGTGGCGGAAGCGCCGTGCCCGTCAGACGCGGCGGCGAGCCACGGTGGCGGCGGCGGCGACGGTGGCGGCCACGGCGACGGCGGCACCGGCACCCCGGGCTACCCCCGCACCCTCCTCGTCAAACGCCCGCCGACCGGACTGCTCGCCGGCATGTGGGAGTTCCCCGCCCTCGCCGCCCTCCCCGACCTGGGCCTCACGGGCACGCCGGGCCCGCGGCTCGATCCCGTCACCCACGCCTTCACCCACCTGCGCGCGACCTACCGGCCGGTCATCGTGCGGGTGGCGCCGGCTGCGCCCCCACCCGCCGATCACGCCTGGGCGCACCCCGACCACCTCGACGAATGGGCGCTCCCGGTCGCCCAGCAGAAGATCGGCGCGCTGCTCAGGGAGTGGCTGCGCGGTAACCGCCGCCGCGCGTCCGGCTGATCCGCCGGTTGGCGACCAGTCCTTCCAGCACGAGTTCGCACGCCGCCGCCTTGAGCCCGTCCTCGCTCTCGGCCGGCGCGAGCCCGACCAGTTCGGTCGCCTCGAGCAGGCCCGGCACCTGGCGGAAGCCCTGCACGCACGCAGCGGCCGCGGCGTCCTCGGAGACCTGCATCACCCCACCGCCCTCGAAGTAGTCCACCACCGAGTCGAGGTCGGCGCCACCGGCCCGCGCGTCGAAGGTCGCGCCCGCCGCCGCCGACACCAGTTCACGACCGATCCGCGCCGCGCCGTGCAGCTCGCCCTCGTACTCCAGCTCCAGCTTGCCGGTGATCGCGGGCAGGGACGCGTAGATGTCGCCGATCCGGGGGATCACCGCGTCCTCCTTCTGCCGGATCGCGCGGCGCTCGGCGCTGGACACCACGGTCTCGATCACCGCGATCGGGAGCCGCTGGCTCACTCCGCTGCGCTGGTCGATGCGCTTTTCCATGCGCCCCAGGAACGCGATCCGCTCGGCGACCTCGCGCACGAAATCGGGGATCGTCACGGGTCGGCAGTCCTCCCGGTCGACCCACGCCTCCTGCGCGGTGATCGCCACTCCCGTGTCCAGCACCTTCGGGTAGTGGGTGCGGACCTCGGCCGAGATCCGGTCCTTGAGCGGCGTGATGATCTTGCCGCGCGCCGTGTAGTCCTCCGGGTTCGCGGTGAAGGCGATCACGACGTCGAGCTTCATGCGCACGGGGTATCCCTTGATCTGCACGTCGCCCTCTTCGAGGATGTTGAACAGCCCCACCTGGATCCGCGGCGACAGGTCCGGCAGCTCGTTCATCGCGAAAATGCCCCGGTTCGCGCGCGGGAGAATCCCGTAGTGGATCGTGAGCTCGTCCGACAGCAGGTAGCCGCCCCGCGCCGCCTTGATCGGATCCAGGTCCCCGATCATGTCGGCGATGGTCACGTCCGGCGTCGCCAGCTTCTCCAGATACCGCTGATCGCGTTCCAGCCACTCCAGCGGCGTGTCGTCGCCGTGCTCCGCGACCATCTGCCGTCCGAACTTCGAGATCGGGGCGAGGGGGTCGTCGTTCACCTCGCTGCCCGCGATGATCGGCATGTGAAGGTCCAGCAGGTCGGCCAACTGCCGGAGAATCCTCGACTTCGCCTGTCCCCGCAGCCCCAGCAGGATGAAGTCGTGGCGGGCCAGAATGGCGTTCGCCAGCTGCGGAATGACGGTGTCCTCGTACCCGTGGACGCCCGGAAAGAGCGTCTCGCCGGCCTCGAGCTTGCGGATCAGGTTGGCCCGGAGTTCGTCCCGGACCGTCCTCGGCCGGTACCCGGCGGCCTTCAGCCGGCCGAGGGTTGGAGGTAGCGTTCTGGTCATCCGGGAAACTTATCCGCTCCTGCGTTAGGTTTCCATTTGCGTCCGATTCGCCGCCCGCAACGGCCCGTACAGATATGCCCTCCGCAACCCGCACGCCCATCCACCCGGACCGCCATCAGCCGGCCCTGCGCCGCGAGCGGTTCATCGTGAACGAGCCGCCGGACGACGAGGCCGTGCCGCTGGACGTGGTGTTCGTGGGCGGCGGGCCCGCCGGCCTGGCCGGGGCGATCGAGCTGGCGCGGCTGGTGCGGGAAGGCAACGAAGCCGGAGACGGCCCCGGAGATCTCGAAATCGGCGTCTTGGAGAAGGCGGAGGGACTGGGCGACCATAGTCTGTCCGGCGCGGTGATCAACCCGAGGTCGTTCAGGGAACTCTTTCCCGGCATGAGCGATGCCGACTTTCCCTTCCGGCGTCCCGTCACGCGCGAAGCCGTCTATTTCCTCACGGAAAAGTCCCACCTGCGCATCCCGGCGCCGCCCACAATGCGCAACCACGGGAATCACATCGCCTCCATTTGCGAGGTGGTGCGCTGGCTCGGTGAGCGCGCCGAGGAGGCGGGCGTGATGATCCTGCCCGGGTTCCCCGCCGACGCGCTGCTCGCCCGTGGCGACGACGTGATCGGGGTGCGGACGGCGGCGCGCGGCCTGGACAGGGACGGGCAGCCGGGTGGCGCGGGCTACATGCCTCCGGTCGACGTCACCGCCCGGGTCACCGTGCTCTCGGAGGGGACGCGGGGCACCCTCACGCAGGCGTACCTCGACTGGCAGGGAGTGGGCTCGGCGAATCCGCAGATCTATTCGCTGGGCGTCAAGGAGCTGTGGGAAGTCCCCAAACCGCTCGACCGAATCATCCACACCATGGGATGGCCGCTCGTAGGGGGGCCGCTGGTTGGGCGGGGCGCGGACGGCTCCGGGTTCGGCGGCACCTTTGCCTACCCGCTCGCAGACGACCTGGTCGCGCTCGGTCTGGTCGTCAGCCTGGACTACGGCAACGCGCGGCTGGACGTGCACGGCCTGTTGCAGCGCCTGAAGCACCACCCGCTCTTCCACGGCATCCTGGAGGGCGGGGAAATGGTCGAATGGGGCGCGAAGACGATCCCCGAGGGGGGCTTTCACTCGCTGCCGGAGCGCCGGCACGGGAGCGGCATCTGCATCGTGGGGGACGCGGCCGGGTACGTGGACGTCGCGTCGCTGAAGGGGATCCACTACGCGATGCAATCGGGCATTCTGGCCGCGCGCACGATCTATCAAGCGCTCAAGGCCGATGACACTTCCGAGGCCGGGCTGGCGAGCTACACAGCGGCGGCGGACGCGTCGTTCATCGCGCGCGATCTGAGGCGCAACCGGAACATGCGGCTCGCGTTCAAGAGCGGGTTCGTCCTGGGCGGCGCGAAGGCGAGTCTGGCGACGGTGACCGGGGGGCGGGTGCCGGGCGGCAGGATCGCGACGGAGACGGACGCCGCGGAGCCGAAGTGGCTGGCGCCGGGGGCTGGCGGGGCGAGCGGGGGAGCGGACGGCCGGGAGGCCGCTACGGGCGCGCCCGGGCCATTGCCCGGCCCGCTCGCCGTGTCCAAGGTGGACGCCGTGTTCAAGAGCGGGAACCAGACGCGCGACGACATCCCGTCGCACCTGACGGTGGGCGAGGACGTGTCCCCGGAGGTCGCCGAGATGTACGTTCACCTGTGCCCCGCGGGCGTGTACGAGCGCGATGGCGACGCACTGCGCGTCAACGCGCCCAACTGCGTGGACTGCAAGGCGACCGACGTGCTCGGGCCCAGGTGGGCGCCGCGCGAGGGCGGCAGCGGGCCACGATACCGGAGAATGTGAGGAGACGACCATGAGCAATGTGGCCGACGTCCCGGCCGCCGGGCCCCTGTGCCTGACCGGACGCATTCAGGTCGAGGTCGGCGGCGAGATCGTGGCCGACACGGACGATGTCGCGCTGTGCCGCTGCGGCCACTCGGCCAACAAGCCGTTCTGCGACGGATCGCACAACGTGATCGGGTTCGACGATCCGGGCGTAATCCTGGGAGGGCGGCTGGTGCCGGGCGGCGAGGAGGCTGCGGAGGGGGCACCGGTGCGCATCGTGTGCGCGGCGAACGGGCCGCTGCTGGTGCGGGGGCCGCTCACCGTGGTGGGGTCGGACGGCGCGATGTCGGAGGGCACGAAGGGGGCGCTGTGCCGCTGCGGCCTGTCGTCCACGAAGCCGTTCTGCGACGGCTCGCACAAGGGGTCGGACTTTGAAGCCGATTGACAACCCTGACGTAACGTAAGGGTCGCTCTTGCCCCGCCAGCGACGGCCGCCAACCCGAACGGATGCGGTCGGAAGGGCGGGGCTAACACTTTGCAAGAGGAACTATGAACAGAAGACAGAAACTCACGATCATCGCTACCGCGATTGCGACCGCAGCCGTTGCCGCCTGCTCCGGATACGGCGGCCCCGCTCCCGCCCGTCCGCTGGCGTACGACGTGCCCACGCCGCCGATGGCCACCTTCCAGATGACGGATACAACGGTAGTGTCCATCAGCACGCCCATGGGCGACATGGCGGTGAATACCGGTACCGACCTGACCCTGGCGATGACCTTCGAGCGCGTCGCCGAGGGGATCCGCATAGTGGGAACCGTGGAGCACTTCCAGGCCTCCGCGCAGAATCCGATGATGGGCACCCAGTCGGTCGATGGGGACGACGTGAGTGGGACGCTGGAGTACGTGATCGGTCGCCGGGGCGATGTCGAGATCACCTCGCTGCCCGAGCTTCCGGCTGCCTCCGCGCAGATGTCGCCGTTCGCCGCCCTCGCGTACGAACTGCTTCCGCCTCTGCCCGATGCCGTGGTGGAGCCCGGCGGGATGTGGGTGGATACGGTGACGTGGACCACCGACATCGAGTCGATGGAGACGACATCCACGGGGATTCTCACCTACACGCTGGTCGGGGACACGCTCGTGGAGGGGCGGACGCTCCTGAACTTTGCGGTGTCGGGCGAGGTGTCCGCCGATGCGGAGGGGAACGTAGGCGGAATGACGATGACTCAGAGCATGGCGGGCTCCACGGCCGGCTTCATCCTCTGGGACGCGGAACACGGGTTGCCGGCGTACCAGGAGTCCGAACGCGAGATGGAGGGCTCGATGTCGGCGGCGGGCATGCCCCCCTTCTCGATGACCGTGAGCGGCACCACCAGGGTGAGCATGCTGAACTGACCGCCCGGGCGGCGAGCCTGGTAGGGGACTTCCGACTGCGAGTGCGACCATGAACACGACCAGGACCGTCCGCATCCACGCCCTCGGGGGCCCCGAGGTGTTGCGTTGGGAAGAGATCCCGCTGTCCAATCCGGGCCCGGGCGAGGTACTGGTCCGGCACGAGGCCGTGGGGCTGAACTTCATCGACACGTATCACCGTAGCGGGCTGTATCCCGTGCCGTCGCTGCCGACCGCGATCGGGATGGAGGCCGCGGGGGTTGTGGAGGCGGTGGGGCCGGCGGGTGGGGACGGCGAGCGAACCGGGAATAGCCGGCCGGCCGGGGACGGACCCTCCTTCCAGCCCGGCGACCGGGTCGCCTACGGCTTCGGCCTGGGCGCCTACTGCGAGCGGAGGGTGATGCCGACGGGGCAGCTGGTTCCGATCCCGGACGGGGTGGATTTCGAGACAGCCGCGGCGGCGATGCTGAAGGGGATGACGTCGTGGTACCTCTGCCGCCGCACGTACCGGCTGGGTGCGGGCGAGACCGTGCTCGTGCACGCGGCCGCGGGCGGGGTGGGCACGATCCTCTGCCAGTGGTGCAAGGCGCTGGGCGCCACCGTGATCGGGACAGTGGGGAGTGCCGGGAAGGGCGACGTGGCGCGGGAGCACGGATGCGACCACGTCATCCTGTACAAGGAGGAGGACTTCGTGGAGCGGGTGGACGAGATCACGGGCGGACGGGGTGTCCCGGTCGTCTTCGACGGGGTGGGGAAGGCCACCTTCGACGGCTCGATGGAATGCCTGAGCCGGTTCGGCATGATGATCACGTTCGGCAACGCCTCGGGCGCGGTGCCGCCGCTCAACCTGCTGCGCCTGAGCGCGAAGGGGATCACCGTGGCGCGCCCGTCGCTCAAGCCCTACATCGACCGGCGCGAGGACCTGGAGGAGGCAGCGGGAGAGCTGCTGGGGCACATCGAGGCCGGCCGCATCCGGATCACCGTCGGGCAGCGTTTTCCGCTTGCGGAGGCTGCGGAGGCGCATCGCGCGCTGGAATCGCGGGGGACGCAGGGCTGTACGGTGCTGGTGCCCTGAGGAGCGCGGCCGGTTCCTGCCGATCCGGTCCCGACCGCAGGGCGTCCCTGACCTCCACGGTGGGCAATCCCGCCGCCCGGAGCTGCCGGTTCAGACGGGCCAGGTCGGTGCTCAACATGCGGTCGAAGGTCCGCAGATGGGCGTCCAACTCGGCCGAAAGTTCGTCGAAGACCGCCTGGTATGCTCCGATCGGCGTGCCGTCTCCGCGCTCCAGGTGGCTGCGCAGGCCGGTCAGGCGGTCGTTCAGCCTGATCGGGAACGCGATCTTGTCCTTCGGGCTCTGGTTGCGGAGCTGGTAGAGCGCGCCCGCGACCGCCTCGATACCCGCCGCGAACCCGGCCGCCTCGTCCCGCAGTCCGTCGTCGTCGATCTCGGCCATGATCGCGTCGACCCGGGTGCGCAGGTCGCGCGCCAGCAGCACGGTCGTGTTCGCGCGGCTCTCGGCGTCGCGGATCGCCATGGCCAGGTGGAATTGCTCGGTGAAGGCGGACGCGGGGATGTCTCCGAGCCGCGGGTCGGGGCGCACGTCGAAGGTCACTTCGCGCGTGGCGTCGCCCACGGTCAGCCGCACCCGGTAGCGCCCCGGCGGCGCCCATGGGCCCACCGCCGGGTTGCCGCCCTCCAGGACGATCCCCGGGAACGTCACCGCGCCCGGGTAGCGGAGGTTCCAGCGCGCCCGGTGGGTGCCCCCGGCGGTCCCGGCGACGGCGCGGTCGACGAGGGTGCGCACGTGCTCGCCGTCATCGGTGAGGATGTCCAGCCGGGCGTGCCGGGCGTCCGTATCCGCCGCGCCCACGCGGAAGTCGATCACGGCGGGGACGGATCGCCGCACCGCGTCGGCGGGGTGAAAGAGGTGGACGGCGGTGGGATCGGGGGTGGCGAGGCTGGCTCCGGGGGCGTCAGCGCCAGGACTGTCCGGGCCGGCTCCGGGAGCGCGCGCGTCCGGGCCGCCGGGCCCGAGCTGCCGGAGCGTGTCGATGTCGTCGAGGACCCAGAAGGAGCGGCCGTGGGTGCTGATCACCAGGTCGCGCTCCTCTGCCGAGACCCCGGTTACGGGAGTATCCGGGAGCCCGAAGGACAGGTCGCTCCAGTGCTCGCCGGCGTCGAAGGAGACGAAGACGCCGTGCTCGGTCCCCACGTACAGCAGCCCCTGCCGTTTGGGGTCTTCGCGTATCGCACGCACAAAGGCACCATCGGGGATGCCGGTGCTGATCCGGGTCCAGGTCGCGCCGTAGTCGTCGGTCTTCCAGGCATACGCCGACCGATCGTCCATCTCGTAGCGAATCCCGGCCACGTGCGCGCCCGCGGGATCGTGCGGCGAGACCTCGACGGTCATGACGCGGGTGTGTGCGGGCATGTCCGGCGGCGTGACATCATGCCAGCTGCCGCCGCCGTCGCGCGACAGGTGCACCAGACCGTCGTCCGAGCCGGTCCAGATCGTGGCGGGCTCGTGGGGAGACAGGCCGATCGCGTAGAGCGTGCCGTAGATCTCGGGCCCGTCCTGGTCCTTCACGACCGGGCCGCCCGAGTCGTCCAGTGTTTCCGGCTCCGCGCGGGTCAGATCGGGGCTGATCCTGGCCCACGTGCGGCCCTCGTCGTCGGAACGCCACAGGTGCTGGGACCCGGCGTAGAGCGCGTGAGGGGGCCGGGGCGCCACGGCGATCGGATAGGTCCAGTTCCAGCGCTCGGGCATGTCGCGCGCAGGCTCGCCCATCACGATGCGCGGCCACGGCTGGATGTCGGTGACCAGGCCGGTCGCCCGGTCGTAGCGGGTGAGCGTGTTGGTGGCGCCCGCGTAGAAGATGTCGGGGTTGGCGGGGTGCTGGGCGATGTACCCCATCTCGCCGCCCCCCACCGCGTACATCCACTCCGTGCTGGGGCCGCGGGGATCGCGCAGGTGTCCCGGCTCGGAGGACACGCAGACGGTGGTGTTGTCCTGCTGCGCGCCGCAGACGTGGTAGGGGAAGTCGGAGGTCGTCGTCAGACGGTAGATCTGTGCGGTCGGATACCGCATCGAGGTCCACGTTCGGCCCCCGTTCACCGTCACGACGCCGCCCCCGTCGTTGCCGTTGATCATGCGGAGCGGATCCGTGGGATCGATCCACAGGTCGTGATGGTCGGCGTGCGTCTCGGGCACGGATTGCAGCGTCCGTCCGCCGTCGGTCGAGCGCATGAGCCGGAAGTTGAGGATGTAGAGCGTGTTGCGGTCGGCCGGGTCGGCCTCGAGGCGCTGGAAGTAGAAGGCGCGCTGCCAGATGTCGCGGTGGCCGTTGACGAACTCCCAGGTCCGGCCGCCGTCGTCGGACCTGTAGAGGCCGCCGCGTTCGGCCTCGATGTTCGCCCACACGCGGTTCGGGTCCGCGCCGGACACGGTGACGGTGATCTTGCCGAGCACGCCGGCAGGCAGGCCCGGGTTACGCGTGATCTCGGTCCAGGTATCGCCACCGTCGGTGGTCTTGAAGATCCCCGACCCCTCGCCGCCGCTCCACAGGCGCCACGGCTTTCGGTACACCTGCCAGATCGTCGCGTACAGCACGTCCGGATCACGCGGGTCCATGACCAGATCGACGGCCCCGGTACGCTCGTCGCGGTAGAGGACGTTGTCCCACGATCTGCCACCGTCGGTCGTGCGGAAGATCCCCCGCTCGGGGTTGGGTCCGAAGGGATGGCCGAGCGCCGCCACGTACGCGCGGTCGGGGTCGGTCGGATGGATGCGGATGCGGCCAATGGCGTGGGTGTCGGCCAGGCCGAGGTGCCGCCAGGTCTTCCCGGCGTCGTCGGAGCGGTAGACCCCGTCGCCCTGGAGCACGTTGGCGCGGAGTTGCACCTCGCCCATGCCGATGTAGACGATGTCGGGGTCGGACGGCGCCATCGCGACCGCGCCGACGGACGCGCTGCCCACCTGCCCATCGGTCACGGGGGTCCAGGTGGTTCCGCCGTCGCTGGTCTTGAAGAGGCCGCCGCCGGTTGCACCGAAGTAGTACTCGAGGGGGCGGTCCGGATGGCCGGCGACGGCGATGGACCGGCCGCCACGGTCGGGCCCGATCGAGCGCCACTCCATCGGCGGCAGCAGCGAGACCGGGTCCTGGGCTGCGACGGGCCCCGGGGTCGTGGCCGGGATTGCCGCCGCGAGGAGGGCGAGGGCGGGAAGCGAGGCGAGGTCCGCCCCGGACCGCGGCAGTGAGCGCGCAAGCACCGAGACGAGGCCGATCACCGCCCGCCTCAGGGACTATACACGTACACCACCGGCAACCTTGCGATGTCCGTGACGCCGGTGTCCGGGTGGTGGTAGATGTTCATCCGCCCGGTGCCGCAGTCGCCGAACGCGTCGCAGGACACCCTCCCGACCAGACCGCTGATCGAGGTCGCTCCCAAAGCATTGCGGAGGCCCGCCCGGTCGATGTACATCGTGTCGCCCACCTCCACGGCAACCGACCCGATGGCCGAGAGGAGGACCGTCGTCGCGTCGTAGCTGTGCGCCCAATAGGGTGACCCCGGGAAACTGCCGTACCGATTCTCGAACGCCTGCAGAACCTGCTGCCCGTTCCGTCCCGTCACTTCGTTCGTGTTCGAACTGAAGTCCGCCTCCGGTCCGGCAAAGTACATTCCCTCCGACTGCGGCGTTGCCAGAAAATCGGAGACCAGCAGCGCCGCGGCTGAAATCAGGGTCGTCCCTTCCAGCCCGTCGAAGGCCCGCGCCTGGGCGGCAAAGGCCGTCCCTTCGGTCACGAACAGCGGGAAGAATACGGCGTCCGGGCCGGCGGCCGCGAACTGCACGAGAACGTCCGTCATGTCGGTTTCGCCCTTCGCGATTTCGGCCTGGACCGGTACTTCGCCCCCGAGGGCCGCAAACGCGTTTGCGAACGCCTCCACGAGGGCGGAGGTGTACGGGTCGCCGTCGTGAACTGTGACCACGTTCCCCAGCCCCAGCTCGTTGTAGACGAAGTCGGAGAGCGCGCGCGCCTGATGGAGATCGTTGGACGCCGTACGATAGTAGCCGGGGTGATAGTCGGAGTTTGCGTTGCCGGCCAAGTCCGAGGTCAGGCGCGGCGACGTATTGCTCGGCGAAATCATGACCATGCCCGCCTCGCTGACGATGGGCGATGCCGCAACGGCTGCAGCCGAGCAGTTCGTTCCGATGACGCCGGCAACCCTCGGATCCCCTGTGATTCCGAGCGCGCCCGCGCGGCCGCCCACCGGCGAACAGCTCGTGTCGACGGGATTGCCCAGCTCGATCTGGCGCCCGTTCACGGTTCCCATGTCCTCGACGGCGAACTCGGTCCCGCGCCTGGCCACGGCCCCCAGCGTCGGCGCGACCCTGATCGAGAGCAGTGTGCGGATCTGTACCGCCTCGCCCGGCCCCACCGTGACTGCACCCAGCGGCCCGGGCTGGAACATCGGGGGCGGGGGCGGCGGAGGCGGAGGCGGCGGCGTGACCGGAGTTTCCTTGCACGCCGATATCGCGAGAATGGCGATCAGCGCCGTAGTGGACGTCGGGAAGCGCTTGCGCATGGACCCTCTCCTGATGAACTGATGATGAAACAATGATGACAGTGGTTTTAACGATGATAACGGCCCGGACAATAGCATAGACCAAGCGGTGAAGCGCGACGACCGACCCCATGACTAGTTCCACCCCCCTCTTCACCTCCCGCCGGGAGCGGCGCCTGTGGTTCTGGGCGCTGGCCGTCGTGGTCGCGATCTACTCCACGCTGGGGCTGGCGGGATCGCTGGCCGAAATGCTGCGCGAGCGCAACCTGCTGCCGCCGGCGCTGCTCGTCCTCATGTTCGTCACGGTGGCGGCCATCGTCGGGAGTGGCCTGAAGCGACGGCCCGGGCGCCGCGAGATCTGGGTGGCGCTTGGCGTCGCGGCCGTCTACGGGATGGCCGTGCTCCGGATGGGGGGCAGCATCGAGGAACGCACCCACCTGTTCGAATACGGGATCGTCGCCGTGCTGATCTACCAGGCCCTGAGCGAGCGTGCGCAGAATGACCGCCGGGTGCCGGTGCCGGCGGTACTCGCCCTGGTGGCGACTGTGGCACTGGGCTGGATCGACGAGGGACTGCAGGCGCTCATTCCGAACCGTGTGTACGACAACTTCGATGTGGTGAGGAACACGGTCGCGGCGCTGATCGGGATCTCGGGGAGTGTGGTGGTGGGGTGGCTGAATGCGGCGTTGGACAGGCGGCGGGCGGGAAAGATGTAAACCAGAGTATACATAGTGTACACTTTGGTTGACTACCGCCCCGGACCACCTCCCCGATCCAGCGGGATCATGACCACCGACTGCACGTCGAACTCGTCCCGGTACCGCCCGAGCACGTAGTCCATGCCGATCTCGAAGACATGGAGACCGGGCGGAGTGGCGACCTTGCCCAGCCACGCGCCGTGCTCGTCGAACACGTACCAGGAAGGCTCCTCTTCCCAGGGGGCTCGGTAGCGCTCGGCCCAGAGATTACGCTCCGCGTCGAGAATGAGGCGCCGGTACACGGGAATCCGCTCGGGAAACGGGACCTCGCGCAGGTAGCGGGCCCAGGCGGTCGGCTCGCGGTAGCGGGGTGCGACGGAATTGGCCTCGCGATACCGCCTCTTGTCCTGGTCGGATACAGGGCGCTCCGGAGTCGCCCAACGGATCAGATGGGACAGCGTGCCGTCGTGGTTCCATCGCCCGATGCTCGGCTCGATCCCTGTTCCGGCGTAGATGTGTCGTCGCCGGCCGTGTACGCGGGGGTGCCGACGGAAAACGGCAGATACACGCCGGGAGGCAGCCCCTGAATACCGTACTCCCACCTGGAAGACGATGAGGACGCCGGCGCTGTCGGTGACGGTGGAGGGCTGTTGGGGGGAGAGGGGTTGGGGAGTAGTGGCGGACAGCGTGATGACTGCGGCGAAAGCCACGGTCGAAGCGGCCGCGCGGCCTCGGATGGAAGGGCGACTTTGTGACATGGTCGGACCTCCAGCTGCCTCAGGTGCCGTCTTCGACATTCAGGTCGTGAATGACCTCTCCGCCTCGCCAAAACGTCAGACCAAGAAAGGGCTCGTCGTAGTATGACATCGAGCCCGCAGGCGCTTTGCCAAGGAACATCACGTCTCCGCCTTCGTTCAGGAAGACACCGACCATGCCCTCGTCGTACGCGATTAGGGAAACGGCCTCTCCACGACTTGAATCGAGGCCCAAAACGACGAAATCGCTGTCCTCGCGGCTGAGCACGCCAAAGCCCCCCCGTTCGAATCCGATGCGATCATGGACCACCAGACCCGTGGACGGCGCGATGCGTTTGCCTACGTGCGGATCGGGGGTCTCTTCACCGAGAATGAGCCGGTCAAAGCCGTCTTCGTTGAGGATGACCAGTCCGTTGGCCCCATGTTCATAGTCTTCATAGGACGCCATATACGCCTCTATGTCTGGATGCTGAGGTCCCCACAACGCACGCAGTCGAGCCGTATCGGTGCGAACGCGGTTGGCCGCCTCGGGAATAGGCGCACCCAGGAGGATCCGTTCGCGTCCGGCTTCGTCCTCGATGATCAGCCCGCGGGTACGCAGCACACCGTCCGTGGTCGCGCCGCTCCTGAAGAACATGACAATCAGCGCAATGCTCATCAGGACGGCATATGCCTGGAGCCAACGGACCGCGCGCGTCAGTCGTTCGGGATTCATACTCACCGGATCCTCCTTCGGCAGGTGTCGTTCTCCCCGTGGGGATCAGTGCGGACACCCGTAGGACAACGTCTGGTGACCCAATAGTTGCACCCGGGCATGGACTCCAACTCAAGCCAGTCGCCCTGGACGGATCCTCAAGCGACCGCTATACTGTGTGACACAGAAACTGTGAGATTGTATCGTGATGCGAAGCATCACCGTAGCCGTTGACGACGAGACTCATCGCCGCGCCCGCATCCGGGCGGCGGAGCTGGACACGTCGGTGTCGGCGCTTGTGCGAGAGTTCCTGCGGCGTCTCGCGCCACGCGCCCGCCGGAGCGAGAGACAGAAGTCTCAACGCCTCGAATCCGCGCTTGAGCGCAGGCGCAGGCTGTTTGACGAGGTCTTCGCCGACTTTGACGCGCGTGGGGTTGGGCTGCGCATGGCCGACAATCTCCCGCGGGAGGCCGTCCACGACCGCTCCGCGACCCGTTTCGAGGCAGATCCGGCCGGCCGGCCCCAACACGACGGCTGACCAACCAGCGTGCGCTTCGTCGACACGAACGTGCTGCTCTACGCGGCGAGCGTTCTCCCTGAAGAAGAGGCCAAGCGTGTTCGCGCGCGGGAGCTCCTGAGCGAGCCGAATCTCGCCGTATCCGTGCAGGTTGTTCAGGAGTTCTACCACCAGGCGACTCGCGTCACCCGACCCGGTCGACTCTCCGACGACGACGCCGTGCGCTTCCTCGAGCCGGTGTTGGAAATGCGAGTCCAGAACGTGACACTCGGCGTGTTCCGGGATGCGGTTTCGATACGGCGGCGCTTCGGCCTTTCCTATTGGGACGCGGTCATTCTCGCGGCCGCCCGGGCGCTCGGCTGTGACGCCGTCTACTCCGAGGACATGAGTTCGGAGCAGGACTACGGCGGGCTTCGAGTCGTCAACCCTTTTTAGAACGTCCTCTTCATCGCTGGGGCAATATGGGGGACCAGTCGCGAACGCGTCAGGGCGCCCCATCATCATCTCATCATCATCTGATCATCAAGGAGTCCCCACCAGTTGTCGTAGCTGAGGGTTTTCCCTCTATCGAAGGGCTGACATGCGTTGCCAGGCTTAGGGTATCTCCCTGGAAGGAGGTTCCCATGTCCCGTGGTCTCGCGTTGGCGGTGCTGGCGATTGCCGGCTGCACCGATATCATCGATCCCGACGAAACGCCGCCGCTTTGTGGTGATCCGCAGCCGATCTGGGCGATCAGCCAGCATTCGATGACATATCTCTCATGCTTCGACTACGCGTACGCCTGGGACGCCCCCGGTGTCCGCCACCGCGGGCACAGCTCCGATACATCGGTCGTTACCGTGACCAACAAAGTCCCGGATCCCGGATCAGCGCCGTACGAAAACAACATACTCGTCCTCACGGGTCACACCCCGGGCACTGCCGTGATCACCATCGAAGCGATCACTTCCGGTGGGTTAAAGCGGCACGTACATCCAATCACGGTGCGGCTGGCCTTGGAGACGGAAATCACCCGATGCGATGCCGAGCCAATCCCCGGGGTCGAGGGAGCGACGCATTTGGCGATGGATGCGTGGGGGAAATCGAATGCCAATCTCAAAAACCTCAACGTGACGGGCGTGGCTGGCCGGGATACGGTGATGCAGGTCTTCATGGAGCGCATGGGGGCCTTTACCCGCGCAGAATGGTCGGTCAAGGCGGCAGGCGGGCCGATGCCGCAGGAACCCGTGCAGTGCGAGCTGAGCTTTGAGTTCGAGATGCACGGTCACGGGGTACCGCAGATTGAAGGGTATTGAGGGCCTTGCTATTCGAACTGCCCCGCCAACGACGCCATCCTGGCCTCGAGTTCGACGGTCTCAACGTGGCATCCGTTCGACTCCATCTCCACCTCGACGCCCTGCCGGTTCCAGGTTCGGTACCCCTGGGCGGTGATCTCGATATCGTAGGTGCCGGGGCGCTCGGGGGCTCCCCACAGGTGACTGGTGCCGACGGGCTCCATCGTCTCGCGGTAGGAGCCGTCCGTCAGCACGCCGGTCGGGTCCACGCTGAGCAACGCGCCCGTCATCGAGTCCCGGACGGTGACTTCGATGCCGTATACCAGTTGGTCGGTGCAGACGCCGATCGGGAACAGGTCGCAACCGTGCAGAAGTAGGGCAGACAAAACGATCGCGAACCGGCGCATGTGGGGTCCGGTCATCAATTGCGTATTCTGACGGCGTGGTAGGAGGGCCCGCTTACTCCAACGGTGCAATCTTGCCCGGCGGCTCCAGGCGGCTAGCCCGCTCCCAAGCCGTCCGCAGTTCCTCTTGGTGGAGCGAAGCCCATTCGATGACGAGACTCTTGGCGCGCGACGACAGTCGTCCTTGAAACACCGCCAGGCTGTCGATCTCCACGAGAGCTTCCTGGTCGCCATACAAGGCGTGGAAGTGCGGTGGTCCATGGTCGCTGAAATACATCCGGATGACGATGCCATAGAACCGACACAACTCAGGCACGTTTGGCCTGCAACTTGACCGCCCGGATCAACTCCTCAAGGGGTTTCCCAGTGAGTTCCATGTACAGGGCATCCGGGCAGAGCTCGATGTCCTCTCCCCAGGCGACTGCTCCGGCTGGCCCCAAGCGTACGTCCTTGAAGCACTGGGGATCGTTCCAGGCCGCAAAAACGCCTCGTCCGGCGAGGTGACCCAAGTCGACCTCTCCGGCTGACCCGTCCGAATACCGAATCCAGATCCGGTAGTCCTCCAAGGCTGTCACGTCTGTTGGGCGGATCATGACGCTCCCTCCGCGCTACTATCGGGCACCGCTGACTTCAGAACCCAATATGGGGAAGTCACCACGCTCACGGCAGGCCACTGTATCAGTCCGCGATCATCATCGCGCCCTCCGCTTGTCCCCCCGTCCACCCTCCCCATAGCTTGACCCCGCCGATTCGCCGTCCACACGCACAGGATCTGCCACCGTGAACCGCTCTCCAATCAAGCCGCTCGCTCTCGCCACGACCCTTCTGGCTATTGCGCCGCCCGTCGATGATCAAACGCTGACCACCCGCTCGGCATCGCCGGAGCCCGCCGCCCGGGCCCTGGCCAGCCCCGCGCACGCCCTGGCCGGCCTCCTGGCCCTGGCCGGCCCGGCGCCCCTCGCCGCCCAGCAAGTCACCCTCGACTCCGCCTTCCTCGCCGGCTACTCCTGGCGCAACCTCGGGCCCGACCGCGGCGGCCGGTCCATCGCCACCTCCGGCGTCGTCGGCCGCCCGCAGGAAGCCTACTTCGGCGCCACCGGCGGCGGCCTGTGGAAAACCACCAACGGCGGCGAGGACTGGTTCCCCGTCACCGACTTCCAGATCAGCTCGGCGTCGATCGGCGCGGTGGCGGTGGCCGAAACCGACCCCGACCTCGTCTTCATCGGCACCGGCGAGACGTGCATCCGCGGCAACATCCTGCCCGGCGACGGCGTCTACCGCAGCCGCGACGCGGGCGCCACCTGGGAGCACGTCGGCTTCTCCGAGTCGCACGGCATCTCCACGATCCGCGTCCATCCGACCGATCCAGCCATTGTCTACGTTGCGTCGTTCGGGAAATACGGGGTGCCCAGCGAAGAGCGCGGCGTCTTCAAGTCCACCGACGGCGGCGACACCTGGACCAAGATCCTCTTCCGCGACGAGCGCACCGGGGCGATCGACATCGCGATCGACCGCAACAACCCGGACATCATCTACGCGGCGCTGTGGGAGGCCTTCCGCAAGGAGTACACGATGTCCTCCGGCGGGCCGGGCAGCGGCATGTTCAAATCGGTCGACGGCGGGGACACGTGGACCGAGATTACCCGCAACCCCGGCATGCCGGCCGAAGGCGTCGTCGGCAAGATCGGCCTGGCCGTGTCGACCGCGAACTCCAACCGCGTCTACGCCCTCTTCGAGCACGACGACGGCGGGCTCTTCCGCAGCGACGACGGCGGCGACAGCTGGGAGCTCATCAACGACGAGCGGCGGATCCGGCAGCGCGCGTTCTACTACACGCACGTGTACGCCGACCATCACGACGAGGACGTCGTCTACGTGCAGAACACGTCGTTCTTCCGCTCGACCGACGGCGGCGCCACGTACGAAGTCATCAACAACGGCACCCACGGCGACTTCCACGACTTCTGGATCGACCCCGACGACCCCGCGCACGTCGTGGTCGCCAACGACGGCGGCGGCGCGGTCAGCTTCACCACCGGCAGCGAGTGGACCGACCAGGAGTTTTCCACCGCGCAGTTCTACCACGGCGTCACGACCGCGCACATCCCGTGGCACATCTGCGGCTCGCAGCAGGACAACAGCACGCTCTGCCTGCCGTCCGACTGGAACGCGCAGCGCTTCGAGCAGGCCTGGGCCGCCGCCGCGGACAACGGGGACACCGACGACGACGCCGAAGCCGACGCCGAAGCCGACGCCGCAGCCGACCGCGACCCCTCCGACGCCCACCACCACGGCGGCGTCCCCACAGCCGCCCGCGCCCCCGCGATCACCGCAGGCTCCATGGACGTCCACTACCGGGCCGGCGGCGGCGAGCCCGGCTACATCGCGCCCGATCCCAAGGACCTCGACGTCTTCTTCTCGGGCACCAACAACGGCCGCTACCTCGACAGGTTCAACCGGCGCCTGGGCACCTCGCGCGAGGTCAATCCCTACCCCTGGTTCTACTCCGGCGAGCCCGCCAGCGACATGGTCGAGCGCTGGCAGTGGACCTTTCCGATCATTTTCTCGCCCGTCGATCCGAATATCCTTTACGCCTCGTCCAACCGGCTCTGGCGCACCACCGACGGCGGCACCAACTGGGAGGCGCTGAGCCCCGACCTGACCCGCGCCGACCCCATGACGCTCGGCCACTCCGGCGGCCCCATCACCGGCGACATGAACGGCCCCGAGGTCTACGCGACCATCTTCTCGGTCGGGCCCGGCAAGCGCGACACCGACATCATCTGGACCGGATCGGACGACGGACTCGTGCACGTCACCACCGACGGCGGCGCCAACTGGACCGACGTGACGCCCCCCGACATGCCCGACTTCGGCCGTGTCAGCCTGATCGACGCCTCGTCCTTCAACGACGCCAAGGCCTACGTGTCGGCCCGCCGCGCCCTGCTCGACGACTTCCGCCCGCACATCTGGAAAACGCAGGACTTCGGCCAAAGCTGGACCCGGATCACGAACGGCATGCGCGACGACGCCTACGTTAACTCGATCCGCGAGGACCCCGCCCGCGAGGGGCTGCTCTACGCCGGAACCAACCACGGCGTCTACATCTCGTTCGACGACGGCGCCTCGTGGCAGGAGCTCAACCCCGGCCTTCCCGACATCCCCATCACCGACGTCATCCCCGAGCACGACGAACTGGCCATGGCCAGCCACGGCCGCGGCTTCTGGTCGCTCGACAACATCGCCCCGCTGCGCCAGCTCGACGCGACCACGACCCTCCGCGACCTGGTCCTGTTCACCCCGGCCCCGGCGTACCGGTCCGCGAATGGCGTGGTCCTGTCCTGGTGGGTGGGGGATGGGGGCGGGAGCGCGGCGGATGCCAGGCTGGAAATCATCGACACCGACGGCGAGGTGGTGCGCACCTTCGAGCCTGCGGCAGAGGGCGAGGAGCGGGACCGGTGGGCCGGGCCGGCGCTCCCCACCGGGTCCGGGCTGCAGCGAGTGCGGTGGGATCTGCGCACCGACCCCGCCGCGACGTTCCCCGGCATGATCCTCTGGGGCGTCCGCACGATGGCGCCCGCGGTGCCGCCGGGGGTGTACACGGTGCGCCTGACGATGGGCGACCTCGTGAGCCGGTCCCAGGTGGTGGTGCTGCCGCATCCCTGGATCACCGACGTGACGGTCGAGGACCTGCAGGCCCAGTACGAGTTCGGGGTCCGGATCCGCGACCAGGTGGATGCGGCGAACTCGGCCGTGATCGCGATCCGCGACGTGAAGGCGCAGCTGGAAGAGCGCCTGGCCGCCGCGGACGATGATGAAACGCTGATCGCGGCGGCGGAGCGCCTGCGGACGGCCGCGTCGGCCGTGGAGGGCGAGATCTACCAGGTGAGGAACCGGTCGAACCAGGACCCCCTGAACTTCCCGATCAAGGTGAACAATCGGCTGGCGAATCTATTGTCGATGTCGGAGCGGGGGGATGGGCGGCCGGGGAGTGGGATGTATGCGGTGTTTGAGATCATGGTGGAGAGGTTGGGGGGGTTGATTGAGGAGCTGGAGGGGGTGTGGGGGGGGGAACTGGCGGAGGTGAATGAGGTGCTGCGGGAACTCGGCATGGAGGAAGTCGTGCCGGGAGGAGATGGGGGTATGGTGTCGTGAGGAGGGTTGGGGGTGGGCAGGGTTGGAATAGTGAGGTGAATGTCGGAGGTCAAGACGAGCAGAGAGTTCACGGGTCTGTGACCGCGACGGCCCGTGACCAAGTCCGCCTACCTGACCCAGTTGAGCATTGTTCTGGTATGACTTGCGCCCCGGGCAACTGCACGCTGCCGCTCGCTCTGCTGCAGCCTGACGATCTGGTGGCTGTACTCGGGGGAATACCATCCGCTGCCCTCCGCCGTGGTTCGCCCCTGTGGTTGGGCTAAGGGGAATGTGTGCACGTCGATGGTCCTCGGGCCCCCAAGTACAGTAACTTGTCGGCTGCGGCGAGTCGCCGACGTCGCAGGATCGCTACCGATACCAATAACCTAGCCAGCGAGCATACCGGAACTATGGGCAACGCGCGCGCCAAAGAAGCGAAGCACCAACGTGCGAGAGTAGAGGCGTTCCTTGCAACAACTCCTACACCAAGAGCGTTGGCAGAGCGTCTTGTTAGCTCGAATCCGTGGCTCTGCGACGAACTCGGTTTCGACCTAGCCGCGTGGGCAAGACCCTTGCTCGATGCTCAGGGGTTACCTCACGCGACCCTGCACCTTATGGGTAGCGCGGCGACAGGGTTCAGCCTAAGAGCGTGCCAAGCTGGCCGACCGTTCAGGCAAACCGACCATACTGAGGGTCCCTCCGACCTCGATCTTGGGGTTGTCGACGAGACGCTCTTCGATTCTTGTTGGGACGCGATGCTTCAAGAGGAGCGAGGGGTCGACCACTATCTCGAAGTCTGCGAGCGAGCTCGCGTGTATTGGGGACGAATCGACGACCACAGACTGCCGGATCGCTCCTCCATTAGGGCTAACTTGCGAGAGCTGCAGAATGCCGTCCGACGGTCTCGTCAATTTCGAGACTACCCAGCGAGTGTCCGGGTCTATCGGCAGCTCGATGACCTGATCGGATATACTCAAAACAGCTTAAGGGCCCTTGCACGGAGCATCTCGAAATGAACCCACATGCGACTAACCATCCCATTTCGTGGTTCCAGAAGTACTTTTTTGATGGATCCTTGGATCTATCTCCGGCTTTCCAACGAAGGCCAGTCTGGAGCGACGCGCAGTCGTCATATCTGATCGACTCGATCTTGAACGATCTTCCCATCCCAGAGGTCTTTGTTCGGACGATCACCTTGCCTGACGGAGATACGACCGTTGAGGTGGTAGATGGACAGCAACGCCTAAGGTCCATAATAAAGTTTTTCAGTAATGATCTTGAGCTTACGGGAAGCGATGTCTCACCTGCGTGGCTCGGAGTTACGTGGGATCGCCTTGATCCCAGTGTTCAACAGAGATTCTGGTCATTCAAAATCGTCGTGAGAGAACTCGAGAACGCCTCCGACACGGAAGTCCGAGACATGTTCCGTCGCCTAAACGCCAATCAGTCTGGTTTGAACTTGCAGGAACTGAGACATGCTCAGTATAGAGGAGAGTTCATTACAGCGGTCGAGAAGATCGCGGATGATCCCTGGTGGACGGTCAACAGAATCGTAACACCGACGCAGTGCCGCCGGATGCTAGATGTCGAGTTTGTGTCTGAACTCCTGATCGGGCTGCTAGCCGGTCCCCTCGACAAGAAGAAGGGACTCGATGGCTTTTATTCGGACTATGACGAGCATTTTCCCGACCAAGGCTTGTGGGAGGTTAGGTTTCGACAGACGCGAGATCTTACCACCGCAGTATTGGAACGCAGATTCCGGGGTTGGAATAGCAAAACTGAATATTACTCACTCTTTCTGGCTTGCGGACGCCTAATCCTCGATGAGCGCGTGCTTTCTGATGCCGAGTTGGGTGGCGTAATTGCACGGCTAAAGGTATTCCGCAATGAAGCAGATGAAGCGAAGAAGAGAGACAGCAAGGGGAGCTTTCCGCGGTATGTGACGGATTACGCTGACGCAGTCACCAGGGCATCCACTGATTTAGCTCGGCGCATTTACCGTATTCGTGTGATCGAAGCGCTTCTGCTAGGAGTGGACCCACCCGAACTGTGATGACGCCCCGGTGTACGGGTACGGTTGTCACCTGAGACCTCGCCTTGCTGAGACGAGGTCTCAGGTGCGGTCGTGGTCCGGTTCTGGCTGCGGGCCTCCGGGTGGGCCGGTTCTGGACCGTATGGGGTGCTGAAATGGCAGCAGAGCTACTGACCGACGGACTCGCGGGCGATTCGAAACGAGCGAGGAAGACTGGGACATTCAGCTACCCGATGCTCACCGAGTCGGGCAATGACCTCTTGAAGCACGTGCTGTGGAACGTGCATGCGGGCATCGCGCAACGCCCCCAAGATGGCTTCGCGCTGCCCCGATTCGCCGAGCCGCTCTGCTACTGTCTCGTGGAGCAGCATCTCCACGGTCGACATGACGAGCACGTCGGGGAAGCGGGCGGCACATATCCTCTTTGCCTTCCGCTCATCGATCAACGCGATGCTGTCGTTCCCCACGGAATACGCGATCGTCGCGGCTTCGCCGTCGTCCAGCGTGCCCTCCAGTGGGCCTTCGACGAGAGAGCGGTAGACCGTCTGATCAGCAGGCCCGAGCTCCGTAGGCGCAACCACTCCCTGGGCGATCAACGTTTCGAGCCTCTCTCCGCACAGGTGGCCTCGGGACTTCCCGAGGGCAAGCTCTCGCCGGACGTTGTCGGTCACCAAGAAGGGATTTGGGAAGGCACCGATGATCGCTGCCGCGTCGTCCGTCGCGTTGAGGTTGATAATCACGCTGGCATCCGCCACGACCGGGACGAGGGGGCTAACGGGGAAGCTCGACGAATTCATCCGCCTCGTGTTTTTCGGTCTCCACACCGTCAAGGAGCTGTCGCACCTCAAGACGATGAAGCTTGAGCAGTCGGGCGAGCTGGCCCTCGCTATAGAAAGCCTTCTTCCATGCTTCGCGGGCAAGAAGCGCCAAGCGTGGCGGCACGACTTCCCGAGGCGTAGACCCTTCCTGCTCCTGGTCGGGCGATGCCCCTAAGACTTGCTCCACTTGTTTGTTAGTGATGCCCCCGTGGTCCTGAAACCAGTCCCAAGTACCGTCACGCGCGAGCCGTAGCTCTTCGAGTCGGCGCACCATCGCCTCGCGCGAAACTCCGAAGGAGTGGGCAAGAAGAATCACATGACGACGAGTCAGGTGCGAATGACCTGCCGTCAGCTCCGCAAAGCGCTGCCTAACGGCGCGCGCGGGAGTCAAGAAGGAACGCGCGAAGTAGTTCGCGTATCGCTCTTCTCGCGAACGGGGGCTACTGTCGGCCCTTAGGACACCTGGCTCCCGGCGGGTTGAGATGAAGTGTGCCAGCTCGTGTGCTACGGTATAGGCGAGCCGACCGATTGGGTGGTTTCCGTTCAGAAGCATACATGCGCCCACGGCGTCCTCGTAAGCAAACAGTCCCGAGATCCGACCCTCGAGGGGTCGAACATACACGCGGATCCCGAGGTCTAGATCTACCAGAGAAACGATGTCCTTGACCGGACCTGCCCCAAGGCCAAGCCAGACCCGCAAGTCATGTGCGTCCTGCTCCGCCTGAGCGGCGACATCCCCGGGAAGAATGGGCCGTTCACGAGGGTAGTTGCGAGAGCGATCCACGCCCAGGACATTCTCCAGCTCCACTTCGGCGCTCACCAGGTCCGTGAGCATTCGGGCGGCACTGTCGGTCGCTCTGTCTCCGCTTTGTGACAGCTTTCGGAACTGAGGCACGAGATCAAGGTGAACCGCGTCCTTCCGCAGGATCGCGTTTGCGGACGTCCCGTAGCGGAACGCGAGTTCCTGCAGTTCTCGCGTCCTGATCCGCCGTCTGCCCTGTTCAATGGCCACGATAGTGGTGCGCGCGACCTGGATCGCTTCAGCCGCGTCGGCTTGAGTGAGGCGCGCGACCTGCCGCGAAACACGGAGACGCTGGCCGATTTCACGATCCGACAGCCTTGCGGGGCTCAAGGCCATCGGTCCCTCCGAACCCATTTCATGACAAACGAATCTGGCCCTAACGAACGTAGGAATCTCTTCCACTCATCCGCGTGCCGCTCCAGGAGCCCAACCAGCCGATCTTCCGCGTTCTCGGCGTGCGGAAGCACCTTCCCCACCTCGGCCGCATGCCGGCTAACGGTCGGTCTCGCTTCATCGTCGGCCATGTCCGCCAAGTCATCCATGTGCCGGATCCCTGCAATGGCGTAGTCCCGATATGCGGAAGTGTACCGTTCGAAGTCGGGGTCCAGGGCGGACTCCAGCGTCGCGGCACGCATGTCGGTGCTCACATAGGTCTGCGGGGGCTCAGTGTGGCCAGCCGCGTGAACGCTGACGCGCCTCAGCATGCAGGCGGCACAGACTCCGCAATGGCGCCACGATGCCCCGACGGAACTCCACCTATTGTCGCGCCAGCAGGACTTGGTAGACTGCCACGCGCCGTTGCCGTCAATGGCGACATAGCGTGCGAGGGTTTCCCCCTTCGTGTACCAGAGCCGGGGAAACTCGTAGCGAATGGGCCATTGGAGCAGAGCTATCAAGAGGTTCTCCATCCGATGGGTAAAGAGCGGGTGGCTTCGATAGTCACGGTTAGCATGGCCAACGCTCACCAGCGCCGGCCCGAGCGCCCCTTGGCCACTTTCCGGAACGATGATTCGTCTCGCGCTGGTCAGGTAGGCCGCGAGTCCTGAGATCATCGCGAACTTGAATCCGCGGCTCATGGCGGTTGCCTCGCGGCGCCTGGTTTTCAGGCGATAGGGAATCGAAACGAAAGGCCTCCTGTTGGCCTTGTTGTCTCCCTTTCCGCCGAGACGAACGCGTACCACGTCCTCGCCAAGACAGTCTCTGGCGAGTCCCGCAACTGCCAGGGAGTCCATGCCATCGCTATAGGCCAGGACGGCTTTAGACGGTGGGAACAGACGAAACCGGTCTCCGGCCGAGTCCTCGGGCCGGCCCTTGCGCTTGGCAAAGCTGATCGACCAGTGGTCACCCGTGACGAAACGAAGGGCGCGGAGTAAGCTGTCCCTGACCGCTGGCGCCTCCCAGCGTGCGGGGTCATCTACTGGGACACGAATCGACAGGCGTCGCGCCCATCCCATGGACGGACGTCGGCATGACAGGTCTGCGAATTCCACGCTAGCAGCGACAAGCATTGCATCGAAGATCACCGGCTCCCACTTGGCGAAGGCGTAGGATTCGAGAGCTGCCGTGGAGAAGTGAATGTCCCGAGTAAGCACGCAGTCGATCCAGCCATTCTGCCGCGAGCGTCCCACCTCGCGAACCGCAACCTTCGCTTCGGGAAGCTCACGGCGGACCGCTCGGCGGCTCACAGCGGCGGTCCCTCGTCGAGCCCAGAACGCTTGACAGGGCCGGGAGGCGACGCGGAAGAACCGGATGGTTCGACCAGCCCGGCCGCTAGGCTCGCGAAGTCGCACTGGCGGCGGGCTGAAGCCAGCCTGGTGTTGACAGGGACTTTGGGCGTACGGATGCTTCGGTAGTAGTGTTCCTCGATGGACCGTGACTGATCGCGAGCGTACTCGTCAAGCGAGTCGGCGAGAGCCTGGTTCATCATCTCGCGCCCCGACAAGCCCTTGGCCTCCGCGTCCAGCAAACAAGTGAAGAAAGTCTCGGCGAACTTCGCCCCGGGATGATCTGCCCGAAGCGTCTCGAGCTGCCCGCTCAAGTCAGAGACGAAGAGGACGCCTTGGCCGTCGGCGCCAACGGCGCGGCGGACCGCTTCCAGCGGAAGCTCCTTCCCCTCCTTCTGGAGAGCAGCCTCCATCGTCCCCGAGAGCTCATCGGCTGAGAAGGCTCCGGTTTCGGCTTGCTTTGCCACTTGTTTCCAATGCGGTCGCATCGACAGGCTCTTCCAGGGTCCGTCACTCATCGGATTGTCTCCATGTCAGAAACAGTATGATGCGGTTATGACAATGTCAAGCCTGTGTCGGCGACAGACTGAATACGGTGTCAGGCCTGGTTTCGGGTCTTACCGAGAAAGGGGTGCTCGAGAGACGATCTCGGCCGGTGGCAACTCTGTGGCGTTGTCGAGCGAGCGGAAAGAGAACGGGGCACCCGGTCGGGCAACCGCCGGTGAGGGCCCGCCACGATTCGGCGCGTCCGACCGGTGAAACATCACTCGTGAGCTCGGATCACAATACACGGCGTACGGAGCAACTGGACATCCGTGGACCAGCCGGCCCAGAGTAAGGCGGCGCCAATCAGCGAACGAGTGGGCGACTTCGGTTCCACGGCGCTCTTCGGCCCTGGGTCACCTAGGGCACGGCGAAACGCGGTGACGGCAGCCATTGCGTCGCGCTCGTCCGAACCAGTCGACGCGCTACCGGTCACAAACGCTTCCCAAATGAAGAGGCCGCTTTTCGAACGCTGGAAGCTCTCCCAGTCCAGGAAGGCCTTGGTGTCATTCGACCGTTGGCGAATCCGGTCCAAGATCCAGACAACTTGGGCCAAGCCAGTTGTGAGAGACGCCGCCCCAGCGGCTGCGGACCACGCTCGATTGCCTTCTCCGGAGCGCGCCCGTGTCAGGCTGGACGGTTCATCGGCGATCGGAATCCACAGCGGACACTCAAAACCAAGCGCGACCTTCCGCTTGACGGCGAGTCTATCCGCCACGAACTGGGCAAACTCCCGTATGTCTTTTCCCGACCATTCTTCACGGTCGGGATCACCGGAATGAGCTGCCCATCCGAACCTATCGTTCACTACCGACCCGATGTCGGCACAACAGATCATCATTCTCTTTCACTCCCATTCTGTACGAACCGCGCCCGGCAGCCCGTCTGACATCAACCCGACCATCAGTTCGAGCAAGATCGTTGCCAAGAGGGTGCAGCAACCTCGCTCAGCCCCCAGTCATCACGAGGGCCTGCCGAACCAGTGCCATCGATCGGTCAACATCCTCCTCAGTGTCGACATAGACCGCCACGCCCCCTCTGTACCTGGATCCGCGGAAGTACTTCCACTGCGTGGCATCCTTCACCATGCCCTGATCGTCCTCCATTTCCGCCACATCAGGGCTGAGCAAGAGCACTAGGCGGTACTCTCGCGGCAGGACTTCCATGAAGAAATCCGGCGCGTGATAGCTTACCGAACGAGTTTCCGCAATCTCCACCACCCTGGCGCCCAAGTCCTCAGTGCGCCCGCTCAAGAGTCTGAAGAGGTGGCGTGCATGGGCACTCATCTTGACTTGGTCTACGCTGCGGGCGACCGCTCGCTCTCGGAGCTCAAGCTCCTTAGCCCGCTCGATCAGCTCTGGTGCCACCTGGAGGTCTGGCCAGATGTCTACAGCACGACCGGCTAGGCGATCACCCCGTTCTTTCATCTGTACCGAAGTCCAAACGTTTTGATTTCGCACGAATTTGTTGAGCCGCACCGCACTTTCCTCGAATCCACCCTTACAGGTCTTCTTGTATTCGAACGAGCGATCTGAATACTCAGAGTTGTACCTCGTTAGCGTTAGATTGCCAAGGCGATGGAGCCATTCCATTTGCACTGTCCGCCAATCGTCGCGACCGAGCATGTCTCGCCAATCTCTCGACAGATCGTCGGTTTGCGGCATTATATGCTCAATCGAATGAAGTTGTGTGTCCGTTCTCTCCTTCATATTGTGATTCTCTAGTCGCTCGAGGATCACCCGGCACACGCGTTTGCCGTAAAGCTCCTGCTCGCGCAACTGTCTCCGAAACTCATGATTGCGCGGAAAGCGATAGCTGTCCGACTGCCGAGCCAAGCCGACCTTGAGGTCGTCAAGTGGGGCTGTGCCATCAAGCCCATAGGCGAGTGCCGCAAAGACGGGCCAGTATCCACGGGTTTGGTGGCCGCAGACTGCCCGCCTAAGCACATAGCTTTCGAGCAAAGCCAACGCTTCTTCGAATCCGCGACTAGAAAGGACTTGGGCCTCATCGTGGTAGTGGAAGAGCTGCATTACCGCGATGGCTGGCACATCGACCAGTCTGCGGAGCCGACGGAGCGGTCGGCCAAGGTATTCCGGTGCGTTGCGGCCGAGACGAAATGCAGCGTAGTACCCAGCGAAACGCAACATGTCGGCAAGTGCGCCGCCAAGGTCATGCTGGGAATCGCAGAATCCGGGGAAGAACTGACGGAACTCCCGGTAGACTTCAGTAGCTCTCCCCTGCTTACGCGCTCTCGTCTTCAAAGCGACGTAGTCGCGTGCAAAATCGTCCAGTACGTGTTCGTGACCTCGGAACAAGAGTTCAATCTTGTGCCAGTAGGTGTCATAGAGGCGGTCCTGTTCGTCTACTGAGAGTTGCATCAAGATAAAGTTACGGATGAGATCAGATTGACTGAGCTCAACACCAGTGGAATTCAGTGATTCAAAGATCATCTGTGCATCGTCTCTATCCTCCAGTCTGACCCGTACAATGACGAGTCGTCCAATGCCTTGGTACAAGACCCGTGGATCGACGGTGGCGACCATCTTCCTAAAGTACCGATAGTTTTCGTGAATGCGCGGAGAGGCGTGGGGGATTGTATCGGTACCGTGGAGGATTGCTTGGAAGGTTGAGTGGTCGTGACGCCGCAGGGTGAGCTTTAGCTTTCGTCGGTCGGGTTCATCGACATTCCGAAGGAGTTGGCGGTCGATCCGGTCGGGCGTGGGGTCGTCGCCATTCCAGTCTGAGGCTTGGAGATGATCGCGAAGGGCTGCGAGGAGGAGCATGACGGTGGTTAGACGCTGCTGACCATCGATCATTAACCAGCGGCTGAACACGGGCGACACGTCGTCTGTACGCTTGTAGACAAACGACCCGATGAAGTGCCGAGCATCTGGATCGGCAGTGGCAACGCCAACGGTGTCCTTCCATAGTTGGCGACAGTCGTCTTCCGTCCACTTGTAGTCGCGTTGGAACACAGGGATGACGAACTGCACTGTACCGTTGATGAGCTTCGTTAGGGACTCGTCTCTTGCTTTCACGACGCTTCTTGCCTCCGGCCTGCCAGGAAAGGGATGGCTACAAATATGAGGTGGGCGACCCGAGAGACGCAAAGGACCTATCCCGCCGACGGCGGAGGAGGCGAGTGGCTGGCTGTACAAGTACGGAGACCCTGCGATGTTGGTGCCTATTTGCCGAGCGGGTGAGGCGGCTATCGGCATGTCGGGGTTGGCGACGAGGAATGACAGCGACTCCCCGGTAGGAGTCCAGGACTAGGAACGGTGGTTCCTGTTTGGAGGGTGGTCGGGAAAACTCGGACGTAGACACCCTCGCTCCTTCCGTGCCGGCCCGACGCTGGCTGCTTGACGAGGCGATACTCGCGGCGGCCTTGTCGGGGTCCCGCACCGTCCGTGGCATGATCTTCGCTACATGCGCCTCCACGCACCGAGACGGTCGACTGGTCGTGTGCCGGCTCGGCACCGAGGCCGTCCAAGACGCCAATCGCGTGATTGAGGATGCGTTGAGCAGGGCTGGAACTGCCAGCTCCGAGGCCAGTCTGGCACCCGGCACCACGGACGTGGTCGGCGTCGAGCATATGAAAGCTGAGGCATTGCACCTGATTCTCGTTCGCCGTCACGACTATCGGTCGCCGCGTGCGCTGGCCATCGGGAGTGTGGTGGTCTTCTCCGAGCCGACCTACGCGGTGTTTCGGACGGAGCAGTTGCAGCTCGCAACGCTCTCCGCGGACCAGCTGATAGAACTTGGGGTCTCGGCCGGGTGCAATCCCGCGCCCGCGCGGCTCAGCCTCGTGAGGCCCAGTCCTTCCCAATGTGAAACCAAGAACTAAAGAAGACGTTCTCAAGCGTGTCTTCGAAAACAGCGCGCACGCGTAACGGCATGTCCGTTCCACGGTTACCCAGTGCCTCAACCAATCGTGAGTAGTCGAATGCTACCTCGAGTTGGTGTCCAGGTTTCAGAATGTCGTGACCAGACTCTTGTTTCGTAGTATCAGGCCGGCGGACTACTGAGGTGATGCTATCAAGCCAATTTGGCCTTTTCTCGTATTCCAAGAACTGTGGCGTGATACGGCAGAAACCGGGTATCTCAAGGGTGAGGCTACCAACCACGACATCCTGGCGACATTCGTTGACGGCACACAGTTGCAACTTCTCTGGGGATTCTTCAGGACCTTTGCCGGTTACGGCGAAAGACCATCCATGCGTTACAAAGATCTTGACGCGTTCGGACCGGATGTTCCTAATGCAGATGTATGTGGATAACGCGGCGCCATAGACAGCCAGAATGGGCGTCAGCAGTGACACGACGGACTCAAAGGTGATGGACATTCTTTGTTCGCCTCGCGGTTATTCATCGGAGTCGGAATCGGCCCAACGCCTTCGTGAAGATGAAGGCAGTAGTTGGCTACGTCAACATACGAGGCATCTCGGAGCGTGTAAACGGAGAATGTCAGGTACGGGGCGCCTCACGATCATCTCGCCGATCCAGCTCGGGGTAGAGCACCGGGTGAAGGCGTTGTTGGACGTGGATCACTCGGCGGTGTTACAAGCTCAGGGTTAGCCTCGTCCGGTCCGTCCGGATCCTTCAGCAATGGTGGTGCGCCGGTCACCCGTTCGTACTCTTGGGAGTCCGCGAGCGTCTCGCAGAGGTAGTCCACCCAAGCCTGCGTGTAGCCGTAGCTCTTGGAAAGGTCGTCGAAGAGGCAGTACCGGGAAACCGTCTTCTCTGGCCTCCTCGAATCAGATCCCGGCCGCACCGCATAGGTCTTCCAGGCTTGCGTATGCGTGTGCATAGTGACCCGGAACGGCAAGCACTCTGCAAGTCGCTCGACGACTTCGCTGGGCTTCATCAACCCCGAACTCGCCACCGGTACCTGCCGGTCCTTGATCAGAGCCGCTACCCGTCTCATTCCCTCCATCTCCTCCGGGCGCGTCGGATCATACCGTACGAATTCGACAGCCAAGTCGGCCGACTCTTCCCGGTTTGCCAGCTTCGGCACCAGGAACACCCGGAGGGAGAATGACGAGCTCTCCACCACCTCCCGAGGTAGGTCACCTCGAAACTGGCGAATGAAGTCGAGTAGATCGGTGGCTGACGAAGACTGAAGGCGGCGGAGTGCCTCTTCCTGAGCGTCGGGGCGAAGGATGGAAAACTGAAGCGCCACCGCGAGTTGCCCCGAGATTGCGTGGTCTTCACCAAACTCGGAGGTAAGAAGCTCCTCAAAGTTCATGAGCATCGCTTGGCACTCACCGTACAGTGCCGGATCGAGCTCCGGGTGATCACGATGCTCGATCTTGTTCCGCAGGCGTACCATGAACTCGAGATTCGCGCGCTGGGGTAGGTTGTCGCCGAGGTAGTAGCGGCGGACGCATTCGGCCAAGTCCCAGTGCCACGGGTCGCCGTCGATCTTCTTGTATTTGATCCGAGACCCGGTATCATCTTCGACGTACCAAGGCTTCTCGCCGCGCCGATGGAAGATCGCGTGGAAAAGCGCAGTCCAAGCAACGACCATGAGCATTGCGTACGTACGGGTCCGAAAGGTCCGGCCCGGCTTGTTGTAGTTCTCAACGGCCGCCACGCAGGCCTCTCGAGCCTTCGCCAGGTGGTCACGAACAACCTGGGGGAGGGTCGAAGAGGGGCGTGGCGCCGACATCTGGAGTTATCCCTTGATCCCCTTGGCCCGATCGACGATCGTGCGACTCACGGCACGGCTTCCGCCCAATGATCCTCCGGTATGATCGCCAGGCCTGTTCGATCCCGGTATTCCACTGCCCTCTCGATCTTCCGTCCGAACGATCCATGTTTCCAATCGCGGCTGGCAAAAGTACCTATCACTAGGTAGTCCGTCTTTAGCGTGATGTTGTTCTTCCACGAACCGCCAAGATCGTCCACGGTATCACGGCATGCCGCCCGCGGGCCGTAGGCGAACCGGCCAGAGAATACGAAGAGCCGGCCGGGAATCTCCACCGATGGCAGCGGCGAATCGAAGGGCAGCGATGAGGGTGCCTGCTTTGCCTCGACTCCAATTGTCTGGCCGGAGAGCCCCAGCATGATTTCTGCCAACTCCTGTCGTTCCTCGTCGTCTATCACGCCATCTTCGAGTATCCGATCAAGGCGGCGAGCGATCTGGTTCCCCGGCCACCGGCCCACGATATCCGGGTGTTGGCCGAACCACTTCTGCAGGGAGACCGCCTCGCTGTCCGTGACCACCCCGTCCATGATGATTCCACGGGCGATTCCGAGCATTTCCTGGAGATCCCGCTCGTAGCGCATTCGGTGCAGGAATTCAGCGGGGGGCTGGCCATGAGCGTCAGTTCGTCCGTGGAATCCGGATCGTCCCTGTCTCCGCAGCCACTCGATTGTATCACTGGCCTCCTGGAAGCTCTTGACGGCGTCGGCGTCTCCTCCAAGATTCTCGATGTAGGCCAACTGGCTCGACGTCGGCCGACCGTTCAGCACATTGCGAATCCGCCACTTCAGGCGATCAATCATCTCGGTCATCCACTTTCGTGTCCATGTGATTAAGCACCTCAGAATACAGCCATTATTCGCCTCGAAACTGCTCCACGTCACCCTCCGGTGGCGTGCCTGCCGACGGCGTCTTTCCCGTCCGCATTTGGATCAGGTCCCGGAGTCCGTCCCTCTGCCTTGCGATCTGTTCGACCCACTCGTTTCTGACACGATCACCGGCGAGCAGGTCGAGCACGGTTCCCAATCCCCGTTTGACACCCCGCAGAAAGTGTTGCTGTTTATTCATGGCTGCCCATTCCTCCTTCATGGCTGGCGAGTTTTTGGATCGAAGCGTTAGGTGTACTTGGGGTGCCATATGCGCAGCAACGGCGTGACTCGCAACTCTCAGTAATAGACCACGCGGATCACTTGGTCGGGGTCCGCTGCTCCCACCAAGTCGGAACTCCTTCAACAAGGGCACGTCTTTGGCGGGACTCGACGACCATGCCCTTGTCGGTGTTGTAGACGCGGCGGATCGGGTCCTTCGAGAGTACGGTCCCGAGATGGCGGCCGTCCTCACTGAACCAGCGCAGACTCTTCTTTTCGAGCAATCCGAACGCTGTCTGTGCCACGATCAAGTCACCGCCGTCCAATGTGTCGACCAAGGCGTGGAGGGTGTCATCCCGTAGCACATAGAGCCGCGTATCGGTGAGCAAGTAGAGATAGTCGCCAGTATCCACGATTCTGCGCGGCACGCTGCCGATGTCGTACACCCGCTGGGCCTCGCCCCTCTCGTCGACCAGAAAGACCCGCCCGGAGTAGCCAGCCAGGTAGACAGCGTCCGATCGAGCGGCGAACGCCGCGGCGTAGATCCAGTCGGACGCGTGGATTTCTCCAACGTGCAGACCGACGCTGACGGTAAACCTGATTCCGTCTACGTCGATCTCGTGGCGATCTATCTGCTGGACGAATGTAGCGCCGGTGTAGGTCGATAGCGCACTTGAATCGACACCAGTGAGCACCTCACCCGCCCATGTGAGTGTCTTCATCCGCCCTTCGGCTTCGGGATCCCCCGGGTTGAGGTCCGGATGCCACTTCTTGGCCAATGCCCGATACCGCTGCTTCAGATCCTCTGATGTAAGGGGAAGAGAGAGATCCATGATCGTGAGCGCCTTGTCCACGTCGGCGCTCATCCAGAATTCATTGCTCGACACGGCCGCCGGCGCCCAGCCCTCTTTGATCGGTAGCCGGGTTCCCCAGAGTCCTTGTCCGTTCAAGTCCACGCACCAGGCCTCGTCCACTGCGGTGAACAGGTAGCGATTCGCACCCTGTGAGAGCGCGACACACCGTATGTGGTTCTTGAGTTGGTCATCGGAGATCTCAAGACGCTTCCTCAAGGCGACGACCTCGGGGGCATCGACGAGGCTTGTTTCCAACGCTACCTCGAGGTTGTCGCTGTATGCGTGGACTACAGTGTCCCGGGACATGGCGATCAGCCCCTGGCCGAGTGAGTGGACTCCTATACGGTAGACGTCGTGCAGAAGCCCCTTCATTGCCTCTACCTCGCCTCCACGGTTGTAGCGCAGAGCGGCGGCCTCGATTTGGCCTAGACCGGCGGCATTGCCGAGGTCGTCGATCATCATCAGTCCCGAGTCGACCGGATGCATCCGTCGGAACGCTGGGTCCGGGCGGCGTGCCATGGGGATCATCTCGACCTGCGCGACTCTCCAGTCGGCGTCGCGAATCTCGAACTGCTCCTCCAACGGTGAGGCGGTTGCTCGTTCGCGCTGCACCTCCGCCGCCTCCCACCGCGACGGAGACCGTGGCAACGGGATGTACGTGAGCGACTCGACATCGATTTCGATCTTTCGCGGTGGCTCGCGATCGATTCGGTGTGACCGGACTTCTCGCTTGGGCGGAGCCTCTGGGATATCTGGCGAGTCCGGCGGCAGGAGCCGGTAGGTGCGACCAGCCTTCACCCGCACGATTCTGCCCGCCTTCTCCAGGTAAGAGATCAGCCTCGCGACCCGATGACCGTCCTGCTCGCCGATCAACCCCTTGACCTCGGTCTGACGGCAGTTCGGATTTGCGGCGACCACCTCCTGGATCGATTCGAACAACCGTCGATCATGTCGGTGCCCCTCGACCTTTTCCGCCCACGGCTCAAGCTCAGGCATCGATGCTACGATCTCACTCATGCGCCTTAGGCCTTCTCGGTCGTTCAGGAGGGCCAGAATCGTCCCGCCCTGCTGGAGGCCTGGAATCGAACTGACGTGAAGTGATCCGTAGTCTCGGACCGTCTTCTTCACCCATTGAGGGATATACCGGAGGTTCTCGCGGGCGAGTTCGGCGGCGGTCTCGTAGTCTGGTTTGGAGATCGCGGCTTGCATCTCAGCCATCGAGTCGAAATAGCGATCGCTGATGCCGACTGGGCGTGAGGCCGACGAGCGGTGGCGGAACGTCTCCTCGTTACTGCCTCGCTGGCGGTGGTCTGGACCGTTGTCGGTTCCCAGAAGGCGTCTGATCAAGCGGAGCATTGTCCCTCCGTGTGGTTACGGGTGCCCCACGGCAGTAGTCGCTGACACGGCGTGGCTAGGACTCCTCCCTCTCCTCCACCCTTACTTCACCTTCAGATTCACCATCATACTCCCGCAATCACACCGCAGGCTCTCCGCAGTGCCCTTTCTTGGCGCGACGTAGAGCCAAGACTCGCACGACGAACAACGCAGCTCCGCCAGCAAGCGCTTGAACGCTTCGACTACCTCTCTGAATTCCGCCTTCGTGAATTGCGCCCACTCGTTGAAATGGATGGCTCTGTTGAGGACCCACTGCTCGCCTTGGTAGGCATCCAGAGCCTCCTTCCTAGAGTTTTGTAGGGCTACGACCTGCGCCTCGGCTGCCTCGCTGCCCCACTTCTTCGCTGCCTTCACACCGAGCTTTAGTAGTTGCCCGTGGCGCCCGATGACCGCCGAGATCAGGTCGCCTGCATCGTACGAGAAGTCACCACGGAAGGGCGGTTTCGCTCCGAGTCGATCCGCCAGCTCCGCGCCGATGTACTCCATGTGTCGCCGTAGCCGGCCTGCGGCAACGGGCGTTTCACCTTTGGCGACATCGGACTCGATCTCGTCCCAAATTCCCGCCGTCTGCTCCACGATCGGGCCCGTCTCGACGCTCCAATTCTGTAGAGTCAAACCGCCCCTCGACTCGACAAGCCCCTCGGTCTGCATCTGCTTTGCCCAGACCCTGTCGTGCGTCGTGATGATGAACTGGGTGTCCGGGAAGTGTGCTTTCAGCAATCGGCAGAACTCCTTCCGGTGACCACGGTCGACGGACATCACCACATCGTCGAGGACCGCGAATCGGAAGCGGTCGCCGAGAAGATGCTTCATCAGCGCGAGGTAGAGGCACACCCCCATCCCGTCCTGGTGTCCCTCACTGTGGTAGGCGGCGGGGGCATGCAGGCCCGTGTCGTGGAAAGCCACCTGGAGATCCAGGCCCGCCTCGGCCTGGTCCAGCTTCACTTCGAATCCGCCCTCGTCCTCCGCGTTGATCTCCCGGTAGTATCTGCCGAACCGATCTTCCACAGACCGATACAACTCGCTCAGGTACGCGTCCGCCACGTCGCAGTACGTCTTGTACGTGGCCCTTCCCGCTTTGACCGTGAGCTCCGCACGCGTTCGTTCGCGCTGCGCAGTCTGCCAAGCCGAAAAGCGATCCTGAGCGCGCGTCAGGAAGGTCTGCGCCGCGACCTCCGCGCTCTGGTCCGGCGTGCTCTCGATCATTTGTTGGAGGGCATCGAGTTGGTCGTCGACGGCGTTTGGCGCCACGGTCCATCCGTCCTCCAGCCGGTCGCGGCGCTCGGCAATTGACGCAACCGTGTCCAACCCGCCCGCGAAGGCCCTCAGATCCGAGGACCATCTCGCAAGCTCCTCGCCGAGCTCTTCCAAACCGTAGCGCTCGCCCAGAGGCTGTACGGGATCTATGAGCGCCGCAATTCGCTTCGCCTCGTCGGCGATCGCGGCGCCGTTGTCCAGCAGGCGTCGCCGGAGTGCCTTCGCTTCGTCGGCCTTGGCGAGCTTGGCGCGCAGGTGCGCCTTCAACGCTTCCACATCCTGCCAGCTGCTGTCGCAGAGCGGGCAGTCTGCGTTGTCCGCCAGCCGCAGTCCCGCCTCGACGAACGAGCGTCGAGTGATCGCTTCCAGGAGTGCCGGGTCACTGTCCAATGTGTCGAGGTCGCGCACGACACTTCGGACCGCGTCCTGACTGAGTGTGGCCAGGTCTGCCACGGCGCTCCGTAACGCTTCCACATCCCGAAGTGCGGAGTTCCTGTTGAAGCCCCCGTCGCCGGACGCCTCCAGGGTGCCGGCGGTGAAATCGGTATCCGGCACCAAGCGCGTGATCTCGCCGAGACCGAGGATTCCACGGTGCTGGTTGATTGCCGCGAGGATGTCCTCTGGTCTGGGTGAGGTGATATCAAGATGGAGGCGAAGCGCGTCCTCTGCGGTTCCGAGGGCACTCTTCGTGTGTCGTGCTGCGGTAGTGAGCTTGTTGAGGGCGGTCTTCAACACCCCGCGGGTCTGCCCGATGGCCTCCAGCTTCAGAAGCTCCTGGATCTCCTTCGACCGTTGCGCGGCCTCGACTATGATGTACTTGATGATCTCCCGACGTGTCAGCGTCAGCTCGGGATGATCGGCAACCTCTTCGATGATGCCCCTGATCTCGGGCTCGTCGGGCGCGAGGGTGAAGGCCCGTGGGTTCTTCACGTTCCGCGTCAAGACGGCCGACTTGTCCAACTCAGGCACGTAGAACTGAAGCGAGACCTCGGCGGAGGCGGGATCATGGCGACGGTCCACGTGGGGGCCGTGCGTCTTCACGCTCAGCCCACGGGTGCCCTTGCCGGAGAGCCGGGACATGACCCCCGTCAAGGCGAACTCAATGGCATCGACCAAGCCACTCTTGCCCGACCCATTCGGCCCGGAGACGACGAAGTTCTTCCGGTCGGGCTTGACCTCCAGATCGCGGATTCCCCTGAGTTCCCGAATCGCAACCGACTCAATCTGAATCACGGCTCGCCTCCTGGGCCGCCCTCTCGAAGATGGCCACGAAATCGTTGGCTTTCGGCTTCTTCTCCGCCGCGAGGAGGGTACGCAGCTCTTCGACCGTTGATTCGCTCACAGAGTCCGACTCCAAGAGCTTGCTGTAGAACGAATCGAGAATCTCGTCGAGTACCTTGGCCATGCGCTGTTTCTCCGGTAGGGATGATCTCTGGGCGTCCGGTGTCCGACGGGGGAGGGTCAGGGTACCAAGATAGTGTTGGGAGGTGGTTTGGGGCGTTGGTCCGGCCGACGGCGGTCGAGCGGCGACCTTCCCAGCGGGTGAGTGGGGACGTTGGACTGATTCGTCGCTCGCTTCCGGGGCGCGTCGGTCACAGCGTTTGGCGATGCGGATGTAATGTAGACTTTACCAAATGTATACTTCAGTTGACATTTTCTCCGAACACCCATCGAACTCTCTGCGACTCGACGGCCCAGCTGGCCCGGTTGCTGGCCGAAAGCGGATTTCGTGCTCCGAGTCGGGCCATGTCCTGGTTCCTCTCTTGACATGTCCGAAGCCCCGTCGGAGCGTGATCCGCCGGACTTTCACCTGTAGGCCAGTTTCAACTCGACCAAAGGAGCTAGAATGGCGGCCGGTTACGGCGATGGACGTGTGACGATAGGACAGAACATGGTAGGCCGGGTGGCGGTAACCAACGTCACAGCCGTCCCCGCGCTGAGCCCACGAATCCGCTTTGAGCTGTCTTGGACCTTGGGGCATCGCGTTCGCTCGCGGGAGGGGCTTCCGCCCGAGGAGTACCAGGTGATCGACTTTGGGGGCGAATTGCGAATGGAGTCAGACGATCTCTTCGTCGGCACACTCGTGCGAGACGGACCGAGACACTCACTCCGTTCACTCAGCTATGTGGATACCCGGACAGGATCCGTAGCTCTCGATCTAGGTATGGATCGGTTGGAACGGCTTGAAGAGCGTCGGGCTGGCGGTGCTCTCACAATGCAAATGAACCTATGGTCCCGCATCGAGATAGGCCCAACGACAACCGATGCGCGCATCGAGGGGATCCGGATGCAGATCCCGCGCGACGATTGGCTCACATCGCTGGCCGCACTCACCGGCGATCAGGTCGAGGTCCTAGAGATCCGTTACCACCTCCTGTACGCGGACCGTTACAGGTCTAGCCTCGCGGAGCTCCACCTCGCGCGAGATGCGGCGGAGCGAGGCGACTTCAACGGCGCAGTCCTACAGGCGCGCAAGGCAATCTACCTCATGGAGGAGTCGGTGAAGGCAGCGACCGGGGAAGTCCTCAAGGCCGCCCTGACGGAAAAGATCGACAAACGGCATGCGGACCTGTACGGTGGGATCGTCAAGCGCGCGAAGGACATGGGCAACATCACCGCGCACCGCGCCGAGGCTCGTGAGTACACCCGTGTCGAAGCCCTGTTCGCCATCCGGCTCGCGACCATCACGCTGGAGGTCGTGGCAGGGCTGTTGGCGGAGTAAGGGCGAGGTCACGAACGGCGCGGGCACGCGTGGCTGGCGTTCGGGCCATCGGCGACCAGCCATACGCCCGCCGTCACTGGAGCACCGCAGGCCAGTCACGGCAGCTTTTCAAGAGATCTCAGCCGCTTGGCGATTTCCTGTCGAGGTAGGAAGACGGTATTGTCGCTTTGCCAGCACTTGAGGGCGTCCATCAGTTGGGATGTGGGGCAGGCATCCGTGACCGCCAGCTCGTCGACTACCCACAGTACGCCGTGCACGCGAAGACCTTGCCGGTTGGCCACCTTGCGGAGCTGGGCGTCTCCGGTCAGCAGGATCCCGCGATTCGCAAGCGCGGTGACCAGACAGAGACAGTCGTTTGCCGATAGGCCGCAGTGATCGTCCTTGAGGGCAAGAGCTTGCTCGACCTCAGCGGGCGTGAGGTCGTAAGTAGTCATTCCGTGTCTGTCTAGGTACTGCCATTCCTGGCCGGAGAAGTGGAGAACTTCCGACTCTCGTACCGGCAACGGGATCACGAGCCGGTAGGGCAGTCTGCAGAGAGCTTCCAGCAGCCCCCCTTTGCGGAGGTCGATCAGGCAGGAAGCGTCGTTCACGATGACGCAAGTCACTGTCTAGCCGGGCCACTTATCTGCGCCTCGACCGCGTCGAGAGGCTCGTTGAGCAGGGCGGCGGCGCGGACCGGCGAAATCAGTTCTTCGCCTATGGCACGCCAGACGAGCTGCTTGAAGCGGTGAGGGGTTTCGAACGCTCCGAATCCGCAATCATCGCGGATGGGTTCTGGTTCGGATTTGCGCCAGGGGCGGGCGAAGGTACGAAACGCATGTGCCACGGTAGCGGGCTGTAGGACGCCGACCTGCCCGAGGCGGACCAGCATGGCAGATGCCGAAACGCCGTAGGTGTGCTTGAGACGGATGATCTCGTAGTAGGTGATGCGGCGACGTCCGACTCCGACCTCCTCAAGGAGGTGGCGGCCCGGGACGAGGAAGGCGCCGGCGAACCGATTCATCGCTCTTTCGACCTTGATGGCCGGGTTGCCGGTCGAACGGATGATCCTGTGTGCGACTTCATGGGCGAGAGTGAGTCGCTTACGCTCTACGGTGGATTGGCTGGAGACCACGACCGCATCGGCGATGGGCCTGCCGCCTCGCAGGACTTGGCAAGCCAAGCCGCTGATCCGCTCGGGCAAATCGGCTTCGATGACCCTGATTCCCCTTTCTTCGAGTAGGGCGCACAGGCTGGGAACAGGGTCCCTACCGAGTTTCCACGCGTCGCGGAGTTCATCGGCTCTCTGGTCGATCTCCTCTTCGGTAGCGACGCTGTCGTAGCGCAGGCCCGCGAACGAGTCGCCCCCCGGCGGGATGTCGAGAATGTCCTCGATGGCCAGATACCGCTCGAGGCTGTCGATCACCAGGGCTTCCGCCGTGGCTCTGTCACGAGCGCTGGTACTGGAATGCTTGCGGAACTCGAGCCCGTCGAGCGCCTCGACCTGGGCGCTCATGAGGAAGTCCAGCGAGACATCGAGCGCCCTCCCCAACCCCACCAACACCGCGGAGGAAGGCATCATCTTGCCAGCCTCGTACTTGCTGATGGCCTGCGGGGTGACCTTCGGATCCATCCGCTCGGCGAGTGCCTTCATGGAAAGGCCTGCTCGCTTGCGGGCGAGTCGAAGTCGTCGTCCGAACATGCGGTTCTCCTGGGTCTCGGGATGGTTGACAGATAATCTATCGTATTGTAGAGTTTTCAACCATGGGTTTCAGTCTCCCGTCTCGCCCGGAGAATCGGGAGACGTGACGCTCCACAATGATAGCCAAGTCAGAGGAGGCGGGCATGGATCGGTACGAGTACAAGGTGAACGGGGAGACGTTCTTCTCCGAGAAGCGAGCGGTCGACGCAGCGGTGCTGCTGAGGGCGGCGTTCGCCGGAAAGGCGGTTGGCGAGGACCCCGACAAGACGGGTTACGTCCTGAGGGTTCCGGACTCGGATGTGACTTTCGTGTCGGGACAGGTCGTGGAACTCGACAAGTACGGCATCTTCCGGGCGGCGCCCGAGCAGGGGGCGCCCTTCGCATGAGCCGGAACTCCGAGCAAATGGCGGCGGAACTGGCCGAGCTGAACTACGAGACGGCCCCGTTCCGGGCACCGAATGACCAGGGTGGTGCGGATGGTGTCCGATTCGAGTACCGGATCCAGGACGGCAGTCGCGTAGGCGAGACGGTGACCTTGGGGTTGGCGCTGCACCCGAACGAAGGCGAATGGCCCGAAGTGGCGCCGCATTGGCTGTACCTGTCGCCACCGGATGACGTCCTGGCGGAGCAGGTGAGAGGGTCCCGGCAAAGAGGAGTCGTCAGACCCTATGAGGGTGAAGACGGGCTTGCCTGGATGGCGATCAGCGCGCCGCCCAGAGATTTTTGGGACGCGATCGAGCCGCCGGACACCAAGAGCATGAAGACGTATCTGACCCGGCACATCCGCCGGATCTGGAGGGTGCGTTGATCCATCGGGTCCTGGTCCGGGAAACGTTGCACCGGAGGCTGGCGGACCACCTCCTGAGCCGACTGCGCCGGGGCGAGTACCAGGAGGAGGCCTGCCTGGCACTGTGGCACCGGGGGGACGGCGTTAGTCGTTACACTGGAGTTCTGGGCGAGATCATTCTGCCCGAAAATGGGGATCGGAGTCTGCACGGAAACGTTACGGTGCACAGCGGCTACATGAACCGCGTGCTCGACTTGGCGCTGAAGGTGCGGGCGGGGGTGGCCGTCATCCACAGTCATCCTGGATCCGGCTGGCAAGCATTGAGCGACATTGACGAACACGCGGAGCGCGATCTGATCGCACCATTCATTCGCGAGACACGCCTGCCTCTCCTTGGGATGACCATGGGTGCCGATGGTTGCTGGAGCGCCCGGTTCTGGCGGGAATCGGGAGGCGGCGCCCACCCCGCTTACTGCAGGGAGGTACGGCGTGTGGGCACGCGGTCCACCAGCGCGGACTACCGACCAGGTGCGCACCCTCCGTACGTCCGGAGAGAGAGCTTGGTGCGGACGCTGGACTGTTGGGGATTTGAGGCGCAGGCCCGGTTGGCTCGTACTCACGTCTGCGTTGTCGGGGCTGGGAGTGTCGGTTCCATCGTCCTCGAGTGTCTCGCGCGCACAGGCTTCGAGGAGATCACGATCGTCGATCCGGACCGCGTCGAGGACAGGAATCTGGATCGATTGGTCTACGCTGACCGGAGCCGTGTCGGACTCCGCAAGGTGGAAGCAGCGGCGGCGCGTCTTCGACGGGTAGCCACGGCAGCGAGACCGCTCATTCGCCCAGTGCCACTGTCGGTTCGCACCGAACAGGCGTACCGTAGCGTGGCGGACGCGGACGTCATCCTGTGCTGTGTCGACAACGCCGAGGCGCGCGAGGTCCTCAACCACGTTGCGTACTCGAACTGCATCCCGTTGATCGATGGCGGTGTCTTGGTGGAGGCTCGGGACCGCTTGTTATCCGCCAAGTGGCGTGTCCACCTGGTTGGGCCGGAGATGCGGTGCCTGCGTTGTCGGGGTCAGTACACCAGCAGTGACGCAAGGGATGAACGGATGGGAATCCGTCGCCGAGGACGCTACATCGACGATGGCGAGGATCGCGGGCCGGAGCCGGGGCAGAACACGATGGCATTCTGCAATGCCGTCGCGGCGGAAGAGATGCGCATCCTCATACGCTACCTGGTCGGTCAGGAATGGTGGCATGACACCGGACCGACTTCGGGCCAGTGGTCGTCCGAGCACCGTTTCGTGGAAGCCGAAACGGATTGGTTCGAACACCCTGCCAGGTGCGTCGAAAGCTGTGAGTTCTCGCACAAGCGGCTCGGGCTGGGGGCGAACGGACGGCCGACATACCCGTTCCTTCAGGCGCCGAGAGACGGCTGGCGCGAGCGCCTGAGCGATCTAGTCCGGTGGCGTCTTGGGAGAATGGGCCGGAGAGCATACTGGAAGGGATTCCGGCGGACGGCGAGATGAGATGAAGGCCGACGTTGCCGGGCCGCCGAGTCCTACGAGCCACGCGATCCGACGAACACTCGCTGGACGGTCACGCCGTTGGACGGGCCCGGCAAGCAACAGGCATAGCAAGAGACGTCGGCAGTCCCCGGGGCGGCCCGGAAGGTTGTCCGGCGACCGTAAACACAAGGAGGAGTTACATGTCGGAGATGTCACAGCAGCTTACAGTTCCCGCTAGGCTGGTATCGTGGGCCGAACCGTTCCTATCCTTCCTGAAGGGGAATGACGGGCTACCCACCGTGAAAGTGGTCGTAGCGGTACTCCTGCTGTTTACCTGCATGGACCTTGTTGACCACTTCAATTTCGGTGAAGGGTGGGACGGTGATCAGAAGCTGATCGCACTCGGGATTATAGCCGGGACAAGAGTCGCAAGTGTATTGGTGGCAGAAATCAGCTCGGCCATCAGGAGCAAGCAACACTCCAATGGCGGCCGTTCCGATCCCGACACAACGGCGTAGGTCGCCAGCCCGCGTGCCGGTTGTCGATCGTTGCAGGTCGGGATGTCCAACTCGGCTGGGACAGCCGTGGTCGCCCTCAACCTCTCTCCCTCCACCAGCAGTCACGGTGTTGCTGACGGGAGAAGCCACGAAATGTAAACTATAGTGTACTTAATGTATGGTGCAGTTTCCATTCCTGCTCTATACCCGGAGTATCCGCCCCAATGTCGCTCGCAGCACGCCGCCGCTCGTGGCCGCGGTTCCAGGGCCATGGCCCTCGCCTCTCGCCACGACCGGAGCCATCGGAATCGCGCCGACCCCCTTCAGCTCTTCAGGCAGCCGCTCGGCCGACGAAACCACCGGGCCACCACGCCGCACACCATCCTCCGGCTTCGCAAAGAACTGAAACTCCCCACCCGGGTACAGGATCCACACCGACCGCGCGTCCGGAATCGCGTCGCGGTAGGCGTGCATCTTGTAGATGTCCGCACGCTTGAACGTACCCGCCCGCTCTTCGGTCTTCGGGTCGTCGGCGTCCTTGTCGTCTGCGGCGAGTCCCACGTCGGCGAGTCCGTGGACCCGGAACTTCGCGTCGAACAGGTGAAGGCCAGCGTTCGACCCGGCCGGGATCGAGAGAGCGATGTCAGGAATCAGCGGCACGGAGTAGGAGTGCCGTTGTCTCTTCCGTGACCTGGAGAAGCCCTGGTTGTACTCCAGGCGCACGCCCGGATCCCATTCGAAGGTTCCGCCGGCGGTGAAGGCGGTCTCGAAGGGACCGGTGGCCAGCCGCTCCGATCGAACCGGCGGCCTCCCCAGCACCGTCGAGATCTCGTCAACCAACCGGAAGAAGGTCCAAAGCTCGTAAAGAAGCGCGATGTTCTTGAGTTCGAGGAGGTCGCGCATGCCGTCCTTATCGAGCGGGATCGTCGGCGCCAGGCGAATCCGGGAGAAGTGCTGGAGCACGCGGCGATACCCCCGCCGTCGCTGGAGCACGGTGGACGAGAAGGGGATCCGCACCATTCTTCCGACTTCTTCCCACATGCTGTGCCGAGCGATCGGCATCAGCGACGCCTCCATGCGGTCGCAGTCCCGCAGCAGGTTCTTTCGGAACGCGTTGGGCTCCGGGGAGCTGACCGCCGACCGCATGCGACCGATGATCGTCCGCGCCTGCCCGATGAACGCTTTCACGAACCGGTTCTCAGGGGTATCGGTTGTCGGCCTGATCTTCCGCTCGGAGACGAACTCCGGGAGACGCCAGCGGAGTCGTTTAGCGAGCCTCGCCCCGGCGGGTGAGAGAGACGACGCCTCCACGGACATCCCGGGCCGGGTCACGAGATCGAGCGGGGTGTGCGCGTCCACTCTGGTCATGGCTTCAATGCGGACGTCGCGGCGGTGGCTGCGCCACAGGCGGTGCGGCTCTCTGACGATCATCTCGAGGGCGGGAAGCAGGCGTACTTCCTCCGGGGCTCTGTCCGAGAGGATGTAGCGCAGGTAGACGAATGCGTGGTAGAGGACATCGTCGCGGGGGGCGGTGCTGACCGAGTAGCGCCCGGCGGCCGCTTCGTTCGCCGAGAACGGGAGGGTGGTAGCTGCGTCGGTCAGTTCGCGGAGCATGGCGTCGAACTGGTTGCCGTCGAACTTGCGCGTGACCAAGTCCAGGGTCCCGAGATGGGGCAGTTCGAGGGTACCGACCGAGTTGACGAGGTTGAGGATGAGGGCGTTGGTTCCCACGCGGCGCCAGTTCGCACGCGGCAACTGGCTCTCTATCTGTGCGAGGGCCTGATCGTCGCCTTCGACGACCCACCGCCGTTCGCTCTGCAAGCGGTAACCGTCGCCTGTTTCCTCGGCTGACTCGCGCGAGCGATGCTCGTGGATGGTGACTCGCGAAGCCCGTCCGACGCCGGCAGAGCCGTTCACGGGCCGGTCACTCGATGAACGACGTGAAACCGCGGTCCCGAAGTCGGTGGAGCATTCGCAAGACCTTCGCTCCGGTTCGCGGGTAGGCCGGGGAGTCGGTGTCAGCGTCAGGAGCTTCCGGGCTGTTGGACTCCGTTTCGTTTCCTTCGGCGGCGGCGTCGCCGGAGGGTGACTGGGTCTTGAATCTGGCCACCAGGCGGCCCTTGACCACTTTCCAGTCATCCAACTCGACCTGCTCATCCTTCTTGGGAACATGGTCGCTGCCACGCAAGGCGAACTGAAAGATCTCTTCGAGAGGAGACTGCAGCTCCTGTTGGGTTCCGTGGAACTTCGGGAGAACCTTCTGCAGGAGGGCCAGGTCGAAGGCTGCGGTGACCGCCGCTTCCGTGGTCGCCTCAGCAGCCTGTTCCCGGGCCAGATTGACGAATCGGGCGATCTCGTTTGCGACGCGGTATCCGAAATGCCGGTGGTGTCGTTCTAGGATGCCGTGGAGTCGCACGAGGGCTTTCTGATGTTCGCTGGTCTCCTTGCTGAACTCCTTCCAGTCGTCACGGCTCGGCTTCCAGTCTTCGCCCCCGGAGGAGCCGGATGGCAGGAGATCGAGTGAGCCCTGCACGCCATCCAGATTCAGTCCGGAGGCTTCCTCACCGGCTTCCCCCTTCGTGAACGCTTCTAGGTCGACTTGGTCGAACTCGATGGTGAATGCGCGGTCGAGCACTTTGGGGCTGAACATGTAGGTCGTCTCGTCGACGTTCACGGTGCCCGTGAAGAGGACGTTGCCGGGTACTTTCAGCTGTCGCGGGACTTGCGGGCCCGATTCGGACTCGCCGCTCTCGATAGCTTCGTTCTCGTGAAGCGCAATATCCTCATCCGATTCAAGCGCTGACAGGAAGTCCGAAAAGTAGTGCTCCACACGGGCCAGATTCATCTCGTCGAGAATGACGAAGAAGGGATGGGGCTTCTCCCCGGCTGTAGCGGCCCTCTCTTCCTCGGCGCGGGCGTGAAGCAGCAGGCTCAGGAACTGGGTGGTCGCGTACTCGTTGGTTAGGGGGTTGAGATAGCCGAGCAGACCGCGGTTGTCGACCCAGTCGGGACGGACGGGTATGACTTCGTAGTTTTTGGCTCTCTGCTCAACAACGTCTGTGTCCGACAGCCCGATTTCGAGTTCGTCAGGTTCGTCCTCTTCGCCTGGGCATACTCGAAGCCAGAACTGATCTCCCTCCTTCAGATTCGCATGGAACCATTCTCGGAAGTCCCCCTTGAAGTACAGCATGGGGTGTCTCCCCTGTGCCAGAAAGGCACTAAGTCTGATACGGCCATTCGGGTACCGAACCCATATCCGTGGCCCGTTCCCGGGATCTGCAGTTGTATCGATGGTGAGGTGATTGCTGATGGCGACAGGCAAACGTAGCCTTGAGAATCTGATGGTGTACGGCCTCACATCGATGCCAACGGCATCGTCCGGGGGTCGTGCTACGCTCCTCTTCAGCACGGGTCCTACGTGTTGTGCCACAGCCTTGGCGATCTTCGTCTTTCCGGTGCCCGAGATGCCTGTCAGAATGGCGAAGCGCTTGGTTTGGAGGGCGAGGATGTAGTTGGCAACCTGGTCCCGTGAGAACAGCAGGTCGTTGTCTTCAAGAGACTGGGTAAGTGAGAACACAGGCCGTGGATTAGGTTGGGGTTTCGGTCTTGACTCGTCACCAAAGTGCCGCTCGAAAGCCGGGCTGAAGTAGAATGCTGCGGTTGCCATCGGATCCCAGTGTTTCCGTCCATATTTGCGGGGCAACTCGGTCAGGGCTCGCTCGAGGGCCACGAAGCGCTCTCCCAGCGATGCATCGTCCGCCATCGCAGGAACGAGGCCTACTAGTTCCAGCTTCGTAGCCTTGGCCGCCATGTGCAGGATTCCCGACCACTTCTCTGGATTCTGGAGGAAGAGTAGGGCGCTCGCAATCGGAAGAGATTCCGTGATGTAGTTTCGCACGTTGGCGCCCGTCTCCCACATGCGGTCAAGCCGTCCTGCCTCAGTGCCAGTGCCGTGAAGAAGGGCGATGAGTGCTTTCCTGAAGACTGGAAGATCCTCTTCGAAGTTGCGGTACGCGTGGGTGTCCCGGTTCTTCGGGAAGGCGAGATTCGGCGAGAATAGCCCAGGCGTTCTGCCACCGTGCGCGTCGAGTTCATTGAAAAACGCGAAGAAGTCATCCGGCAAAAGCGATTCGATGGCTGCCGCGGTGCCGAACAGTTGTTTGAAATGGCTCCGAGCCCGATCAAGGAGTTCTTGCCGCTCGATCAGGTTCCGGGCATCGGCCTCTTCCTCGAACTCCGTCAAGGCCCGTTCGATTCGGGGGTCGTACTCATGTCCCGCCTCGCGAGCACGCTTTTCCGCCGCGTTCCGCTCATTCGCTTCCTGTACCGCGACCCAGACGAAGCCCTGGACATCGATCATGTGCCTGGGCTTATACTCCCCAAGAGCTTCACGGAGTTCCAAGTAGGCCGTGCGTACCCGGGCGTACTCCTCCCCCGAAGGCTCGACGCCGAGCTTGCCACCCCACTGGCCGATTTCCAACAGCGTGCGGACTGTTCTGGGCTTGATTAGGACCTCTTCGTCCGGATAGAGGAAGAAGAGGAAGTAGGTGGGCATGGCCCATCGGTTGACATTGGGGTGCAAGCCCATGGATCTGATTCGATCGGAGTACCGATCTAGGCGCTGGGGGGTGTCGCCATCGCCGTACAGGAGATCAAGGAACGCTTCACAGAATCTTCGATGGTCAAGATCGTCGTGGTTGAGTAATGCTAGATCCCCGCCGCGGAACCGGGTGGTAAGGAGATTGTTGTGTTTTGCGATCTTCTCGAGCCGCCCGATCACTTCGCCATAGTTACCATTGTCGATCAAGCTCCGAAGGGCGTGCTCGGAGAGGAGTTCCCTAGCCTTCTCAACCGTCGCCAGCTTGTACTTGACCTCATCGCAACGTCCGCCGTCGAACCGTGGATCTCTGAAGCCGAGCCATCCCGGCAACCTTGATCGAACGAGCGCAAGAAGACGGGACTTGCTGGGCACGTAGGTCTGGCGGCGAGCGAGTGCTTCACGGAGCGTAGTCGGGGTGTGGGACTCCATCTGGCTTTCTCTAGGTCTGGAGAAACGGGCTGCGGAGTGAATCAATCTGACTCGTCCCGCTGCGGCTGGCCACCCAGTTTCGGTCCAGTCGAAGCGCCCCGGCGGGCCCAACAACCGACGAGGCTGCTCGCCATAGCCTTCCCCGTGATTCACAGCCCTCGAGTCGGGTCACTTGATCGGATCGCCTGTCTTCGCTTGATTCCCATGCTGCAAGACACACAGGGATTCCGGCCAACACCGGGACGCCCACTGCACGCCATACAGGAAGGGGACGTGTCGATGACCGATGCTACCACCAGTACTGTGAAGGCCCTGATCGACCTCAGCAAACGAATTGCGGTCAATGGTGACGAACTAGACGAGGAAGAATTACTGGCCGAGAACATCGCACTCCGTGCCGTGCTCACTTTACTTGTAGGCATGGGTGGCTCGGAGGACACGGACCAGGTCCTTAGCGCACTGCGTGGCGAATTGCGCCTGCTTATCGAGGCGCGCCCACTTATCGAGCGTCTCGGGGATAGTGCCGAATTCGCCGACGCTATTGTCAGTTTGCTCAACGGAATCCTCACGATTCTCTCTGAGTCCGACGACGGCAGCTTGCCTTTCTGAGACCTTTCCGTCGGCACTGACCACCGCGAACAGCCCAACGCCGCGTGACTCCGTCAACCTCCCCCCGTGCCGGTCCCTACTGGCTGCAACTCGGCGCGGCCACCCCGGCGGCAACTGCCATCGCCGCCCTCTTTCCCCCCCACCCTCCCCACCGGCAATACCACCTATCCGCCGCCCATCGCATCGCATGCGCGTTCGGACGCTCCCCGCCTTCGAATGGAACCGCACCCCCGATCTGCTCGAACTCCTCGTAGCCCAGGTCGACGGCCGCCGGATAGAACGTGATCCGGATTCCCCGGGTTCGCCGATCGTTACGCAGTGCGACCCGCGGACACGCACGCCATCGGGCAGGGTGGTCGTCCGCTGCAGGTAGGTGATGCCGGCTTTCGTGTAGTACGTCCGGACACTGTAGTGCAGCGATTCTCGGGCATCCTGCCGGATCGCCGCGACTCCGCGCTCGGTGGCCTTCCGATTCAGGTCGCGTGCGCCTGGCGGACCGGCGGACGACGTACGGGTATCGTCCGCGGCCCGTACCTGCCTGGCCAACAGCATCTCCTGGTCGTGAACTTGGCTATGGAAGGTAACCAGCCGGATGTCGATGGCCCTGTCCGCCAGCTGGGACACCATTCGGTGGGCGCTCGCATCGAGCCCGAGACCGACCAGGACCATCCTGGCGGGCCTGGGGGACTCTCCCCTCTGGCTTCCGTCGGCTAACCAGCGTGAGCCCGCTCATCCGGGCTGCACGTATTCGGTCCGCTGATCACTTAGTGATTCGACTGCCCTAAGCTGCTGCGGTCCTCAGTCACCAGGAGGATCGCTCTTCCCATTGACGGATTGTACGATGTATGGTACACTGTACTTTGTGAGATACGCTTGGTGGTACTTAAGAGACTGCCGGCGGCATTCTACCAAAGCCCCAGCGGCAATGAGCCAGTGCGGGACTGGCTCCTCGCCCTGGACCCCAAGAGCAGGCGCATTGTCGGACGGGACATCGCCACCGCGGAGCTGGCAAGGCAACGAGCAAGGGAGATCACATCATGACCCAGACGAAGGGACGGATCGGCTCCTCCTTCGAGGACTACCTGGCCGAGCAGGGAACCCTCGAGGAGACCACTGCCAGTGCGGTAAAGCGCGTTCTGGCCTGGCAGTTGGAGCAGGCGATGGAAAGGCAGCAGATCACCAAGAGTGCCATGGCTCGAGCGATGCGCACGAGCCGAAGCCAATTGGACAGGATTCTCGACCCGGACAACGACCACATTCGCCTCGACACTCTTACCGCTGCTGCGAACGTTCTCGGCCTGAACCTGAGGATCGAGTTGATCGGGTAGCGTCAGCCGACGCGTTGGTAGCCAGCGCTCTTTGGCCGGTCACTTCCGGGTGATCGGCCTGCCGGTCCCCGCCGGTTCAGTCCGCGCGTCGGGGCGCGAGTCCGGCGGCAATCGCCGCTCCGCTCCTGGCCGTGAACACTCCCAGTGTCAAACCCGCGACTCCCAGGAAGGCGGCGAAGCCGACCGGGCTCTGGAGTCCCCCCACGAGTTCCGCGGCCAGGCTGCCGGCGGGCAGTCCGGCACCGAATCCGGCGACGCAAAGGACGATCCACCGCCGGGCCATCGGCGCCGCGGGGCGGAGCGCCAGCCACTGCGCTGTACCCAGCCCCAGGCCGGCGAACGCCCCGACGAACGACAACCCGCCGAGTCGGCCGAGCATGTCGAGCGCCAGCAGGCGCATCGGCTCGCCGGTCAACGCCTGGCCGAGCATCTCGACCAACACGATGCCGACGGTCATGCCGACACCGAGGCCGAGACCCGAGGTCCCGACCCATGACGTGAACCGCGGGCTCCTTCCCAGGGCCAGCCACTGGGCGCCGCCGAACATCGAACCGGCCAACGCCAGGGTGACGGGCGTCACCAGCATCATGCCCACGACCGCCTCGACCGGTGCTGCCAGGCCCAGGCCGACGGCCAGCCCGCTCGCCAGGCCGAGCCCGCAGAGAACGGTCCAGCGCAATACGAACCCGCTCGCGGCACCCCTGATATCTTCGAACATCGCACACCTCCCACTCGGCCACCGTCGGCTGGGTCGACGTTCCGGCCCGTTACTGGTCTCGTCGGTTGTCCTACGGGCGGGAACGGTAACCGGTGCCAACCGGCACCTCCAGTCCACAGCCAGGGTCGTGTATCGGTTGGATCTGGGGCGCTGAGATTGACGGGCACCCTCCCTTTGTAGCATCATGCCACTTACTTGCTCCCCGCCCGACACGCCGAAAGGCCTCGGGTGGGGTTATTTCTTTCCCGATCTTGCCTGGCTGACGGCGATCAAGGGAGACTCATCGGGGCGGCGACCCGGATGTCAATGACCGGCTGCCGAGCGATCTGGTGGTCGATTTCCGCAGCTGCCGTCTCTCGCAGCAGCTCCGTCCGGCTCATGCAACCTCCTCGGTGTGGGTTCAGAACCGGACAGATATTGTGCTATGAAACCGGACATTTCACGTGCTCCAACACTTGCACGGAAAGGGGTTGATGGACAACCACATACGCGTTAGCATGCGGACATTCATGGGTCGCGCCGCTCGACGGGTGGTGCGACAAGTTTTTGCCCACTTCCTTCCAAGGAGCCCAAGACAAATGTCATTCCTCACCCGTTCGTTCCGTGGTTAACTGGCGGTCCTGATCCGGTGTTTCGCAGTTTTTGGGTGGTCGCGGCGCTCGCAGCACTCGCCGCGACCGCCTGCCGGAACGAACCGGGCCACGTCGCGACACCCGAGCCGCTCTCGCTGTTTCCGGCGGCGGCGTCCCCCGCACCATTGAGCGTCAGCAAGAGCATTGCCCTCGGCGACGAAGAGACGGCCTGCGTAGTCGACTCGTTTGAGTTTCGCGTGGTTTGTGTCAGGCCTGAAGGCGAAGAGGTCGTCGTGTTCGGGCGGGAGGGCGATGGCCCAGGGGAGTTCCGTCGTCTCAGTTTGGTGGCCCGTGTTTCGCATGGCCGTTTGGGTGTCGTGGACGCTACGCTAAACCGGTTGACGATCTTCGACGCTACGGGCGACCGCGTATCGGAGGTTGCCTTTCCTACGATGTACTACCCCGACGGAATTCGACAGGCCACCCTATTCGGGTCCGAGGTCGATCTCGCTGCGTATTCCCTGGGAGATTCGATCTTGACGCGGATCTACTCGGAGTTGGACATCAATTCGGGGGAGATCACATGGACGCGCGGTGACATGAACGGGATCGCCGATACCGAGTGCGGCGGGTTGGACAAGGGCGTACCTCGACCGGGGGGCGGATACGTGTTCTGGGCATGTCGCCGCGAGTTGGTCTTTCTTGACGACCGCGACGCCGACGCCGCGACCTTAGTCACGTCTCCAGCCTACCGGGAGGAACCCCCGAGCGAGCGTGATGTGGAGGCTTTTTCGGAAGGCCTGACAAGGCTTGGAGGCAGGATGGCCATGCCGCGGTCGGCGACCGAGCCGTACGTCGAGACATTCCGAGAAGAACCCAAGAGGTGGTTCAACGTACCGGGTGCCCTACGGTTTGATTCGCAGGACCGGTTGTGGGTGGCGATCACGGTCGACCGCGACACCTTCTCCTACTTCGAGATCTGGATCGGGAACGAGTACGCCGGCTCCGTTAGGGTGCGCGACCGCGCAATGGGCTTCGACCTCTTCCAGAACACTCTGGCGGTATTGGTCGAACGGCAACCTGGACCCGAAGGAATAGCCGCTCGCGGTATCGATTGGTACGATATCAGTGACTTGGATTGCCGACCGTCGGGGACCGAACGGGGTTGCAGCCAACGCCCACGCAGCGAGGGTACAGCGGCACCGTAGTCGCACTTGACCCCTGCGCTGAACGTGCGGCTCGGGCACCCCGAAGCCCTGCACCCTACTGTGCCCCGTATCTGTCCAGACCGCCGATCGCCACGGAATGGCCGAAACCGCCTTCTCGGCGATCCGGAGTTGGCTGTTGACGTAGTGGTCGGTGATCTTGCCGCCGCCGTCGGCACACATCGTGCTTGACGGCAGGCCACGCGCGGGCCACCGCAAATGCCGCATGCAGGTGTCTCGGGTTCTCGTCCAGCAACCACTTCAAGCCGGTCGGGATCGAAGTCGTGAATCGGTGCTGCCGCTGACCGGCACGCGGGCCAGCGGGGCGCCAGGAATCCATGACTCCGGAGCACAAATGGACCTGCAAGGCATTCTACAGCGCCGTCGCGCGACCAAGACCGGATCCGGGGACGGTCCGCCGTACCTCTGGGCGGGGGTGGCCGCGCTCGCGATCGGGATCCTCTACGCCGTCACGCTCTCGCCGAGTACGGCCTTCTGGGACGCCAGCGAGTACATCGCGACCGCCCACATCCTGGGCATCCCCCATCCCCCCGGGAATCCGCTCTTCGTGGTCATGGCCCGAACCTGGGAGATCCTTCTGTCCCCGTTCGGGCTCTCCAGCGCGGTCCGCATCAACCTCTTCTCGGTGCTGATGAGCTCACTGGCGCACGGGATGTGGTTCCTGGTGGTCCATCACATCCTCGGGCACTTCTCCACCGACCGGCGCTTCCGCCTCATCGGCGCGGCCGCTGCCGTCCTGGTCAGCGCCACCGCCTTCACGGTCTGGAACCAGTCGAACGTCAACGAGAAGGTCTACACCGTCTCCCTCTTCACCATTGCGCTCCTCTCCTGGCTGGCATTCCGCTGGCGGGAGCGTCTCGGGCGCGGCAAGGAAGGCAACCTCCTCATCCTGATGGCGTTCATCCTGGCGCTGTCGGTCGGCAACCACCTGATGGCCTTCCTGGCGGCGCCGGCGCTGGCGGTCTTCATCTTCTTGGTGCGCCCTTCCACGCTGCTGAACTACCGCATCTACCTGTTCGGCATTCCCGCGGTCGTGCTCGGGCTCAGCATTCACCTCTTCCTGCCGGTCCGTTCCGAGCTGGGGCCCGTGATCAACCAGGCCGAGCCGAACTGCGAGAACGTCGGGGAGGCGCTCGCCAGCGCCGTTACCTATGGGAATGCCGGGTGCGAGGAACTCTCGGCGGCGCTCAAGCGCGAGCAGTATCCCGCACGGTACCTCACTGTTCGGCAGGCATCCATGCTGGAACAGTACACGAACTGGATGCAGTACTTCGACTGGCAGTGGTCCCGGGGCCTCTCTTCGGACGACGTCCTCTTCGGACGGCTCCGGGCACCCTTCACGGTGCTCTTCATCGCCCTGGGCATCTTCGGCCTGGTGGAATACTACCGGCGGGACCGTGCGGGTTGGGCCTACATGGCGACGCTCTTCGCCGTGCTCTCGGTGGCCCTCGTCTTCTACATGAACTTCAAGCCCGGCTACTCCATGCCGTTGCCCGAAGGCGACGCCCTGCAACGCGCCATGCAGGAGGCCGGCGCGCGAACGCCCCGGGACCTCACCGAGGCCCGCGAGCGGGACTACTTCTTCACGATCGGCTTCTCCGTGTGGGGGCTCCTGGCCGGGATCGGGACTGCAGGCCTGTGGTACCGGGTTCGGCGAAGGTCCGGGCGGTCGCTGCTGTTCTGCGCCCCCGTGCTGGGGCTGGCCTTCATCCCCCTGGTCCTCAACTTCAACTGGGCCAGCAGGGCCGGGGATCACTCGGCGCGCGACTGGGCCTACAACCTGCTGATGAGCGTGGAGCCGTACGGCCTGATCTTCACCAACGGCGACAACGACACCTTCCCGCTCTGGTACCTGCAGGAGGTGGAGGGAATCCGGCGGGACGTGACCGTGGCGGTGACCTCGTACTTCAACATCCCCTGGTACGTCACGCAGCTCCGGGACCTTACCCAGCCCTGCGAGCCTGGCGAGGACCCCGACGCAGACCCGACCCGCATCGTTTGCCAGCGTCCCTATACCGCCGAGAACACCGATAGCATGTACACGCGCGATCCGGCGAAGGCGGAGGCGCTCGGCAAGATCCCAATCCTCCTGCGCGAGCCAATCCGGGTGCCGACCCGCTCGATCCTCGACGAGTCGCGGTTCACCGACGAGGCCATCGAACAGACGGCTGTGCAATTCGTGCCGATCGACAGCGTTCAGGCCGTCCCGCTGGGTCCGATCTCGGGGGTCATCACAGGGCAGCGAGGACTCGCTCCCTGGCAGGTATTCGGGCTTTGGGCGATCCGGAACTCGATTGGTGACAGGCCCATCTACTTCGCGTCAAGCGGCGCCGCGCCGTACGAGCTCGGCGTGCGTCCATACGTGATTCGACAAGGCCTGGCATTCCGGTTGTGGCCGGGTGATCCTGCCGAGCTGGCCGACTCCGGGGTCATGGCGAACCGGGCCGTCGATCCGCGTTCGATACAGGTGGGGCCCTGGGTGGATGTGGAGCGCACGCGGACCCTGGCCCACGACGTGTTCGTACACCGGAGCGGTCTGCCGGATTGGCCGGTGTGGAAGGACAGATCGACGATCGGCATCCCGAACTACTACTCCTGGGTGTACCTGGCGCTGCTCAAGCATGCGGAGCAGGCCGGCGACCGGGAGGCGATCGCCGAGTACCGTGCGCGCGCCGATGCGTGGGCCCGGCTGGGGGGTGACCTCTAGGCCGAGGCGCCCGCGTGGGGCACCAAAAGGTGGAGCCCTGCCTTGGCTCGTGCTAGCTTGCGATGCCGTTGGGGGCTCCCACTATAGCACATCAGGTAAAAGCGGGATATGGAAAGATGATTAGTGTCAAAAAAGATGACATATTCAGGTTCGCTCCGGACGTGGACGCCATAGTCAATTCCGTGAACTGTAAAGGCGTCATGGGACGAGGGCTCGCACTACAGTTCAAAAAACGGTTCCCGGAGAACTTCCAGGAATATCAAGAACGGTGCCACGAGGGAAGCATGAAACCGGGTGACCTGTTCGTGCACGAGAACAAGGGAGAAGGGCCGAGGTACATCATCAACTTTGCGACCAGGGATCACTGGAAGGACAATAGCCGTGTGGAATACGTGGAAACTGGACTGACCACATTGGCAAAGCTCATTCGTTACCTGAAAACGGATGACGCATGGCTGGCAATCAACTCCATCGCCATTCCGGCACTCGGATGCGGACTCGGGAACCTCAAGTGGCCTACCGTCAGGAAGTTGATCGAACTCCACCTCAAGGATGTCGAAGGGGTGGATGTCATTGTGCTTGAGCCACGATAACATGTCCACCAGCCGATGACGGCGCGCAGGGGCGACGACGCGGCGCGCGAGTTCGGGGGGGCGCTTGGGGCGGGCCTCATCATCACGGTGTCGCACGCCTTGATGCTCTACCTGTGGCTGGCCTGGCGCTTCCATGACGGCGCCGTCTTTTACCCGACCGGGTTGTCCGACGTGGGGTCGTTCGTCGGGCGGGTCTGGGAACAGGTCGTCGCGCACGCAACGCCGTCCTGGCGTACGTTCGCGATCTACTGGACGTTTCTCGTCGTGCAGGGATTGTTGGCAGCCTTTCTTCCGGGATTAAAGGTCAAGGGTTTGCCGATCCCATCGCGCGGAGGCGAGCGACTGGTCTACCGCTGCAATGGAATCAGCGCCTGGTGGCTGACCCTCGTCGGCGTCGCCGGGCTGCACTTCTCGGGCATCTTCCCACTGCAGACGATCTACGAGCAGTTCGGCTGTCATGGGGTCTGATCTGCGGCTTCGAACACTTCCTGCCCTATTTCTACGTGGTCTTCTTCGTAGTCATGATCGTTCATCGCGCGAGCCGCGACATCGCGCGCTGCAAGCGGAAATACGGAGCCGACTGGGATCGCTACGTTGAGGAGGTGCCGTACCTCTTCATCCCGAGGGTCTACTGACGAGCCAACCTGACTGACAGCTCGTGAGTGACCCTGGCGTTTCGGATGGGAACCGGCTGCCGAGCGATCAGGGTCTATTTCTTTTCGATGGGGTTTACCGAACTTCGGTCGGGAGCCTCCGCACCACCACGCTGGCCACGTCGAACTCGTCCAGCTCGATGAATGCCGCCAGTCCGTCCGGGCCGAAGGCATCCGGCATGGCGGTCGCCTCGGCGGAGTAGGTGCCGACATACTCCCCATCGGGAGTCACAACATCGATTGGTCCGCCGCGTTCGGGGTGTTCGCCGCGGCGTTGCACCCAGATCCGGCCCTCCCAGGTAGTGGAGAGATCGTGAAGGACCGGGATTTCGTGGTAGAAGGGTCTCTCAACCGCGAAGCGGATACTGGTGCTGGTACGCGTCGACTCCACTCGAGTGGCCAGTCGTTCCTCGTAGTCCCGTTCAATTGCGGGCGTCACGGGCTCGGGCTCAAACGGTCTGCGAATGATGCGTGTTACTTCTCTTGAACCCGATGGCGTGATCTTCAAAGCGTAGGCGGATGAGTCGGAGTGGACAATGCCACCATCCGGTAGGACCCCCACCAGGAGCGGCGGCTCGAAACGGGCTGGGTAGCCAACCTGTTCAAACGCGTCGGCCAACGAGCCACCTCCTATCCTGATGTTCTCAGCCATGCCTTTGACAGGCTCCCCGCGGGGAGGAAGCCAACCATCGACCACGGTATCGGTCTCGACGATTTCGCCCTCGAGCCCGACCCATGTGACCGGACGGGATGTCGGGGGGGCAGCCGGGGCACCGCCATCGCCGCCGTGGAGGCCAATGCTGGCACCGAAACCACCGGCGAACACGGCTCCGCCGCGCGGATCGCTATGTATCGCACGCGAGCTGGCGACGCCACCAGGTGCGTCGCTCGTGTGAACCATGCGGAGATACTGGCCAGTTGCGTCGAACAGTTGGTAGGCGCGGTGTCCGAGATCTCTCACGACCGTGGTTCCGTCCCTCAACACCGCGAAGCCCACCGGGAGGTTGAACTCACCGGGACCTTCGCCCGAGCGGCCGAACTCGCGCAGGAAGCCTCCGGTGGGGTCGAACACCAGAACCCTCACCTCGTTGGATCCCAGCTCGTCGAACACGAAGAGGTTGCCCGCCGCGTCGAAGGCCACTTGGGTAACCTGGGCAAACATCTCCCAGGTCTCGCCTTCAAGTACACCGACACGGAAGACTTCCTCGAAGTCGGGTTCGATCAGCTGATCCCGGCCGGTGACCTCGACGATCTCCTGAGCTCGGAGACCGGCGGGCGCGGCCAGGACTGCCATGAGGACGGAGCAGTGAATGGGCGCGAACCTGCTGGCGTTCATCAAGGACCTCTTCTGTCAATCGAAGGTGCCGAGTCGGGGCAATCGGGCCCTAAGTGAATGTTCTACCTTGGCGCCGAGGTTGTCCACCCGAGGCCGACAGCGCTCAATAGATTGGCGGCAGCCGTATTCGGTGGAAGTCCGCCCAGAGCTCCAGGAACGGTATCAGTACTCCGGCGCCCCGATCGCTGTTCGCGGCCAGGAATAGGGCTGTCCCGCGATATGGGGCCACGATCAGGTATGCAACCACGCCCGGGTTTCCTCCGCTGTGGTACAGGTTTTGTTCGGAACCCTGACCGGACACTCCGTGCCCGTAGAATGCGTTCTCGACACCACTGGATCGTGACTTTCGCGGTAGGGGCACGAAGAAGTTGCGTGGCCATTTCACTGGGTCTGGTCGTGCCATCGTCGGCGATCTCAAAATAGCCCGATAGGAAGTGGCTCATATCGACGGCATCGGTCATCAGCCCACCGGCTGCCGCCCCCGTGACTCGGTATGGCGCGATCGAGTTCCCGTTCGAATCCGTCCCCATGGTCGCCCGTATCTCATCGTCGGTCGGTGAGAAGGTCGAAGCCGTCATGAGATTCGGCCCAAAGACCGTAGCTCGCATGAAGTCGTCGAAGCGTTGACCCGACACTTCCTCTACAAGCAACTCCAGTACCGTATATCCCCCTCCTGAGTACTGCCAGGAGGCGCCCGGCTCCTGCACAATCGCGACCGCGGTCCCATCCACCTCGCCCGAAAGCGTCGCCTCCAGCGTCACGTTCGATTGGTTGAGCGGCACCATCGGAACTGACGGTACGTTGAGGCCAGCGGTGTGGCTGAGTAACCGACCTATCGTAACTTGACGAGACCGGCCATCACTCTCGGACAGGCGCCACCGGGTCAGCCGCTCGTTGACTGGTTGTCCGAGCGCCAGGTCGCCATCTGCCACGAGCCCGAGAACTCCCCATGCCGTCACGGCCTTTGAGAGGGAGGCAACATTCAGTGGCGTCGAGGCCGTCATCGCTTGCCCCGACGAAGGATCCACGAAGCCGTACCCTGTGGTCAGAACCGGAACCCCATCATGAAGGTAGGCGATGACAAGGCCCGCAACCTCATGTTCAGCCAGCAGCCCCGGCGCCACCGAATCGAGCATGGCCCGGAACCGGTCCGGTCCTTCTTGCGCCGCGGCCAGGGTGGGGCCGATGAGCAGCCACATGGCTGTGGCCCATGGGACGTGAATGGACCCCACTACTGGCACCTAATTCCCGATCCGCAGGAACTCCTCGCCAGTATCCGGGCCCGTCCGCAAGGTGATGCTTGATGCCGGTCCTCCATCGGGCGGGAACTCGAAATCCAGGACGTTGCCGCCCGCGAGTTCCGCGCGCAGCATGTCTTCGCTCGCGTCGAACAGCTCCGCCCGGCTCCGCGCGACCCCTATCCGAACCTCGAGTCCGTTCGCCACCACCCGCCACTCCATCCGGCCGAATCGAGGGCTCTCATACACGCCGGCATAGTGCTCGAGGGGATGCGAGAGAGGACCGAGACGCGCCTTCCGCTCCGCCAGATGGGCGGCCAGTCCGCGACGGGCCTCGTCCAGGCGTTCGCGCATGCCGTCGATGCGTGCGGCATAAGTGTCTTCAAGCCGTGCCTTGCCAAGCAGGCGATCGTAGACGTACGTCGCCATCAGGTCGGCCGCCAAAGCAGAAGGGCCTCCCGAGTTGACGAGCACGACGACTCCGATGCCGTGCTGCGGCATGAACGACAAGTGGGAGTGGTACCCCGAGAACCCGCCGAAGCGATGCACCACGGTGTCGCCTTCGTACGTGCCGAGATCCCATCCGTAACCCCACCCGAAGCGATGCAACGACAGGAACTGGCGATCCTGCTCCACGTGCTGCCGCTGCGTCGCCTGAAGCGCGCTCAAGCTCGGCACGGTGCCCCGGCCGCCCTCCGCTCGGCCACTCAAGTGCACGGCGACGAAACGTGCCAGATCGCGAGCGGTGGCAAAGTGTCCTCCTGCGGCGTGCATGTTCGAGTCGGCCTTGCGCAAGGGACTCCGCTCGAAGCCGTCAGGCAGGAAGCCATGTGGCTGCGCGAGGCGCTCCGCGGGGATCCGCGACACGTAAGCGGTCGTCTCATCCATGCCGAACGGGTCGAGCACCTCCTGCCGCACGACTTCCTTCCAACTCTCGGAACTTGTGCTCTCGAGAATCATCCCCAGCAGGTTGTAACCGAGGTTCCCGTAGGCGAAGCGACGCCCCGTCGGTGACGGGACGTATTCCCGCAGGGCATCGATGAGCTGTGCGTGGGTGAAATCGCCGGTAAAGGCCGTTCGGAACACCACCGGTCCCAATCCCTGTTGGATGCCGTGCGTCATCGTCAGGAGGTCGTGGACCGTCACTGCATCGGCGTCGAGCGGTGGCTGGAAGCGAAGCTCGGGCACGTACGCAGTGATCGGTGCGTTCAGGTCGATGAGCCCCCGATCAGCGAGTGCGATCACCGCGGTCGCCGTGATCGCCTTGGTGGTCGAGGCGATGTAGAACGCCGTTTCCGTGTCGACCCCCCTGCCGGCATCCACATCGGCGACGCCAAAGCCGCGCGCGTGCACAACCCAGTCATCCTGGACGACGGCGAGACCGATACCCGGGGCAGCGCCCATCTCGACGAGCTTACCCGCCAACCTGTCGACATCCGCGCGCCAGTCGCCCCCGATGACAGCTTGGGCGTACAGGGGCTGGTAGACGACGAAGGCGGTCGCCAGCACCGCCAAGTATATGCTGCGTGTTCTGCCAAGCATCGCGAAAAATCCTCTTCAGCGCCTCGAACGCGGGGATTTGGTTGTCCGCATCCTTGATAGTTTGACAAGACGAACGCGGGGATCGGTTGGATTCACCCTGGCGAGTGTAGGCAGTCAGCTGTGGCGGCTACTCGGCCGATGGCCTTGTCACACGGCCGAGCACACCTCATGGTTCGACCTCATGGACACGCAGACACCCCGCGACGGGACCGTCGACGAAAGCGAGCTTCCCGATTCCCCCGGTCGCGCACGGGCCGGAGGTCGCGTGACCGATCGCATCCCCTTCGGCCGCCTTGCGCTTGAGTTCGTGGTTATCGTGGTTGGCGTTCTCGTCGCCCTCGGCTTCGATCAGTGGATGACCACCATCGACCACCGCCGACTCGTCAACGAGACGCTCTACGCCCTGGCCGCAGAAATCGCCGAGAACACGGTAACCCTCGACCGTCGCATGGCTTATCACGACCGCATCCTGCCGGGGCTCGTCGAGAATCAGCGGGCTGCCGAAAGAGGCGAGCGCCAGAGCATCTCGATCAGCGGAGCACTGCCCGAAGGACTCGGGCTCACGCCGTTGAGGAGTACGGCGTGGGAGTTGGCCAGCGTGACCGAAGCCGTGCGGCACTTCGATTTGCCGATTCTCTCCACGCTCTCCCTCACGTACGCCCTTCAGGAATCGCTCCACGAGTACGATCGGATCGTTTCCGCCGGGATCATCCAACCGCAGTTCTTCGCGGCCACGGACCAGCCCGGCCCGATCATCTACCTCGGCGTCATGTTGACCGATGTTCGGGAACGCGAAGACGAACTTAGGCGGTTTTACGCCGAGACGCTGCGGCATGTTCGTCAGCAGCTGGGAGATCCCGAGGCTGGGGCGGTGATGGAGGTCCGTTGAACGGAAGAAGTTGAGCTCGCGAGCATGGACTACCGTCGGGACCATGATCGGAGTGATGGCGTTCGGCCACCTCCTGGCGGTGACCACGAAGCTCGCGATGGGAACACTGGACGGTCCGGTCCTGGTGTTCTACCTGATCGGGGTGGTGCTGGCAGTACCCTCCTGGTGGTTGATCGTTCACACCCGAAAGCTGCTTGCGCCCAACGAACGACCCGGCCCGAAGACGTTGGCGCTCAATGGTGCCGTGGCGGTCACCCTGCTCGGGCCGGGGGTGCACAACCTGCCGCTCGCCGCGCCGGCCTGAGCGGGCAGAGCTTCGAACAGTTCAGTGGGATGGAGTGACGCCCCGCTCCCCGGGGTGTAACTCATGCAAATCGGACCTGCTCGCGGCGGAAGAGCACTTCGAACGATGGACCGGGCGGACTGCCTACGTCAGACATCCGTCAGCGTGAGCGGACGAGGCGACCGCCCGTCGATGTCGGTAAAGCCGTAGTGTTCGGCGAGCGCGGCCGCCACGAGCACCTGTCCAGTCCACCGGCGGACGTCCTGATCGCCAGCCAGCGCGGCCACGGCTCGCCCGATGAACTCGGGGCTCTCCGAGTTGCCGAGGTCGAAGACCCCGGCTGCAAGCACTGCTTCTGTCCGCACGAGGCCCGGGTACAGGGATACGACGGCAACATCGTGGTCGCTCAGTTCGACAGCCATGTCGGCGGTGAGCTTGTCGGTGGCGGCCTTCGAGACGCCGTAGATCACGTTACCGAGGTGCTTCTGCGCTGCCCACTGCGAGACGTTCACGATGAGACCGCGCCGACGCGGCAACATCAGCCGTGCGGCATGCTGGCTGGCAGCGAATGCGGCCCGCACGCCGACATCCATCATCGCCGCCCAACGCCATAGCGGCTGTGCCCAGAAGGGTGCCGACCAGGTGAACCGGCCGTCCTCCACCATGTTCTCGTAGCCGCCCCAAGCGTTGTTGACGAGTACATCGAGCCGTCCCTGCTCAGTCACAATCCGTTCGAACAGGTGGTCGACGCTCTGGTCGTCGGCATGATCGCAGGCTACGCGGACGATCGCGTCGTCAAGGTCGGCGGTTTCGATGGACCTGCCGCTTGCGTAAACCATCGCGCCCGCGCGGTGCAGACCTTGCGCGATGCCGCGCCCGACGCCTCGGCTTGCCCCGGTCACCAGCGCACAGGCTCCGTTCAGGGTTGGTCTGGCACGGATCGGGTCGGACAAGCTGGCTCCTTATCGCAGCGGCATCACTCTCTCAGTGCCTGGACGAAATCACGAACTGGTTCCCGTCGGGATCGCTGAATGTCGCGAAAGTGCCCCACGGCTGCTCCTCCGGCTCTGCGACGAACTTCACACCGCGCTCTGCCAACTCGCGAAATGTGGCCCGCACATCGTCGCTCGCGAAGACCACGTTCGACGGCGTTCGGACGCGATCTTCCTGACCTGGAGGGGTGTAGAGCACCACGCGCGTATCAGCCCCGGGAATGCGCAGCTCGATCCAGCGCTGATCACCGAGTGGCTGATCCGTTGCCACGCGGAAGCCCAGCTTGCTGGTGTAGAAGTCGAGTGCGGCGTCCTGATTCCGGACAGGGATTGAAGTGAACTTGATTCGTCGGATCACTGCGGCCCTCCATGGCTCGAGAGTGTGTTCACGGGTGGCCGTAGTCAAAGCCAGCGCGCCCGGCGGGGTCAAGGCGTGAATGGTGTGCTAGTGCAACGGTTGCCCCACCCCACGCGGGCGCCCAGCTTTGATCGATGGAAATCGACCCGTATGTCATCGATGTGCTTCTGCCCGATTTGGTCGGGCACGATCGGCACCCCAGCGCTTATCTGACCTACCTCTACCTGTATCGGCACACGGCCGACAAGGCGGCTGAGCTGAGCCTGAGGCAGATCGCGGAGGGCACAGGCCTGTCCAGGCGCGCGGTCCAGGCTGCGTTGGCCAGGCTGGAGGGCCGCGGGCTCGTCGACATCGAACGGGATAGCATCACTTCCGTCGGCCGCTATACCGTGAACCGACCGTGGCAGGGCTCGCGCTGAAAGCGAGCGGTCGGCGGGGTGCCGCTGCAGGCCGGTGGCGTACTCACTCGAGCCGCCTACCACGGCCGCCCCGGAACGGTGTCCGGACACTTCACGTCTCCGCAGACCGGTGCACCGCCCCTTCCGGCCCGAAACGACGCGCATAATGGGCGAACCGTTGGTCGTGGCGCTCCCAGTTGAAGGGCTCGACCGGATCCCTCCCAAGCAGTGCCTCCAGCGAGGCCAAGCAGTGGTCCCAGCCCGCGGCGTCCCGCGCCGCCCGTCCCTTGTCGTCAAAGGTGTGTGTGAAGGTGAGTAGTGTGCCGCCGGGGCGTTCCTCGAGTTCCCATCGGAGCACGTCCGCGTCCCACCGGTATTCGAGCACGCTGGGTGCATTGTACACCAGCATCTCACCTGTCATCACCAATCCCTCGTCGTCCGAGTCAGAGGGTGTCTGACCGGGCTCGGGCGGAAACACGAAACGGAGGGCCGCACCCACCTCGCGGTCTCCCGTCATGCGGGCCGGAAACCACGCGGACAGTTCGCTCTCGGACGTGATCGCACGCCACACGCGCTCGCGCGAGTGCCCGAGGAATCGCCTGAATCGCAGGACCTGCCTGCCCCCCTGCTCTCCGAGGGTTCCGCTGCCTTCCGCTTCGTTCATTGGTCGTCTCCAATCTGTTCGAGGTGCGCTTCAAGGGCGTCGAGATGGCCTTCCCAGGATCGGCGGTAGCCCTCCAGCCACGCGGCTATCTCCTGAAAGGGCTGTCGGCGGAGCTCGTAGAGCCGCCGCTGAGCAACCACCGTGGACTCGACCACCCCGGCCTCCCGTAGCACCCGGAGGTGCTTTGAGACCTGTGGCTGACTGAGCACTAGCAGCTTCTCGATCTCGCCGACGTACCGCGGGCTCGACTGCAGCAGCTCGACGATTCGGAGTCGCGTCGGCTCGGCGAGGGCAGTGAGTGTTGTGAGCATGATTGAATATACACAAGAACGTATATACGGTGCAAGGTATATAACGCTGGACGCCGATGGATGGCGGCACAGGTCCACGTTGACGCCGTCCATCAGGCTCGCCTATCGTCTGCTTTGACGCCGACTCGCCGCCCTAGGAGGACCCCATGACCCGCCTGCCGAGCCTCCCCAACCGCATCGGCACCGTCGCGTCGCCGAGAATGGCTCTCCCCACCCTCCTGGCGGCCGGCCTGTTGGCGGCGGGACCGTTGGCGTTCGACCTGGTCGCCCAGGAGATCCTCATCAGACGGGGCACGGTGGTCACCGCGGAGGGGCGGTTCGACGCGGACGTACGGGTGCGGGGCGGGACCATCGTTGAGATCGGGACTGGGCTGGCCGCGGGGGCCGGCGCCCGAGCGATCGATGCCACCGGGCTGCTGGTCATGCCGGGCGGGGTGGATCCGCACGTCCACCTGGGGGGAAGCACCCGCGACGACTACCGCACCGGGTCGCAGGCGGCGCTCGCGGGAGGCATCACCACTATCTCGAACTTCGCTTGGAACACGAACAGCAGCGGGTACTGGCGGCCCGGCGCGGCCGAGGGGCGGACGCTTGCGCAGGCCATCGAGCGCGAGGCGGCGCTCATCCGCGAGCAGGCGATCGCGGACGTCATCCTTCACGCGGGCATCACCCCCGAGACCCAAGCAGGCCAGATGGCCACCCTGCCCGCCGAAACCGGCCAGACCAGCACCAAGATCTTCATGGTGTGGACGGTGTTCGACGCCGCAGTGCCCGACTACATGGCGACCCTGGACGCGGCCGGGCGCAACGGCATCCTGACCATGGTGCACTGCGAGGACTGGCCCATCCTGGCCCACGCGGTCGGCGAACTGACGGCCGCCGGGCGCACCTCGCTCGAGTACTTCCCGGACAGCCGTCCGGTGCTCGCCGAGGTGGTGGCCACCCACCGTGCGGTCGCCATGGCCGAGGCGACCGGGGCGCCCATCTACGCGGTTCACGTCTCCTCCGAAGGCGCACTGCGGGTGCTGCGGGACGCCCGGAACCGCGGGCTCAGCGTCTTCGTCGAGACCCGGCCCATCTACCTCCACTTCACGCGCGAGCGCTTCGAGGGACCCGACCGCGGGCTCTACGTGGGACAGCCGCCGCTGCGTGAGCAGCATGATCAGGACGCGCTGTGGGCGGGCATCGCCAGCGGATCGGTGGACGTGCTGGCCACGGATCATGTCGCGTATCGCCGCGACGAGAAGATGGACCCGTCGCAGACCATCTCCCGTCATCGGGCCGGCCTGAACAACCTCCAGGTGGTGCGGCCGATGCTCTATTCCGAGGGCGTGGTCCAGGGTCGGATCTCCGAGGAGCGCTTCGTGGCGGTGACCTCGACCAACGCCGCCAAGCTCTTCGGGCTCTACCCGCGCAAGGGCACGATCGCGGTGGGCTCGGACGCCGACATCGTCCTCTGGGATCCGGACGAGACGCGCACCATCCGCGACGAGGACATGTTCTCCGGGGCCGGTTTCTCGGTCTACTCGGGGTGGGAAGTTACGGGCTGGCCCGTAATGACGCTCCGCCGGGGCGAGGTGGTGTATGAGGACGGAGAGATCCTGGCCGGGGCGGGAAGCGGCAGATTGCTGCGCCGCGGGAGATGGCAGGCGCCGTGATCAATGGTGGAGGATGGGCAGATAGGCCTTCCATGGGCCCACTTCGTCGTCGAACTGGTGAGCGACGACCCGCGTGATCTGGGCGATGTGGTTCAAGTCGTGCACCGCCCAAGTGGTCAGAAGTTGCCGGAGCGTCACGTCGCCGAAATCCGGATGGAGTCCTTCCGCATCGGGGTCAGCCCCTCCTTCGAGGATTTCTCCCAGTGCCTTGACGCCGGATTCACGTAGCGTCTCGAATTCAGTGAGCAGGTCTTCCAGCGAACGGCCCCGGATGCGCTCGATATGGGCGAAGCGGTCGAAGGGAGGATATGCACGCTCTCGACCGTGCTCCAGAGTCCAGCGGACACGCGGAATCCAGTCATGGATTTCGCCTTGTATGAGATGTCCCAACACACTGAAGGGGCTGAACGTCCCCTCCCCCTCGTCCGCGTGTAGCAGGTCTCGCGGCATCCTCTGAAGCAAAGCACGTATCGTGCCCGGCGTCCCCGCGAGGAGTGCCAGGATGTCCTCGGCCCATCGTTCGTCAGTAGATGTCATGTCCAGTTTTCGTGGAATGGGGTTTCGGGCCTTCCGCTTGGTTGACTCAAACAGGGTAGCTGTCTCCGCCACCGGTGGCCACGTTGCTGTTTCCGGGTCCGCTTGGTCACGGACGAGCCCGCGTGGCGCCGGATCTCCGCGACCAGCCCACCGCCGCGTGATCCGGTCAACCTCCCCCCGTGCCGAGCCCCAGTAGCTCCATGTCGGCGCGGCCACCGCGGCCGCAACTGCATCACCGCCCTTTTCTCTCCCCTTCCCACCGGCAATACCACCGATTCGGCCGCTGCGAACCGCAAACGGTCACATATCAGAACGGAAAGTGCTCGTTGTCGATCGCGTCCAGCATGCCGCCGGTGGCGAGTTGGCGTATCCGGATCTCGTCGCTGTGGAGGAGGTGGTACGTCCAGGGCAGAACAGGGGCGCTCGCCTCGTTCAGCGCCTGCAGGTCCTCGTCAGGTAAGGTGAGTGACAGGTATCGCAGGCTGTCCTCGATCTGGGAGACCTTGCGGGCCCCGATCATCGGAATCACGCCGCGGTCGCGCACCCACGCCAGGGCCACCCCGGCCGAGCTGGTTCCGAGGCGGTCGGCGATCTCGTCCACCTTGCGGGCGATGTCGTACGCTCTCTCGTCGAACTGAAAGGCCAGTTGTCTGAAGAACTCGCTGTCGAAGCGTCGGCTCTCGGTGCTGTCGCCACGCGTGTACTTGCCGGTCAGGAAGCCGCCGGCCAGCGGCGAGTACGCGTTCATGCTGATTCCGAGCGCGCGGGCGCAGGGGATGATCTCGAATTCCAGATCCCTCGAGACCAGGTTGTACTGGTACTGCAGGGCCGAGATCGGCTCCCAGCCTCTCTGATCGGCGACGGTCTGGCCGCGCGCCACCACCCAGGCCGGCGTGTTGCACAGGCCGAAGTGCAGAACCTTCCCCTGCTGCACGAGGTCGTTCACGTTCCGCATCACGTCCGCGATGTCGGTGCTGTACTCCCAGAAGTGGATCCAGAGGAGGTCGATGTAGTCCACGCCGAGGCGCTTCAGGCTCCCTTCGACCGACTGCACCATGCTCTTCTTGTGGTTGCCTCCGGCGTTGGGATGGTCCCGGATGCTTGGGTCAAAGCCGCTGTGCAGGGTGTTGGTGTACTTCGTCGTCACGACGTAACGATGGCGCTCGGAAGCGACGAATTCCCCCAGAATCCGCTCGCTGAGACCGCCATTGTAGACTTCGTTGGCCGTGTCGAAGTAGTTGCCGCCCTTGTCCACGAACGCTTCCAGGATCCGGCGACTCTCCTCGGGTCCGGCGGAGCTGGGCGACTCCGTCGACATCATCATGGTGCCCAGGCAGACCTCCGACACGCGGAGCCCGCTTCTTCCCAGCAGCTTGTATCGCATTCGTTTCCTCTTCCTGGTGTGATTCGCTCGGCGAACAGGGTCACAATGTCTCGGGGTCCATTGTAGTGCCGGGGTCAAGGTTGCGATGTCGGTCGCTGTCGGCGTCATTTCAATCCTCATGGGCGGTGTGAAACATGCTCGATTGCTGGGTGCTGGCGTTGTGGCCACCGTGATCCTGGGTTCGGCCTGCCGCGCTATGGCACCGGAACAGCCCGCGGGTGCCTGCACGCCCGCCGGCGAGGCTCTCCACGCGGCCTTCTACGCCTTCTTTGCGCCGGTCAGCTACAGCGCCGATGCCGATCCCACGTCTCCGGGGTTCCACACCCACCTTGGCTACGAGGCGGACCTGCTTACCGCCCTGGAGGCGATGGAGGGGGCAGAGCTGTCCTTCGTGCGCAGCCCCGTTGCCGAATGGCCCGGAATCTGGCTGTTGTCCGCGACGCCGGACGTCGACATCGTGGGCGGCGGCATCACGATTCTGGAGTCCCGAACCCGTGACGACACCGGCGAGTTGGCCGTGGCCTTCACCTCCGGCCACATCGCCTTTCGCCAGTCGCTGCTGGTGCGCGCAAGCGACGCCGATCGGTTCTCCGACTACGAGGGGCTGACTTGGGATGTGCGGGTCGGGGTGCTGCGGGGTACGACCGGAGAGGCCCGCCTACTCCAGATCACCGGCCTCGCCAACGAGGATGGCGTACTGGCCGCCGGCACGCGGATCGACACTCCGGGCGGCACGGTGGTCGCCGACGGCACGGGTGCCTATGTGATCACGGCAGCAACCGCGTCTCCAGTGCTGGACGGCAGGACCCACATCCATCCGCCGTCCCGGACCATGCCCCAGGTCGTCCATCTGGGCGACACCTCGGGCGAGCTGGAGCTTCTGGAGGCCTTGCACGAGGGAACGATCGACGCGGTCGCGCGGGGAGAGATCGGGAACGGGGAAGCCGCTCACGCCTCGGGAGGCGGCCTCGTGGTCGCCGCGCTCGATTCCCTTGCCGAGTACGGAGGCTTCACGCTCGACGCGCGCGACGGGGAGTTGCTGGCCTGCATTGACGAGAAGCTGAGATGGCTCACCCGCGATCGGGAAATCGGCTATGCAGAGTGGCGTGAGGACCCCATGGTGTTCGTGGAGCGCGCCCGGCTGTGGGAGAGCGGTTGATGCGCGGAGCGGGGCGAAGCCCCCAAGGAGACGACATGACGACACAGAAGAGGAACTCGACCGTCGGACCCCGTGCCCGAACCGCGCTGACTCTCCTGCTCGCCGTCGGCCTCGGAGTCGGTCTGGCTCTGGGCGTGAACGCGCTCTTCGGGGACCCGGCTCCCGGCCCGGTCGCTGACGAGGGAGGGACGTCGTCGTCCGTCGTTGCAATCATCGCATTCATGATTGTTGCGGGCTTCCTGGCGCTCGCTGTCCACGAGCTCGGTCATGCGATCGGCGGACGCCTGCGCGGGATGCGCCTGGGCATGCTGATCGTGGGACCCGTGCACATCCAGCGCCAGCCCGACGGGCGCCTGGACTGGCGGCTCAACCGAAGGCTGTCGCCTGGCGGGCGGGGTGGTGTCGAGCGTGCCGGGAAGCACCCGGAGGCTGCGGCGGGCCATGTTGAGCTTCATCGCAGGCGGGCCGGTCACCAGCATCGTGGTGGGCGTGCTGGTGTTCGTGCTCTATGTGCGCGCGGACCTCGCGGACACGTTGGCTGCGCAGGGCCCCGTGCAGGATGCGCTGGCCGCCGGCGTGTTCTTCCTGGGCTTGGTGTCGGTCGGCATCGGGTTCGTGACGCTGTTGCCCATCAACCAGGGCGCGTTCGTCAACGACGGCAAGCGGATTCTCAAGCTCCTGCGTCCCGGTGCGTATGCGGACGGATACGCGGCCGTCATGGCGTTGGGCGCGTACGCGGTGGCCCAGGTGCCTCCGCACGACCGGGACCCGGACCTCGTCGCGAAGGCCGCCTCGCTGGCCGACGGCTCCCATGAGGACCTGGCGGGGCGCCTCGCTGCCTACTCCGATGCGCTGCACCGCCAGGATGTCGAGGCCGCGGGGGAGCATATCCGGTACCTGTTGGACCGCCGCGACGAAGCGTACCCCCCGTATCGACCGGTCATCGACCTGGCCGCGGCATACTTCGAGGCCGCCTATGCCGGTGACGCGGAGTCGGCGCGCAGCCGGCTGGAGGGAGCGGGCGAGAGCGCATTGCTCGCCTTCGATCCGACGGCTCGGACTCGAACGGAGGGCGCCGTGCTCCTGGCCGAGGGCGACGCGGAGGGAGCATCCGGGAAGTTCCGCGAAGCCTACGCCACCCTCGAGAGCGAGTGGAACTGGGGCAACGAGTCCACCATGGGTGAGATCCGGCGGCTGTGCTTGGCGCGGGGGTTGGGGGATCCGGGTGGGGGTGGTGGGTAGGGGCCCATCCGTGAATCCGTTTCGCTCGCTCGCCGGGTTGTCCGACGACACCACCATCGAGGGTCCGTGAGTACGATTCCTGTCGGTCCCGCCGCCATCCTGTTGCTCGGGACGGCCCTTTCGGCCGTGGCCCCGGCGCTGCAGGCCCAGGAGCCGCCCGACACGCTCCCGGACCCCGATACGGTGCCCGCCGTGATGGACTTGGCCGAGATTGTCGTCGTTGGCACGCGGCGCGGCGGCAGGACCGCCATCGAGTCCTACTCGCCGGTGCACGTTGTCAGCGGGGCCACCGTGCGGGCACAGGGAGGGGCCGACCTGTTGGACTTGCTGCGCACCGTGGTCCCGACCTTCAACGTCAACACCCAACCCATCGCGGACGGAGGGACCATCGTGCGGCCTCCCAACGTCCGCAATCTGGCGGCCGACCACACGCTCGTGCTCGTGAACGGCAAGCGCCGCCACCGCGGGGCTGTCATTGCCTGGCTGGTGCCCAAGGCCTCCGAGGGTGCGCAGGGACCTGACCTGTCGACGATTCCGTCGATCGCGCTGCAGCGGGTCGAGGTTCTGCGGGATGGGGCGGCAGCCCAATACGGGTCCGACGCGATCGCAGGTGTCATGAATTTCGTTTTGAAGGACGACCGCGACGGGTATCAGGCCGAGGCCGGATACGGACTGACCACGGAGGGCGACGGTAGACAGTCCCATGTGGCGGTAAACGTCGGCCTGCCGCTCCTGGACGACGGATTCCTCAACCTGAGTGCCGAGGTCGTCGAAGCTGGCGAGACGGTGCGCAGCGTACAGCGGGACGACGCGGCGGCGCTGGAAGCCGCGGGCAACGCCCACGTCCCCAACCCGGCACAGATCTGGGGCAGCCCCAACGTCGACGGCGACCTCAAGACCTTCGCCAACCTCGGTATTCCTCTTGGGGACGGCGCCCTTCTCTACGCCTTCGGGAACTACGCCCGGAAGGAGACGGACGGCGGCTTCTACTACCGCAACCCGGACAACCGCGAGGGCGTGTACACCCGCGGCGCCCACCGCCTGGTCGGCGACCTGACCGGCGACGGCAGCGGCGGCTGTCCCACGATGCTCGACCCCCTGGGCGACTACTATCGGAACGGAACCTTCCTGGCCAGTGCCTTCAATCAGGACTACCCGAACTGCTTCGTCATGAACCAGTTCTTCCCCGGCGGCTTCACGCCTCGCTTCGGCGGTCACAGGCGGGACTATTCCGCGGTGGCGGGGGTGCGTGGCGAGTCCGATTCCGGACTCACATGGGATTTGAGCGGCTCGACCGGGACGAACGATGTCGACTTCTTCATCCGCAACACCGTCAACGCGGCCCTAGGACCGGCCAATCCCGCCGACTTTGAATTCGATCCCGGCGCCTACCGCCAGGACGAGGCGAACCTCAACGCGGACTTCTCCTATCCTGTGACGGTGCCGTTGCTCGCGGCCGACCTCAACCTCGCCTTCGGTGCCGAGTGGCGGCGGGAAGCGTTCCAGATTCGTAGCGGAGAGCCCGATTCGTGGGCGCGCACCTTCGAGTGGAACGGCAGGGTGGTAGACCTGCAGAGCCAGGGTTTCACCGCAGGTGCGAACGGGTTTCCCGGCTTCAGCGAGGACACCGAAGGACAGTGGGCGCGAAGCAGTGCTGCCGCCTATCTGGAGACGGAAACGGAAGTCCGAGAGTGGTTGACCGTGGGGGCGGCGGCGCGCTTTGAGTACTACGACGACTTCGGAACCACTACGAACGGCAAACTCTCGAGCCGTGCGGAACTCACCGCGAATCTGGCGCTCCGCGGAACCCTCAGCACCGGCTTCCGCGCCCCGACTCCCGGGCAGGCCAACGCGATCAACGCGACGTCGAAGAACGCTGGCTCCGGCGAAGAGCGGCAGGTGTCGATCGTCGCGACGATCGCGCCCTCGAGCCCCGTCGGCGTGGCGCTCGGGGGCAGTTCTCTCAAGCCGGAGCGGTCGCGCAATGCCTCGCTCGGTTTCGTCTGGAATCGGGCACCTGTAGCGGCCACCGTCGATTGCTTCAGCATCCGCGTCGAGGACCGCCTGGCCCTTTCGAGGGACATCGAATTCAACCGGCCCGACCTGGGCCCCGACAGGGTGCGCGACGATCTGATCGAGACACTCCAATCCGAGGGCCTGACCTCGGCCCGCAGCTGGAACTACATCAACTACTTCAACAACGACTTCACCACTTCGACGCGGGGTTGCGAGGTCGTGGGCAGCTACGTCTTCGAGGTCGGGCGCGGTGTCACCGTCCTCGACGCCGCTATCAGCCGGACCGTTACGACGGTGGAGGAGTTCACGCCCGGTGGACCCCTGGCGGATGAGAAGGAGATCAGGGACTACGAATTCGGTTTGCCTCGCGGCCGCGCCATTGCCTCCGTCCGTCACAGCGCGGGCGCTCTGGGCGCGGTGTTCCGCTTCAACTACTTCGGCGGATGGTACGATTCGGAGGAGGACGAGGATTTCGGCGGCCAAGGGATGGCCGACCTGTCGCTAAGCTACCGGCTTCGCAGCGGCATCCAGGTAACCCTTGGAGCGGACAACGTCCTTGACGCCTATCCGGAACTGAATCCGAACCGCTTCACGGGGCTCGGCAACAAATACAGCCAGTATGCACCCGCCGGGTTCAACGGCCGGTTCATGTGGCTGCGGATCACGCTGGGAGGCCAGGTCGGCGACCCGTAGCGGCCGTGACGGACGCCCTGTGCAGACCGCTCCGTCGCTCAACGGAAGGAACTTCCTCTTGACCATGCGGAGTTCCAAGGATGCGGCCAACCCGGAACCGGCGAGCACTTGCGGGGGTATTCCCCGAGACGCTGTGTGCATGTGACCTGTCCCGCCCATGGAGCCCGCCAGATGTTGAGAGCGATGGAAAGTCCGGGCCTCTCGGGGTTGTTCTCGTCGGTGGCGCTTGCCGCGATTGCCTTCTCTTCAGCCGCCGCCCAGCCCGTTTGCGAACCGGATCAGCGCCGCATCGTCGGACAGGTCGTTGACGCTGCGACCGAGGCACCGTTGGATGTCGTTCGCGTGGCGGCAGGGGTGTCGGCTCGGCCGGTACTGACCACGAGCGACGGCCGCTTTCTTCTTTGCGATGTCGGTGCCGGCACCATTGCCATCACGGCGGAGCGGCTGGGATACGAGACGCTCACCGTCGATGTCGTCGCGGGGACCGCGAGCGACCCGATTCGCCTTCAGCCGAGCCCGATTCTGCTGAAGGGCCTCGAAATCGTCATGGATCGCTTCAAGCACCGGCACCGAGCTGTGGCAACCGTGGTGCGGACGTATGATGAAGCGGCATTCGCGAGCAGCGGACACTGGTCGGCCGCCGACTTTGTCGCTTCTCGCTCGGGGATCTTCACCACGCCGTGCGGGTTCGACAGGTGCGTCTACTACCGCGGCACCCTGGTCAGCCCTTCGGTCTACCTCGACGAGCGGCCTCTGCCCGGGGGTTGGGCACAGTTCGAGTCCTTGCCGACCAGCCAACTCTACATGATCGAGGTGTACCGCAGGGGAACGCACGTCCGCGCCTATTCCCTTGCCTTCATGGAACGCGCCGCGAAGACGCGCCTGGCGCCGTTGCCGATCACCCTGTCGTCAAGAGTCCTGCCCCCCGGTTGCTCGACGCGGGTGCTGCGGGGGCGCGCCGACGCCTACTCGCGTTTGTCCGTCGACCCGCCCAGGTCGGTGTGCCCACCTTAGGGGGCAGTTCGTTCGAGCCCTACTCGCCGTCGACGAGCCGGTGACTGGCTTCAGCTCCGAAGTCCAGGCCATAGATTCGCTTCAAGTCGGCGATGACCTGCAGAGAGGCTTCATCACGAAACGGCGCCTTCCCTTCGAAAGCGTGAAGCACGATGCCTTCGAGGAGATCGCCGAGAGACATATCGTGGTACTCGGCCAGCCCCTTGAGGACCTTTAGAATCCGCCTCTCGACGCGTACGCCCGTCTGTACACGATCGACGACCAGCTTGCCCTTGCCGGACCGCGCCCTCGACACGGCTCAACGTGCCCCGAGATGACTGTTGATCGCGTCCTCCCAATTCTTCAGGTCATGGGCGAACATGGCGTTGAGCGAGGCCTCGCTCACGGCCACGCCCGCCTCCTCCAGCGGGAGAAAGTCATAGGTCACGCGGGCTGATGTCCGCCCATCGTCAACCTCGCGACAGTCGATGGTGATCGTCCAATAGCGGTCCGTGCCGTAGACGAGGTATTGGATGTGGTAGGCCGCCGGATCGTACTCGTTGATCCTCCAAACGAGGTCGGCTTCATCACCATGGCCCGCGGTCTTGAAGGTCATCCCATGCTGGACGGTCCGGTCGGCAGGGTAGATGAATTTCGGCTGGAAATGGGGCGCCCACTTTGGCTCCTCGACGGGATTGAAGAGCGGGAAGACCTCGGCGATGGGCCCGTCGAGGTCGATCTCCGCCGTTCTGGTCAGTCTCTCCGCACTGAATTGATGGTCTTGCCCAGCGGATGCGTGGGCACTGTGACCGATGTCATGCGCGGGCGTGCCGCGGTCGTCCCCGCACGCAGCGAGGCCGGCCACGACGGCCACGGAGACGGCGTGCTCCAGGGCATTGTTCACTGTGGACGCCTCCTCGATTCCGATGAGAATGAACGTTACCGACATACTAAAGTACCGTGGTACCATCGTCAATGTCGTTACGGCGTATGGCGGTGCCGCCGTTGGATCCGTGGGGGTTGGCTGAATAGCGAGATGCCTGGGCACGTAACCGGCGTACGCTGGTGTGCAGCCAACCGGAGAAACCATACAGGGGCGCAGGGTGTTCATGGAGACACAGGCCGAAAAGCTGCGTTCCGGGCTTGCGAAGCTCGGGAGTGAGAAGTTGCGCTGGAAGCTCGCCGAGATCGCGATCGAGGCGGTGATGATCGTGTTCGCCGTCCTCGTCGCGCTCGGCTTCGAGGAGTGGCGTGAGGAACGGCAGCTTCACAGCCTCGCTGACCGCGCCCGTGTCGCGGTCGATTTGGAACTCCAGCACAATCTGACCGAATTTGAGCGAGCTGAAGCCAACTTGATCGACGAGCAGGAGAAGATCGCGAACGCATTGCAAGAGCTGATCGAAATACAACGCGGGACGCCCGACACCAGCTTTATCGATATGGGTTTCACGTTGGGATTCCCGGAGGTTTCCACGGCTGCGTGGCGCGTAGCTCAAGTCAGTCAGGCGGCGACTTACCTGGACTACGACTGGTTGGTCGAGCGTGCCAGACAATACGATGGGCTCGAACGATACCTGGACTTCCAGGACCAGGTGATTGCAGCCGTCGGTGTGGTCGTAGCGACGGCGGATGACGAAGACATGAACGACGCGATCACCGCGCTGCGCCAAGTCTACGGCCGCCTGAATATCCTCCTCCAGCTCCATGCGACTCTGCAGGAGGGGATGGCGGGGTATCTGCGGGAGAGTGGCAGGGTTCGGTGAGGTGCTTTGGGTTAGCTTGCCCACGTCCGGTTCGCTCTGCGGATGGGCTGGGACGGGACCATTTGGGTGGGCCGTGGAGGCGAGTATCCGAAAAGCGGACGGTCCTATCGACGTGCTAACCGCCGCGGGGGAGTACACCCTCCCCGGCAGGCTCCCCGATGCTACGCGACGCTTTCGGCCCCGAACGGCCTGTTTGTCTTTCTGGTCGTCGGGGTGCGGCACTTCAGAAGCGTAGTCCACCGACTCACTCGCGCGTCACATTCCGTCCTGATCGAACGGCGAACATGCCTCATACCCTGGTCGTACATCAGGCACACGGTCCGCCACCGTAGCTGAGCACAAGCGGAGAGAGGGACTGGAGCAGGGCCAAGCAAAGCGATACATTACGGGCTGTCGGTGGCGGTAGGCAAGAGGTGATCGGCAATGTAGCGGTGCATCCTCGCAGCCACCGTGCGAAAGGCGTCATCAGAAAGGTGCAATTCATTATCCCAATGCTCACGATACCTATTGTCCGCAAGCTCGTTACTCACGTCGCCACGGAGATCGACGTAGTGAACACCGTCAATACTCACTGCCAACTCTCCAATCATCTTGTTGAATCGGTCGATCAGAGTTGCGATCGTTTGGGTATTCTCGTCAAGATTCAAACGTCCCATACGCCTGAAAGACGGCCAGAGCCAAGGTCCCGGAAGGAAACCCCTGCCGCCCCACCAACCTCGACCGTCTGGAACGGCGTAGGCGTATCCATGAACAAGTATCGGAATCGTCTTGTTCCACAGATCCTGACAGACCTTTTGAATCTTTATTATGAGGTACGTGTACGCTTTGCGTAAGCGAACATCAATGACTTGCTTGACCACTGGTTCACTGAGTGCCTCTGTGGAGAGCTCCCTGTGGTTCAGAAAGACCCCCAGCTCCGGCCCGGAAATATCGTTTCCTCCTCCTGACAGAAGGACGGCGACCGGAGTCTCGTCGCGTTCTTCGAGGCGTGCCAAGCAGTCGCACAGCTTGCTAAACTGTTTGGGATCGTACGCCATTGATTGCATGGTATCGCCGTGATGCGCTACGGATTTCACTACGTAGCCGATATCTTGCAATGCGTCAACTATGTCAGTGTCTATGTCTATTCGTCCCCCAAGGAAGTCCCCATAAGCAAACCACGAGTCGCCTTCGGCGACTAGGGTGCCGGTGGCACCAGCGATCCTTCTCCGGGCTGTCATCACTTCGTGTTCATAATGCATTGCGAAATCCCGTCCAATTGGTCTTGAGGGTCAGTGGTTGTCTACAAGATACTGTGGAACCAGTTGGCGTGGCGTCTGGCTCGCCCGTTGACGCCTTGCCCGAGGGGCGAGTTGCACACGTGGAACCGGGCCCGTAACTCATTGAGGGTGTCGGATCTCGGCACCGGATGGCCAAAGCGGGGTGCACAGTGGTCTTATGCCTCAGTGTGCTTGATGGCAATCATTCCTCTACTGTCCATATTAGCACGTATTTTGCGGTTGAGAACGGTGAGCTTATATAGTTGAATGTATGCTCACATTCACCCGCTCCAACTTGGCTTGCGAGTGCATAGGTCGTTCCAAGATGATCGTCGGGGTCTGGGTGATCGTCATCAAAAAGATCGATACGTGCCCGTTTCTTGAATGATATGGGCTTTTCGCTCTCGAGGTTCGCAGTTGACCCGTCGTTCATCCTCTTCTTCCAGCGGGTTACGCCTTTGACTACAAGGCGTGCTTCATCTGGGCCGGTGTTGTCCTCAGTGTCGTGACATACCAAGGACTTCAGTAGGAGCTTGGGCATCATATTCCCTTTCTCTAGGTAACGGCTCGCTCTCCGAGAGCCGACGTGTTGCCGGCAACTAGGTGCGGGCCGGGTTTCGATGTTAGTGATCAAGCGAGCGGCGAAGTCATCGCTACGATCGTCAAAGCCCTCGTCCGCTCTGAGGGGATAGCCGAAGAGCGGGTTGTCGCATCGTTCGCGGGGGCGTAGCGCCGCGGCCGCGAGCTGAACGGCCCGCTTGGCCAGGACGTCGGGCACGAACGGGAGCTCGGGCGTATCGGCACCCCGGGTCCGGTCGAGGACATCACCGTCCGCTAGGGGCAGAGGTGGCTTTCGCTGGGCTCCACGATGCATCGCGAACATGCTCACGCAGCCGGCTCAACTCGGTCTCGAGGTCATCGGGGCGCCTTGATCGAAGTCAACATTGTGGGGCCGATCTGTGCGTTCGAGACGGTCTTCGCTGCGGTCATTCAACTAACGCCCTTCATTATGGCGCCCGCCCAGCGACTCGTGGGCGATAGATGGCACCTCATCGGCGATTCTTTGGCGATCGAACGCGATCCAGGCTAGAATGCGCCCAAGCGCTAAAGGGAGGGCCCCGTGACGAACGACCCGGACGAGCTCCTTCGCCAGAACAAGGCGTTGCCGGAGCGCCACTCGAGACTGTCCCGGGCCCTGGTCCGGATCAGCGCGAGCCTCGACCTCGACACAGTACTGCGCGAGGTCGTCGACAGCGCCCGCGCTGTGACCGGGGCCGGCATCGGACTCATCACGGCCACCGACGAGCCGGACCGACCCCACCGCTTTCTCACTTCCGGCATCGCCCCGGAAGATCACCGGCAACTGGCCGCGCGGGACGACGGACGCCAGCTGTTCGAGCACCTCCGGCAACTCCCGGGCCCGTTGAGAGTCAGCGACCTGGGCGCCTACGTCCGAACGCTCGGCATCGACCCGGCCGTGCTTCCGGGCAACACGTTGCAGGCCACGCCGATCCGTCATCAGGGTGTGTACCTGGGCGGCCTAGTTCTTGCTAACAAGCAGGGCGGTCGTGAGTTCGCCGACGAGGACGAAGAGATGCTCGTGCTCTTTGCGTCGCAGGCGGCGGCGGCGATCGCCAACGCTCGCGCCTACCGGGACGAGCTTCGAGCGAGAGCAAAGCTGGAGGCCTTGGTCGAAACTTCACCGGTAGGCGTGGTTCTCTTCGACGCCAAAACCGGCGGCCTGGTGTCGTGGAACCGGGAGGCGACGAGGATCGTGGAAGGGCTCAAAATGCCGGATCGCCCAATCGATCAGCTGCTGGAGATCGTTACGTCCCGCGGGGCCGACGGGCGTGAGGTCGACCTCACCGAAGATCCCGCGATTTCAGAGGAGCTGAGGCGCGGTGAGACGCTCCGCAACGAGGAGATCGTGCTCTCGGTGCCCGATGGCCGGAGCGTGAGGACACTGGTCAACGTGACGCCGATCCATGCAGCCGACGGCGGGGTCGAGTTCGTCGTCGTTACAATGCAGGATCTGGCCCCATTCGAGGAACTCGAGCGAATGCGGACGGAGTTTCTCGCGATCGTGAGTCATGAACTGCGAACGCCGCTAACCTCTATCAAGGGCTGCGCGGGCGCCGTGCTCGAGGCATCGCCGGGTTTCGCCCCGGCAGAAATGCTGCAGTTCTTCCGCATCATCAATGCGCAGGCCGATCAGATGAGCAGCCTCGTCAGCGACCTGCTGGATGCCGGACGCATCGCCACGGGTACGCTGTCGGTCGCGCCGGAGATCTCGGACATCGGGGCGCTGGTGGATGCGGCGAGGACCACGTTCCAGGCCGCCGCCGGCCGCCACACCGTCGTCATCGACATTCCGCTGGGCCTGCCCCTCGTGATGGTCGACCGACAACGCATCTCCCAGGTTCTGCACAACCTCCTCACCAACGCGGCAAGGCGCTCTCCGGAGTCGTCGCCCATCCAGGTCAGCGTGCGGCGCGACGGAACGCATGTCGCGATCTCGGTATCCGACCGCGGCCAGGGTATTCCACCCGACCGTGTACCGCACCTGTTCCGGAAGCACCCAATCATGGATGACGCAGAGCGCGGTCTCGGGCGTGGACTGGGTCTGGCCATTTGCAAGGGGTTGGTCGAGGCCCACGGCGGGCGCATCCAGGCCACGAGCGGCGGCGAGGGCTGGGGCGCCCGGTTCACCTTCACGGTCCCGGTTGCCGAAGAAGCTCGCGTCGACCCTGCAACGGCGTCCTCCCACGAGAGGCCAGCAGGACTGGACCGGCAACTTCCGGCGCGGCAGCGCATCCTAGTGGTGGACGACGATCCACAAACGCTGCTCTTCGTTCGCGACGCGCTAAGGGCGGCGGGCTACCACGTGCTGGTGACCGGCGACCATCGGGAGGTGTCCCGCGTCATCCGCGCAGAGAAACCGCATCTTGTGCTGCTCGATCTGATGTTGCCGGGGACGGACGGCATCAAGCTGATGGCAGAGGTTCCCGAGCTGGGCGATCGGCCGGTCATCTTTATTTCGGCGTACGGAAGGGACGAGACGATCGCGAGGGCGCTCGGGGCAGGCGCAGCCGACTACGTCGTCAAGCCGTTCTCGTCGACGGAACTGACCGCGAGGGTCCGGGCGGCACTGAGAAAGCATGCGGAGCCCGAACCGTTTGTGCTGGGAGAGCTTGCCATCGACTACGAGCGGCGCCAGGTGACCCTGGCCGATGATCCGGTAAGACTCACAGCCACGGAGTACGAGGTGTTGCGCCTGCTGTCGGCCAATGCCGGACGGGTGCTCACATACCGCTCCCTGCTCCGCCAGGCCTGGATGCGCTATCCGGACCGCGCCAGCCCGAAGCTCGTCCACGCCGTCGTCAAAAGGCTCCGCCGCAAGCTGGGCGAGGACGCGGCTAGCGCGGCCTACATCCTGAACGAGCGTCACGTTGGCTACCGGATGCCAGCGGGGCCCGACGCGTGATGATGCCGTGGCGATACTACCGGGGCCGTACCCTGCGCCGTTTTGCTCCTGACCGTGTCCTGCGGCAAGGACGACATGCAGGTTGCGCCGATCCCTTCCGTGCCGACCGCAATCACGGTCTCTCCCGCGGCCGCGACACTGGTTTCGTTCCTGTATTCTGATGAGGTGGCATAAGTATAGATATTACAATGTGTTATGATATCTTAGATATCCGTCATCCCATTTTTATGTCCTCATTCCTGAACGGGATTCTGTTCGACGTTGGTGAACGCCGACGGACAGCGGACCCAGGGCGGCCGGGTAACCGATCTGTCCACGGTTCACAGGTCGCTGGCTTTCGGCGTGGACTCGCTAACAAACGTACGGGACCTATTGACCGTCGATCCGCCAACAGTCCCTTGAGCGCGGGCATACGCCATGAAGTGCCACCATGTCTGCGTGTACTTCCCTTGACTCCGCTTCTTCTGCAGATCCTCCCATTTCTCGGCGCAAACGCCTTCCTGGTATTTGGAGCCGCGCCTACTCCACTCATCCCACAAGCGGAGCCCTCTCTCCGTTCCCTCGTAATAGTTGAATAGCGCGATCCCGGCGCGGAGCCATAGATCGTAGCTGTGATCTGGGTCGATACCCGCGAGATTATCCTTGATCCTCACGTCGCTTGGATTACTCACTTCACACGCCTTCGTGAATTGATGTCGTCTTCGGCGTCTCACCTCTCGCTGCGAAAGATACCAAGGAAGCAGGCCCCGCAATACATGGCACGTCGATTGCCTCCTGTTTGGGCACCGTGCGCGAGGCTGCTAGGAACTTCACATCTCGCGCGGCACTGATCCGACAGTTAGTGCTGGCAAGACCGCCGCCAGCCAAGATCGCGCCCTCGGCGCACTGCTGCCGACTGGCGGTGCCAACCTGGACGAGAACAGAATCGAGGCCGTGTACCCCAGTCTCAATGCCCTCTTTCGTCACGAATGCTGGAGTTCCGCGTATCCCGAGACGGTTGGCGAGAGCAATGCTTGCGGTCAGGCGGCTCGATGCTCGCTCGCTTTCCATGCAGACGACCAAAGCTTGCACATCAGGCACGCCAACCCCCTGGACGAAGTCCTCCCATGTCCCCTCATCCATCCACTCGTCCGTACTCATCAACCCATGATGGATTTCTCGGAACATCCCCTGCTCTTCAGCACAAACGGCGGCATTGGCCGCTTCGCGGGCAAGAGGATGAATCTGATCCAATGGAAGATGCAGGAGCGCGATAGCGAGGCCTCCAGCCACTGCCCGCACCAGAGTTGGCTCGACCGAACGGCAGAATGGACACTGGTAGTCTGTGAACATCACGATAGTATCCGACGGTGGTGGTTGGCTCGCGATGACACTCGCTTGCGAGATCAGGTCATCCCACGACGACTCGACGAGCGCTCGCTGTTCGCTCATTGCCCGCCAACCAGCATACCATCGTCCCACCGGACCCGTCGGGCCGAGAAGGAGTACTAAGAGGGTCGCCAATATGCCCACGTTGACGACAGTGTTCAAGCGGTTCGGTGCGGTATCAGACACGGGATGACCTCCTTGATGTCCGAAGGAAGGGGGAGCGCCACAACAACTCGAACCCCCATCTCACTAACGGAGGATTCTCGGGGACGTTATAGGCCGGCTGATCTAAACCCGTGGGGCTCGTGCGCAGGATCGCAAAGTTCCCGCGCGAGCATTACCACAAGGCGCGGCGACGCTTTCAGGCGCCAAGTCCTCTCCTTCTCCTGTCACATCCACCGCACTTCTGCGGTGGAAGCTCTCTAGGAAGTGCTAGGCTTGTTGGATCACGACATTCTCAGTCGAGATCGATACAATCCCCTACGCTTACTGGGCCATCCTCGGTGTGGCAGTAGTGGTAGTAACAGAGCTGCTCATCGTTGTCCCACAGCCATGCGCAGACAATGCAATTTTCACTGTAGGCGCAGGCCCAATCATCCGACTGAGCAGCCGCCGTAGGGGCGACGACCAGGATGGCCAGCAACCCCAAGAGCCTCGTTAGTGATCCATTACGCATTCGCTTTAATCCTCCCCTTCAGGTTGTTCACCCGATCCGATGTGACCAAGTGGTAGTACTACGGTTTATCCGCACGGACCCCAAGCAACATGCCCGTCCGAAGGCCATCTAAGCCTGCTTCAATCCTCCCGTCTGTAATGCACGTCGTGTTGCCGCAGACGCCGAAACTGGCCAGACCGGCGTTTCTCGGCCCACAGTCCGAGGTGGCCTCGCTCGCCATTCAGGTGATGGAGCGTCTCGGATCGAACGGCCGTCTTCGTGGGCAAACTTCTTCTCAATGTCGCTCGGCCATACTCAACTCGTCCGTTTCCATCAAAGCGTGGTGGATGTCGGGAAACATGATCAAGAAGGCACCGGTTCGAAGCGAACCAATCTTTGGACCTCTACCGATTGTATTCCGAGATCATCGGTCTTGATAAATCCGACAAGGCCGTCCGGTCCGAACGCATCCGGCATGGCCAAGGTACCGGCAGGCAGGGTAGCCACAAGGGTTCCGTCAGGGTATAGGATATCAAGGCGGCCATCAGTGAAGGGATCTCCGGCGGAGCGTCGCACCCAAATCCGACCGAGCCAGTCCGTTTGCATATCCCTAATGACGGACACCTCTGGAAAGAAAGGGGTGTTGTCGACATCGTCACCCAACGCACGTTGAAACTCCGTCAGCCGGGACCTTGCCTGGTCGGACAAGTTGTTGGGCAGACCGCGTCCCCATTGAGCGTAGTTGGCACGTAACCGCTCGCGCTCGCGCTCGCGCATCTCTTCGGTCACAAGTTCTGGTGTGAATGCGCGTGTGAGAGTCTCTATGACGTTTCCTTCCGTGTCCGTTACCTTGAGACGATAGGTGGACGAATCGGAAAACACAACCCCGCCGTCGGGAAGTGCTCCCACGAACAGCTTCGGTGCAAATGACGAGCCTCTGGGACCGGACCAGATGGATCCTCGAGACGATTGGGCTGCAGGAGGTGCCTTCCATGCGAATGTCAGCGTGTCCGTCACAACTTGCTCACCAGTGAGAACAAGGCGCGTCACAGGGCGTCGAGATAGCTCAGGCTCGGAGGCAAGTATCGTGTTCGACAAGCTGATGATCGTCGAGATGACCTCCCCGTTGGGAATGAGTTCGTTGCCTGCAGGGTCCAGGTCCGGCATTTGGTTCAGGATGGGGCCTTGGGCTGGGGGCATGCGGACCATTCTCTGGTACTCCCCGTCCGGGGCAAACACAAAGAACGCGTCCCTCTGGATGTCGAAAACGACAGTGCGTCCGTCGCGCAGTACCGCCATTCTGGATGGTCTGCGAAACTCGCCTGGGCCGTCTCCCGCTCGGCCGAACGTGCGAACGTGCGAACCGTCCCGCGCGAAGACTACGACCTGCATGGCCTGTCCATCGAGCACGTACAGGTTGGCGGCACTGTCAAACCCTAGGGCCGTGACGGCGCCGAACTGCTGCCACTCCTCACCAGCGAGCAGTCCCACGCCGCAGACATACTCCATATGTATGGAGTCCTGTGCGGTCACGAGCTTGGCTCCACACAACCACACCAGCGCGAACAGAGCTATCGTCTTCATTGGCTGGTTCCTTTCGCTAGCCCTAACCCACACCCTAGCCCCGCTCGCCAGTTTGTGCGGAACTCGTTCAATACAGCGGTACGATACGGACTGGGAGAATCCATGTCAAGGTGGGAGGCGTGACCACCGTCCGTCCTCAATGAAAAGCGGGCAATTCTCTTCCTCCGGTGCAACCCAAAAGCGGACAATTCACGTGCTCCGAAAAGCGGACATTTTATTGACTCCGACACAAGTGCTGCTGCGCCACTTGACATGCTGTTTGCCAATGTGCGTTCCTTGGCCCTCGCGTCGGCGGCGGGAAGCAAAACCTGCGGCGGTCCCGTCCGGCGACTGAACGAGAGGAATAGCCGCAGAGACAGGGGGTAGTATGAGAAGGGTGGCATTCCCATTGATGGCGTTCGCGCTACTGACCGTGACGGCACCGAGGGTGCTGTCGGCGGCCGAGGTAGCGGCGCCGGTGGCTGACGAGACGGTGACGACTGCCGTGTTCGAGAGCGCCGGGCTGTGTATCCTGTCGGTTGACGGGACAACGGTGCCCGTCATTCGGTCGACCGACTCGGCCCCCGTGGCCCATCCGTGCCTCGAGGCATGGGAGGGTGCAGGAGCGGTGTGTGAAGTGCTCGGGCCGGGCGACGAGTGCGATGCAGCGGAGGATGCGGCGATCAAGGTCTGCCGCGCGACCACCTGACCGATGGTCACGCCCACTCTGGTATCCATCTTGGCCGTAGCGGCTGTTCCGCAGCAGGAAGCCATTGAGCTTCCTGTCGACGACGTGGCGCTGCGTGCCGAATTCGACGAGTCGTTTCGCATCGACGACGGTCTTACTCTGGTGTCGAGCATCGGGTTCGATGAACACGGCAACCTCAATGTAGGCGACTACGCTTCCGGCGGCGGCCTTCGCATCATCACCATTACGCCGTCCGGTGAGCGCTCCGTATTCGGCGTCGAGGGACCAGGACCGGGCGAGTTTGTCAGGGCCACCGGCATGGTGGCCCTGGCAGACGGCCGCATGGTCGTCCCCGACCTTGGGCGCCGCGCGTTCCAGCGCTATGAGCCCGACGGGGCGTTCACCGGCCTCACGATGTTCGGCGAGCTGCCGGGGCCGGCGAACATGGTCTACCGGCCGTATCGCGAGGGAGGGCTTCTAGCCCGTGTGCGGATCCACCGAACCAGCGAGATGGACTCGCTCACCATCAGCAACGCGACCATCGTGTCCGAAGGCCCGAGGGTGGTGTTTGCTGTCGACCTCGGAGGTGTGGCGGCGACGCTGCGGGTGCTCGCCGAGGGCCGGGCCACCGAGGCACCCTCGTTTGTCGCGTCGACGACGCTGAGTGGCATACCGCAAGGCAGGCCGGTTATGGAGGGCTCCATACACCGGACGGCCCTGCTGCCCCGTCTTCTGTTCGACGCCCTGCCCGGCGGCGGCCTGGTCGTGGCCGATACGTCGGCCTACCTGCTGACCGTGTACGACGAGCAAGGGGCGGTGCAGCGCACGATACGCCGTGCGCTGCCTCCCAGGCCCGTCACGGAGGCGATGCGCCGGCGATTCCGCGGTCGGGAGTTCGAGGTGCTGGAGGATCTGGCGACAGCGAGGAGCGCGCTGCCAAGTGCCGCGGGCCGGTCGGCCGACCTGATCGAGAACCTCTATGACATGGAGCGCGCATCGATCGAAAGCCTGCAGTTCGGCAGCGAGGTGCCGCTGATCGACGACCTGCTCGTTACCTGGGATGGCATGATATGGGTGCGCAGGACGCCGACCGACGCATTCCCTCACGACGGGTCGATCAACCCACTGGGCTACAACGCTGAACGCACGCTGCAGGACATGCAGGCAGCGCGTGGCGCCGCACGCATAGACGTGCTCACCGCCGACGGTCGGTACTGCGGCACAACGGATCCGGTGCGGTGGCCCGCCGCCGTCGGCCCGGGCGGGCTCGCCGCCTACATCGACGTCACCGAACTTGAGGTGCCGATCGTGCTGATTGGCCGGCTGCTCGTGCCTCCGTGCGGGGAGCGGTAGCGGGAGCCGAAGCGGAGCCGAAACTCTTGCGGAATGGGGAAAGGGTCCTCACAAGTGACGATGCCCGCGAGGGTGTCATGGCTCAACTGTTCGATCCCTGACACGTCCTGACACAATAGGGTGTTTCCGACCGGTTGACTTCCCGGCGAGCGTTCCTTCACCGTCCAAGCATGGAGACGCCGAAACACGCGGGTCTGCACATCCCCGATGGACAAGCTCCGCACCGTCTTCCACGGCATTCGTGGTGAACCTCCCAATCTGAAACACGCGGACGGTCCCGCCCCTGGAAGCTCTCGACATGGACCGGCCTCGGCCTCGGCTGCCTACGGTTCCCACGGCTGGATTGAAACCCGTGACATGAGACTCGTAGGATGCCGCCCTTCGGGTCACCGAAGGGTGAAAGGCGGCACGACCAAGCATCGATGCGAAGAACCGGAGGAGTCGCAAGTAGTCTGGTTGATTCACCCCTAGGCGGAACCGGTGCCCGCGCCCAGCTACATGGGCGCTGGCGAGATCGTTCAGCGCTCCGGCTTCCGGAGTGCATGGACGGGTCGGCATCGCCGGTTTCCGTCCCACCGCCAGGCGCGCTTCGCGAGGTCCGTCTGCACGGGTCCCCTGGAGCGCTCGCGACGGTGCCGCAGCACCGCTGCGACGGCGGCGGTCGCCGCGTCCCGGACGCCGCGCCCAAGGGCAGGTCGGACGCGGCCTATGTCGGTCGCTTGATGGCGATGAGGTGGCCGATCACCTCGACGGCCTCGACCGCCTCCTTGTGGGTATTCGCCCACCGCGCGATCTGGTTGAGGTTGTCGCCGACACGCGCCGCTTGCTGGGTGCGCTCGCGCTCGACCTCGGCGTGCGCCACGGTCCAAGTGCGCGTCCGCCGGACCGACCGGCGCACCAGATCCGACAGCGTCAGGCCCGCCGATCGACCCACGCGTATTTCTCGTGGGACTCCGGCGGCCGGGCAATCACTGTGGTCTGTTTCCCCGTTACTGCCGTCCCGGAATGCGGCTGCCAGATATGGGCTCTCCCCCGGCACCCCGCCCGGAAATGTCGCGGAATGACAGTGTTTCATGGGCTCTCCTGACGTTCACCATAGCGGTACCGCACAGACGCACCTTGAGCATCGGAGCCTCCGTGAGCCAGACATCTGCCATGCGCGACCTGCGAATGGCGAGATTCGTTGAGGTCTATGAGCAGTGGACGAGCCGTCAGATCAGCCAGGCGCACGCGGCATCTCTCTTGGGGATCTCTGACCGGACCTTCCGGCGATACGTCGCGAGGTACCGCGACCTAGGTTTGAAGGGGCTCGAAGACCGGCGATCCACAAGTTCCCGAAGGGCACCTGATGAGGAAACCATCGCTCTGCTAACACTCTACACGGAACGCTACTTGGAGTGGCCAGCGCGCGAGTTTTACCGAGCGTATAGAGACGTACATGGGGGTAGACGGTCATACACTTGGATCAATAGTCGGCTGCACGAGTCGGGTCTGGTTACTCCACGGTCAACGCCAGGATCTGGTCGGCAGCTTACAGAGGGGTCGCTGCTTCACCAGGCTAGCTGCGCTTATGTGTGGTTGCCGAAGCGAACGTGGGAGTTGGTAGCGCTGGTCGATGACGCAAGCTACCGGGTTCACTCCGGATTCTTCGTCTAGAGCGAGGCGATCTGGTGTCGATTTCGCACCATCCATGAGACGATCGTAGCCAACGGGCTGTTTAGGGCGATTCACGTAGATCGAGCGTTGCGGAACCGCCATGACTGTCGGGAGACAGGCCAATTCCCGGACGCGATGAGGAGACTGGGCATCAGGGTACTTTCTTCGTGCCCGTCGGATGCACGCGGCAAGTACAAACGCTTGTTCCGAGTCCTGCGTGAGGCCCTGCCGCAGCAACTGGCCGACGCTGGAATCCAGTCACCATCCGAAGCGAACGAATTCCTGCCGTCGTACTGGAAGAAGTTCAACCGGTTCGTCGCCATCGAGCCAGAGCAATCGAAACCAGCCTTCATATCGGTAGGACCAAGCTATGACGGGGAGATAGCTGAAATCCTCTGGCAGCACGAAAACCGGGAGGTGGGTGCCGACGACGGTGCGGGGTCACCGGGTCAACTATCGCCGTCAGTGGGGGCTACCTGATCGCCGCTCCGAGCGACCCGTCGGCGACGCGCCTTGGCCCCACGATCTCCCTCAGAATGACCTCCTCGACGCGATCCATGTCGTCCGTCGTCATGTCACGCGACAAGGTACTCCCAAGGATACGACGTAGCAGTCGGTAGCAGTTGGCGTCATTCGAGAAGCCCAGGGCGAGGGCCACAGAACTCAAGGGCCGTTTGCTCCAATGAAGTAGCCGTGCGACCGCGAAGACGCGAGCCAGCGCCGACAGATTCTTGGGACAGGCGATCCCCAGACGATGACATCGGCGCTGCAGGGTGCGTTCCGTCACGCCAGAGTCGGCGTCCAGGTCTTTGATTCGGTATGGTTCGACAGCGCGCCGAAAAAGGAGACGGAGAATGGTAGAGGCGGCCGCGGGGATCTGTTCTTCGGCGCGGGCGAGCAGTCGATGGACTCGTTCAGCGTCGATGTTCTGAAGGATGGCGAGCTCCAGCGCACGGATGTCACCGACGTCACATTGCCTGACGTGGGTTACGGAAACCGCCATTTCGTACGAAACCAACGGCATCTGGGCGTCGGAACACGGATACTCGATGATCGGAGGGGCACGTTTTGGATAGCCCGACCTTCCGTCTCGGCCCGGAGTGGACGGGGCATCGATGCTGTTGAGATCGGGATCTACGATGGCCGGTGAGCCCGGGTTTTCCGCTGCGAGAGCCGCGAGCTCTTCCAAGTTCGACGCAAATACTATTGGCCCGATCATCGTTGAGAGATCGCTCGACCTGACAATGAGTCGGATGCGTTGCCGAACGTGAGGACGAACCTGTAGCGCGAGCAGAGGGGGGGCTGGACCGCGAATCGGATCAGCCTCTTATCGAACCGTGCTGAGTTTCCGGTCGGCTGTCGTCCGAATCACGAGAGACCCTAGCAAGCCTGCTAACCCCGCCAATACCAGATTGGGCGGCACTCCGCCCAGCATCCCCACCATCAGCAACACTGCCGCGAGGCAGGCCCAGTTCGTGCAGAACTGACCCACGGTCGCCGGGCGGCCAATGCGGTCACGTGCCCGCCGGGCGACGGTCGGCTTCGTTGCCTCATTCGGCGGTGCGTCGAGCAAGCTGTTGACGATCTCGTCCACGTCTTGGGGCGAGAGGCTGGCGCTTGGGCCGACCACGCTGCGGATACCCTTGGCCAGGTGAATCATCTCCAGCTCGGTACGGGTGGCGGCGACCGCTCCAATGGGGGGTTCGTTGGGTCTGTCGGCAGGTGGATTGACTGCGCGGTCCACGCGATTGATGTGGTCCAGACTCTCGATTGACCACCAAGCAACGAAAGCGATCACGATGGCTGGAAGTAGCAAAGAACCTGGCAGTATCCATGCGGCCGCGATGTCACGATGCACGATAAGATTGGTTGTCAGCAGGAACGGCAGCCAAAACGATGCGAGCAGCCCGAGACAGCACAGCCACGTCACCGCAATTCGTCGCCCGGGATCCGACCATTCCATGACTCGGCTCATTAGTCCGCCCGCGACACCCGAAAGCACGGTGAAGATGGCGATTGTGCTCGGCACCCAGAAACGAGCGCTTTCGACAATCTGGGAGGTGGCGACCACCTCGGGCGGGGGATAGCTGTTCAGCGAAAGAAGGCCGGAACTGAGCCTCGGTCCGAGGCCGCACAGGACATAGGCGCCCATCGCGACGGCCACCAGTTGCACGACCTGCCTACGTGCGGTGCCGCGGTCACGCCCGTCGAACGCTGGGCCACGAGCCGCCGCCGCAAATGAAGCCGATGCGACCAGAAGTGACAATGCTGGCGTTGCGGACCCCATTACCATACCTAGCCGGTCTACCATCCGGAGATCTCCGTCCAAGCCGAAGAAGCTCCCCGACGCGTAGAGGGCATACAATCCACTCAGCCCGAGGAACCAACGCACGGCTGAACTTGCGAATCCCACGCCTACGGCCTTGTGGGAAACAGCTTTCGGTACAGTAAGCATCGCTAGAAGTCCCATCGTTCATCAATGGTAACTCGCGGCCGTCATGAGTTCCAGTTCGGTCCGGTACACAGCGGCTTTTTTGGCCTATCTTTAGGGCCGGTGCGCTCCGTCCGCACTGAGAGACGAGATGAGAACGAGGCGGCTTCGAAGCCCCAAACGGCCATAGCGCGAAGGCATTGATCGATCACTGATCCAGTCGATATCGAGCGGCTTCACAACCGCGATCCGGAACTCCTGCGCGAGCTGGTCGAGGAACTCAGCCCTCGCATCTGGGTCGCGATTCGCCCATATGCTCGAGACGACGAACACGCCAAGGACCTTCTCCAGGACAGTTGGCTAACGATCCTGGAGCGGCTGGATCAGTTCAAGTGGAACGGCTCGTTCGCTCGCTGGGCCATTACCCTCAGCAAGAACCTCTGTGTCGACTCCCTACGGGCGGAGAAGCGGAACCGAGCAAGGGAAGTGCCGCTCGCGAGCACCATAGAGTTGGCGGCGGATTGGCGCGATCCCCTGGACGAGGTGCGAACGGATGAGGCTCGGCCGATCGTGTACGCGGCCTTGAGCCGTCTTACCGACCGCGAACGTGACACGCTGACGGTGTGGGCGATCATGGGCCATAACCTGAGGGAGACCGCGGAAATAATCGGAGTGAGCCAATCCGGCGCGCGATCCATCTTCGACCGGGCGATGTCAAAGCTGCGAAGGATGCCGGAGATGAGGGCCTTACTGATGGACTGGATGGCGGAGGACTGAAGGGCGGCCCGGAACCTGAGTCCGGGAGAATCCGAGCCTGTGTCGGGGAATGACAGTATCCGGACGGGCTCGCCCGCGTTTGGAAAGGTGTAGCAGCCAGAAGCCGCACCATCCAAGGAGGGAGCCTCATCGTGAAATCGACGCAGTGGCTCAATGCGTTGCTGTTCGTGCTGTTGGTGGGGATCGGTGGTCAATCTGTCTTGGCGGTCAGTCGCGCCCGTCAAGCGAGCCTGCCGTCAGAGCCCGTTGGCGACATTGTCGTTGGGGACACCTTGCTCGCTTTGACGGGCAGCCTCGAGGGCAATGTCCCGGCAACCATTCGATTCGCGACAGACGCCGGCATCGCAACGGTCCTGTACGTCTTCCACCCAGATTGCGTGCATTGTCACGCTGTGGCGCCGGAATGGGCGGAGCACTTGTCTGCCGATCACACCAACAGGCCAAAGGTGCGGAGAATCGCCGTGACCAACGATTCCGTTGGGGCGGCCGCGGCTTATGCTGAACGCTTCGGTTGGGATGTAGATGTACTGAGCGTGGAGAAACTAACCCCAGCCGACCGGGAGTTTTCTCTGTTTTTCAGGACCCCTTGGGTCTTCGTGTTTGATTCGGTTGGCGTACTTCGATTCGAAGGGCACGGCCGTCGGCTGGAACAGATGATACATGCGCTTGATGCACTCTGATGATAAACCGTTGGCCACTTGAACAGACTGGAGACAAACAATGAAGAAGAAGATCCTGTGGGTCCTGCTCGCCGTCGTGGCGAACATCGTCCTGCTGCCCCTGGCACTCGCGACCCCGAAGGACGCGGTCGCCGCGTCCACTTCGGGCTTCTTTTTCCACTGTTGCAAGGAAACTATGGCGGGAGACCCGTACTGCTGCGGCTATTGTTGCGTCTTTACATTCGATTGCCTGGGCGGTGGCATGTGCGATGACGACGAATGAGGCGACCGCCAAGGAGAACGGGCAAGGGCATTGCATTCATCGGCTATGACCGCCCTGACACTCTCAATACCTGTGCTGGCAAGTAGTAAGGGAATCAGAGAATGTACCGCAAAGACTTTACCCAACTGACCAGCAGTGAACTGACTGCCCTCGCCAACGCGTTCAACGCTCTTTCGGCGAACGGAACTATCGGCAACTACGTGACCTTCCATAGCGCGAACTCTTCCAAGATCCATAGGGGCCCAGCGTTCCTGCCGTGGCACAGGTATTTCCTGAGAAGATTCGAACAAGCGCTGCAGGCGGAGGATTCAAGTGTCACACTCCCGTATTGGGATTGGACCCGAGTAGACTCGCGAGATCTGGACGAAGATCCTTGGGAGTCTTTCTTCGGTGGTTGGGACGGGACCGGACGACTCAGCTGGTCCGTCGCCCGCGATAACAGTAGTAGCCGGACTCTGCCGACGCTAGCGTCAATTATTCGGGAGTTGGGTGCGTCCACTTACCAGGCCTTCAGAAGTATGGAATCTGGTAGTCATGTTGACGGTCACGTTTGGGTTGGCGGAGATATGCGTGACGTGAGCAAATCACCCAACGATCCGTTGTTCTATCTACATCACTGCAACATCGATCGCCTTTGGGCCGTATGGCAACAGCACAACTCGAAGCAAGACCAGTATTCGACAGCTGCAATCACCAACGACCTCGGCAATACAGCCGCCACCGTCGAACTGACCGAATCAATGGCCGGTATGGGTGAAGACCGTCCAACCCCCGAATCTATGCTCGACCATACAGCGTTGGGCTATCGGTATGAACGCGACATTCTGTTGGAGGCCGCATGGTTTGAAGCCAAGGATTCGTTTCTGCAGACCGGTGATCGCCGTTCGGCTGACCTGTTCATCCGGGACTCCGATTCGGATGACGGTACCTACCCGAGCGCCCACGTACATTGGCAGTCGCCGGACATATGGGTACGAAACAACGTGCCCGAGGAAGGGGCAAGCAATACTGCCAGCGATCACGAAAGACCGATTGTTGGTCGCAACAACTATATGTATGTCAACATACAAAACCGTGGTTCCCAAAGTGCCGACAATGTCAAGGTCAGAGCCTATCATTGTAATCCGGGATTAGGGATGCTATGGCCTGCCGATTTCGAAGCCATGGGCGAGAGGTCCGTGGCTGGTGGAATCGAGAGCGGTGCAAATGCGATTGTTGGCCCTTTCCCTTGGAACCCAGAAATCGAAGATCACGAATGCCTGTTTGCCGTGGTTGACAGCCCCGATGATCCGACAATGGCATCTATGTTCCACGAGAAAAGACCCGGATCTCATTGGCACCTGGTACGTTTAGATAACAGTGTGGGGCAACGCAACGTCTCGCCCATACGGATAACAACAGAGGGCCGGGCGGTCAGTGATATAGGTATGAAGGGCAGTACGAGCGCATCCACAAACACGTTTAGGTTGAACGTCAAGAAACTGCCTCGGGATACGAGCGTGCGCTTGAGGGTGGCGAACGGCGTTCTTAGAGACGCCAAGCTATCGGCATTGCGGACTGTCAAGATGAACCGGCGGTACACCACTCTGCAAGCGCGGGGCGGCGAGGTAGCTGCAATTGAAGGCTTCCGGTTGGCCGCCCGTGAAACCAAGAAGATCCAGCTGGCGGTTGACTTTTCCGTGGAAGCGAAGCACGAACATCGTTATCCACTGGTAGCGACGCAGATTCAGGACGGAGAAACCGCAGGGCAACTCGCGATCGAGTTTGTGGCCATAAAGGATCACGAAGACTACGTGTATGGCAACAAAAGCAGCATGGAACTTCACACCATACGCTGCCCATTCTGGTCCAGAATGAATCCTAAGAACAGAGTCCCTTTTCTGGCAGTCGAAGAAGCGCTAGCGCGAGGATACAACGGTTGCCACTTCTGCTTGCCCAAGCATGACAGGCCGCCGGTTGGCTGAGCGATCCAGGCCGCCGCTCCCGCGACAGGAGGCTCGAGGTCGAGCGGTCGCGGCGCACCTGAGGCATTGGGGTCTCCGGGCCGATGGGTGTCGGGCGAAACCGCGGGCAAGGCCTGTCCTCCCGGTCTAGGGCGGGCCGTGCACAGATCACTTCACCGAGCCAAGGAACGCCGTCATGCCTGAGGCCACGCATGAGCAACCCGAAAAGGAAGCCCTGAAACTCGTCCGGTCCGTCGACAAGCTGGTGGCGCTGGAACGGCCACCACACATCGTAATTGGCTCGGCACATCACACCCTCTCCAGGGCGCTCGAGGACATCAAGGTCATTGCGAGCGCGACGATCGCCTGGCACCGTACGCATGCGGACGGCGTTTGTCCCGAATGCACGGGGATGAACGAGCCCTGGTACTGCTTCCGCGTCTGACGCCCCGAAGGTCCCCCCTACCCCTTCTCCCTCAGCTCCAGCGGCGGTCGCCATTCCTCCACGCCCGGCAGACGCCGGCCCCAGGTGTTGCCGTAGGGATCGCCCTTCCCCAGCAGAAACCGGATCGCAAGCCGGTGCAGCATGTTCACTTTCGGGACCAGGCCGTGGAAGCCGGCCAGCCCGGACAGCGCCCGGTCGCGCAGTTCCCAGTAGCCCAGATCACCGGGGGTTACGCAGACGACGCGCGATTCGTCCATGAACGGAGGGATGGCACCGGCAAGCGGTACGGTGCCGTCGCCGGTGTTGCGTCTCGCGGCCTGGTCCTCCGAGTCCCAGTCGTTTCGGCGCTCGTCGGAACTGAGCAGGAATCGAGGCCTTCCCTCGTCGTCGCGCCCGACCCGCAGCGCGACCCGTGTCTCTGAATCGGTGCCCGCGATCGCGAGCCAGTCGTCGTCGCGGACAAGGTCCCCATTCGACTCGTCGCCGGTCGCCAGGCTCAGCGCCGAGATCCGCTCCCGATGCGTCCTGGCCGCGTCGAGCATTTCCTTGAACAGATCCGCGCCGGCAACGTTCCCGCCCCTGACCTGGTGGGTGATCGTGCGCATCACGCTGGGTTGCCAGGCATCGGGGTGGAAGATGTCCGACTCCATGCCGTCCTCCACGACGAGCGCGCCGTCGAAACTCGGCAGGAGTTGGTATAGCGCCGGCGTCATCCGCGCCATGCGGCGTTCCCGTGCCCCGCCCGAGTCGTCGCCGAGGTCGGCGGTGCCGGTGGCCAGCTTGAGAATCGCCTCATGCGACCCCTGGAACGGCGACGCAAGGGTCACAACCTTGTTGACGGACCCGCCGCCGTGCCGCTCGATGTAGCCGGCGATGATCAGCCCGCCCATCGAATGCCCGACTAGGTTGACCGTCGGGTTGCTCCTGTAGTCCTCGTCGTCCCGGTAGTGCTTCAGCAGCAGGGTTCGGTCGATGACCTCCTGGACGAACGCGGCGAGCCGCTCCTCGATCCGGTCCAGCGGCAGCCGCCAGTCATAGCCGAAGGGGAAGACCGGTGCCGGCTCGTCTTCGTCACCGGCCAGACCGTCCCGCAACTCCCCGGTCCAGGTGTCAGCGCGAGTACTTGGGTCCGGTTACTGCGGCGGGCCTTTATTCCCGTTGTCGCCGTCCTTGTTCTTCCCCTCTCCTGCCCGGGAGCCGAACCAGAAGCCGACGATCGGGCCGATTACGGCCACGATGTACGCGAACACGTCCTCGGCCCGGTCGAACTGACGCGTAGCGAGGAAGGTGATGATCATGCTCGCCGCGAGAACCGCGAAGGTCCACGCCATGATGTGCGTGATGATCGGCTGAACCATCTCCTTGCGGAATACGGTCTCGAACGCATTCGCGGCGCCGCCGGCCGAGCTGCTTTTGACCATTCGCTGGACAAACCAGCCCAGGGCGATAACAAGGAACAGGAGGGCAGCCAGAATCGGCCACCATTCGCGGAGCCATTCGTTCATGCTTCGGTTTCTCCAGCGTATGCCTGGATGCCATTGTCACTTCTGAGGATACAGACTGAGGACGGTCACCCCTGGTGGCAAGAATGGCTGGCAGAAGGGGCGCTTTGAACACGTAGTTGGCCGGTCAGTTAGCACATGAACTGTCCGGTTGGTACGCGAAGGGCTAGTGAGTTGCCCCCACCACCCGATCATTCCGCGCCAGCACCCGGCCGTCACCCTCGAATACGAACGGCACCGACCGGTTGTCGGGATCCCAGAGGTCGCGGTGGGTCTGCACCTGGAGATGCAGGTGGGGCATGGTCGTGTTGCCGGAGTTGCCGACCAGGCCCAGAGGATCTCCCTTCCTGACCCGGTCGCCCTCGCTAACCTGGACCGTGCCGTGCCGGAGATGCGCAAGGACGACGAAATGGCCGGAGTCGAGCTCGATGACGACCACGTTGCCGGCCGCGTCCGCAGGATCGGTCACGAAGTTCGCGCCATCCGCATCTTCCATCCTGTCCTCTGCGATGACCACAGTACCGTCCACAGGAGATACCAGGGGCTGCTCCCAGCTGTGGATCGACGCGTTGCCCGTCTCGTCGGTGAAGATCCGCCCGTTGTCCAGCCGGACGAGATCGAGGGCAAAACGCTGATTGTAGGCCGAGAGATGATGGCTCTGAAGTGGACTGGGACCGCCTTGCAGGACGAGCCACTCACCCTCGAAGGGCGGAGCGAGCTGCACGACATCGGCCGAACCGTCCCGGAAGCCCCCGCCCGCAAGCGCGCGACCCAGGTCGAGGGCCAGGACCAGAGCGCCCGCCGCCATGACGAGGGTCGGCCCCGCGTTGGTCCGGCGCGGGGCGACGAACGAAGCCGCGACCCGCAGCACGGAAATGCCGATCACGACGGCGATCAGAGGCGTCATCTCGGCCGAGCGCGGGAAAACCGCCACGCACGCGGTGCCGGTCATCGCCCAGAAGCTCGCGCGCCCAATCGCTTGCAGGAGTTGGGGCCGATGGTCGCGCCTGCCCGGTTCGCGGAGCAGTTCCAGGCACAGGCGCCGTTTCCTCGCGAGCCAGCCGCGACTCGCGATCGCCCAGACGAGGCCGAGCAGCAGCACGACCGCCAGCGCCTGGTGGCTGTAGAAGCCGACGATGCGCAGTGAGAACAGACCGGCGAGGGCCATCAGCGTGAGCAGGGTGGTGACGATGGGATAGGGTTTGATTCTCACGCCTGTCATTCAGAAACCCCTTGTGGAGGATTGAAGGGACTGCGCTGTCAGTGCGATTACGCACGAAACATGCCAGCGTGCTCACGGCCCCAAGGCCCCCACCGGAACCACCTGCACCCCATCCTCCCGCGTGTACCCATAGCCCCTGCTCACGATTACCCCAAGCGCCGCCGGTTTCCCCATCCGCCGCTCGTCCACCCTCTCCGCCAGCCGAAGCAGGTTGCGAGCGCCTTCGTCCACTCGTCGCTCACCCAGCGTCACTTCAAATCCCGCCCAACGACCATCATGGCCCTGTATGATCGCGTCCACCTCCAGTCCGCCCTTCTCGCGGTAGTGAAAAACCTCGGCGTCCGCGGCCTGGGCATAGACGCGCAGATCCCGCACGACCATCGACTCGAACAGAAGCCCCAGGAAGTCCAGGTCGCGGAGCAGGCGGGCCGGCGTTGCACGAACGGCGGCCGCGGCGAGCGACGGGTCCGCCAGGTGCCGGATCGGCTTGTTTCTCAGCACCGACCGCGATCGCAGGTGGGTCGGCCAGGCCGGCTGGTTCTCCACGATCATGATCCGTTCCAGCGCCCTGAGGTAGTCGGCCGCCGTGTGTTCCTTGATTGCGGACACGCCCTCGCCAGTGTCGGAAGCGATGGTCGCGGTTGCGGCGGGCGTCGCGACGTTCCGCGCCAGCGACCGAAGCAGCATCCCGACCCTCACCGGATCTCGCCGCTTGCCGTCCCCGTTCGCGATGTCCAGGCAGCGAATCTCGTCCAGGTGGTCCCTGTTGGCGCGGAGCGCTTTTTCGGTGGTGTGGCCCAGGTTGACCGGCCAGCCGCCCACACAGATCAGTTCGGCCAGATCGTCGAGCGGGATCACCGACCTGCCGGCTGCGGCACGCGCGCCGTCCATGAGACCCGACAGCGAGACTTCGCCGGATGAGCGACCCAGCTCGAACGTTGACAGCGGGCGCATGCGAAGCCGGGTCAGCCGGCCGGCTCCCGTGTGTCGGGTCGCGTCGTCGGCAGGCACCGCGGACCCGGTAAGGATGAACTGCCCCGGGAGGCGGCGATCGTCCACCGCCCTCCGCACGTGGTTCCAGATCGCCGGTTCCAGCTGCCATTCGTCGATCAGTCTCGGTGCGTCACCGATCAGGACGCGGGCGGGCTCGAGACTGGCCAGCCGACGTGCAACCTCGTCGACGTCGAGCCGCGCTTCACTGGCCGCGATCTGCCTGGCCGTGGTGGTCTTTCCGCAAGCACGGGGGCCCTCGATCACGACCGCGCCCGTGGCCTGCAGACGCTCGGCCAACTCGTGGTCCACGATTCTCGGATGGTAGGTCATGCGCGTGCCTGCAGGGACTTGATCGGATGGTCGGTGTGGAAGGATACTAGCAGTCAAAGATGACATCCGGAAGAGGCCAGCGGCAGAAACGGCGTTACCACAGCGGCAGAAACGGCGTCATGCCAACGGCAGAAATAGCGTTACTATAGCGGCAGAAACGGCGATCCAGCGTCGGCCTGCCTATATTCAAGGCCCGTTTCCTCTTTCCAGGCTCTTTCCAGCCCGCAAACCCCCATGTCCGAAACCCGAACCCTGCAGTCCGACCACGATGCCCGCGACGTCATCGAGAAGGACAGGAAGCACCTCTGGCACCATCTGTTTCAGCACAGCGTCTTCGAGACGCAGGATCCGCAGGTGTTTGTGGAGGGAGAAGGTGCTCGCGTAAGGGACATCCACGGCAAGTGGTACCTTGACGGCACGTCGGGCGGCGTTTGGTGCGTCAACGTCGGCTATGGGCGCGAGAGCATCGCGAAGGCGGTCTACGAGCAGCTCCGACGCCTGCCGTACTATGCGGGCGTCGTCGGCACCGTGCCGGCGGCCGAATACGCGAGTGCGCTGGCGCAGTGGCTGCCCGAGCTCGACCGCCTCTACTTCGCCAACAGCGGCTCGGAGGCCAACGAGAAGGCGATCAAGATGGTGCGCCAGATCGCCCACCAGAACGGCACCGGGAAGTACAAGGTCCTCTACCGCGACCGCGACTATCACGGGACCACCATCGGCTGCCTCGCGGCCAGCGGGCAGGAGGAGCGCAAGGAGGCCTACGGGCCCTTCCCCGACGGGTTCGCGGCGATTCCCCACGCCATGTGCTATCGCTGCCCGTTCGGCAAGACCTATCCGGACTGCGAGGTGGAGTGTGCGCGGGCGCTGGGGGACGCCATCGAGGCCGAGGGTCCGGACACGGTGGGCGGCGTCATTCTCGAACCGATCACCGCGGGCGGCGGTGTCATCCCCCCGGTCGCTGAGTACTACGGCATCATCCGCAACATCTGCGACAGGTACGGCGTCGTTCTGATCATCGACGAAGTCGTCTGCGGTTTCGGGCGAACCGGGACCATGTTCGGGTATCAGCACTACGACTTCGTACCGGACATCGTCACGATGGCCAAGGGGATGGCCAGCTCCTACGCGCCGATCTCGGCGGCTGCCGTGCGCAGCGACGTGTTCGACGCCTTTCTGGAGGATCCGAGCGACAAGTACGGCCATTTCCGGGACATCAGCACCTACGGCGGATGCACGGCGGGCTTCGCTGCTGCCCTCGAGAATCTGCGCATCATCGAGGAAGAGGACCTGATCGACAACAGCCGCGTGATGGGCGAGTACCTGCTGGATCGTCTGCGCGAACTGTCCGACCACCGGCACGTCGGCGACGTGCGCGGAAGGGGCCTGTTCGCCGGCGTCGAGCTGGTGCGGGACAAGGCCTCGAAGACGCCGGTGAGCGAGGACGTGATGGCGGCGGTCGTGAAGAAAGCCGCCGCAAAAGGCGTCCTGGTGGGCAAGACCACGCGAAGCGTCCCGGGTCTGAACAACACCATCAACCTGGCCCCGCCGCTGATTGTCACGAAGGCGGACATCGACGAGCTGATGGACGCGGTGAAGGCCGGCATCGAGCACGGCTGCCGGAGCCTCTGAGCACTAAGGAACCGGGATGGGGTTCGACGAACGAATCAATCAGCTGATGCAGCCGGTTACGGACGCTGTCGCCGGCTTGATCTTCTATTCCGTGCCGATCGCGGGCGCCCAGGTGCCCCTCATCGTGGCGTGGCTGATCGCCGGCGGCGTGTTCTTCACCCTCTACCTGCGCTTCATCAACGTGCGTGGCTTCAAGCACGCGCTGGACCTGGTCAGGGGACGCTACACCGATCCTGCCCAGCCGGGCGAGGTCACGCCCTTCCAGGCGCTCGCGACGGCCGTGTCGGGCACGGTCGGTATCGGGAACATCGCGGGGGTGGCGGTGGCGATCTCGCTGGGCGGACCCGGGGCCACGCTCTGGCTGATCATCGCCGGGCTGCTCGGGATGAGCACGAAGTTTGCCGAGTGCACCCTGGCCGTGAAATACCGTCGGACCCACGAGAACGGCTCGGTCAGCGGCGGTCCCATGTACTATCTGCAGCGCGGCCTGGAGCTTCGGAACCTGCCCCGGGTTGGCCGCGGCCTGGGGATGTTCTACGCCGCCGCCATGGTGTTCGGCTGCCTCGGAATCGGCAACATGTTCCAGTCGAACCAGGCAGCCGCCATCCTCATCGAGGTGACAGGAGCCGCCGACAGCTTCTTCAGTGACAAGGCGTGGCTGCTGGGCGTCTTCATGGCCGCCGCCGTCTCGGCGGTCATCGTCGGGGGCATCAGGAGCATCGCCCGGGTCACCTCCAGGCTGGTTCCCTTCATGGCGGTGCTCTACGTGCTGTCGGCCCTGGCGATCATCGGCATCAACGCCGACCGGCTGCCGGCCGCCATCGTCCAGATCTGGCAGGGCGCGTTCTCGGCCGAGAGCGTCGGCGGTGGCATGATCGGCGTCATGATCATCGGATTCCGGCGCGCGGTCTTCTCCAACGAAGCCGGCCTCGGCTCCGCGGCCATCGCCCACTCGGCGGTACGGACCGACGAACCCTGCACGGAGGGCTTCGTCAGCCTGCTCGAGCCGTTTATCGACACGGTGGTCATCTGCACCATGACTGCGCTGGTCATCATCACGACGATCTACGATCCCACGCTCGCCGACGCCGGCATCACCGGCATCGAAATGACCAAGACGGCGTTCGAGAGCACCCTGTCGTGGTCCCCCGTGCCGCTCTCCGTCGCCGCCGTGATGTTCGCCTTCTCGACCATGATCTCGTGGAGCTACTACGGCCTCAAGGCCCTCACCTACCTGACCGGCCAACACCGCTCGGTCGAGACCGGGTTCAAGCTCTTCTTCTGCGGCTTCGTGGTGCTGGGCGCCAGCATCAATCTCGGGGCGCTGATCGACCTCTCCGACGCCATGATCTACGTGGTCGCGATCCCGAATCTCATGGGACTGTACCTGCTCGCACCGGTGTTGAGGCGCGAAGTGCTCTCGTACCGGGAGCGGCTGGGGAGGTATTGACGGGGCGGCTGGCGGGCACCACCGGTGAGGTGTACTGGCTGCCAGCGGACCGTTTCAGTTGCCCTCGGCGAGATTCATCATGTGCACGATCTCGCCGTCTCGCCGGACCATGAGTCCCTGAAACTCCTCGGCAAGGCCGGTCCATTCGTGTCCGGCCGGCGCGCTGCCGAGATGGATGCGATCACCTCCCGTCCCCACGATGACGCCGAGCAGGCCGTCATCGTCCAGTGTCAGGATGAGACCCTCCTCGACGCGATCCGTGTCGAGGCCCAGTCCAACGCGATAGTACCCGTTTACGACCTTCACACTGTACCCCGTTCGCTCAAGTCCTTCCGCGTCGTTGATCACCATGCCCGTGCTCGGCGCGATGCGCCTGCCGACGATCGGATCGGGCACCGGGTCCCCGACCACGAGTCGATCAAACCCGTCTTCGCTGAGAATCAGCATACCGTTGGCTTCATGCCTGTAGTCCTGGTAGTAGCCCATGTAGGCGTCCGGGTCCGGGTACCTCGTCGCCCAGGCTTCGCGTATCCTGGCGTCATCGGTGCGAACGCGGTTCGCGGCCTCCGGAATCGGGGCGCCGATGAGGATTCTCTCGCGCCCGGCCTCGTCCTCGATGATCAGCCCGCGTGCTCTGAGCACACCGTCGCCGTCTGCGGTCGTCCCGCCCCTGATGAAGAGCACGGCAAGCGCGATGGTCATCAACGCGGCGTAGGCCTGGAGCCAGCGAACGGTACGTGTCAATTGCTCGGCATTCGTACTCATGTAAGTCGTCCTCGGGCTGAGAGGGTTGTTCCTTTGCGGGGGTAGGACCCCGACTACTCACAGCTTGAGGACAGGGGGCGGCAGTCGGATGGTTGCGTGGCGGGCGACGCTTATCCCCCGGTCAGCCGGTCTTGAGATGTAAACTCTAGTTCACCTGATGGAAACTGTAGTTGACATTTTGTGGATCTCCCACGCGCGGCGAACGAACCCCGACCGTAGATTGCAACCAAAGCCCCGAGGTGCGTTTCAGGGCTGCTGCTCCACCCGTGAGCGCTTGAGGAGGTTGCCATGCGACTTGCAATGATCGGAACGACTGTCGGGATCGCCGCCTTGGCCTGCGCATGCTCGCCCGCACCCGCGTCGGAGGAGGCTGCCGGCGACGGCTCCACCGACGACGATTCCACCGCCCGGGTGTACTCATCCGCACGCCACGACTTTCGGGTGACGACGGTCGCGGACGGCCTGGACCACCCGTGGTCGATGGCGTGGCTTCCGGGAGGCGAGATGCTGATCGTCGAACGCCCGGGGAGACTTCGGGTGGTACGCGACGGCGCTCTTCAGCCCGACCCCGTTGGAGGCGTGCCGACGGTCTATCGCGACGAGGGCCAGGGCGGCTTCATGGACGTTTTTCCACACCCCGACTTTGCGCAGAATCGCTGGCTGTACCTGAGCTACGGCAAGCCCGACCATGACGGGTCGGAGGGGGCTACCGCGGTTGTTCGCGGACGCTGGGAAGGGGACCGGGTGACCGACGTCGAAGAGATCTTCGTAGCCGACGCCTGGGGCGACAACAACAACCACTTCGCCGGCCGCATGGCATTTGGTACGGACGGCTATCTGTATGTCGCGGTGGGCGACCGGATGGTGACGCCGAACGCTCTCGCCGATCACCCGGCGCTGGACCTGAGCAATCACATGGGGACCGTCGTTCGTCTTCACGACGACGGGAGCGTGCCCTCGGACAACCCGTTCGTCGGACGGGACGACGCCCTCCCCGAGATCTGGAGCTACGGCCACCGGAACATGCAGGGGCTCACCGTCGACCCGCTCACCGGCGATGTCTGGGCGAACGAACACGGCCCTCGGGGCGGGGACGAACTCAACCTGATCGTGCGCGGGGCCAACTACGGATGGCCGGTGGTCTCGCACGGCATCAACTACGACGGCACGGTGTTCACCAAAGAGACGCACCGCTCCGGCGTGGAGTCCCCCCGATTCGTCTGGACGCCGTCGATCGGCGTGTCGGGCATGATGATCTACCGCGGCGACAGCTTCCCCTGGTGGCGGGGCAGCGCGTTCGTCGGGGGGCTGGTCGGCCAGCAGCTTGCCCGCGTGACGCTGGACGGTGGCGACGCCGTCAGCCTGGAGACGCTCCTCGAAGGCGAGCTGGGCCGGGTCCGCGATGTCCGCGAGGGCCCGGACGGGTTCATCTACCTGGCTCTGGAACACCTCGAGGAGCTGACTGCCGTGGTGCGGCTGGAGCCGGTTCCCAATGACATCGAGCCGCACTGAAGTGGGAACGCGGGCGCCTGGCTCAGCCCTGTTCGAGAGTCTTAACAGCGCCGCCGGCCTGGGGCCATTAGTCGCCGTCTTCACGATCCTCCTGTCCTGCGAACCCTCGTCGCACCCACCACGGGACAGCGGCATCACTGGCGACATCGCCTTCGTCGACGTGACGGTCCTTACGATGGGTGAAAGCGATGGGGCGCTCACGGGACAGACAGTGCTCGTATCGGGCGACACGATCCTGGCAATCGGGGCGACGGTCGACGTGCAGGTGCCGACGGACGCGACCGTCGTCGACGGCGTCGGCCGATTCCTCATGCCCGGGCTCACCGACATGCACGTGCATCTCGAATACTCGGAGGACCCGGGTATCCTCAACCTTTTCCTTGCGAACGGCGTGACCACCGTGCGGAACATGGACGGCCGCCCGTACATCCTGGAATGGCGCGACCTCATCGAGCGCGGAGAGATGCTCGGGCCCAGGATCCATACCGCAGGCCCCATCCTCGATGGCGATCCCCCTCTGCGCGACGACAATCTGGCGATCGGGTCTGCGGACGAGGCGCGTGACGCGGTCCGGGCGCAGGCCACTGCAGGCTACGACTTCGTCAAGGTCTACACGAATCTCTCGCCGGACGCCTTTGCCGCCATCGTTGATGAGGCCGCGGCTCAGGGGATGGCCGTGGCGGGTCACGTCCCTGGCGACCTGTCCGTCGAAGACGCGCTCGCGTCGGGGATGTGGTCGATCGAACACGTGACGGAGCTGGGTGACCTGGTCGAGGCGAGCGACTCGCCATTCCGGAATGGCTGGCACTGGTCGAAGCTCTACCTCGCGATGCCGGTCGACACGACCAGATACGCCGACGCCGCGGCGCAAGTGGTGCGGGCCGGAGTAGGGATCGTCGCCACGACGGTACAGGCCGACCGGGCGCTCGCTCCCCGCGACACGATCGACGCCTGGCTGCTCGGGCCTGAGATGGCTTATCTCGGCAGCGAGGTCCTCGACTTCTGGGAGTGGCTGGCGACCCGCTCCCTCGACCGGATGGACGCCGCCGATTGGGCGCTGGTCGATGCTGGCCGCGAAAACCGAATTCGTCTCGTGCGAGCATTGCACGATGCCGGTGCGGTGCTGCTGATCGGGACCGACACCCCGAATCCCTTTGTGGTACCGGGCGTCTCGCTGCACGAAGAACTCGCCAACCACGAAGCGGCCGGGATCGAACGGACCCGGATTCTCGAAATGGCTACGCGGGAAGCAGCACGGTTCCTGGGTGCCCTGGAGGAAGTGGGCACGGTCGAGGCTGGAAAGCGCGCCGATCTTCTTCTGCTCGATGCCGACCCCCGGGAGTCACTCGCCACGCTCCGAAGACCGGTTGGTGTGATGACAGCCGGGCGGTGGCTGAGCGCCGAGGCCATCGCCGAGGTGCTGGCCGAGATTGCGGCGGATGGGGGACTGAACTAGAACGGGGTATCACCGGGCGGCCGATGTCGGCACACCTCTGGCAACGCTCACCGGCAGGATTGCTAGTGGTACAGATTATATGTACAATTATTGATCAACCGTGATGATTTGAGCCAAGACACCCCAGATGATACGAGAAACCACCTACACCGGAGCGCGGAAGAACCTCGCTTCCCTCATGGATCAGGTAACCGACACCCGCGAACCCGTCGTGATCCGGCGGCGGGGAAAAGAGCCCGTCGCGCTGATTGCAGCCGAAGATCTCAATTCGTGGATGGAGACGGACTACCTGCTTCGCTCTCCGGCCAACGCCGAGCGCCTTAGGGAAGCCATGGCATGGGCCGACTCTGGTGAGGCGGAGCCCACGGACGTTGACCAGTTGCGCAGGCAACTCGGCTTGGCGGAGGAATGACCGGACGGCAGCGCCGAGAAGCCGTATTGCATCCCCGATTCCTTGAAGACCTGGCCTACTGGACGCGGACCGACCGCAAGCGCGCCCTCCGCACCCTCAAACTGGTCGAAGCGATCCTCCGCGACCCTTTCGACGGCATCGGGAAGCCCGAGCCCCTCCGTCGTGAACTCACCGGTCGATGGTCACGACGAATCGACAGCGAGCACCGTCTGGTCTACCAGGTGAGCGACGATCGGGTCTACTTCCTTGCGGCACGGTATCACTACTGAGAGCGCGGCGCCTGCCGTCCCACTAACTCGTAGACCACCACGCTCTCCACGTCCATCTCGTCCACCTGCATGCCGAGGACGAGCCCGCCGGCCACGTCGAGAACGCGGAACCGGGGCGGCGTGTCCACCGTGCCCAACCATGTCCCGTAGGGCGCGATCACGGTGTAGGGCGGGACGCTGTGGCGCTCGCCGCCGGGCTTGTAGGACGGGAGCCACACCCTTCCTTCGGCGTCGGTGAACGGATCGGCGAAGAGGGGCATTGGCCGGCCGATACTGGCACGATAGATCGCCATGATTCGCCGGGTGCTTGCTGTGATGGCGGCTTCGGGAAGGTTGGGGCTGTGCTTGCGGACGTCCATGCGATGCTGAGCTTCGATGGACTGCATCCACTCCTCGGTCAGAAGAGTCGGGTCGGCTTGCCAGCGGACGAGCTGCGTCGCGGTGCCGTCGGGGAGGCGCCAGGTGACCTCCGGCCTGTCGGATCTGGTCTGGACGAAGTGCCCGGTGGTGACCGTTACCTCGCCGTAAGCCGGGATCGGTTCCCATTCCAGCCCCGACGGGATCGGCGGCATGAAGTCGTACGACGCGACGGTATCGAGGGCTCCCGACTCCACATCGAAGCGTGCCACATGGCCGGAGCGCCACGCCTCTGAGTCACTGAAAGAGCCGTAGGAAGTGGCCAGCAACAGCTCGCCGGGTGACCCGATTCCCTTGACGTCGAGCCGGGCGGAGCGTGGGAGGGTCATGATACGGGCTACCGAACCGCCGACGAGAAGAGTGACGCGGCCGAGGTTGAGATCAGCGATAAGGACGCTGTCCTGCCCCAGCGTGAATATGGCGTCGACGTGGCCTACTTCCCCCGGTCCTTCTCCCTCCGCGGCGAGGACGGTGTGGGTTCTGCCGTCAGGGCTGAACGCGACCAGTTCGACGTTCCATTGGTCGTAGACGACAACGGTGCCGTCTGGCAGGAGACGGCCGGCGCTGGCTTCCTGAAAGGAATAGTCACCGGGGTTTGCGCCGTGGCGGTAGTGAGGTTCGGCGGCGAGCTGAAAGGGGGCGGTGGCGGTTGGCCTGTAGTCGTACGTGACGACACGCACGCCCGCGCTGTCCACGATGTGGGGTGGGGCGAGGGTGGAGGGCGCTGTGTCGGGTGCGCAGGCGGCGAGCGGGAACAGGAGTGCGATCGGCGTGACGAACGCGAGGATGACGCGAGGTCGAGCGGACAAGGTTGCTCCCATCGAAGCGGATGCGGGGGTGCGAATGTAAACAGCAGTATACATAATGGAAACCGAAGTTGTCTTTTTCGCGCCACAACCACTGAAAGCCGCTTGGAGGTGCCGGACGCTTTATGAAGGTGCTCACGTGGAATGTCAATAAAGCGGGCGAATCCCGGCGCGGGCTATGGGAAATGCTTCGGCGCGAAGACGCTAATGTCGTCCTGCTTCAGGAAGTTACGGGAATCCCCCGGTGTATCCGGGACCATTACCAATGCCATTGGGTATCTCCACGGTTCTTTGAAGGCTACAACGCACCGTTTTCGACCGCCGTCCTTTCGAAGGGGCTGATCGACGCCACGCCGTACCTGGAATCGAAGTTGGGATGGGTCAACAGGATCCACACGGAGCGCTACGGATGGATCGTCGGATGTAAGACGCGACTTGCCTCTGGAGAGCAGTTCCATGTCGTTTTGGTTTACTCGCCCGCCTTTCCGATTCCGCAAGAGCAATGGGCCGAGGTGGATGTGACGGGCATCAAGCTGACGAACAACCGTGACCTCTGGTTCACCGAGATCCTATGGGCACTGCTCCGCAATGCAGGCATCTCCGACGATACGAACTGGATTGTCGCCGGTGATTTCAACAGTTCGGTGCTGTTCGACGAACCCAAAGACACGGGCAACCGAGAGATCATCGAACGGCTGAATGCACTCGGGTTGACCGATTGTCTGAGCCACTCTCATCGCGGCCCTGTACCGACGTTTCAGCACACGTCAAAGTCCGTTGATCATCAGTTGGACTACTGCTACGTGAACGCGCCGATGCTACGCCGGCTCAGAAAGGCTCGAGTGCCGAGTCACGAGGAGGTCTTCTACACAACGCCGAGACTGAGCGACCACCTTCCGATTGTGTGCGAATTCGACTAGCCAGAACAACCGTTCCGCGCGACCCCCCTACAGCCCCACCACCCGCTTCTCCACCACTCTGTTCAGCCCGACTTCGTCCCTCTCGACGAACGCCAGTAGTCCCCCAGGACCGAACGCAGTCGGCATCGCGGTGTCGCCCGGATAGCTCCCCAGGTAGCGGCCGTCCGCCGTGAGCACGTCGATCGGGCCATCGCCGAGCAGATCCTCGCCTCGCCGGCGCACCCAGATCTCGCTCTCCCAGGTCGTGCGCATGTCGGAGCGTTTTACCAGGACGCGTGCCCCGACGTTCCGCATTGACGCGAAATCGGAATACGTATACCGTTGGTAATCATACGTAGACGTATTTCATGGAATCAAACATGAAACAGAAACTCACCATCACCGTGGATCCCGAAGTGCTCGTCGCCGCGAAGCGGTATGCGCGGTCGCGCGGCGTGTCGCTGTCGGCGCTCATCGAACGCGCCTTGAGGGCCGAGGCTGCCGTCGGCGAACCATCATTCGCGTCGCGTTGGAGAGGCAGGTTCGAGGCCGCCAACCTTGACGATCCCCTCTACGACGCACTGGCCCGGAAGTACCTGTGATCCTGATCGACACGGACGTCCTCATCGACGTGGCGCTCGATCGACAACCGTTCGCGGACTCGGCTTCCGAACTGCTCGACCGCCTGCAGACGGGGCCGAAGCGCGCGTTCGTAGCGTGGCACACTCTGTCGAACTTCTACTACCTCGTCACGCCTTCGCACGGCGGCTCCGGTGCCCGGGACTTCATCGCCGAGCTGATCCGCTTTGTGGCTGTGGCGGAGTGCGGTACAGACGCGATCGCCTACGCCGTCCGGCTGGATATGGCCGACTTTGAGGACGCGATGCAGGTGGCCGCGGCGCGCGCTTGCGGTGCTGGTTTCGTCGTCACGAGGAACGCGAAGGACTTCAGGCGCTCGCCGATCCCCGCGATCACGCCCTCGGAGGCGCTTGAAGCGTTGTTCTGAGGCGGGGCACCGACGCGTCTGCCATCCACCTTGCCGAGGTCGGCCAAACTGGCCAAGAGTTAAGCTGCCATCAGCCGGAGGGAACGCTTGCGGACGCTGAACTCCAAAGCCGTGAACTGCGGTTACGGTCGAATGATCGACTTCGGGCGTGCGCGTGTCGAGGGAATCCGTCGGCACCCGCTGACGCTCGTCCTGTGTCTTGCGGTCGCTTCCGCGCTCGGCGTTCCCCAGGTCTCCGCGCAGGAGCCGGAACAAGTGCATGTGTTCGAGGGCAACGTGCGCGACGCGCGTACCGGTGAACCCCTGGCGGGAGCGCACGTATCGGTGGTCGGGAGGGACACCAGGGCGGTGACCCGCGGGGACGGGAGCTTCCACCTGACCGGGCTGGCCGCGGGCGCGTACATCCTTCGAGCCGACCGCCTGGGATACCGGGGCGCCACCGCAGTAGTAACCGTGGGAACCGTGCGTGCGCGCCGTGCAGTGGCGGAGTCGGCAGAGGTCGTGATCGAGTTGACACCGTCTCCCATTGCGCTGGACGACCTGGTGGTGACGGCCACGATCAGCGAGCGCGCCGCAGCCGAGGCGCTCCGGCCCGTCAGCGTCATGACCGGCGATGTCCTGCAGCGCCAGATGACGGCAACCGTCGCGGGAACCCTGGCGTCGATGCCGGGGCTGGCCGCCACCAGGATGGGTCCATCGGTTGCGCAACCGGTGATCCGGGGACTGAGCGGGGATC
>JAPPGZ010000078.1 GCA_028874905.1 Gemmatimonadota bacterium
CCGGATCGGGCAGGGGATCGAGTTCGACTACTGCTGCGTGCAGGCGGTGCTGGCCCTCGAGGAGGCGGGCTTCGAGACGATCATGGTGAACTCCAACCCGGAGACCGTGTCGACCGATTTCGACGTGAGCGACAAGCTCTACTTCGAGCCGCTGACGCTCGAGGACGTGGTCGAGATCGTCGAGCGGGAGCGGCCCGTGGGGGTGATTGTGCAGCTGGGGGGACAGACGCCCCTGAACCTGGCGCGGCCGCTCGAGGAGCTGGGGGTGCCGATCCTGGGGACTTCGGTTAACGCGATCGACCGCGCCGAGGACCGGCGGCGATTCGAAGAGGTTTGCCGGCGGATCGGCGCGCGCGTGCCTGCGAACGGCACCGCGATGAGCGTGGACGAGGCCCTTGCGATCGCCCGGGAGATCGGCTTCCCCGTGCTGGTGCGGCCCTCGTACGTGCTGGGCGGGCGCGCGATGGAGATCGTCTACGACGAGGCGTCGCTCAAGGACTACTTTGCGCGTGCGGTCAAGGCGTCGCCGGACCACCCGGTGCTCATCGATCGCTTCCTGGAGGACGCGTTCGAGGCCGACGTGGACGCACTTTCCGACGGGACGGACGTCGTGATCGGCGGGATCATGCAGCACATCGAGGATGCGGGTGTCCACTCGGGCGACTCGGCATGCGTGCTGCCGCCCTACCTGCTTGGGCGCACCGAACTGGACGAGATGCGCCGCCTTACCCGGCGTTTTGCGCTCGAACTGGGGGTGGTCGGACTCCTCAACGTGCAGTACGCGGTCCGGGACGGACAGGTGTACGTGCTCGAGGTAAACCCGCGGGCGTCGCGAACCGTTCCGTTCGTGGGAAAGTCCACGGGCGTGCCGCTGGCGCGGCTGGCCGCCCGCCTGATGGCCGGCGAGAAGCTTGCGGAGCTGAACGTGCCTTCCGAGCCGGAGGTGAACGGGGTTGCCGTGAAGGAGGCGGTGTTCCCATTCAACCGATTCGATGTGGACACGCTCCTCGGTCCCGAGATGCGCTCGACGGGCGAGGCCATGGGCGTGGACGACTCGTTCGGGATGGCCTTTGCCAAGGCTCAGGTCTCGGCGGGAAACCGTCTGCCCGAGGGTGATGACGATCTGTCGGTGATCGTGACCGTGAATGACGCGGACAAGCCCACGGTGACCCCGCTGGTGCGCCGCCTGGTCGACCTGGGCTTCCGCGTCTTCGCAACCGGGGGCACGCGCCACCACCTGAACCAGCTGGGCATCCCTTGTGAGAGGATTCACAAGGTTGGGGAGGGACGGCCCCACATCGTGGACAGGATCGTGAGCGGGCGGGTGAGCCTGCTGATCAACACGCCTCTGGGCAAGAAGTCCCAGTATGACGACTACGCGATGCGGCGCGCGGCGATCGCGTACGGCGTGCCGTACCTGACGACCATGTCCGCCACGAGCGCGGCAGTCGACGCCGTGACCGCGCAGCGCACACGGCGGCCGGAGATTCTGAGCATCCAGGAGCGCATCGCGGGCAAGGCGGCCCTGGCCGGCGCCTCGGCATCGTAGCAGCCCGTGGACTGCTAGCGTCGTGTCGACGGCCTTCCTCATGCACGCCGCGGCCGTGCTGCACGATACCGGGTGGGGGCATCCGGAACACCAGGGAAGGCTGCGCGCGGTAGCGTCGGCGGTGAAGAACGACCTGATCGCGCTGCATGGGCGCGTCGAGCAGGTCACGCCGGGCACGGCCGGCGAGGAGGACCTCAAGCTCGTGCACACGGACGACCTGATCGAGCAGGTGAGCGCCGCGGCAAACATGGCACGGGAGACCGGGCGCGTGGGTGCCCTGGACCCCGATACCCGCATCTCGGGGGCTTCCTGGGAGGCGGCGCTGGGAACCGTGGGCGCGGGCCTCGAAGCCGCGAGCGGCGTCGCCGAGGGGCGCTTCCGGAACGCGTTCGTGGCGGCGAGGCCCCCTGGACATCACGCCACGCCGGACCGCGCGATGGGGTTCTGCCTCTTCAACAACATCGCGGTCACGGCGGCCGCACTGCGTGCCCGGGGGCTTGCGCGGCGGGTGCTGATCGTGGACTGGGACGTGCACCACGGAAACGGCACGCAGGACGCCTTCTACGACGACCCTTCGGTCTTCTTCCTGTCCCTGCACCAGTATCCGCACTACCCGGGCACGGGTGCGGCGAACGAGACCGGCAGCGGCGCCGGAGAGGGATTCACCCTGAACATCCCGCTTGCCCCGGCCACTCCGCGGAGAGACTACCTCAGGGTCTTTCGAATGGCCCTCGAGACGGCCGTGGACCGAAGCAGGCCGGACTTCATCCTGGTTTCGTCCGGTTTCGACGTGCTCGCGGGCGACCCGCTGGGGGGGCAACTCCTTGAGCCGGAGGACCTCCACGCGATGACGCTGCGGGTGATGGATGCCGCGGACCGCTGTTGCGGCGGTCGAGTCGTGGTATTCTTGGAGGGTGGATACGACCCGGAGCGCACGGGGGCAGGGGTTGTGACCGTGCTCCGTGCCCTCGCAGGAGTCGGCATTGGCGGAACCGCGATGGAAGGAGGCAGCGAAGCGTGAGTGTGTACCCGGTGCGGTTTCTGCTCGTCGCGGCGGCTCTGCTCGGCCCCTCGATCGCCTTCGCTCAGGAAAACGGGGCGCATCAGTACCACCCGGCCGCGCAGGAGGCGATCTCGAAGATCCGCTCGCCCTTCTGCCCCGGACAGACGCTGGAGATCTGCCCATCCTGGCAGGCCGAGGTCCTGCGCGACAGCATCGACCAGTGGGCGTCGGGCGGACTGACCGCGGACAGCCTCATCGAACTCGTGGTCGCGACCCACGGTGAGGAGTACCGCGGCTTCCCCAAGCGGAGTGGAACGGGACTTCTGGCGTGGGTCATGCCTCCGGCCGCTCTGGTTCTGGGGCTGGGGCTGGTCTTGCTGGCGTTGCGCCGTCTGCGCGGGCCCGCGAAGCCGGCGGTCGAGCAGAGCGGGCTCACGGAACGGGAGAGGGAGCAGCTCGACACCGCCCTCGCCGAACTCGAAGCCATGGAGAATTCTGAATGAGCAGGTCCCCATCGGATGCCGCCGGTGCACGGCTCGCGAATGCCGCGGGCGTTGCCGAGGTCCAGGATGCACTCCGCGAGCGCGGCTTCGACGCGTGGCTGATCTACGACTTCAAGGACCGTAACCCGATCGGGCGCTCCCTGCTCGGCCTGGAGTGGACCACCCGTCGCGGCTTTGCCCTGATCCCGGCGGAGGGATCGCCGCGCCTCCTGATCCACGCGATCGAGCACTCCTCTTGGCGCCACCTGGACTGGCCCAGGCGAAGCTATGCGAGCCGCCAGGGCATGGAGCGCGAACTGCGCGAACTGCTCAGGGGCCATTCCCGTGTGGCCACCGAGACATCGCCGCGCAGCAACGTCCCGTACCTGGATCTGCTTCCGGCCGGCATCCGCGACGTGATCCTGGACACGGGCGCCGAACTGCACAGCTCAGGTGACCTGGTCTCGACTTTCTACGCCGTGTGGACGCCGGAGCAGCGCGAGGAGCACGGTCGCGCGTCCGAGATCGTCAAGACGGTGGCGCGGGACGCGTTCGCGCGCGTGGCCAGCCATGTGGTGCAGGGCCGCCGCATCACCGAGGGCGCGCTCGCCACCTGGATCCGCCACGAGCTCAAGCGGCGAGGCCTGCCCGACCAGACCGACTGCATTGTCGCGATCGGTCCCACGGCCGCGGATCCCCACTACGATCCGGGCAAGGTGGGCGAGAGCATCAGCGCCGGCCACCTCCTGCTCATCGACCTGTGGGGTGCGTTCCACGAGGACTCCGTGCCCGCCGACCAGACCTGGATGGGGTTTCTCGGCGCCGAACTCCCGTCTCGCATCGGTGAACTGTGGAACACGGTCAAGGCCGCGCGCGACGGCGTGGTGCGCTCGTTGCGGGAGCGCCACGCCCGGGGCGAGACGATCCGTGGCTTCGAGGCCGACGACGTGGCCCGCAAAGTCATCACCGATGCCGGCTACGGGGAGTACTTCATCCACCGCACCGGCCATTCGATCGACCGCGACATCCACGGACGCGGTCCCAACCTCGACAATCTCGAGACGCGGGACGACCGCGTGCTGGTTCCCGGGGTGGGGTTTTCGGTCGAGCCCGGCATCTACATCGCGGGAGACGTGGGGCTGCGCACCGAGATCAACGTCCACATGGGTCCGAACGGGCCGGAGGTCACGGTCGACAGGCCCCAGCAGGACGTCTTCCTGCTCCTGGACGGCTGATCGCCAGCCCAACCGGAGCAGGGCCGCGTGGCTGACGTGACGCCGGAGGGACGGCAGTCGCTGATCAAGGTCGCGCTACCGGTTCCGGTGCGCCGCACGTTCACTTACAGCGTCACTGGCGAGGCACCTCCCGTCGGGGCTCGCGTGGTGGTGCCGTTCAGAAGAGGAACCCGGGTTGGCTGGGTGCTGGGACCCGGAGCCGAGGTGCCGCGGGTGCGGGCGGTGCGTTCGGTGCTCGACACCGAGCCCGTGGTTGGCGACGAGTTGCTGGGACTCGCCCGGTGGATGTCCGACTATTACGTGGCGCCGGTGGGCATCGTGCTCAAGGCCATGTTGCCGGCCCGCATGGCAAGCGCGACCGGAAAGCGTCCGCTTCCACGGATGCGCTCAGTCGTCACCGTTACCCGGTCGATAGGAACCCTCGACGAGCTCGAAGACACCTTCGGGCGGGCAGTGCGCCAGCGGGAGGCCTACGAACGGCTCCAGGAGGCCGGAGGAAGACGGACGCTGGCCGCCCTGGCCGAGAGCGGCTTCAGCCGGAGCGTGATTAGAGGTTTGGAGGCCAGGGGACTCGCGCGCGTGACCCGGGAGGCGGTCCTTCGCGACCCGTTTGGCGACCAGCCGGCCGGGGATGGGCCGACGCTGGTGCCGACTACGGCGCAGCGCGGGGTTCTGGCGCGAATGTACGCCGCACTTGGTGACGGCGGGGGCACGTTTCTCCTCCACGGAGTCACAAGTTCGGGGAAGACGCTCGTCTACATCGAGCTTATCCGGCGCGTGCTCGAGCGCGGTGGCGGCGCCCTCATGCTGGTGCCCGAAATCGCGCTGACGCCCCAGACCGTATCGCGTTTTCGAGGAGCGTTTGGAGACCTTGTCGCGGTGCTGCACTCCGGCCTCTCGGACGGGGAGCGCTACGACGCGTGGAACCAACTCCGGTCGGGGGACAGGCGGATCGCCATCGGCCCCAGATCGGCGGTGTTCGCGCCTGTCGCGGATGTCGGCGCCATCGTGGTGGACGAGGAGCACGACAGCAGCTACAAGCAATCGGAGTCGCCCCGCTATCATGCCCGCGACGTGGCGGTCGTGCGCGCGGCAAGGAATGGGGCCCTTTGCGTGCTGGGGTCGGCCACCCCGTCGCTGGAGAGCTGGCTGAACGCGCGTTCCGGGAAGTATGCGCTGCTGGAGCTTCCGGATCGCGTTGGTGGGGGTGTGCTTCCCGACGTCCGCGTCGTGGATCTCCGGTCGCGTCCCGTGCCGGGGGGGAAGGCGGAGCGGGGCGCCGTCGCCGCTGGACGGGGTGTCGGCACCGCGGAGACGGAATCGCACGCACGGCCGGTCGACCCACCTCCCCGAACCCTTTCCCCCAGGCTCACCGATGCGCTGCGTCGGCGACTTGAACGGCGAGAGCAAACGATCCTGCTGCTCAACCGGCGGGGCTACGCCGCTTTCGCCCTCTGCGAGGCATGCGGCGCCGTTGCCGAGTGCTTCCAATGTTCCGTCTCGATGACCCTCCATCGCGGTCGGGGCCTCATGATCTGCCACCACTGCGGCCACACCGAGGCGCCGAGGCGGGACTGTGCCCATTGCGGATCCCGGGACCTGTCGTTCGGCGGCCTCGGCACCGAACAGGTGGAGCGCATCCTGCTGCAGTGCTTCCCAGGCGCACGCGTGGCGCGGATGGACGTGGACACGACACGCGGCAAATGGTCCCACCGGGACATCCTGGACCGGGTTCGCGCCGGAAAGGTGGATATCCTGCTGGGCACGCAGATGATCGCCAAGGGACTGGATTTTCCACGTGTTACGCTCGTGGGCGTGATCAACGCCGACATCGGGTTGCACCTGCCCGACTTCCGCAGTTGCGAGCGGACGTTTCAGCTCCTCGCACAGGTGGCCGGTCGCGCGGGCCGGGCGCGTCTGCCCGGCGAGGTGATCGTGCAAACGTATGTGCCGGAACACTATGTGATCCGGGCCGCGGTCGCCCACGATTATCGGGGGTTTGCGGATCGCGAACTGGCGGCGCGACGCGACCCCGCGTTTCCGCCCCGCGTCCGCATGGCCAGGATCCTGCTGAGCAGCCCGGTTCAGAAGGACGCTCTGGCGTCTGCCGAACGCCTCGGGGACTGGTTGCGCGCGCGCCGGGGAGCGTGGCCGGATGTCCTTGGACCGGCGCCGGCGCCCATTGAGAAGCTGCATGGGCGCTTCAGGTGGCACGTGCTGTTGCGGGGAGGGGTTTCCGCGGTGGGACGGGCGCTTCACGCAGTCGCTGAAGATTTTCGACCCGGGGGCAGCGACGTCAGGATCTCGCTCGACCGCGACCCACAACAACTGATGTGACCCGGCGCGGCTTCCGCCGCCGCCCGACGATGCGTTATCGTGTTGTGGCCGGGGCGGATCACCCCGGCGTCTGGCGGAATGAACAACCAAGCAGGAGGCTGCGGGGTGAGTTGCCTGGCTCTCAACGCATCGTACGAGCCGTTGATGATCGTCCCCGCCCGACGGGCGATCCGGCTGGTGCTGGACGAGAAGGCCGAGGTTCTCGAAGAGGACTCCCGCCGGGCATTTCGCTCCGTCCGGTCGCGGCATCCCTTCCCGCTCGTCATTCGGCTGGTGCGCTATGTGCACGTGCCCAAGCGGTTCCGCCGCCAGGTCACCAACACGTTCCTGTTCGCCCGTGACGAATACACTTGCCAGTACTGTCAGCGTCACAAGCGGGAGTTGCGGGTTCGCGAGTTCCTGACCCGCGACCATGTGCTTCCGCTTTCACGGGGCGGGGGCAACTCCTGGGACAACGTCGTCACCTCGTGCTCCACCTGCAATCACCGAAAGGGCAACCGCTTGCCGCAGGAGGTCGGATTGAAGCTGCCGCGGCGCCCGATGGAGCCCAACCATGTGCAGCTCGTATGGGCCGTGCGGCGGGTGACGCCCATACAGGCGAAGTACATCCGGATGTTCTTCGGTGACGACGCCGTGCCCCTTGTGCGGGGGTCCGCGGGCCCGAGTCACTGATGGATCGATCCGACGACACGAGGCGGGAGCCACCCGGGCAGCCGGAACCCCCCACCTCGGTGCGCGAAGTCATGAGTCAGCCGCGCAGATACCGGCCGTCCCGGGGCCGGAAGCGCGCCTCCCCCGGCAAGCCGGCTCCGGCCAGGGTGCAGCCCCCGCTGCAGACCGCCCGCGAGGCCGCCGAGGGCGTGTCCGATTCGCGTCTTTGGCGAGAGGTCGAGGTCGAAAAGGAGAAGTGGACCGTGCGCGTGACCGGGACGGCCAGCGTAGGCACGGGAATCGATGCCGGGCCGCACCTGCTGCACTTGGCGTTCAAGGCGCCCGCCGGCCGGCCGAATCCCTCGCGCACCCTGTACGTATTGGCCAGAGGAATCGATGAGATTCCCGAAGAGGAGTTGGCAGGGCTGGTTGCCGACGCGCAGTTGGGGCCTGATGAAGCGTCCAGGCCGGGGAAGCGGCGAGGGCGCAAGGGATCGCGGACGCGTTCGTTTCGTCGCGGGCGCCCCGGCGCGAGATCGACAGGGTCGTGACGGCTCGACCACGTTAACAACTGCCCCGGCGGGGCTGTCCATCCATCGACCACCAGGCGGAACTGCTTCAACGGGGAGGCCGATACAGGTGTCTAATCCCAAGGAATGAGGGAACGGTCCGACGCCGAGTTGGTGATCCGGGCGCGCAGCGGACACACCGAGTCGTTTGGGGAACTGGTCCGGCGGTATCAGCAGCCGGCGTTCTCCATCGCCCTGAGCGTCATTGGCAGACACCAGGATGCGGAGGACGCTGTTCAGGAGTCGTTCATGGTGGCGTTGCAACGGCTGGAAGACTGTCGGAATCCGGATCGGTTTGCGGGCTGGTTTCTGACGATTGTCCGAAACCGCTCGCGCAACCTGATCCGACGAGAGAGTCTACGTAGTGGAGATCCGATTCCGGCGAGTGCCAGCAACGCGGGACCGAATCCCGAAAAGGCGGCGAGCCTGGCGGAACTGCGCGAGAGTCTCCAGGAGGCGTTGAAAAAACTAAGCGAAGTTCAGCGGGAGATCGTTCTTCTGCACGATCTTGAGGGTTGGAAGCATTCCGAAATCGCCGACAGGCTTGGAATGCCTTCCGGGACCGTCAGATCGCATTTGCACTTCGCCAGAAAGGCATTGCGCGTTGAATTGTCCGGTTGGCGGGACCACGTAACAGCGAGTTGAGGTCGGTATGGAAAACGAAAAACGCATCGGGTTGCTGCGGGTCCTGGACCCGGCGCACGAGTGCCCCGGTTACTGGGAGCGGTTCCGGGCGGAGATCATGGAGCGGGCCGCGTTCGAACTCGCGCGGCGGCGTGATCTGGCGCGCGAATCCGTCGAGCTCGTGCTTTCGGGGTGGTCGCGCAGCCTCATTCCCGCTGCGCTGGCCGCCGCAGTCATCGCCGCGATCATGGTAGGCAGCGAAGCGGTCCGCGACCCCGGTCCGGACGCGTCTCTCGTTCTCGAGGATGTGCTGGCGAGCGATTTCAGCGATGAGGTGCTGGAGACCGCCATCACGGGCGAAGCACATGCGAGCCCGGTGGCCTTCATGGCCTTCGTGGAAGGGAACCGTCCGTGATGGCCCGGCTGAAACGGGCACGGGTCGTGTCGGGCACCCTCCTGGTCGTGGTCGCGGCGGCCGGGTTCCTCGGTGGCCTGGCGTGGCAGGCAGGCCGCACGGACTCCGGACCGTCGGAACAAAGAGAGTCGAGGGACGATCGGGGCCGCGAAGAAAGGCGCCTGGTCATTGACGAGGTCGGCCTTACGCCGGCCAAACGCGCCGAGGTGGAAGAGATCATACAGCACTTTACGGTCCGCATGCGGGCTCTGGACGAGGAGTTTCGGGCGGCGTACCAACCGATTCGGGAGGCGTACGAGCCGCGTCGGAGAGATTTGTTCCGTGCCACCCGGGACTCCATCAAGGCCATTCTGCTGCCGGAGGAGCGGGCGCTCTACGACTCGCTCCTGGTGATCAGGTTCGGCGACCGCGACCGCGATCGCGATTCGTCCGCCGAGGAGCGGCGGGACGAGAGGCCGGAAAGAAACGGAGACTGTTGATATTGTGAAACACACGCTTGGAATATTGCTGGCCGGTCTGGTGATCGTGCTGCCGGCTGCCGCGCCCGACCCGGCTCTTGCCCAGGACACCGGCCAGGAGATGACGATGGACGAGGCGCTGGAAATGGCGCTCATCCACAGTCCGCAGCTGGCTCAGAGTCAGGCCACCCTGAGCAACGCCGGCGGTTCGCGCCGGCGTGCGTGGGGGTCCTTTCTGCCGAACGTCAGCGTCGGGTCGGGCGCGTCGGTGCAGAGCCTCGACCGCTTCGATCCCACAACCCAGCGTGTCGTGACCGGGAGCAACGACTCCTATAACGCCTCGCTCAGCGCGAACTACCAGATCTTCCAGGGCGGGCGCAAGTTCCACGAACTGGGGCGTACCGAATCGAGCATCATGGAGGCCGAAGCCCGGCTTCAGGACCAGCGCTTTGCGGTGATTCTGCAAACGCGGACGCTGTTCATGAACGCGTTGCGCCAATTCGAGCTGGTCGCCGTTGCAGAGGCGAGCGTCGAGCGAGCCGAAGAGAGTCTTGCGATCAGTCGGGCGCGCATGCTGGCGGGGACAGCCACGCGGTCCGACACTCTGCGCACCAGGCTGGAACTCGCCAACGCGCTCCAGGCGGTGTTGCAGGCGCGCAACCAGCTGCGGGTCGCGCGCTTCTCTCTGGGTCGCCAGGTGGGAGCGCCCGGACCGGTGGCGCCGGTCCTTCCCGAGGATCTCGATCCGGCGCCGCTGTTGCTCAGTGAGCAGGAGATCATCGCACTGGCCGAGTCGGTGTCGCCGGCCGTGCGTGCGGCCGAGGCGGCGTCGGCGGTTGCACGGTCCGCGGTCGGCAACGCCCGGAGCTCGTACCTGCCTTCGCTCTCGGTCTCGTCAGGGTACACGTGGGCCAACCAGGACCCCACCTTCAACGGTGGCAACACGAGCTGGAACTTCCGCCTCTCGGGCAGCTACCAGCTTTTCGACGGCTTCCAGCGCGAGCAGAACGTCAGCCAGGCGTCCGAGAGCAGGCGGGTAGCCCGGCTGTCCGAGGACGACGCGCGCAGGGGCGTGCGGCAAAGCATTGATTCCGCCCTGCGGACGCTGGAGACGCAGGAGCAGGCCATCCTGATCGCGCAGGACGCGGTTGTCGTGGCCGAAGAGGATTTGAGGCTCATTCGCGCGCGCTACGGCGTGCAGGAGGCCGCGATTCTCGATGTGATCACCAGCCAGGTGGCGCTGGATCAGGCCGAGGCGAACCTGGTGACGGCGAGGTATGACTATGCGCTTGCAAAAGCGGAACTCGAATCGATTGTAGGGAGGGATTTGTGATGATGAACGGGCATGGTGAGAGCGGATACGGGAATGGCGCCGGGGCGAACGGCGAAATCATCCGCACGCAGGGGCTGCGCAAGTACTATGTGCTCGGAGCCGAGACCGTGCGGGCGGTGCGGGGCGTGGATCTACAGGTCAGCCGGGGCGAATTCGTGGCGATCATGGGTCCGTCGGGAAGCGGGAAGTCCACCTTCATGAACCTGATCGGTTGCCTGGATACGCCGACCGCCGGCCAATACTGGCTTAACGGACGGGAGGTGTCGGAGCTGACGGACGACCAGCTGGCACGCGTCCGCAATCGCGACATCGGCTTCGTCTTCCAGACCTTCAACCTTCTTCCACGGGCCACGTCGCTGCACAATGTGGAACTTCCGCTCATCTACGCCGGAGTACCGGCCAGGGAGCGGCGGAAACGGGCCGAGGAGAAGCTCGAACGCGTGGGTCTGGGCGACCGGATGCATCACAAGCCGCCCGAACTCTCGGGAGGGCAACGGCAGCGTGTGGCCATCGCGCGGGCTCTCGTCAACGATCCCGCGCTGCTTCTGGCCGACGAGCCGACCGGAAACCTGGACTCGCAGACGTCCCGCGAGATCGTTCAGATCCTCGTGGAGCTGAACAGGGCGGGCCAGACGATTCTGCTGGTGACACACGAATCCGACATCGCCGGGGCGGCGTCACGCCAGATTCATCTGACCGATGGACTGGTGGACCGCGATTTTTTCAACGAAGGGATGATGAATTGATGCGACCGCAAGTTTCAGGCGTGATTGCCGCAACCTTCCTGGCCGGGCTGGCCCTTGCCGGGTGCGAAGCCGCCCCCGAGGAAGAGGCCGTCAGCGTTCAGACCGCCCCGGCCGAGGTCCGCGACCTTCGGATCACCGCCGAGGCGACGGGTGAACTGGAGCCGGTCCTGAAGGTCGAAGTGAAGTCCAAGGCGTCGGGCGAAATCCTCGAGCTCCATGTCGACTCGGGTGATGAAGTCGAGCCGGGAACCCTTCTGGCCCAGGTCGACCCGCGCGACGTCAACAACGCCTACGAGCAGGCCGAGGCGGACCTGGCGGTGGCGCAGGAGCGCATGAACATCGCCCAGCGTCAGCTCGAACGCAGCGACACTTTGCTGAAGGTCGAGGTGATCACGGCGCAGGAGTACGAGAGCAAGCAGCTGGAATACGCCAATGCCCAGTCGGCGCTGGTGCGGGCGACCACGAATCTGGAGCTGGCTACGCTGCGCCGTACCGACGTGACCATCAGGGCACCGATGGCCGGGACGATCCTGGAGAAGCTTGTCGAAGCCGGACAGGTGATTCAGTCCGCCACCCAGAACGTGTCGGGCGGCACGACGCTCTTCATGATGGCCAACCTCGATGACATGCGCGTGCGCACGCTGGTCGACGAGACCGACATGGGCCAGCTGACGTCGGGGATGATGGCCACCGTACGGGTCGAGGCCTTCCCGGACCGCACGTTTCAGGGTGAAATCGAGAAGATCGAGCCCCAGGCCGTGGTCAACCAGAACGTGACCATGTTCCCTGTAATCGTGCTGCTCGACAATCGCGCCGGCCTTCTGAAGCCGGGCATGAACGCCGAGGTGGAAGTCCTGGTCGATGAGCGATTGCAGACCCTCACGGTGCCCAACAGCGCCGTGGTACAGCCCTACGAGGTCGCGCCCGCGGCCGAGGTGCTGGGTCTTGATCCGCAAACCGTCTCGGTCGACAACGCTGCCTGGGGAGAGTTGATGGCCCAGGCGGCGGCCCGGTCCGGGGTCGAGATGGACATGGGGGGGCGCGGGGGTTTGGGACGCAGTCGCATGGGTGGCGAATCCGGGGCCAGCGAAATGGCCAGCATTCGCGAGAGGATCCAGTCCGGTGAGATCACGCCGGATTCGGCCCGCGTGCTCGCGACCGCCATGCGCGAGGGCTGGCGTACGGGCGGGGCGGGGGGCCAGGAAGCAGCCGGTATGGACGGAAACGCCGACGCCGATGCTCCGCAGGAGGACGCGCCAGCGGCCGCCGACGGTGACGACAATGCCGGCGCAGTGGAGGTCGCACAACGAGGCCGCGGCGCGGGGCCTGGCGGAGGTCGGGAGCGCGCCCAGGGCGCGGGCATGGGCGGCAACCGGGCGTTCGGCATGGGGATGATGGGAGCCATGGGCGGGAGCATGGGGGATCCCGACTTCCGTCCCGCCGTCGTGTTCGTGATGGACGAACTCGGCAACATCGCCCCGCGGCCCGTGGTCATGGGGATCGGCGATTACGACTACGCCGAAATCCTGGCAGGGCTGGAAGCGGGCGAGGAGATCGCCCTGATCGGCGCCGCCCAGCTCCAGGCGCAACAACAGGAGCGCATGGACCGCATGCGCGGTCGCATGCGTCCCTTTGGGGGATAGGAGCTAACGGATGTTCGTCATCAAGGAAACGATCGTCGTCGCGCTCGCCTCGATCCGTGCCAACGCGCTGCGCTCCGGACTGACCACGCTGGGTATCGTGATCGGGACCGCCGCGGTGATCACCATGGTCGCACTGGGCGAGGGCGCGCAGCGGCAGGTCCAGGAACAGATCGAGAACATGGGGACGAACATCCTCACGGTGCGGCCCGGCCAGGGGTTCTTCCGGGGGGTGGCGAGCGGGAATCGCCGGCTCGAGGAGGACGACGCCGTCGCGCTGCGCGACCAGGTGGGCGACCAGTACCAGATCGCGCCCGAAATCGAGTCCCGCCTGCAGGTTTCCTACCTGCGCTGGAATTCGTCGAACTCGGTCGTGGGTACCTGGCCCTCGTTCTTCCCGCTGCACAGCCATGAAATCGCGTACGGCCGCTTCTTCGACGAGGGCGAAGTGCAGGGCCGGCGGCGCGTCGCGGTCCTGGGCGCGAACGTCCCGGAGGATCTGGGGACCCCGCCGGGGCTCCTGGTGGGCCGCACGATTCAGATCAAGGGCATCCGCTTCGAGGTGGTGGGCGTTCTCGAAGAGAAGGGCGGGGCGATGTGGATGCAGCCGGACGACCAGATCTACATTCCCCTTTCCACCGCCATGTACCGCGTTATGGGCGGGCGCGACCGACTGCGTTCGATCTACGTTGCGGCCCCGTCGCCGGAAGAGCTGGATCCCGCGTGGGCGGATATCGACCGGGTGATCCGCCGCGAGCACCGAATCCTCCCCACCGAAGAAGCGGATTTCAGCATCCAGCAGTCGTCCGAATTCCTCGAGACCTTCAACGAGACCACCCGCACGTTCACCATGCTGCTGGCAGGAATCGCGGGCGTGAGTCTGTTGGTCGGCGGGATCGGGATCATGAACATCATGCTCGTGAGCGTCACGGAGCGAACCCGGGAGATCGGGGTGCGGAAGTCGCTCGGTGCCACGCGCAAGACGATTCTCTTCCAGTTTCTGATCGAGGCGCTTGTGCTGTGCATCCTCGGTGGCATGCTTGGCGTGGCGAGCGGAATGGGGGGAGCCAGACTGATCTCGCAGCTATTCGGGGCCGAGACGGCCGTGGCGCCCGAGGCCGTTGCGGTGGCTCTGGGATTCTCCGCGTTGATCGGCCTCTTTTTCGGGATCTGGCCGGCGCGGCGCGCTTCGATACTCGATCCCATAGACGCTCTGCGGTACGAGTAGGCGGCGTCCGCAGCCGCAACCGCTTGCCGGCCCGCGCCGACTGATAGCAATCTGCTATCAGTTTGCTAGCGCGGGTAGGCGATCTTCAGGCGGTCTCCCTGACGGACGATCGTAAGCTCAACCGGATAATCAGCTTGCGTCAACAGGACGCGGAGTTCCATCACCGTGCCTGCCGACTCGCTGCTCACGGCCGTGATGACATCGCCCGCCCGCAGGCCGGCACCGGCGGCAGGACTGAACCCCATCACTTCCGTGACCAGCACGCCCGAGCCGACCCCGAAGTACTGTTCCAGGTCACCGGTCAGGTCGCGAACGAATGCGCCGCCGAGGACCACCGGCGTGCTGAGGATGAACGGAGCAAGCAGGTGTGGCCTTGCGGACCCCACCACTTCGACCCGCCGAGCGCCGGGTCCCCCACCGCCAGCCGCGTCCAGGGGCTGCATGGGATCCCGGAGACGCTGCTCGGCTTCACCAGCCTCCAATCCCGCCCTCGCCTCGCTGATCATCGCTCGGGTGGCTTCCCATAGCCGCTGCTCGGCAGAGAGCACGCCGTCGGCGACGTCTCCCCAGTCGATCACCACCTGGAACAGGGAATCGATGTGCCGGCTCATCCGTGCCTGAGCGTCGAAGAAGCGTTCCATGGCGATCACCGGTTGCAGCGTCGAGGGCCGGGTCCCGGCGACGATTGCCAGGTCGTGTTCGTCGCCGCCGCGCTGCACCGTGACATGAAGGGTCTGGCCGGCCCCGAGGGTACTCACGGCGTTGGTCCACGCCTGCCACGTCGGGAGACGGTTGCCGTTGACCGCCACGAGCCGGTCTCCCGGAATGAGACCGACCAGGTCGGCCGGGCCGGACCGATACACGTCGGCAATCACGATCTCGAAGACGGCGCTGTCCGCGGTTGGCATCACGGTCACGGCAGCGTCCAGGCGAATGCCCAGCCAGCCGCCCTCTTCAGACACCCTGACCGAGTCCTGCGCCGCCACCGCTGTGGCCAGACCGGCGAACAGCGCGCCGAAAACCAGGGGGAAGCCGTATCTCATCACACTCAATGCCAGTTCGCCTGGCTGATCTGGCGAAGGGTTTGCTGTCTCTCAGCCAGCGTGCTCACCACCAGTCCGTTGAAGAACTGGTCCGCCGGCGATTCCTCCACCGCAGCCCTGCTCGCGGCGAGAAGCGCGTCTATGGCAGCGAGCTTCACGGCCGGGTCCGCCGGCAATTCCCGCTCGCTCTGGGCGCCCAGCAGGCGGCGGAACTCGGCAAACGCGGCCGTCCACTCCTGCTCGGCTTCCTGCACGGCGAGAACGGCCTCTTCGAGGGACGCGAAGGACGCCACTTCCGTTTCCGCGGCGTCCGAGCCCGCCGCGAGGCCATCCGGCGCGGCTGCGGGAGCTCCGCCCGCCGCCCAGCCGAACGCGGTCCCGCCGGTAAACAGCACCAGCCCGGCGGCGATCCGCGTCCACTTCCGCCAGAACGCGGGGTCCCTGCGCGCGCCACGGACGAGGCCCTCCGCCACCAGCTTTTCTTCGAGCTCCGGCCAGCTGTCCGGGGGCGGCAGCACGGCGGGCAGATCCCTCAGCGATCGCTTCTGGGCCCGCAACGCTTCCAACTCGCGCCGCAGGCCGGGGTCGGCATCAAGGATCGCTCTTTCTTCGGATGTCGGCCGCTCGTCGACCAGCCGAGCCAACTGTTCGAGACTCAAACGCTCCATGCTTCCACTTCCTTGGGCTGTGATTCAAAACCTCTCAGCATGCGCCTCATCTTTGCCCGCGCCTTGAACAACTGTGACTTCGAAGTGCCCGATGTCACCCCCAGGGCGGTACCGATTTCCTCGTGTGTATAGCCTTCCACGTCGTGCAGAATCAATACCTTTCTCATCCCCTCGGGAAGTTTGTCCAACGCCTGTTCCAGCTTCCGCTCCAGAAGGACATCGCCGACCTTCGGACCCACGGCGACGACCTCGGGCAGCGGCATTTCACGCATCCGCCTCGTCTTGGCCTTTCTGACCGCCTGCAGTGCGGTGTTTACCGCGATCCGGTGGAGCCAGGTCGAAAAACGGGCTTCACCGCGGAAGGAGGGAAGGGCGCGCAGGGCTCGAATCCATGTCTCCTGGGCGTAATCGTGCGCCAGGTCGTCGTCACCCGCGATGCGCCGCACGACCGCATACACCCGGGGGGAATACCGGTCGTAGAGCGCCCTGACGGCCTGTCCGTCTCCTTCGCACGCTTGGCGTATCAGCTGGGCTTCGATGTGTTCGGATCCAGGTGAAGATGGGCGTGCCGTACTGTCTGTCGAGGATTGAGATGCATATACGCAAGATAAGGGTTGCACCCGTCAAAGGTTCCACACGGGTGCCCTGGATGCCAGCTTTACCCCTGTCTTGCCGCGGCCACCGGGCCTGCGGACGCCGACCCCCCACTCCCCGACGACACGATGAACGATTCCATCCCCGCGCCTGCCGGTGCCACGCACCTGGAGTGCACCGCCACCGGCGCCACCTTCGATTCCGAGGTCCTGCAGGGTCTTTCGCCTGCAGGCAGGCCGTTTTTCGCCCGCTACGACCTCGACGCGATCCGCGAGCGCTTCACCCCCGCAGCGGTCGCTGGGCGAGCGCCTATGCTCTGGCGGTATGAAGAGGTGCTGCCCGTGCGGGATCGTGCCTGCCAGGTCAGCCTCGGGGAAGGGTTCACGCCGCTGCTGGAGTCGGCGCGCTTCGCTGCGCGGGTGGGCGTGCGCCGTCTGTGGATCAAGGACGAGGGACAGAATCCGACCGGCTCGTTCAAGGACCGGGGACTGTGCATGGCGGTCTCGCGTGCGCTCGAACTGGGGGCGCGGGAGCTTGCGATTCCGTCGGCGGGCAATGCGGCGGGGTCGGCCGCGGCTTACGGAGCGGCCGCGGGACTGCCGGTTCACGTCGTCGTGCCCGTGGACACGCCGGCCCCCATCCTGGCCGAGATCCGCGCGCTCGGGGCGGACCTGGAACTCCTGGACGGCCTGATCAGCGACTGCGGCAGGGTCGTGCGCCAGCGTTGCGACGAGGACGGGTGGTGGGACCTGTCCACCCTGAAGGAGCCGTACCGCGTCGAAGGCAAGAAGACGATGGGATACGAGCTGTTCGAGCAGCTGGGCGGACGGCTCCCGGACGCGATCGTCTACCCGACAGGCGGCGGCACCGGCCTGATCGGCATGTGGAAGGCCTTCGCCGAGATGGAGGCTCTTGGATGGATCGGTGCCGAGAGGCCGCGGATGTTCACCGTGCAGGCGACCGGCTGCGCCCCGATGGTGCGGGCTTGGGAAGAGGGGACGAAGCACGCCGGGCTGTGGGAGGACGCCACCACGTTTGCGGCGGGGCTGAGGGTTCCGGGGGCCGTGGGCGACTTCCTCATCCTTCGTGCGCTGCGGGAATCGGGGGGTGGGGCGGTGGCGGTCACCGACCATGCCATGGCGGAGTGGGTCGAGGCCATGGGAGCCGCGACGGGGATTTTTGGAGCGCCGGAGGGCGGGGCGACGGCGGCCGCGGTGCCGCGGCTGCTTGAGATGGGACTGATCCGCGACAGCGATGAGGTGGTGCTCTTCAACACGGGCAGCGGGCTCAAGTACGTGGGGATGGAGCCGGTGGATTGACCGGATTTCGAGCGGCCGGACCTCGGGTGGCCGGGCGTCGCATGGCCGGGCTGAGGGTCAGTTGGAGTCCCGCCAGCGATAGCTGAATTCCGGCAGCGGGACCAGGCTTGTGCGAAGCGGGGGCGCTTGCTCTGCACCGGCGGGCCGCTTGACCGCCAGCGCGCGGTTCAGATGGATGGTGAAGGCGGCGTTGTGCCGGGATCCGAAGTCCCATCCCACACCCACGGGCAGCCGCGCGACCAGGCCGGCTCCGGTGCCGTCTTCTTCCCGCGCGACGATTCCCCACAGGCCGAAGCCCAGAAACGGCTCCAAGGAGCGGGACCCCAGGTACTGCTTGGCCGTCACCGACACGCTGAGGGCCCGGAGCCGCCAGGTGCCAGCCTGGACCTCCAGACCCCGGTTGCCCCAGCGGTATTCCCCCACCAGTGCCGCCATGCTCGCGCCGAACACGGACACGCCGAATCGGTACTGGGCGGAGAGCGGGGCGGCTGCGACGACAATCAGGAGGCAGGATAGCGACAGCGCGGGGAGAAACGCCGGGAGGATTCGCCGTCGCGGGCCATCGGCACCCCGTCGGATCGGCCGGTTGCGAAGGGAGGGGGACGGTGGGATCATGGTGGGCGAGTATAACGTGGCCGATTCCGGGCTTCCAGGTTGGTGCATCGATGACGTCTCCCACGCGTGGGCCATTGCGCCGCGACGGATGGCAGACCCTGTCGGCATTGCTGGTGGGCCTGTCTGCGGCTTGTCCTGGTGCGGACGACGGCGGTGTGCCGGCACCTCTGCTCCCGGAGCCCGCCTTGACGCGCTATGCGCCCGATTCGTTGCGCGTCGTGCCTCTGAGCGCGGGCGTCCACTATCGCTACCTCTGGTCGCCGTCCGGGCCGTGGGCGATCCACCTGGTCTCCGCCGACCTTGACCGATGTCAGCTGGACTTGAGGGTGATTCCAGCGCTGGCCGCGGACGGAGCCACCCGGATTCGGAAGGCCGTCTCGGACATGCGGCCATCGGGCGATGCAGATGTACAGGTGCTTGCCGGCGTCAACGGGGACTTCTTTGCCGCGGACGGGACTCCGGTGGGACCTGAAGTCACGCGTTCGACCTGGCGCGTCTCGGAACGGCCCGCGCTTGCGTGGGGACGGGACCGGTTGCTTCGGATCGGGCCGAGCGACGCGGAGGTGGACACTGTCGGCGCGGCCCCACAGGTCATCGGGGGCTTTCCCGAGCTTCTGGACGGCGGAACCCCGGTGGGGGACCTGGGGATTGCCGAACGTCCCTCCTTCGCGGCCGCGCGACACCCGCGAACCGCGGCCGGTCTGGACGTTCAGAGCGGGTTGCTGTGGCTCGTTGTCGTCGACGGGCGGCAGATGCCGTATTCCGACGGGATGTCCCTTCCGGAACTGACCGAACTCTTCCTGGCCCTGGGAGTGGACGAAGCGTTGAACCTCGATGGTGGCGGCTCGTCCGCGATGTCCGCGGGCGGACGAATCGTCAGCCGGCCATCGGATTCGGACGGAGAGCGCGCGGTAGCGAACAGCCTGTGGCTCGTGCTCGACGAGGCCGGGTGTCAGCGCTCCCGATCCCAGGCGAGCGAAAGCCCCAGGTAGCCGCCCCGGTCGGGTCCGGGCTCGAAAAACCGTCCTCCAAAGGCGTTGACGACCACCGACGACGCGTAGCGGACGTTCGTGAGGTTCGTGACGGCCGCAAAGGGCGACACTCGGACATTCCCCGCCCGGATTCCGGAAGCGCCGGCGCGCAGTTCGACCAGCGTGTAGCCCTCGGCGCTGGCATCGTTGGCATCGTTCGCCGGCACCTCGCCGCGCCTCTCGACGCGCAGTTCGCCGAACCACGGCCCGCCGCCCGCCCGCAGACTGGCCTCAAGGCGGTGGGGCGCGATACCGGGAACGCGGTTGCCGTCGAAGTTGTTGTCCCCTACGGAAAACTCGGTGAACCGGGCGCTGACGTAGCCGTAGGCGATGCGCGTGGTCAGTACCGGCGACAGCACGGCCCGCGCCGACGCCTCGAAACCGCGCACGGTGGACCTGCCCGCGTTGCGGTAGAAGCGCCGTCCAGGCGCGGCCGGGACTTCGAACGGCACCAGCTGGTTGGACAGGCTCGACGCGAAGGCGGTGAGGTCGTACGCGGAGCGACTGCCCAGCACGCCGCGGATTCCTCCTTCGGTCGTCCATCCGCTCTGAGGCTCCAGGCCGGGGTTGAAGCCGCCGGCGCGTGTGGGCTGATTGGCAAGTTCGGTCGTGGTCGGCGTCTCGAAGGAACGGGCGAGCGAGGCGAACAGGCCGTGGTCTCCCAGATCGATGTGCAGGCCCAGCGACGGATTCAGCCCGCTCATCGTCCGCGAGCCCGAGTCGTCGGGGTCATCCGCAGTGACCAGGCGGTCGTCGGCCGTGAAATTCAAATGGTCGAATCGCACCGCCCCCATGACGCTCAGCCGTGCCGCCACAGGCACCTGGAGCTGCCCGAAAAGGGCCGCCGCGCGAACCCGCTCATCCTGATCGAGAACCCGGCCGCCGCGTTCGCCCCCGTCGTTGGCGAAGTTCCGGCGATCGTCACTCTGCAGTTCGCTCTCCAGTCCGAAGTCGAGCCGGCCCCGACCCGTCCCGGTGCTCCACTCCCGCGCCATGGCAAGGCGTACGCCCCCGCCACTTCGGTTCAGATCGAGCACGCGCGTGGGAATGGGGTTGTCCAGTTCGCGTCTCACGCCGTAGGCCGAGAACGCGCCCTCCAGGCTCCCGACGCCACCCGTCCAGCTGACGCCGGCCTGGCCCTGGCGAACGGCCTTTCTGGTTCGGCGGGCCACGTTGAACCCCCACGCCTGGTTGCTCCCCTCGTCGAAGAGGTTCGCCGGGAGGGAGCCCGCGTTGAGCGCGTCCAGATCAAGGCCGTTCACCTGCACGGCCAGCGTGCCGCCGCCGACCGCAGTGGTGAAGCCGGCATTGAGGGTGGTGCGGTCCGCCTGGCTGTACGGGTCTTCACCGGATTCCGAGACGTTGTTGCGAAAGCCGTCGAAGCTGGTCCGAGCCACGCTTGCGCGGAAGCCGACGGCCCCTGACGTACCCGATCCGGTCGCCTGTATCCTCAGCAGCCCGTCCGAGCCCCTCACGAAGGTGGCTTCCTGCCGGTAGCTTCCCGCGTACGGATCCGCGCTGCGAAACAGGAGGACCCCGCCCGCGCCGTTCCCGTACAGCGCCGCCGCCGGGCCGCGCAGCGCCTCCACGCGGCCGAGAGATCCGATGTCGAGGTGATCGAGGGTGCTCTGGCCGTCCGGAAGCGTTGCGGGAATCCCGTCCACCAGGATCTTGATCCCGCGCACGCCGAACTGCGAGCGCGCGCCGAACCCGCGGATCGAGATGCGTTCGCCGACCGCTGCGTTGTAGCGGTTCTGCACCCGCACGCCGGGGAGCGCGTGCAGCGCTTCCTCGATAGACAGGCCGGAGTTGCCCTGCGCCAGATCGCGACCGGCGATGATCGAAGCCGAGAAGGGCAGCCTGTCGAGTCGCACCGGGGACCGCAGCACCGAGACGACAATGGGCGAGAGTTCGACGGTGTCCGCCGCTTCGGTCTGGGCCGCGGCCGGCAGCGGGACATGGAGCGTTGCCGTGCCGAGTATCACAGTCGCCAGAGCCTGCCGGTGCACTCGGGGCACACGGGGACGGATTCGAGAGGTTGGTGTGGTCACGCTGATCGACAGTTGGTCAAGGGAGCCTGAGGAATCCGGCCGCCGGCAAACGGGCGAGTCGGAACACTTCGCGGGGAAGCTACCGTTCAGGGCTGCTTCGATTCAACCCGCAAGTTGAGGGTGGCGTACCGTTGCTGGGCGGGAATCAGGACCTCTTCTTCCCTCGAGGCGATGAACTCGGACGGCGTATAGGCGACTTCCAGCGCGTCGGGATTGAGTTGCTCACCGGGGTCGAGAACCGCTACGCGAAGGCTGGTATCCACAGGCACCCAGCATGCGCGGTAGTACCCCAGGGCGTCGGTGGTGACCGCCGTTCCGGCCCGCCCCGCCCGCAACCGCCTGTCGACGACGGACCCCTCCTGGAAGGCGGAGATGTCGTATTCCCGGAACAGGACACGCACGGTCGCGCCGGAAACGGGGTCGCCGGCGTCGTTTGTGACACGACCAACCAGGATGGCGTGGCTCCGCAGCACCCGTCCACCCGGCATGGTGGTCGCTTCGTCCGGTGGCTCGACATCGTCGCAGAGCCGGTCCAGAACCCGGCCGATCCGCGGGGCCGCGAAGTTCACCTGTGCCGGAGTCTCCGCGCCGTCGACCACCTCCACATCCCAGGGCTCGGGCAGGTAGGAGAACCGCGACAGGTAGCGGTGTGTGAAGTTGACCGAGTAGATGCCGGGCTCCAGCCGGGTGAATTCGAAGCGGCCCTCGCGATCGGTCCTGGTTTCGATCGTCGTGCCCTCAATGAAGACGACGGCCCCGGGGAGTCCGGCGCGCAGGCTGTCGAACACCACTCCCGCGATGCGGCCGCCCAGGTCCGCCTCCATGACCGTTCCTTCGTTGCCGTGGACCTTCAGGACATCGCCGCCCTGCTCGGTAATCCCGTCGAGTACGGTCACGACCCTGCTGTCGAACGGACTGACCTCGACCCTGCCGCGGGGCATGCGGATCCTCCACGAACTCACGATCCAGGTGCCGTTGGGCAGCGCCTCGAACTCCACCATTCCCCCCGGGTTCGCACGCTCGAGACCGGGGGGGAGGTCAAGGTTCTGATAGTAGTAGTCGAGGCGGCGCAGCTCCGAGTTCTCGGCGTCGAGCCACAGCGTTCCCCGAATCTCCTCGATTCTGCGGCCGGGAACCGGTTCGAACTCCAGGCCGATCAACCCCTCCTCGCTGCCGTCCGTCTTGAGGCGGAAGCAGTGGGTGTCGAGGAACGGGTCGGAGAGAAGTACGCCTGCATCGGGGGCCCAGTACACGGACTCGTTGGGGGTGATTCTCGCAAATCCCTCCGCAATCAGGGAGTCCGCCGGAAGGGAGACGAACGGGTATTGGCGGTACGCGCGCTCGAAGTTGCGGTCTTCCGAGACCACGTGCCGGCCCTCCGGCCCCAGCTGCCGAAGGATCCCCATCATCTCGTAGCGATAGTACCCCCGCTCCTGCGTAAACGCCGCGGCGTCCAGCGCCTTGCGCGCCTCGTCCCACACCCGGGTGACCGCGAGGCCCTCCTCGGGGCGGACCCGGCACCGCCGATCGGCCTCGGCCTCGATACCCGCGAGCGAGACCGCCGCCACCGCCGAAGCCAGCCGGATGGTGACCGTATCGCCGGCTGCAAGGTCGAAGTAGTCCGAGTAGGTGGTCGCGTACCCGATCCGGTCGGCCCTCAGCCGATATCTGCCGGTAGCGGTCGTACTCACCTCGAACAGCCCGGAGTCGCGCGTCAGCACCCGGGAGATCTGATTGTTGTTGCGGTCGAGCAGGCTGATCATCGCGCCGCCCACGGCCGCGTCGTCGGCAGAGTCCACGAGCCGGCCTCGGACCACCTGTCCGGCGACCGGTGCGACCGTGCCCGCGACAGTGGCACCGAGCAGCAGGACAGCGAAGCCGGGACGACAGACCATCGGACGACGAACCATCGGAAAAAGCGGGCGCGGCACGGGGGCATTCTCCAGCATTGGTGCTTTGCTACAAGGTAATACGTCGGATCGCCCACGGCATGACACAAGCCGCCCTTGAGCCCAGTCCCGGTCGCGGCTTACCTTGGCCTGCCAACGTTCCGTAGCAGGATGGGAGTCAGCCATGGCACCTTACAGCTGTCGTTCCGGCCTCAGCGCTATCGCCGCCGTGGTCGTGGCCGCCCTCTGGGGGGTCGCCGACCTGGCGGGACAGACACGCGGGTACACGCCCGATGACTACTACCGCCTGGCCGTGGTGGGCGACGTTGCGGTCTCGCCCGACGGCGCGCACGTGGCGTTTACCGTGACCACCGTTGTAGAGGATGAGAACCGGCGCCACCGCGAGATCTGGGTCCAGCCGCTGTCCGGCGGCCGCCCGGACGGCGACGCCTTTGCCGTCACCAGCCCCAACGAGGAGTCGAGCGGCCCGCGCTGGTCGCCCGACGGCTCGCTCCTGTCCTTCTCTTCCTCGCGCGGAGACGATCCCAACCCGATCTGGTTCGTACGCGTCCGGGGCCCGGGAGGCGAAGCCTTCCACATCGAGGGCGTCGAGGGGCCGCCCGTATGGTCCCCCGATGGCGCGTCCATCGCCTACGTGAAGGCCCCCGACCCGGAGTCGGGCGACCCGGAAGACCAGGTACAAAACGGGGCAGCCGGCCGCGAGGGCTGGATTGCCCCCGACGCGGTCTCCCGGACTCTGGACTCCGACCGCTTCGACGGCCGCGTCATTACCTCGATCCGTTACAAGCGCGACGGCCTCCTCGACTTCCAGCCGCACTACCTGACGCGCGAGAAGCGGCAGCTCATGGTGGTCGACTCGAACGGCGGCACGCCCGCCCAGCTCACGCAAGTCTCCTTCGACGTCGGCGGCCCGGTCTGGTCCGAGGACGGCCGGGTCATCTTCTTCACCGGCGACGAACGCCAGGACGACGAACTCGACAGCGAGAACACCGGCGACATCTGGGCCGTGGACGTGAGCGTGGGCACCGTCCGGCGTCTAACCTCCAACCCGGGAACCGAGAGTGCGCCGGCGATCTCGCCCGACGGCCGCCGCGTGGCCTTTCTGTCGACCCCCGCCCGCGGGAGCCAGACGGACCTGCTGGTCGCCGAAATCGGCCCCGATGGACACTTCCGCGGCGAGCCCGCCAACCTGACCGCCGACTGGGATCGTCGCCCCGGCGCCCCCATGTGGTCGGCCGACGGCGCCAACGTTCTCTTCTCTGCCGGAATCGCCGGGGACAGCCACCTCTTCCGGGCTTCCGCCGCCGCAACGGCCGCCGCAGCCGCACCCCCAGCCGCGGGCCGCGTCCAGCAGGTCACCCGCGGCGCCCGCCGGCTGTCCTCCTTCTCCTTCTCCGATGCGGGCGACGTCATGGCCTTCACGGCAACCGACGCGGTCACACCGACCGAACTCTACGTCGGCCCCGGAGATGGCTCCAGCGAGCAGAAGGTCACGCGCTTCAACGACGGCTGGCTCTCGGACGTGTCGCTGATGCCCGCCGAGGAACTGACCTGGACCGCCGAGGACGGCACCGTGATCCAGGGCTGGATGGTCCGCCCCGTCAACTTCCGCGAGGGCGGCTCCTTCCCCATGGTGCTCAAGATCCACGGCGGACCGCATTCAGCCTACGGGAACACATTCTTCCCGACCTTCCACGTGCTGTCGGCGGCAGGATTCTTCGTCCTCTACACCAACCCGCGCGGATCGTCCGGATACGGGCACGACTTCCAGTACGCGACGCGCGGCGAGTGGGGCATCGTGGACCGCGAGGACTACCTGGCCGGGGTCGAGACGGCGCTCGCCGAATACCCCGAGATCGACGCCAACCGGCTCGGCGTTTCGGGCGGAAGCTACGGCGGCTTCATGACGAACTGGCTCACCGCGACCACCGAACGCTTCCACGCCGCCGTCACCTCGCGTTCGATCACCAACTGGGAGAGCTGGTGGGGCACCTCCGACGCGCAGGGCCTGACCGAGTACGAGTTCTACGGCCCGCCATGGGAGCAGCGCGACCTCTACCGCCGCCTGTCGCCCATCTCGTACGTGGAGAACGTCACCGCACCGACGCTGATCATCCACAGCGAGCAGGACTACCGCACCCCGATCGGCGACGGCGAGCAATGGTTCATGTCGCTCAGGAAGCTGGGTGTGCCCGCGGAACTGGTCCGCTACCCCCGGTCGTCCCACGGCCTCTCGCGAACCGGCGAGCCCTGGCTGCTCGTGGACCGCCTGGAACGCATCCGGAGCTGGTTCGAGCACTTCCTCATCCAGAACCCGCCCCTGAGACGCGCCGGAGCGGAGTCCGGACGCCGTTGACCGACCTTCCGCCACTACCATACCCCGAGCGCCGCAAGACCGCGCTCTCACGCATGGCGGATGGATCCATGCTCTTGCCCGCTTCCGCATTGAGGTACAAGAGCGGCGATTCTGAGTACCGCTACCGCCCCGACTCGGAGATGCTCTATCTCACGGGGTGGGAGGAATGGGGCAGCATCGCCGTGCTGAGAGGACACGCCGCAAAGGACCGCTTCGTGCTCTTCGTGCCTGCGCGGGACGCCGAACGGGAGCGATGGACGGGCCCCCGTCTGGACCCGGGAGAGGTGAAGGCCCGCTTCGGCGCGGACGCGGTCTTCCCCATGAAGGACTTCCGGGAGCGCGGACCGGCGCTGCTGGCCGATGGAGACCGGATCCACTACCGCCTGGGCGCGTCCGCGATGTGCGACGAGGTGGTGCGCGAGGCTCTGCGCGCCGGGCGGGCGCGGCGGGCGAGGAAGGGTGCGGGCGCACACATGGTGGTCGATCCGGGGGCGGTCCTGGACGCGATGCGGGTGCGGAAGGACGCAGCCGAAATTGCGCGGCTGCGGGAGGCCGCGCGGATCTCGGTGGCCGCGTTTCGCGAGGCGCTCGCGCGTGTGCGGCCCGGGGCGGGGGAGTGGGAGGTGGAGGCCGCGCTGGAGGCGGGATTCCGCAGCCGGGGCGCGGGCGGGCCGGCCTTCGCGACGATCGTGGCCGCGGGGGCGAACGCGTGCACGCTGCACTATTCCGCCAACCGCGCCCGCATCGGGGGCGGCGACCTGGTGCTGATGGACGCGGGCGCCGAGTTCGACTACTACGCCGCCGACATCACGCGCACCGTGCCCGCGTCGGGGCGGCTGGAGGGGGCGCGGCGGGAAGCGTACGAGGTCGTGCGGGGAGCGCACCGCGCGGCGGTGGCGGCGTGTCGGCCGGGTGGGACCCTGGAGGACGTGCACGAGGCGGCCAGCCGCGCGATCGCGGTGGGGCTGGTGGGGATGGGGGTGGTGGAGGGGACGGCCGACGAGGTGCTGGAAGGTGGCGCGCACCGGGCGTTTTTCCCGCACAAGACGTCGCACTGGCTCGGGCTGGATACGCATGATGCGGGGCCGTATCGGCAGGCGCACGGCGCCGGTCGGGCCGGGCCGGGCGTGGGCGGTCCGAGCGCGGGCGGCACCGGCGTCCCCGTCGCGGACGTCCCGATCGAACTCGAGCCCGGCATGGTGTTCACCGTCGAACCCGGGCTGTACTTCCCGCCCGGCAGTTGCGACCGGGTGCCCGAGCTGGAAGGGATCGGCATCCGCATCGAAGACGATGTGCTGATCGGCGAGGACGGGGCCGAGGTGCTGACGGGTGAGCTGCCCGTGGCCCTCGAGGAGCTGGCGCCGCTGGTCGGGACGGCGTCGTGAAGTCGCCGGCCCAGCCGCCCGCTTCGCCGCCGGCCGACGGCGCCCCTAGCCCGCTGCTTCAGCGCCTCGCTCAGCCAGACCCCCTGCTCGCGGTCGAGCTGCGCCCGCCCCGGCTCGGCATGGGCACCACGCGCAGCATGAGCGTCTGGATCGACATGCACCACGCGGTCCAGCGCCTCGCGCGGCAGGACACCTTCATCCTTCTCACTGACGATGCCGCGGGAGACCACGAAGAGGAGAGCCTGGGGCACCTGGCCGCGAACCTGGGCGGGAGCGCCGACCTGGGCGCGGTGGTGCCCTTTCTGACCTGCAAGCATCCGCTCGAGTACTGCCGGATGTTCGCGCGGCGGGCTTCGGGGCTGGGGGTGGCGGCGGTGGCGGTGGTCGGGGGGGACCATGCCGTCGGTCCCGAGCGATGCGTGCCGCACGGGAAGGATCTCCGCCGCATCCTGCGCGCCGATCAGCCCGGTCTGCCGCTCGGCGGGTGGGCGAACCCGCACCGGGATCCCGTCCGGCAGGCGCGCTTCGTCGCCGCCAAAGACTACACCGCCGACTTCGTCCTCACCCAGATTGTGTCGCACCACTCCCTGGGCTGCGTCGAGCGCTTCCGGTCGGAGTTGGCACGGCTCGGCGTCGATCTGCCGGTCGTCTACGGGGTCTTCCACTACCACAGCGCGAACGCGCGGACGCTGGACTACCTGGGGCGGTACTTTCCGGTGCCGGCGCGCGAGATCACGCGCGAGTTCGAGGGCGGGGCCACGGCCGAGGAGATCTGTCTGCGTTCAGTCCGCGGTCTGCGCGCGATCGGCGCCGACAAGGTGTACGTGAGCAACCTGCGGAGCCGGGATGTGGCGAGGCGGCTGGAGGGGATTGGGCAGGGGATGGGGGTAGGGGGCTCGTTGGGACGGAGTGTCAACTACGGTTTACAGGATGGAAACTCCGGTTGACATGACTAAGGGACTTAGTCAACTTCGCTCAGCTCTCCCGAGCCCACTCGATCAGTTCGTCGGCAGTCTCGCACTCGAACACCCTGGCGGCGATCGCCGCGACGCGATCCGAATCGGAAACCCCGGCGAGAACCGGGGCAAGGTCATCGGTCGCCTCCGGGCCGAACCTGCGAGCCGTCATCCGGAGAACCAGCTCACGTTCGCCTTCCAGGCGCCCTCGCCTGATGCCCTTCTCCAGGCATTGCTGATCCCGCTCCTTGCCCCATTTCCGCGCTCGCTCGATCAACGTTGTCATCTTTGTCCCCTCCTCTTCCCAGAGCCTTTCGTTTAGCGCGATGCCCTCCCTGCCGAGCCGCTGCACCAGCACCAGGGCAACCCAGGCCTTGATCAGCTTCGCGAGTTCCCGGTCGGTCGCGTTCTCCAGCCAGTCCGCCGCCTCAACCAACACCTCCTCGAACCGCTCCAGTGAGCGCGCCTGTTCGAAACTCGCGATCAGCGAGAGCACGTTGTCTGATGGCTGTTCGGAGGCACGGATCGACTGCACCTCGATGAGAAGATATCGGTGCTGTGGCAGGTATCCAAGAAGCTCGTCCGGGACAGGTGCGAACAGGTCGCGGACATCCGTTGCCGCCGTCCACCTTCGCTCACCGTTATAGATGACGACAGGGAGAACGGGAGGGAATACACCGGCGGGGCCGAGATCGTCCTTGTCGAGTCCCCGCAGAATACGGACGGTGTATTCCATCATTCGCAGCGCCATGCGGCGATCGACGGTAGACTGGAACTCGAGCAGCACGAACAGGTAGAGCCAGCTGCCCTCGACCGTGAGGGCCTTCCAGAGCATGTCGGCGTGTCGCTGGCCCAGGCGTTCGGTGACGAAACTGGCCGGCAGACGTTCCAGCGTGGCGAAGTCGAGGTGACGTGAGAGGTCCCTAGCGGCCAAGCGCAGGGTATCTGTTACGGCGCTTTGTCGCGAGAAGAAGCTCTTGTAGGCGGCGTCGTGCCGTGGCTTCGTGTGCCGGTTCGGCTTGTTCGGCATCGTGCAGGGCTGAAGGGGGGAAGGCGGGGCGGTCGGAATGGTCTGGGGCCGTCGTCTGTGTGCCAAGTGCGAGGTCACCGAAAAGAGTCGCGCCGACCACCGGGCGCGCGAATGGCTGGATGGGCTGACGACCGAGGATCTGCCGGGCGGTCCAGCCCGACGTCGAGTGCCGACCTCAGGGCGTCAGTCAAGCTGAAGCGCCAGTACCAGTCCTAGCCCGTTCTCGACGTGTCCCGAAACGACCGAGACAGACTCGGGCACTCAACTGCGCGATTCGCGCAGATCCCTTGAAACTCGGATGCCTTGGCGAGTCGTAGTCCATGTCAACGGACCGCGAACGAATAGCCTCTGTGATCGAGCGGTCCACGACCGTATCGCGATCCGGGCCCCCTTAGGCGGCCACCAGCAAACTCCCCAATCGAAGGGGCAACAATGGCGAACCTGCGATCATTCCTATGGATGGCGATTCTCGTCGCTGGAACACCGGCACATGGCGTCGGCCAAGTACTTGAAGGACAGGCGGGGCCTGTCGAGTTCATCGGGCTGGAGCGTTGGGATGCACAGGAACTCCTGGAGGCCATCCGGCGGCTCGCTCCTGACAAACCGCTAGCCGCCTGCGCGGTCACCATGAAAAGTGAGCTCGGCTTCGCCGATGCCGCTGTCTTCGGCCACTTCGACGCTGATTCCCCGGAACTCATCATGTCTGGAGATGCCGAACTCTACACGGTCATCGTCGGCGTAGAAGACAGTGTGCGGGTCAGGTTCCGAACAGCCGGAAGCGAGACAATCAATCTGCCGGCGCCTTGGGAGGCTCTAAAGTCCGTGACGGAGGAGGACTTTGGGACACTGGCCCTGGCTACGGAGATGTTCCACTCTCGGCACGATCGTGAGGGTATACGGAAACGCCTTGAGCCTTACGGCATCGACGCGACGGCATTCGATCCCACTTGGGCGATGATCGAGGTCTTGGATGGTGACGAGGATCATCTCCTCGCTCGTGAAGTTCTCTCCAGGGACCTGTCATGGTCCTCCCGGGCCACGGCAGCAAGTGTCCTCGCCAACTTCAGCGGACACGACACTGCGTGGCACGACCTGATGGCGACTTTGACCGATCCCGATGGACGTGTTCAGAGTGCGGCCGAAGCCGTGCTCAGGGGGTTCGTGCAGGCCGATAGAGCCCGTCCGATCCGTTGGGAACCGGCCGAGGAACCTCTTGCGGCGTTGCTCGACGGTACAAACCTCTTCGCTTCCCCGACGGTTATGAAGGTCTTGGCCACGACACAGATCGAGCAGGAATTCGGTCGGCGCCTTCTTAAAGAAGCGCCGGACCTTCTGCTGGCGTACGTTGGCGCTAAGCACGAGGAAACGCGAGAACCTGCGGTTGATCTCTTGAAGATCGTGAGCGGTGAGGACTTCGGAGCGGATCCCCATGCCTGGTCAGAATGGCTGAACGCTCCGCCGGATGACTCCTGAGTGGCCGGATCGAACATTCGTTGGACTTCGGGCACCCTGGACACGCGTTCGAGAGGGGCAAGTCAACTCCGGTAGACACGCGTGGCGCGCCCCTCGCGCATGCCAATGACGCGCTCGAGGTGGGAGCCCGCCCAGGCGGTCAGGCTAATGCGCAATCCGGTAGGTGATGCCCGCGGTCAGCGACGATTCGAAGATGCCCTCACTTCGGTCCAGCCAGTCCCAGGAGCCCCACTCCCGCAGGTCGAAACCGTAGCGGTAGTCGACAGTCATGCCGACGCGCCGGGACGCCTGGATCGCCACGCCGATGCCGGCGACGAGCGGTACCTCGGATCTTGCTACCGGGCTGGAGCACCCCTCTGCCGTTCCTTGCGTGCGGCTCTCGCGGCGGCACCAGACCTCCACTCCATAGGAAGGCCCGAGCACGGCCCGCAGATCAACGCTGTCGTCCAGCGGGAACCGTACCTGGCCGAGCAACGACATGCCGACGAATTCACAGAAAACCTTCCAGCACGACCACGAGCGTCCTCGTTTCGTGTATCCGGCGCCCAGCTGGATGCCGAATCGGTCCCCAAGGGGGGTATGGGCGGTGGCTCCTACCGTCATGTGCATTTCGTTATCGGACGTGTCGGGCCAGTATGGCCCTCCGTGGAGCCCGACTTCGGTGATCGGCGGCTGCACCATGAAGCCGAGCACGGCTGTCACGATGAAGGGCAGGAAGTGCTCGAACATGGGTGCCTCCTTTTTGCCGCGGGGGCCGGGGCAAGGGCCCCAGCCCCCAGGACGTTCTCCCAGGCTGTCCCTTCAGATCGGGAAGTTCAGCGGCATCAGCGATTCCGACATGTCGATCTTCACCTCGTGGCCGCACACCGACCCGCGGAAGAAGCCCGTTGCCGGATTGTCCGGATCGGGAAAAACATTTGCCGTCGCCTCTACCGAGCCGTCGATCCGACAGCGACCTGAGCGCAGGTTCAGTTGCCAGCCGAGGGCACCGATGATCGAGCCCTGGATCCTGACGACCTCCGTGAACTCGGGCGTCGCGGTCTCGACGTGCAGGTGGGAGCGGAGGTCCGGATCGCCGTCCACCAGGAACGTGTAGCCCTGGTACTTCATCCGGCACGCGGTCGGCACGATCGTGAGGCTTATGTCCGCCCCTTCATCGTCGGCTTCTGCCTGAAACTCATCGATGGTTTCTATCACTTCCACCTGTCCCCCCTGCGGACACTGGATCATGACACTGCCGGGATGGATGGGGTTGGCTTCGTCGTTGAGCGACAGCCGGGTGATTCCGCGGAATAGTGACACGGCCTCGTCCTGCGTGAGCTCCCGGGCGGGCTCATCCGGGGGCCGATAGCCTGGTGCGATCGGGTCCTCGCCACAGGCCGCGGCAAGGGCGAACGCAAGGACGATTGCGGGCATGGTGCGTGCGGACATGGTGTGCCTCCTTCTTTCTCGGGCCGAATCCTCGGCGGCCGGCCCTCCTCAGTCGGCCGAGACCGGCGGGTTCCGATCCGGGCACACCTAGCATCGACAACGATTGTCCCGTCAATAAGCGGGAAAGCCCTGCAATTCATGAGGGAACCTACCCACGCCTGGGGGTCGTTTCCCTTATCTGAGAGCGGGGTGGACCGACGAACCCATCGCGTGCTTCTAAAGCGCCAGCACCAGTCTCAGCCCGCTCTCGACGCGCCCCATGAGTCTCCGGGAGACCTGTCCGGCCCGGTCGGTGAGGTAGTCTTCGTCAATCGTCAGCAGCTGGGTGACATTCGCAACCGAGTCCCTGGGGAGGCCGGTGCTTGCCGCCTGAAGGAGCACGTTGCCCGGAGCGTCGAGGAGCGGCGTATTCGACGAAAGGGCCACGCCAATTACGGTTCTGAGCCTGCTTCGGTTGAATGCGTCTGCCTGGACGATGAGGACGGGGCGCCGAAAGCCGGGTTCGGATTCGCGCGGCTCGTCCAGGTCCGCCCACCATACTTCCCGGCGTGCGACTACCAATCTTCGGCTACCGAGCGAGCCTGTGCGCGGCGCATGTCTGGATCGATCCCGCTGGGCGAATCGGCATAGACGGAATTCAGCCTTGCGGTAACGTCGGCGTCGCGGTGCTTCGCTACGTACTCCGCGACGGCGGTCGCGTAGAGTGCGCTTCGCGAGACCTTCAATCGCTTCGCAAGGGAATCAGCCGAGGCGAACACCGCGTCGGGAAGTGAAATGGTGGTTTTCATACTGTAGTCATACTATGGTATGACATCGGAGTCAAGTGGGGAGGTTGGCTTGCCGCCGCCGCAGGAACCGAAGCCCCGTCGTCGTGCGTCGAGGCCGTCGCTTGACGCCACCGGTTCCGCCGTTATATTGGTAACCATATGGTTACGTTTTCTTCTCGACTGGATGCGACCTTTCACGCGCTGGCCGACCCCACGCGCCGGGCGATCCTTGCGCGGCTCGCCGATGGAGAGGCCACGGTCGGTGAACTGGCGGCGCCGTTCGACATCTCGCGTCCGGCGATTTCCAAACACCTGCGTGTGCTTGAGCGCGCGGGCCTCGTGGATCGGACTCGGGAAGGGCGCACGACCCGTTGTGAACTCGACGCCCGTCCGATGAGTGAGGCCGCGGACTGGGTGGGGACTTACCGGACGTTCTGGGAGGTCCAGCTCGCTGCCCTTGCGCGCCTTTTCGAGCCGGAAGCGGCCCCGGGCGCCGCCCGGAGGGTCAGATGCAGCACCCCGAATGGAGATACCGAATGACGAGCGACCCCGAAGGAACCCTGCGAGTCTCGAGAGTGATTCCGGCTGACCCGGAGGCGGTGTTCCGCGCCTGGACCCACCCGGATCTGATCCCGCGATGGCACGGCCCGCCCGGCGGGAGGATACTCGACGTGCAACTCGATCTCGTGGAGGGCGGAGCGTTCAGCCTGCGCATGGAGGGGGCAGACGGAAGACTCTACCATGTATTCGGAGTGTACCAGGAGGTCACAGCCCCGCGACGGCTGGTCTACACCTGGGACGTGGAAGGCGCGGACGACTGGGTGGGCGAGACCCTGGTGACAGTCGAATTCCTGCGCGAAGGTGAGTCGACGCGGGTGGTCATCACCCACGAGGGATTCCCCACGGCCAGGGATACCGAAGGCCCTCGCGGCGGCTGGATCGGTTGCCTGGATCAGCTGGAAGGCGTGTTCGCCTACGGCTCCCGGTAGAAGTCGATCCTGCAGCGCAACGGGCCCTCAAGGGCGACCCTGTGAGGCAGGCCCGGCCGGATCGTGACGCGGTTCGGTGCCGAGATCAACTGCTCATCGCCGGTCTCGAGGTTCACGAATCGCAGGCTGCCCTCAAGCACGTGCACCACTGCCCAGTGTCCGGACGCGAGGGTGTGCTCGGTCTGGAGGGCGTCCGGTATCGTGTCCTGTGTGAAGACTGGGGACGTTCCGCCTGGTAGGAGTCCGTCGAGTAGGTGGTTGGTCATGGCGGGTGGGAAACCCCGGTTGACACGACCAATGGGTTAGTCAACTCGCTCAGCTCTTCCGAGCACTCTCCAGCAGTTCCGCACCCGTCTCGCATTCGATGATCCGCTCGCCGATGCGGGCGATGCGCTCCGGATCGGCGATTCCGTCCAGCAACTGCAAGAGACGCTCGGCCGTCTCCGGCCCGAACTTGAGCCTCGCCTGCCGGCAGACCATTGTGGCACGGCCTTCGGTGCGGCCCTCCGCGCGCCCCTCCATACGCGCACGCTTCCTTCTCTCGCGGTATTGCTCCTTCAGTTCCTCCACCCCCGCATAAATCATCTCCGCCTCCTTCAGCGACTTCACCTCTCCCAGCACCTCTTCTTCGATCCCCCACGACTCGGCCGCTCCCAGCACCCATTCCCGGAACGCCTCGCGCAGTCTCGCGTGCTCTGCTCCGGGATATCGCTCCAGCACCCGCTGAACGACGTGCGACACGTTGTCGGGCGAGGGGTCCAACTCCAGGCTCGCAATCCATGACACCACGTTCGCCTTTGGTAGAGGTTGGCGCGCCCGCTCGCGCAGGTCAAGGACCTCGTGGCGCAGCCTCGGTTGGCGCTTGACGAGCCACCCGCGCACTGGCTCGATCAGCTCGGTGATGTCCTGTGCAGCTGTCCAGCGGGACCGACCGTTGTAGATGGTCACCGCGAGTGTGGGCGGCAGCCGCCCGCCGGGGGCCAGCTCTCGCCGATCCGGCCCGGTTGCGGTCATGGCGTGGTAAGCGGCTACGACGTAGTGGTGGACGCGCACCGCCATGTACCGGTTGACGGCCGATTGGAACTCGATCGCGAGGAGCAGATGTCGGTGGCTTCCCCGGAAGCGGATCTTCCAGATGAGATCGGCTTGGGAGCGGACTAGCCCGGCCTTGATCTGTTCGGTCGCAAGGATTTCGACCCGCTTGAAATCGAGTTCGTCGGCCAGGGCGGCATCGAGGAAGTGCCGGATCAGCTGGTCGACGGCCAAGGGGATGGAGAACAGCAGCTTGTAGGACTGGTCGTGTCTTCGGAACACCGCGTCCTCATAGTCGGGGAGGCCGTGGGGGGTCGGCGGTCTCGGATCCGCCGTGGAGCCGGGTGGAATGCCCCGCCGATAAGGCTCGCACCAGACCTGGGGCGGTTCCATAGTGATTTGGGACCAGGGAGCTAGTCACCCCCCAATCACCCCCAACATCTCCTCATGAATCAGCCGCCAGTCCCGACCCAGATCGACCGTCCGGGCCTGAATCCGGAATCCCTCGAGCCACACCTCGGCCCTCAGCGCCTCCTCGCCCACCTGCGGATACAGCAGGATCCCTCGTGCTTCGCCCCGTCCGGCCGGTTGGCCTGGCGGTTCCGCAGGTACGCGAGCAGTTGGTAGAGGTTGCCCGAGTGCAGCTTGCCGGTGCCGGAGCCGCGTCCGCGGGCGAGCGCGTCCAGGTAGAACTTCGTGTCCAGGATGATGCGGCGCTCTGGTGATTCGAGGATGACGTCCGCTTCCATGACGGGGATCCGTGCGCGATTGGCGGCGTCCGTGGCGTCGGCGCCCGTCCAGGCGATCCGGCGGCGGCCTCCCGGATTGACCACGTAGACTCGCTGCTCGCGCTCGTAGAATCCCGTGACGAAGTCCTCGAAGAGCCTCCACATGGTGGCCTTGTCGCGGCGGAAGTCGCGGAAGGCGGTGTGGCCGGTCTTCTCGTCGACCATCGCGCTCCGGTGGAGGAGCCAGCACACCGAGAGCAGGTGATGGTAGACCCGGCGCTGGCCTCCGAGCTGGACCTGGCCGAAGGTGTTCCTCTTCAGCCGGACGCGCGACACGCCGTCGAGCCTCCGGTACGCGGAGCGCACCTCGCCGCGGATGGACCTGTCCAGCGGGATCCGGGGGCTCAGCAGGCTGCGGAGCGATGTGCGCAGGATGCGGTTGGGCAGGATGTCCACCGACAGCTCCTCGAAATCGCACGCGGCCCGGGCCCGCGACCGCAGCGCCCGTTTCGCCGTCTCGCTGACCGCCAGCTGCTAGTCCCGGTCGGACTCCTGCTCTAGTTTGCGAGGCTGTAGTCAGTGTGGTGGGGTGGAAGAGGAACTTTATGACTTAGTCAGGACCGTGTATCCACCCACGGGCACGGCACCTTAGCCGCAAAATCACAGAAGCGAAACAAATGCCCAAACCATCACCCGGCCACCCCGTACTCCGCGCAGCCCGACTCTGGCGCGATCGCTGCCTTCTGGACGGCGGATCCGTATTCACCGAGAAGTCGCTCTGGACGTCGGACAATGTCGACTACCTGGTGCGCGACTACGCAGAGAATCTGGATTACGGCGAGGGCGGTTTCTTCCAGAAGCTGAAGAACCAATTGGCCGGGTCGCCCGCCAGCGCCAAGCAATTGGCGGCGGAGATGTTCTGGGTGATGTACCTGTTCTGCACTCGAGCGTCGATGCAGCCGGGGACCAAACGCCGGCAGATTCGCCAGGTCTGGGAGTGGTCGCGTGACCCACTTCCCGATGCCCCGTTTGAGCTCGATGTGGCACTCCAGGACGGCGTCGGCAATCCCGGCACGGCCTTCAACACGCATCGGTGGAGGGAATTCCTCTTCTTCATCCTCGCGATGAGGGCGTGGACGGCGTTGTCGAAGCCGCAACGCGAAGCCCTGCTTTCGGATCCATGGAATCTCGCGGAGTGGCTGAAGGAACAGGACGAGACCCGCACCCGCCAGCTGCGGCACATGCTGTTGTATCTTCTCTTCCCCGATCACTTCGAGCCGTACGCAACGGCGTCTCAGAAGAGGATCATCCTGCGCGAGTTCACGAAGGAGTTCGGGGAAGATCCGAACCAGTTCGACTACAACGACAGAATCACCGTCGATCGGCAGCTGCTTGTCGTCCGCGAGACGCTCAAAGAAAAGGGTGCCTCGGAGGACTTCGATTTCCACGACCCACCCTATCTGAAGGTCTGGCGGCCAGGTTCGGAAGAAGGGGACGGTGAAGCCGATCTGCCGTCTCAGGAAGAGGCCGCAAAATGGTACCAGGAGAAGTTCGGGAAGGCTCGCGTGTGGGCGTTCGCGGCGGGTGCCGGCGCGCGATACTGGGATGAGTTTCGGGAGAAGGGGATCATCGCGATCGGATGGGACCAACTAGGAGATCTCCGTGAGTTCGACAATAGGGCAGGCATCCACGAAGAACTCCGTGACATCCTCGACAAGCCGAATCCGCTCAATGACTCGCTCGCATGCTATCAGTTCGCCCACGAGATGCGGCGCGGGGACTATGTGCTCGTCAAGCAGGGGCGCACGTTGTTGTTGGGCTACGGGGTAATCGAATCCGACTACGAGTTTGACGAGAGCCGTCCCGAATTCCGACATACACGGGGCGTTAAGTGGGACAAGGTGGGTCGTTGGCGGTTTTCGAAGGAGCGTGCCATGACCACCAAGACCCTCACCGACTTCAGTTACAGCAAGCAGTGGCTTCATTTCGCCTTCCAACTCATGGAGGAAGGGGCGGACCCACTCCCGCCTCCTCAACCGCCCGACCAACCGTACACTCGCAAGGAAGCCCTGAAGGATCTCTTCCTTTCCGAAGCTGATTTCGACCACATCATCGAGGCCCTCGAACGCAAGAAGAACGTCGTCCTCGAGGGCCCTCCCGGGGTGGGGAAGACCTTCATCGCCAAGCGACTGGCCTACCGGGTCATTGGATACAAGGCTCCCGAGAGGGTGCGGATGATCCAGTTCCACCAGAGCTACGCGTACGAGGATTTCATCCAGGGGTACAGGCCGACGGACGATGGCGGATTCGAGCTGCGCGACGGAGTGTTCCATACGTTCTGCCGGGAGGCTGCGGCGAATCCCAAAGACCGGTACGTTTTCATCATCGACGAGGTCAACCGCGGGAATCTCAGCAAGATCTTCGGTGAGCTGATGATGCTCATCGAGGCCGACAAGCGGGGTGCCGAATACGCCGTCCCGCTTACGTATTCTCCTAGCGCCGACCCATTCCACGTTCCCCCGAACCTCTATCTCCTCGGGATGATGAACACGGCCGACCGGTCATTGGCGATGGTGGACTACGCGCTACGGCGCCGGTTCGCGTTCACCCGCCTGCTACCTGCCTTCGCGACCGATCAATTCAGCGATTTCCTCCACAAGCATGAAGTGGACGAGGATCTGGTCAACAAGATTGTCGACCGGCTGTCGGCGCTGAACGAGCGAATCCGCGCCGACCGCAAGAACCTCGGGCCGGGCTTCGAGATCGGACACAGCTTCTTCTGCCCGGGCGACGACGACGAGGGACTCGATGATTCCTGGTACGAAGCGATCGTCCGGCGGGAGATTGAGCCCCTGCTACGGGAATACTGGTTCGACCGCCCCGAGCACGTTGAGGAGCAAATCCGAGTGCTGCTGGCGTGAAGATCCCGGTCCGCAACATCTACTATCTCCTCTGTTACGCGTGGGACCATGTGAGGGAAGGGGAAACGGTCGATGTCGGATCCGAGCAGTTCGGGGGGCTGGTCGACCTGTTCGCCAAGGTGCTGAACGATGGCGTGTCGCGGCTTGTTTCGCGCGGCCTCGATCGCGACTACCTCGTCGTCCACGAGGACGTCAGGGGGCTCAAGGGGAAGCTCGATTTCGCGACCACGATCAAAAGGAACCTGCTCCTCAACGGCAAGACCCACTGCGCCTTCGACGAATTGAGCTATGATGTGCCGCAGAACCAGATCCTGAAGGCGACGCTACGCGGCCTGGCTATGGTCGCCGCCGTCGACCCGGCCCTGCGACGGCATACCGAGCGCCTGTACCGAAAGCTGGACGCGGTCTCCGATGTCCCTCTGACCACGAGTCTGTTCCGCACCGTCCGGGTCCACCGGAACAATCGGTTCTACAGCTTCCTCCTGCACCTTTGCCGCGTCATCCACGAGAATCTCCTGGTGAATCAGGAGGAGGGGACGGCTGAGTTCAACGACTTCCGTGAGGATGAGCACCAGATGGGGCTGCTCTTTGAGCAGTTCGTGAGGACCTTCTGTGAGCGCGAGACCGACTACAAGGTGAGCGCGCCGAAGATCGACTGGTTCGGCGCGGAAGCTAGCGAGACCGATCTGCGGCACCTGCCCCGGATGCAGACGGACATCGTGCTGCGGTCGCCAACGCGTGCGATCATCCTGGACACCAAGTTCTACAAGAATCCGCTGGACAGGAGATGGGAGGGGGAGCGGGTGAACGCGGGGAACCTCTACCAGATCTTCTCGTACGTGACGAACTGGACGGCGAGGGCAGAGGCGGGCGAGCCCGAACCGGAGGGGTGGCTACTGTATGCGGCGGTGGATGGTAGGTTCGACTATCGGTTCGAGCTGATGGGGAAGCCGGTGCGAGTGTGCTCGGTGGATCTGGGACAGGAGTGGAGAGGGATTGAGGAGGAGCTGAAGGGGTTGGTGGGGGGTCCGGCCGTGAGCACAGCCACACGGAGTGTAATGTCTACACAACAAAGGGTGACGTTTCGGGCGACGCCAACGAGATGAGGAGACAGAATGGGATGAAGATGTTCATAGTCTTGGATTCCAACATGTGGATATCGCAGGTCGGACTTCAATCCCAAAACGGAGCCGCCGTTCGACACTTTGTCAAGCGACGTAAAGCTATCATGGTAATACCGGAAGTAGTGGAACTTGAAGTCAGGTACGTGCTCACTGAACAAATGCTCGGCAAGAGAAAAGCAGTTGAGACCAACTACCGGCAGCTATTGCCAATAATGGGAAGTCTGCGAACTCTCGATTTACCCTCTGAAGATGACATCCGCGACGCAGTTGCTGCTCGTATCCTTAATCTCGATGTTCCGACCCGTCGGGTGTCCCTTAACCTCGACGTGTCCCGGGCGTCGATGCTGAAAGTCATAGAGAAGCATTCGCCTTCCAAATCCAAGGAACAGTTCCGAGATGGCGTTATATGGGGTCATTGCTTGGACCTACTAGATGAGGGGAACGTGTATCTCATAACGAAGGATAAAGACTTCTACGAGAGGCGAAACTACAACGAGGGCTTGGCATCCGAATTGGTTGATGAAATGAGGGCACGCGGTACTAGGGGAGAGGTGAAGCTGCTCCGGGACCTGACTGACCTGCTACAGGAGATCCGCGTCACGGTCAATCTAGACGATGGTGAGATCTTTCAGGTCGTCCGGGATGGACAAGGCGAGACGATAGATGAATTGCTGGTTGCGCACGGCTTTGGCTTGGTGGGTGAGGTCCGAGGTGAGGTGCAGTACTTCGCGACGGAAAAGGCTAGTGAGATCTACTTCAGGTTCCAGTTTTCACATCCTTGTGAGGACGTCATCGGGGCTGGTCGTCGCGCTGGGGTATTGAACCTCAAGGGATTCGGATTCCTCGATTTGGATACCAAGATGGCGATTGAGGTGAGCTTGTCAAACCTGCTGTTGGACTATCCTGATTGGGTTGCCGATGGATCGTCGAGGGGTGCCGTGTTCTTGTCGGCGCATGTCAACGCACCGCTGGTTCACGAGATTCGGCTGCCGCTCTCCACCGCGAAAGGTAAGGAGGACGAGCCGCAGTGAGAGGGACGAAGCCGACTTGCGAATCGCTGAACGAAGTGTACAAGTACGGCAATCACCTGACACCCGGCCTCGCAGAGGTCAGTGCTACGCGGCGCCTTACCTGCTTTTTGGCCGAGGGCTTCCAAGCGCGCGGCTTCCGCGGTGTTCCGGTGTTGAAGGCCTTGTAGGGTGTCCGCCCTGGCATCCCGCGGCGGCGGTGAGGCCGACGGGTGTTGTGGGTCTCAATACAGCCGCCCAAGTCGGTCCGCACCTTCTCGGCGGTGGGTGCGTGCCACCGTAGACGTAGTGGCATTCTCGTACACGGGTATCCCTTGCCCAACACCGCTCAACCTGCTATCTTCTGGGAACGCAATGTGACATTCTGTCACATTGCCGACAGGGCTGCGGAAGATGAGGAAAGGACGGGCGACATGATCACTCTCAAGCCGGCTGAGGTGCGCTCCTACAGAGAGCACTTGGATCTTACTCAGGAGGAACTCGCGAGTCGGTTGGGGCGCACTCGCCGCACCGTCATTCGCTGGGAAAGTGGTGAGACGACGCCCTCCACGGCAACGGCAATGGTCCTTCAGCAACTCGTCCGAGAATCGGGTCTTGGTGAACTCAATGGCTACCGGCCCGGCCATTTCACCTTCATCGACCTCTTTGCCGGGATCGGCGGCATGCGGTTGGGCTTCGAGCGTCGCGGTGGCCGATGCGTCTATACCTCCGAGTGGGACCGTTTCTCCCGGCAGACCTATCGGGCGAACTTCCCGCCAGAGGAGCAGATTGCGGGCGACATCCGGGAGGTCCGTACCACCGACGTCCCACAACATGACCTGCTCCTTGCGGGGTTCCCGTGCCAGCCGTTCTCGCTGGCCGGTGTCTCCAAGAAGAACTCACTTGGTCGGCCGCACGGATTCGCGGACGAGACGCAGGGGACACTCTTCTTCGACATCGCCCGCATCCTGCGGGATCACGAACCCGCGGCGTTCCTCCTGGAGAACGTGAAGCACCTCCAGAACCACGATCGCGGCCGGACCATGCACGTGATCCTCCGGACGCTGGAAGAGGAGCTCGGATACCACGTCACCACGCGGGTGATCGACGCCCGTTCGTTCTTGCCCCAGCATCGGCAGCGTGTCTTTATCGCCGGATTCCGGGAGGACACGGACTTCGATTTGAAGGATCTCGATCTGCCGGATCCGACAAAGGGTCCCCGGCTCGATTCGGTGCTTCACCCCGAGGATGGCTCCGAGGAAGCCGAGTCGCCCTACACCACGGGGGAGTCGGCAGTTGTCTCGGCGAAGTACACGCTCAGCGACCACCTCTGGTCGTATCTCCAGGAATACGCCCGAAAGCACCGGGAGCGGGGGAACGGATTCGGATTCGGCCTGGTCGGTCGGGAAGACACGGCCCGCACTCTGTCCGCTCGATACTACAAGGACGGGTCCGAGATCCTCATTCGTCAGGACGGGGCCAATCCCCGACGACTGACGCCACGGGAATGCGCCCGGCTGATGGGGTTTGACGCTCCTGGCCAGAGCCTGTTCGAGATTCCGGTATCCGACACCCAGGCGTACAAGCAGTTCGGGAATGCAGTGGCTGTTCCGGTGGTCGATGCCATTGCGCGTGCGATGGCCCCGCATGTAGCATCGAGGGCGTCGAACCAGGACCAACTCAGTCTGTTCCCAGTCTCAGGGCGGTTTGATTGACCGATATCGTCGATTCCCGGACCCGCAGCGCCATGATGGCGGCGATCCGGGGGAAAGACACGAAGCCGGAGGTCATTGTACGCCGGTTTCTGCATCGCTCGGGCTTCCGGTTTCGACTGCACCGCCGTGACCTTCCGGGACGGCCGGACATCGTGCTCCCGAAATACCGCACCGTCGTCGAAGTCAGAGGGTGCTTCTGGCACCGACATGAAGGTTGCCCGTTCGCCTACATGCCGAAGTCGAATCGCAAGTTCTGGGAGTCGAAGCTGAACGGGAACCGGGAGAGAGATCAGCGGAATCTCAGGGAGCTGGCCAAGCTCGGCTGGCGCGCCATCGAGGTCTGGGAGTGCGAGTTGGGGGACGATGGGGTTCTTGAACGGCTGCCGGGTATGATCCGGGATCGGGTCTCCGGGGACTGACAATGGATTCCGGCCCATGAGCGTACGCGTCTTCATGAAACGGCTGGCGGAGGTCGAGATCAATCCGCGGCTTTCGAACCAGCACGAGTTCAACGCTGGTGTGCTTCGACGGGAACTGGGGTTCGAAGCTGACCCTACTCGAGGCCATGTGGAATTCCTGTTCTACAAGACGGATGGCGGCGAGCCGGTTGTCGTGCGGGAGAACTACACGCTGTACGACGCGCGGCGGGACAACCCCAAACGCACCGAGTGGCGGATGTACTACACCAACCTTGGTGTGGCGGCGCACGCCCGTGTTGATGACCTCATGCTTCTCTTCCGACCGGATTCGAGTAGCACCCACCTCATAGCCGTGATCGCACGCAAGGGCACTGCGGTTGAGCGCGCGTTAGCCAAGCAACTCGCCGGACGCGAACCAGAGGAACTTGGTAAGAGGCTCTTCGTGGATTCGAGGAACGTCGACGCCGATACCTGTCGCATGCTTCTGCGATCCCTCGAAGGTTCTGTTTCGCCAGCCGAAGTCACGGCTGCCGCAGTTCGGTCGCATCCGCTCTTCCGGCAATCGTTCGCCTATGGTGTCATGCCGAACACGAACGAGATGGCAGGCGCGGCCCAGAAGATCATCACCGACCTTGGCGTAACGTCAGTCTGAGCCCGACGAGTTCATACAAATGGCGCTCGAAGCCGAGACGGAGCTGTTCATGTCCATCGAAAGCAGAATGGGCGATCGGGCGCTCGAAGAGGCCGTCAAGGAGGGTCGCTACGATTTCCACAAGGTGATGCAGATCTGTACGAGCTTCTCCCAACGGCGGAGGAGTCGCCGCGGCCAAAGCCTTGAGAATCACTTCCGTTTTCTTCTCGAGGAGCTCAGAATCCCTCACAGCTATCAGTGCACCACCGAGCGAGGGCGGAAGCCGGATTTCGTCTTCCCAAGTTGCGAACACTATCACAACCCCGGGTTCCCGGCCAGCCACCTGCGAATGGTCGGTTGCAAGACGCTGGTACGGGAGCGGCACACGCAATGGCTGGGAGAGGCGCTTCGGATTCCGCTCAAGTATGCCCTCTGTGTGGACCCTGGACTCTCGGATCGGTTGGTGGCGAGGTACAGAAAGCGATTGAGGTTCTTTCTGCCCCGGAGACTCCTAGATGCCACCTATGCCGATAGAGAAATCGGGGGACTACTCGGTTCGATTGATGACCTACTCGATGAGCTTCGTTTGCTAGCCCCATGAATTCCTCTTGCTGCCCACAGAACCCACCGAGAAACGAGCCGGGTGTGATGTGCTTCGTTGCCGACGAAGGAGATTGGTTTGCTAGTTGGCTATTTGCCCTTCTGGCAATGTCGAGATGCAGAATCAAGCTCTTCGACCGAGGAGGATTACGTGCGTAGACAGACTAGTGAGTGGAGTGTGCGTATGCTGTCGGATTTCAGGAGCCGGATCAACGTTGACGCTGAGTATCAGCGGGGAGCCGTTTGGTCCCGAGGGCAGCAGGCCCTTCTCATCGATTCGATTATTCGTGGCTTCGATATCCCCAAGATATTCTTACGCAAGCTGCCTGAAGGAGGCAAACACCTCTTTGACGTGATCGACGGTAAGCAGCGGCTGACTGCCATATGGGCCTTTGTCTCGGACGAATTCACCTTATTGCGGAATACTGAGCCGTTTCCCGAGCTTGGTGACCTCAGCGGTCAGCGATGGTCTGATCTCTCTGATATGGCGAGAGATCGCTTGCAGTTTACGAACATTACCATATCAAAGATCGAAGACGCAACTGACGACGAAATCCGCGAGCTCTTCTTGAGACTGCAACGAGGCGAACCATTGAACGCGGCTGAGAGGCGCCACGCAATGTCGGGGCCACTGCGAGATTTTGTGGCCGACCATCTCGCCAGTCATGGACTGTGGGAACTCACACGGCTGCGGGCCGTGAGATTCGGCAAGGACGAGCACTCCGCCATTCTCCTAGCCCTCGTCTGCCACGCCGGGCCAACGGGCCTTAGGGGTGCCGACCTCCATCGCCTTTATGAGATGGATCATTTCGATCCCACCGGGAACGATGCGAAGCGGACGCTAAGGCTATTGGACGCCCTCCGAGATGTTGCGAGCGTGCAGCCAGGAGCGATAAGAACGCGATGGGGTCTTGTCGACCTCGCTCTGGTGCTGCTAAGGCTAGGCGATGAGGAGATTCCTGTGCCGCCCGACAAGTTGATGGAGTTCTTCTTGGCGTTTGAGAGAGAGCGCCGAGACGTTGCAGAGATATTGGCAGATTTGCAAACAAGACTGGTGGAGCCTACGGAGGCAGAGAGGGGGATTTCGGAAGAGGAAGACGACGTCAGGGAACAGATAACTCCAGAAATGCTGACCTACCATCTTGCTTTTGCCCGCGAGGGGGCCAGCAAAGAGAACGTGGCCAAACGGGCTAACACGATGTATGCTAGACTTAGGGCGTTTCTTGAGTTTACCGAGCTAGGCGGTCAGCGGAGATGAAGTGGTCGGAGCTTATCTGGGGGCGTCCAGCAGCGGTCATCGCATCGGTGGGTTTGGCCCTCGCCGCGTTCTGGGAGGCCTCGATCTGGGTCGTACTGTGTTCTGTGTTCATCGTGGTGCATGCGTTCGTAGGCTGGGTGCGGGAACGGGGAGTCGTCTGGAGGCTGGGTGCAAACTACCGAGACGTGTTGCGTAGAGTATTGCACTTGCTCTCCGATCTTGGGAATCTCTCGGCAAATGGGTATGATCTCTGGATGATCGAGGTGTACCTGCCGAAGTACGTCTGGGTCGGAATGGCTGCCAATTGGCGACCTGGCCTGCAGAGGGCATTAGTACGAGAGTTGTCGGTGTCGGTTGGCGGCGCTTCAGAGCCGCCCCACAAATTTGCATTGACGCATCAGTTGTTTGGAAGGTGCTTCCGACGGGGGAGGTCGGAGCTTTGGTGGGATCGATCTCTCACGGATTCGTCATTGAATGGAGTCAATAGCCCAGCGGAACTAGACGAGAAGACGTATACGGAACTAGAGCGGACGTTTGGGGTGGTCAGCGTTCACCCCATCGTGGACGCCGTTGGCAAGGATTGCGAAGGCCTGATAGTTATCCATGTGGGGCGGGACAGTGAGGCAGCAACGAAGGTGCTTGGTGCCCTCACGCAGCAAGAAGGGAGGCGTAGAATACTCGGGGCATGCAACGACATTCACAGCTACATCAAAAGAAGAGAGTTGCTCTAGTCTTCTAGGGCGGTGATAAGCTGTTCCATTTCGAACGTCAGCAGGAATTCCGCGTAGTGGTTGCTCAACAAATCCTTGATGTAGTCCGCTACCGGGACATCGGTGGAGTCACGTTGTAGTTGGTACTTTCGATTCTGCGTGATAGCGTACAGGAACAAGGTGTGAAAGTACACAGCTGACATGTATCGCTTCTCGGCGACGGTGATCGCCTCTTGGCTCTTCAGGCCGGAACGATGATTGAGCCACACTCTGCTATCCATATTGACATAGATTACGGTCAACATGTCTCCATCAATCGCAGGGTGAACGATGGTAGCGTGATCCATGTCAACGCCTTGGTTCTCCAATTCCTGCCACGTCAGGTCTCCTACGGTGTTGTGCCTATAGATGCGGACAAGCTTTGGGAGGCCCAGTTGCGGGTCCAATTCCTTGTGGCCCTGACGGGCAGGTCTTTTCCGTCGTTCAGGATCGACAATCTTGACGAGAATGTTCTCTTGGAATCCACCTTCGGGACCAGTCAGCGTCGCCGATATGGTTATGGCGTCTCCCACCTGGACATCGTTCGTTGGGTTCAAGCCGAGGCGTATCGTTCCTCGATTCGGGCTCGACTTGATGAGATTGAACAGTTGGTCGACACGATTCGGCAGCGGACGACGCTCACCTTCTCCGCCGGAAACATCGTATTGGAGCAGACCGACCGACAGCTCGCCAAGATCACTGATGCGATCGAAGTACTGATTCTCAACATCGGTCGAGAACTTGATGGTGCGTTGGCTTCCGAACGGAAGTTGGACCATCGGCATGCCATTGGCGCGGTCTGACAACTCAGCCCGGAAGAACGAGGGAAACCGCTGAGGACTGAACGGCGGTGGTTCCCGCTTCTTCGAAGCAGGCTTCTTGGGACGTGTCGTCTTCCGGTTACCCTTGCCTGATCCCTTGAGCTTCAGGGTGTGGTCGAAAAGCCGCATCAACTCGTTACGGAACGGAAGGTTAGTCGTGAGGTTGCGGAGAAGATCGTCGGCGCCAGTATCGTCAACTGATATCTTTGCCTTCCTCTCCTTGTAGATCTCCTTTAATCGCCCGTCTCTCAAGAGCTTGCCTAGGCGCTTTCGGAGCTCCCGTGACTCCCGTCCGTCCTTTAGCCGGTCCCGTGATGCCATGAACAACTCTTGGCGAAAACCGATGTCGAGATCCGTGCAATCCACATGGACCAAGACGTAGTCCTTGAGGAGTTGAAACTTGAGAGTTCGAGAAACGAACTCAGACGTATAGTGGCCGTGTACTTGTCCGTTAACCGAGAAGATCACGGTCATGTTGTTCTTGAAGAACTCTCGGCGAATCGTTCTCTTCGTGTCCTTTGCGTTGCGATCACCGACACGAGGCCGAAATACATACGTCGTGACCTTAGCGGAGCCGATCTCACTGTCGCTGAGCGACTGCGAGAACGAATCTTCCACGTACCTACTCGAGTCTTCCTCAAGCCTGCGTTTTAGGCCATAGATGTCACGTTGAAGGTTCCTGTCGTCAGGGTAACGAGATGGCTGGTCGATAGTGAAGAACGGAAGAGCGGGATTGAAGAGATACTCATTGAGGCTCTGGTTCAAGTCCCTAGAGATGACGGAGCGTGAACCGCTCGGGAGGTCATATGAGTAGAGCTTGATGATCGTGCCGGTGGTAAAACGGCGATTGCGTAGCCCGAGATCCAAGTCCTGAATCGAGAAGGAAGGGACACATCCATTAGGAGCGAAATACTCGTACCAAGTATTCCGCTTTGTCGTCTTTTCGAGCTCCGTGAGGGGATGCCGCCGGAGCAGAGTAAAACCGAGATTCCCGGAACCGTCCCATCTTCGGGAGCCAATGAGTTGGTAACGCTGCTGACCGCAGAAAGCGATCGCGCCCGCTCCGCCCATGTTGTATTTGCCCTGCACGAAATGAATCTCGTTTTTGTTGCCTCGAAGCAGTGAGAGGAAAGTGTCACTGAAGTCGTGTGGATGTTGCCCTTCCCCGTCGTCGTAGATCAGGAGCGAGGTCTCGAACCTTGGTCCATCTGCGATGATCTGAATGCTCTCGGCCTGTTTGCTCCGGAAGCTTCGTAGGTCCCAGTCTCCGGAATCAGGGAAAAACCGCGCGACGGCGTCGTCCACGGAGCGAGGCGCCTCACTAGACCGTGGATCGATACCGTCCTGAAGGCAGCGCCGTGTCAGAATCGCGTCGATTGAGTTTATGACCTTCTCAACTAGAGCCGGGATTGGCGAAGCCTGCTGGTTCTCAACTACGCCGAAGTTACTCTCGATCTCACCGTAAGGTCGCCAGTTGGCCGGGTCGTGGAAGGTGGAGTAGCGCTCGATGACGGCAGAGACGCCGGTCTCAGTGTCAGCGCGAAACAACTCCCAGAAAAGTGATTCGGACTCCACTTCGATACGGCCTAATGGGTGACAGGAAGAGTGGCTAGAGGCGGCGAGCGGTGATTCACGGGCCTAAATGGGGTCGGAACGCTAAAGTGTCTCACTGACTCGCAACCAAGGTCGAGCAGGGGTGCTGGCACAATGTTGCGAAAGTGCTGGTGCGACTCATAGAGCACACACTGCGCAGGGCACTGTGTCGTCTTCGTCGTCCAAGGCATCCCCCAAGACTTCGACAAGCGGCAAATCCCGCCGGTTCTTCGCTGCCGCATGCATCGCGTCCCGATGGCGGGTGAGGATTTCGCCTTTACGAGATCGCAATTCCGTCAGAGTCTCCCCCCCAGACCAAGTGTACTGGCGACCGCGCATCGCTCGGTCCCGGAAGTCGGCATCACCGGCCACCCCGGCGTCCTGGAGCACCTTCTGCTCGATCGCCACGGCCCGCTCGAACAGTTCCGGGTGACGCTCAGCGAGCCCAATCCATTCGGCCTTACGCTGATAGAAGCAGAAATAGCACCCCGATCGCGTCCTCCATTCGTAATACTTGGGAAGCCCAATCCCAGCGTCCTCCAAAATCCGCATGACCCCCTCGCGGTCGACGCCGTCCTCGATAAAGGGGAACCGGGACTGTATGTTCGACTTGGTAGAGATGTACCCCTTGCGGTTCGACTCGTCGGCGCGGATTGCGACGTAGGAGATCGCCGGGGCGTCGCCGATCCACTCCTCGATGGGCTTGATCTTCATGTTCTTCGTGCACCACCGCATCTGTGGGGATGGCAGCGTGCCGCGAAACACCTCGAACCAGTGGTCGAACCCGCGAGTCGCGTTGAGGTGGGTGATGGGTTTGCCGAGTATGACCTGAAGCCGGGTCAAGTACTCGTAGGTCTCGGGGAGCTCGGCCCCGGTGTCACAAAAGAAGTACTCCATCGCGGGCACGGTATGCCTGAGGTACACGGCAAGGGCACTTGAATCCTTGCCTCCAGAGATACCGCAGATGTGCCGAGTGGCGTCAGGCATTCCGGACAATGTTTGTGGTGAGATGGACCGCGGCATCGTCATCCGCCACTTCCTCGGAGGGGAGAAGCCGCTCGGCGATGACCGCAAGGAGCGCCGAGAGCCCTCTCTTCTCCGACCCCACTGTAGCTACTAACTGGCCCATGGCCCTGTCAAGGACATCGATGACCATTTGCTGATCGCGATCGTCGACGCCGACAAGCGCAACGTGCTCTCTGCCGTCGGGACGAGTGAGCGTCACGCGGAAGGGTTTGAACGGCCCTCCACCATCAGCACTCTGGTTGGCGTGGAGGGCCACGAGCCTTAGGAACGCCTCCACCCGGCGACCCAGCACGTGCCGAAACCGGGCGCGATCCCGATCGGTCCATTCAGACGGTGCTTTCTCGGCAACCACAGTCGCGATCGTGTCGACCCAGTCGGCGTCGGCACTCAGGGTGTCGTTGGCGAGCGAGAGAACGAAAGCCCGAACCTCAGGATCGAGAACCTCGTCCTCGAGGGACTTGGCGAAACCGGTAATCGCCTTGCGGGATGTCTCACCGCTCGCGTGCAGTAGATCTTGGAATAGCTGCTCAAGCAGCCTGTCCGCACAGCCGACGAGCTCGTCCACAGCGTCAACGAGCCGGGCGGCGTAGGTGCCGGCCGCCGGGTAGCTGGACGCGGACGGCGGGACAGCGGGCATCGTGAGCGCATGCGGCAAGCTCTCGAACAGGAGTTCGTCTGGCTCCACGGCGGTGAAAAGAGCCTCTTTAGCCCTGACCGTCGCTTCGCTCAAGCTGTCCGTTCTGCGTGTGAAGTTGTCCAAACGCTGAACGCGAGCAACCAATTGGCCGACAACGCCCAGAACGTTGGCGACCCGGACCCGGCCGAGTCTTGGCCTCACACCCATTCGCTCGGCGATGGCCTCTACGACCTGGAGGCGTGCGCCGGTCGTATTGGCAAAGTGCTTGACCTCGAAGTGTCCCGGGTTCCGGACCATTCGCTCAGACAGCTCCGGCGTGAGCACCGGAATGAACGTCCCGTGCTCGTAGATGGCGACGTCCTCGTCTCGAACCAGCAGTGCCGCAGTCACGAATACCGGTAGGACGCCGCGCTTCATGCCCACAGGGGGAGACAGCAGGCAGGCGTAGATGTCCCGAAGATTGACTCGACGCCGGGTCGCCCGGCGGAACTCTTCCTCTACCACTCTCCACGCCTCTTGGAGCGTTTGGTCGGTCGGCGGGCCGAAGATCCAACTGGACTCCTGCGGCTCGAACCTGTGAAGTCCGGTTCTCGCGAGGAAAGCCCGGTACATCGCGACATCCGGGCCGTGGCCCGCCAAGCCCAATTGCCCAGTGTCGCCCCTCTCTATCATGCCTTCCAGAAGCATGCGGCGCGCCTTCGCTCCCTGTGAGGTCACGGTCGTGCGATTGAGGACTTCGTTGCCCACAGACGGGGTGGACCCGTAAGCGATGTCACACGCGTTGGAAATGGGCGCGCTTCCGCGTCCGCTCTTCAGGTCGCGACCCCCCGAGGCGTCCACTAATTTCCACCGGCAACGACCGGTCCCAAACGCCTCCACGATCGCGCGGTCAACGTGCATCTGGGCTTGGGCGAATCTCTCGCTGACTTCCTGTCGTGCTACCCAGTCCTCTTCGACCGTCGGATGCTCCATTACGGACTTCACAGCCACTAGTTCACGCGCGGCCTCGTCCAACGCCGTCAGGTCTTCCGCTAATCCTGCCACTACGGGCTTAGATGCCTTGGATGACTTCGCCAGGTGTGGCAGCCCACCTGGACCGACCACGAACAGAGCCTCGCCATCGTAGTCGGAAAATGCGTCGAGCGGTTCGACGGTTTCTCCACCGGCCACGTACCTTCGGGCAAAAACCCTCAGCACGTCGTGTTTGGCACTGTGCCTCGCGGCCACCATGGGGTTGGCCGTGTCGGTGTCCGACAGTATTTCGGCGAGCGAGCGGTCTTGCGTTTCCCTCCGAGCCCTGGAAAGGAGCTGATGGATATCGACATCGGTGCCCTGCCAGATGCGGTACTCGTCGGAGAAATCGCGATAGGTAACCACGCCGGCGGCTTCCAACTTCGGGAGAAGGTCGCTGGCATCAGGCTCCAACTCGCCTAGTAGCCGCTTCGATGCCCGAAGCACGCCGGTTGTTGAGACGAGGTTGAGGATGGCGATGGCTTTGGCCAGGCGCCGCTGAGCCCCGGTGAGGTTGGGGGCATCGCGCAGACGCGTTGCGATCTCTGTCCAGCGGCCTTGGTCGACCGGAACGCCCGCCATTGTGCCGTTGGCCACGAAGTAGTCGTAGATGCCGGCCAGTCCCAAGGACGGAAGCTGGCCCTTTGGTGGTAGCGGGGTCGCGTTCAGGTACGAGGCCGCGCTGGCTGGGTCGGCGCTCGTCAGGAACGAGAACAGCGTTCGTTCGTGCTGCCCATATCGGTTACACAACTCTGGCAGGACGGCCGCTGCCAGGGGATGAAGTGGATAGCAGGACGCTACGACATCAGGGTCACTCGTTTCCGAGATGCCTAGTGTGCGCATCGTAGCGGACTGCCGATCGGCCCACTCGTCGATACGATCGCGGACTCCACCGTCTGTCTGAAACACGGTTCCGATAAGCGCCCGGGTCTGGCTTGCTGATTCGACGTAGGCCATGGACTCGAAGCGCCCCTGCACCTTTGCCCACTCCCGGCGTTGCGGTCCTTCCGTGTGCGACAGATAGTCTTCGAAGGAAAGGTGCTGCAACGTCATCAGGAAGATGGGGAGGCCTGAGCCTTGCCCGGCTTCGGCGAGTTGCTGAAGCAGATAGGGGTCCCCTTCGCTGCTGTCGGCGATCGCTTCTAGGTTCTTTCCGAATTCGTCGATCACCAGGAAAAAGGGCCCGTCACTAGCCAGGCACTTCGCAACCTCTATCAGCGCGGCTGGCGAGGGGCCAGTACGGCGGGGATCGTCGCTAGCCGCGTCACTGAGTGCCGTCTTGAGCGCGTCCGCGGCTGGGAAGCGGCGACGGGAGGGAATCCGGCCGAAAGCCGCCAACACGGCACTGTGGAGTCCCTTAAGTACAGTGAGATTCAATGGTTCACGCGATGCAGTCACCAAGCCCCGATGGAATCCGGTTTCCTGCGTTCCGTGATTGTCGTGAGCCATCCACACGGAATCTGCCATGTCCGGGTCTGCCGCTTCCACGAGCCCGACTGCTGCATCCCGCGTTGCCCCGTCGGGCCCGAGTAGTCCGTCCAACAGCAGGGCTAGTGACGACTTGCCCGAGCCGTACGGGCCGGTAAGGGACCAAGCCCCTCCCGCCTGATGGGTTGCGGCCACGGTGAGAATCCGATCAACGGCTTCGAGCGCTCGCGCTGTAACGACATAGCCCTCGAGAGGTTGAGACTGGCGGGAATCTCGCTCGAGATTCGCGGACCGTGCGAAGCGTGGCAGGATTCGAACATGATCGCCGAGTGTCGGCATTACGAGTCTCCGGCCGCCGCGAGGGCTAGTTGGCTCGGTTGCTTGCGTTCGGACGCGCTAGCACCTGGCACGCCGTAGTAGTCATCGAGGATTCGCCGCCCTAGCCCTTCGCGCTCGTCGGCCCAAGCGAGTTGGACACCCCCGGTCGCGGTGACCAGATCCAGTCCGGGGGTCCGTTCCACGGTGGCCTCAAGGCCCGTAAGCATCTCGGACTCGCTTAGCACGAATGCTCTACCAGGAGAGCCCGGCGCCAAGGCCAGTCGGCTCAGGGCGACCGTGTTGCCGCCTATGCCGATGCGAGTGAGGTAGTCCAAGGCCGAATACGCAAGCACTTCTGAGGGCAAGGTGATCTTTGTTCCCACCGTGAACCGGTACCGCCCCAAACCGGGCGACCGGCCGATCAGGTTCAGTTCACGGAGCGGACAGTCGAGAATGTCGTCGATCGGGACGCGACCCCGCTGTTCGCGGGGCGCGTACGTGCGGAGCAACGCGCCAACGTCCTTCTTGATTGATGAGGTGTGTGGCTTTCGCCACTCGGCGGCCAGGTCGAGCTGCGTGTCGACCGCGGCCTGCAGATCGTCCTCCGTAAACTCCACAGCGTGGAATTCATTGAAGGCGAGCCACCAGATCGGCACGTGACTTGGTGGAGCCAGGAGCAACCAGTGGAGTAACCAGAGGGTGCCCGGGTCCTCCATGTATTGGTCCCATCCACCATCACCGAACAACGCGTCACCCAACGGCGTCGTCACCAGCTCCGGGGATCTTGGGGTGGGAGAGTCGGGATCCTCTGCAATCAGCTTGGCGGCTAGCCCCCAGAAGCGAATCGCCCGAACCATGTTCTTTCCCACCCCGATCCGAACTGGTGCGTCGTCGCCGAAGAAGGCACGTGGGTTGGAGGCCACTTGGGCGTACGCCTTCCGGAACCAACCGTAGCGAGGGTGGAAGGTCTCGTGTCTGGCGAACATCGGGACCGCAGCATCGACCAGTCTCATCTAATCGAGCCCCGACAGACTGCGAACGCGCGTGACGGCCTCTGCTGTTCGGTCCAGTGCCACTTCGATGTCCTGTTCGGTCGTGAAGCGTCCGAAGCTAAATCGGACGCACTCGAACGCTGCCTCTCGGGACAGGCCCATGGCCAACAGAACGTCCGACGGCTCGATCGACCCCGAACTGCATGCGCTGCCCGTTGATGCGGCGACCGGATCCATGTTGGCCACTACGGCGTCCGCGTCAGCACCGTGGAAACGCAGATTGGCTGTATTAGGAAGGCGGCAATTCACATCTCCGATTTCGCTGACATAAGGCAATCTTGCCTTCAGGGCTTGGGTGAAACGATCACAGAGTCGTCCCACCCTTCGGGATTCCGGTACGCGTTCTTGGCGGGCAAGATCCGCTGCCACGCCGAGTCCGACGATCCCCGCGACATTTAGCGACCCAGACCGCAGGCCCCGTTCATGGCCCCCGCCGTGGATCTGCGGGCGCAGCTGGCGGAGAGCCCGGCGGCTGCCGACCAACGCTCCCACTCCACCAGGCCCACAGATCTTGTGGCCGCTTAGCGAGATGAGGTCGATACCCAACTCTTCCATCTCCAGGGGCATTCGCCCCACGAACTGCGTGACGTCCGAGTGGAGCAGGGCACCGGTCTCGCGAACGATCTCGGAGATCTCGCTGAGCGGGTTCATCACCCCGGTCTCGGCGTTGGCCGCGATCACCGACACCAACAGGACATCTGGTCCAAGCGATGACTCAAGTGCGGCCAAGTCGATGAAACCGCCTTCGGTGATCGGAACGATATTTAGGCGAACCAGACCCCGCTCTGCGAGCCACTTTGCGGTGCGCGATACCGACGCATGTTCGGCGGCTGACACCAGCATCCTGTCTCGGCCCGCCGGCGCACCTTCCAACGCCCCTCGTAGAGCGAGGTTGTTGGCTTCCGTCGCGCTCGCGGTGAAGACGACGCCGTTTGGAGAGCCGCCAACCAAGGTCGCGACCTGCTCGCGTGCGTCGTCAACGAGTACCGCCTGACGCCGCCCAAAAGCATGAGTCGATGACGCATTCCCTGATCGTTTGGTGAGAATCGGGACCATGACATCAGCGACCCGCGGGTCGAGAGGTGCTGACCCGTTGTAGTCGAGGTAGATCTCTCGTTCGATGTCTCGCCCTGGCGATTCATGCCGCCCCGTCCGTGGCACCGACACTTCGTCTAGCAACGTTGATACTTCGGACTCAATTCGGGTTACGTTCGGCATTATGCCCTATAGAATGGTGAAATACGGTCCCGTTTGGAAGGGGGGCGGTCCGTCGCCGACACCGAGGTTCCTGTCACCTCCCCTGAGCGCACACGATCGCTTTGACGACATTGGCGAGTTCCGGATCGTCGGCAGGACCGAGGCCAGGGGTCGCTTGGTAAGTTGCAATCTGTTGGAAGACGTGCCGGAGTTGTTGAGATCGCGCTAGAGGTGATCCGGGGTCCCCGGCAAAATGCCTAGCGAGAGCGAGGAAGAGAGCACTGCGGACATCGTTGGGGACGTTCAGCGGCCCGAACACGGAAAGGCCATCTTTGTCGATCAAGCGGGAGATCAGATCTTCCCAAACCGATTTTCCCCTTGTCCGGAAAAGGGAACGGACGCGGTCCGCAACCTCGCTAGTGGCTTCCTCCACCATGCGCTCTCGCCACCAAGCTCGCGCGAACATGCAATCGACGTAGACGCTGCGGTGGCCCCGGGCTGGCGGAAGCCCGCCCAAACGCCGCAATGCTGTGCGAACGCAACGGTCGATCGCCAGTGGGGCATCATCAGCGAGGGCTTGATCGATGGCGGATGCACCTGGCAGGGGGTTGGTCGCGGCGAGGTGTGTTGAGTCGATTGTGCCTGCCCGAACATGGCAAGTGGTCACGTAGCCCCAGAATCCCGAGCAACTAGCCACTTCGGGAGGAACCTCTCCCCATCGCCGATAGAGACTCAATTCGAGGTTCGGTGGCAACGAACGGAAGTCTCTCTCTGATATCGGATCCTCCCACAGCGGCACCTCTCGGATGCCGTCGACTGGGAGTTCCGACATGTAGTTGACAAGCGTGCGCCCGTCTCGGACAGCTTCGAGAAACTCCTTTTGGCGCCGGTCGCCCTTAGCCTCGATGAGCGCCTTCAATCTTCGGCGGTAGGGCTTCTCACAAAACCGTCTGTAGGGGACTGGCCCGTCGTCCAATTCCATCGGAGCACCTCTCGTCCTCGGCGGTTCCGCCAGGATATTGCAGTCCGCGGTTCCCCGGGAAAGTCTAACGCAGAAGTCAATCAATCCAACAGATGTCAACCTTACTTGTCATTATGTCAATCAAAGTTGACACACGCGGCCGCTCACCAGCTCATCCGGGAGTGGAAGGAGGTGCCCGACGAAGCCGTGTTCCGGGTCGTTCGGGTGGTGCGGGACGGGGATTGGTAAGTCACTGAACAGAGGAGCAATCGCAGCCAATGATCACGCTTGAGAACAACCGGATGACATTCCGGTTCCGCGAAGTCCGTCCGGACGCCGAGTGCAGCATCGAGTTCCAGCGCACCTTGCGGATTCCGGACGATGACCGGTCCTACCCGCTTCCTCCGGGACTCGGCCGCTTTCCCCTCCGCCATGTCGACGACTTCGCGAACCGCCTCTCCGGGAAGACCCTGAACCGGGGTGGCGTGGTGATGCCCATGCATCAGGCCGAAGCCATGTGGCTGAACTTCGATTCCGGGTATTCGGCGTACCCCTGCGCGGTGAAGGTGTGCGCGGTCAGCGGCGAGCCCTGGTCCGACCGCCTCGACCCCGATCCGCAGAACTACCTGGTGATCCCCGACTAGCCGTGCCTGGATGGGTACTGCGGTGGCCTGCAGATATCCGCCTGCCCCATGAAACGCGAAGTGTACGAGAAGCTGCCCGGGCCCACACGCTTGTCTGCCAGCGATGTGGGCGACATTTGCTACAGCCCGTCTCCCGCCCCTTACCGCGAAATGAGCCTGGCCCCCGGTGCCCAGATGGAGCAGGAGATCTACGACGACGAGTACGGCGTGGACGCGTGGTACGAGCAGCACACGAGCCGCTGCTTCGTGACCATCGCCAACTCGATGCAGTGGCTGGCGATCACCGGTGAGCACCCGCCCACGACCCCGCCGACGGCGCGTCAGTACACCGACGCCGGCCTACCCTGGTTCGACTACTACGATGGGGACCGGAAGGCGATCGCTGGCTCGGAGTCGCTGGCCGGGCTGAAGAGTGTGGCCGAAACCGGGCTGGAGCAGGGGGAGTCACCGCTGGCGGAGAACGACCCGGTTGATGTGCCCGAGGTCCTGCGGTTTACACCGGACGGACAGCGCGTCGTCCGTGAGTTTTCGGGTCGGGGTTGAAGTCGCGAGACGTCAATCCCCCCGCAGGCGCGCCAGGAAGTCCTCGGGCTTATCGCTGTCGAGGATCGCGGCCGCCCAGGCGATCCGGTCCCCGCCAGGGTCTTCGTCGAGCAACTGTTGCACTTCCTGTACGGTCCGCTGTCCGAACTTCCGTGCGATCAGCTGAGTCAGCACCGCCACCTGCCCCTCCTGCCTGATCTCGTCCAGGCTGCGCTGGAACTCGGTAACCACCGTGCCCATCGTCCTCGCCTCCTCCAATTGTCGGGTGGGAAACCCCTTCGAACGTAACATCGCCTTGACCGACCGGGCCATGAACCGGTTGAAGTCACTGTCGTCGCAGGCTTCGACCAGTGGTCCAAGGACCGCAAGCACCGACCGCATCTGTCCGGCCGTCGTGACCCCCGAAAGCGCCAGCACGGCCTGTGGCAGGTCCTGCGGGTCTGTCGGCCGGGCCTCTCGAGGCAGCCGGCTCACCACCGTATAGCCGTCTGGAGCCGAGTGCCGGAACAGGTCGCTCAGCCGCGTCGCCGCGTGCCAGCGGCGGTCTCCGTGGTGCAGCACGAGCGCCACTGCAGCGACCTCCCGTTCCCCGCGCCCGAGCTCCTTGTCGCTTTGGAACAGGCTCTGGACTGCGAGACAACCGTAGATGGTCGTCCGGAGAGCCATGTGCCGCTCCGGTCGGCCCTGGAATTCGAGCAGGAGTACCAAGTCCGTCGTGCCGTCCGTCGTACGGACCCGCCAGGCAGTGTCGGGATGGCGCCGCCGAAGCTTCTCGTCAATCAGTTCCGTGGGTAGCGGGTGCAGTGTCCGGTAGTCGACGCTGTCGGCCCACTCCGAGACATGTCGGCGGATAAGGAGTTCGATCATCCACGGGTCGGAGAAGAACCTTTTGAATGCGGCGTCGTCCGCCAACGAAACGGCCTTTGGTCGAGATCACATGGCCCCGCAGGGCACGGAGCCATCATCCTCGCAAAACAGACAGGGCGTTGGCATGGCTGGATGGGCCTTTCGCGAGCCCACCGGGCAGCGCCGTGGCCGCGTCATCAACGCCGCCATCCATCTTCTCCGCTCGCAGTTTCTCCCCATCTGTGCTCGATCCTTGCAGCTACCCACACGGCAGACACTCGCCTCCCATAATCCACTCGCTTGTGCCCGCCACCACCCGCCCGACAACCTCCACCCCGACCCCGTCCCCCACCAGGAGCCCCTCATGCCCCCCACCTCCCCATTCTCCGAACGAACCGAACGCGCCGTCATCGCCGTGATCTGCCTCGACCTCGTCCTCCAGGCTGCCGAGACCGTCGACGCCATGGCCGGCGCTGCGACCTTCTTCTTTTTCGCCGGCGTCGCCGTCTGGCTCCTCTACACTGTCGAGTGGTGCATCCGCATCCGCCACGCCGAGGACTGGAAGAAGTACGCGTTCAGCTTCATGGGCGTCGTGGACTTCCTGGCGGCCCTGCCGCTGTGGGCGTTCACGGGATTCGATCTGAAGGCGCTTCGGGCCTTTCGGCTGTTTCGCCTCTTTGTCTCGACGGCGAAGCTTGCCACCCGGACCAGCGCCGTGGTCAAGCTCGCGCGCGCGTTCCGGTTCGCCATGGACGAGGCGGGTGCGCTGTTCGCGGGCACGTGCATCGTCGTGGTCACGGCCGGGTTCGGCATGTACCACCTCGAGCGCGACGTGCAGCCGGAGGTCTTCGCCACGGTGTACGACGGCCTGTGGTGGGCGGTGGTCACCCTGACGACGGTCGGGTACGGCGACATCCAGCCCGTGACGGCCGGCGGGAGGATCCTGGCCACGGTGGCGATGTTCGCCGGGATCGGGGTGATCGGGGCGGCGTGCGGGATCATGGCGGATGCACTGCGGGAGGCCAGTGTCGGGGAGGGGGCGGTGTAGGGGGGGGGTGGGGCCCCGGGAAACTCCTGTGCTCGCGTGATTCACTCTCCCGCCCGTGGCCAATCGGGCATCGCACGGAACATGTACTGATCGAACATGGGGACGGTGAACGCGGTGTCGCCATACGAAGGGCTCCAGATCATACCCTTTCGGATCAGACCGGTCCGAAGGGGTCCGGCAGAGGTGACCGCGATCCCCAGCTTTGCCGCTACTTCTCCTGAACGGTGCGGACCGGGGCCCAGTTCAGCCATGGCTCTCAGGTAATCCTGCTCCCTTGGCGTGAGGCGGTCGAAGCGGACGCGGAAGAAGCTTGCATCCAAGGCAGCAGTAGCCTTCCCGCTGGCCGACACCACATCCTGCCGGGTCACGGGCGACCTGGGCGCGACGTTCCAGGAGTGCGCCCCCCATTCCTGGAGAAAGTAGGGATAGCCTTCGGTTCGTCTGGCGATCTCCGAGAGGGCGTCGTCGTCGATTTCGGCACCGGCATCCTCGATCGGAACTCGAACAGCGCGCCTTGTGGCGTTCTCATCAAGGGGGCCGACACCGGGGAAATCGAAGAGGCGCTCCGAATAGCTCTTGGCTTCTCCCGACAGCGCCGCGAGCTGCGGCAAGCCCGCTCCGAACATCAGCAAGGGGAGTGCCTTCTGGCTGATTCGGTGCAGTGCGACAATGAGCGCGCGCAAATCCTCGTCGTTCAGGTACTGTACCTCATCGATCAGGATGGCTGCGGGCTGGTCCGCAGCCCTTGCGGCTTCTCCAATTGCCACCAGGAGGTCGGTGAGATCGGTCTCCAGGTCTCCGGACGCAGCCAGGCCCGGCTCGGGCTTCACACCCACTTCGAACTCCGCGTACGACACCTTGAAGGCGCTGGCGAAGTTCCGAAGGGCACCAAGTGCGTGATTCCCCAAAACCCGCGCCTTTTCCTTCCCGCTGATTCGATAGAGGATTCTGCGGAGCCTGGGAACCAGCAGTCCGGCAAGGCGGCGCTCTTCTGGTGCCTCGATGATGGCGGTCAGGTACCCCAGTGATTCAGCCAGTTCTCCGATCCTGGCCAGAAGGACGGTCTTCCCCACGCCTCGGAGGCCGAGAAGCATAATGCTCTTTGCATGCCGCCCAATCTGAACGCGCTGTAAGGCAATGCTCGCCGTCTCGAGCAACTCGTCGCGACCGGCCAAGGCTGGTGGCCGCGACCCCGCACCCGGTGCGAACGGGTTGACAACAGGATCCATCGAATCCCTTTAGAGAAAGTTAGGGTAAATTATAGATCAATGCAGCCATAACCATATCTAACTGTACTTAGCTCTGTCAAATCCAATTGGTTACCAACCGACCGCCTTCCCGGAACGGCGACATCCCAGCCCGTGACGGCCGGCGGGAGGACCCTGGCCACGGTGGCGATGTTCGCCGGGATCGGGGTGATCGGGGCGGCGTGCGGGATCATGGCGGATGCGCTGCGGGAGGCGAGTGTCGGGGAGGGGGCAGCGTAGGCTGCGCTGATTGGGCTACAGACCGTCGACCCTACTCCCCCTCCGGCATCCGATACCCCACTCCCCGCTCATTCAGGATGTACTTCGGCCTCGCCCCTCCCTCACCCAGCTTTCGACGCAGCCCCTTGACCACCGCGTGCACCCGCTTGGGGTTGACTGCTCCGTCGTGCCGGCGCCACGCCCGGCGGACCAGCGAGCGGTAGGTCGATACGCGTCCGGCGCTGGTCGACAGCACACGCAGCACATCGTACTCGGTGGCGGTCAGCTCGAGCGGCTGTCCGGCCAGGGTCACGCGGCGTCGTTCGTAGTCGATCGCCAGTTCCCCCAGACGGAACGGCTTGGGGCGGGCGCGACTGCGCAGTGCAGCCCGGACTCGCGCGGTCAGTTCCGTCGCGGAGAACGGCTTGACGATGTAGTCGGCCGCGCCGGCGTCGAGCGCTGTCGCGATAGTCTCGTCGCGTCCATAGGCGGAGATGAAGACGACGGGACGATCGCCGAGCTCCGGTATGCTCTTCATCAGTTCGATTCCGTCGGTCCCGGGGAAGACGAGGTCGAGCAGGACCAGGTCGGGCTTCTCCGCCCCTATGAGCTGGGACAGCTCCCGGTGGTCGCCGGTGAGCCGCGTGGAGTATCCCGCCCTGGCGAGCACGTCGCGAGCGTATGCCAGAGTGTGCGGATCGTCATCCACGACCAGGATGTGCTCTGCCTTCCTGCCGGGCCGACGGGTTGCTCCCCGATCCCGGGTCAGGCGGATTGCCGCGGAAGCTACGAGGGCTTCTTCCGCCGCCGGCACTGTAAACGTGACCTGGGTGCCGAGGCCCTCCCCACCGCTCTCGGCCGATATGCGGCCGCCCTGAGCTTCGACCAGCCCCTTGCAGATGGCGAGTCCGAGGCCGGCGCGGTAGCCGGTCGGCTCGTCGCCTGCCTCACCGAACCTCTGGAACAGGTGTTTGAGCTCTTCCGGCGCCATGCCGCGGCCGCGGTCGAGCACCGAGATGGCAACGTGCATGCCGTCGCGCTTTGCGGCGACCCGGATGGACAGGGAATCCGGAGCGTTCTGGGCGGCGTTGGAGAGGAGGTTGTTCAGGACCTGCACGGTGCGCTGCCGGTCCACCATGACGCGGGGCAGGTCCGATGGAAGATCGATGAGAACCGGATGCCGGGCACCGCCGCTGAGGAACGTATTCCTCGCCCGGTCGACCAGCACGCCGACGTCCGAGATCTGCGGCGATACCGAGAGTGTTCCGGTCGCGATGCGCCCCGCGTCCAGCAGGTCGCGGATGAGCTTGCGCATGTGATCCGCTTGCGTGTCGATGATGCGGGAGAACTGGCGTACCTCGGCCGGATCCATGTCGGGCGAGTCGTCCAGCAGCGCCGCCGTCGAGCCCTTGATCGAGGTGAGCGGCGTGCGCAGCTCGTGACTCACGACCGCCAGAAGCTCGGTTCGCATCCGCTCCAGCTCCTCGAACGGAGCGAGATCCTGCACGGTGACGACCACCGATTCGATCCCGCCCTCCGGGGCATGGATGGGGGTGGCGTTGACCAGAATCTTCACGCTGCGGCCGTCGGGAACGGAAAGCTCGATCTTTTCGTTACGAAGCGTTTCTGCCTTGAGCAGCTGGTGCATCAGCGGGAACTGCCCCAGGAGGATCTCGCGACCGTCGGCCAATCGGCAGGTGAGCACGTCCAGGAGCTGCTCGGCCGTCTGACCCTCCAGCAGCAGCCCCTCCACGATCCGCCTCCCCTCGATGTTGATCGATACGACATCGCCGGTCTTCGCATCGAAGACGACCACCCCGACCGGCGAGGTGTCGATCAGGGCCTCCAGCCTGGCCCGGGCCCGGTGCTCGTCCCGGTAGGTACGCGTATTGGCGATCGCCATCGCCGCCTGCGACGCGAACAGCACGAGCATCTCTTCGTCCGCCTCGGTGAACTCGCGCCCTCCCTCCTTCTGGCCGATAAAGAGGCTGCCGACATGCACGCCCTGGTGACGGATCGGCGTACCCAGAAGGGACTTGGAGGAGGGCATCGCTTCGGCACTGAGCCCGAGCGACTCGAGGTGGCCGGGCCAATCTGCGATTCGGAACGGGCCGGGATGCTGCCCGAGGTGTGCGAACAGCCGCGGTCCCTCGCTCCACTCCTCCATTCGCCGATGTTCATCCGGCGTCGTGCCGGAACTGAGGAACTGCCCGGGCTGGCCGGTCTCGCCGATGGTCGTGAGCACCGCGCCGTTGGCACCGGTCAACGTGCGGGCGCTGTCCACGATCTCCCTCAGGACGATGTCGCGGTCCAGACTCGCGCTGATCCGCAGGATGGCCCTGCACAGGCCCGAGATGCGCTCCTCCAGGGCTCTGTTTCGTCGGCGGACCCCGGAATCGGCGTTCGTCACGCTGCACCTCCAAGCTTCGGCACCTCGACGCGCACGGCGCGAGAATCGGTTGGAATGTGACATAGTTTATCGCTTTCCGGCCACTTTTGTCGCGTTATCCGGACTGAACTAGCCTCGGGCCCGGCCGACACGGGTGTACGACGGGGTGTGTGGCGGAGCGTACGGCGGCCGCTACCAGCCGGGGGGCAGCCAGGCGTCGAACCCGAACGAGCGAATGGTGGCTTCCGCGGATTGGGACAGCGGGTACTCCCAATGCCGGAAGAAACCGGCCAGGTCGCGTTGCAGGACGGCGCTGATTCGGATCGCGAATCCGTCGAGCGCGCCGCCGTACGTGGAGCGCGGCCAGGCCGGGTCGTAGTAGCTGTGGAAGACGCTCTTCATCGGGTCCCAGCCGAACTCGGCGATAATCTGGCGGTACATGCTCAGCCGTTGAAAAAAGTCCGCCGTGGGCCAGCGAAGGTTGGCCAGCGCGGCATGGTCCACCGAATTCGTGGCGCTGTGGTGGTTGTTCTTCATGGTGTAGTCGCCACCGCCGAAGATGTAGTAGTTCAGCGTGTACATCGTGAACAGATTGACGGCGACCTCACCGATCTCCGCGTACGTATCTCCGCGCCAGGCACTGCCCCAGTCCTCGGTCTGCCACTGGTGACCCAACTCGTGGCCGAAGAGCCACCAGTCCGCGCCGTCCGAGGTGGGATCTTCCGGCAGTTTCGCGATCCGCCTCCGGCCCTCCGCCGTCCCCGGCAACAATGCCCAGGCTTCCGGTTCGAGCGCATAGTTGATCGTGAGCCAGCCCGCATTGGCGAGGCCGTAGCCGACCTGGGGATCGAAGGTCCAGGTGCTCTCGTACGCGCGTACCGGTCCCCCGGCGAGCTCCGCGTGATGTTGCAGGAACCCATCCCAGAACGCCGAGACTTCTCCCGGATCGGTGATGCTGCGCGCGCCCTCGGCCGAGATCACGAGCCGGATGCCGCCCGTCTTCTGGATGATGGCCTGCGGGGCTCCGGCGCCCAGGGTCGCGAACCAATCGGCCCCGTTCGACTTGCCGGCCGTGTACACGGCCATGGGGATCGCCCCTTCGACGGTCACGGGTATCGTCCCCCGGTGGGACTCGGGCACGACGAGGGCAAGGGCGCCGCCAAACGCATTGGTGACCGCGGTCTTCGCGGCCTTGACCCTGAAGGTGCGGAGCAAAGCCGGCGGCCGGCGCCACACGGTGTGCGCCGGGATCCGCCGCAGGTCGTCGTGGTCCTGGCCCACCGTGATCGACAGGTCGCCGGTTGCGTGCGACGGGGGAACCGAAATGGTGACGAGACCGCTTGGCGGCGCGTAGAACTCCAGCGGGAAGTGACGTTCGCGCCGATGGGCGTCGGCTGGGAACTCGTCCCCGGTGGCGTCCACGACGACTGACCCGCGCTCACGGCTGGCACCGGGGGCGGGAAGACCCGGGAAGGCCGTTGCCCAGGGGTGCGGTCGCGGCCACTCGTGAGGACCCAGACTGCCGGCGATTTCGGCCGATAGTCTCGCCTCCTCCGCGTTGGCGGAGACGGGCAGCGGAGGCGCCTCCGTCACCAGGCGAACGAGGGCCGAGTCCAGTTCCTCGGTACGACCGAGTTCAAGCGCCGTACTGAACAGATGCGGCAGAAGCGCCATCCGGGCCGCGTCGATACGTTCTCCGAGGAGGTACGCGCCCCAGACGACACTGGGAGTCAGCGCGCTCAGATCAATCCTTGTGGAAGCGGATCGGATCGCCTCGATGCTGTCCTCGTTCCATCCGATGCCCGTGCCATCGAGGAGCGCGTTCCCCGTGAACGCACCGTGCCTCCGTTCGATCCACGCGCGCCAATGGAGGGCGGAGCCGGCGATGACCAGTCCGCCGCCGCGCTCGACGAATGCCCGAAGGGGCGCCACGGACTCCGGGAGCAGGTGCGGCGTGCCCCATTCGTTGACCTGAACCACGGCGACATCCGCACCGTCCAGCGCACTTGCACTCCAGTCACGTGCAGCGAGTCCCGCCCTGCTGCCCACGACATCCACGCGCTCCAGGCCTTGCGCCGCGAGCGCATCCGCGATGCGTTGATTGTCCGCGAGAACCCGAAGCGGTGCCGGGCGAAAGCCGCCGGTCCAGCGAACCGCGTTGGCCAACAGGCGATCGGCATGCTCGTGCCCCACGAGGGTGGCCCGGTCGTCCGATCCGAGGAAATCCTGACCCGAGAAGGCAACCACGCGACCGGAACCCAGTCTTGAACCGGCCACGATGAGCGAGAGACCCATGTCGCCCTCATCGGCGATCACGGGGAACGCGTTGGGGTTGAGGCCCAGTCGCAGTGTGCCGACAGTCGTGGTCGAGCCTTCCGTTCCGCCCACGGTGGTGTTTGCGAACGGGCGTTCCGGCAAACCTGTGGTCAGCACGGCGTGGTGATCCACGGGACTGTCCGAAAGCACCGCCGCCGAGGATGAGGCCTGCCACGCTCCTGAAGCGGCATTGACCGTCGCCGCGCCGACACTGGCCGCCCGCACGAGCCCTGCCGAGTCCACGGTCGCCACCGTCGGGTCGCTCGACGACCACTCGAACTCCACACCCGGCACTGCGTTATCCCTCGCGTCCAGAGCCGTCGCTTCCAGCCGCACGGTGTCTCCGACCTCCAGGATTACCGTCTCGGGTGCCACGCGCACCGCCGAAACCGCCTGTTCCACGGAGATTCCCGCGCTGCCGGACGCCGATCCCGCACTCGCCGTGATCGTGGCCGTCCCGTTGCTCGCGGCCGTCACTAGCCCGGGCGCATCCACCGCCGCCACCGACGGGTTGCTACTGGCCCAGGCAACGGTCGCGCCGGACATGGTTCGCCCGTTCTGATCGCGCACCTCCGCGCTCAGCTGGACGGTTTCGCCGAGTGCGGTCAACTCGGTGCTGGCCGGGGTTACCGTGACCGTTGTGGGACGGGCGGGATCGGGCGGTGGGGTGGGGCCGATAGGGTCGTCGCCCCCGCATCCGATGAGCAGGGCCGCGATCAGGCTCAGCGTGGAGACGCCCAGCGTGGAAAGGCCTGGCCAGCGCTTGCTCGAGACGTTGGAAAAGGACGGATTTGGAGCCTGGGGGCGCATGCCCCCAATTGTGCCGCCCGAAATCCGATCCTTGGGCGAAGAATCGCCCTATTTCGGCGAGGATTTGGCGATTACTCCTGCGGACTGGCGCGGGCTCGGGTAGGCGAGCCCGTTAGGTGTCCCCCGAGGATCCTACGCCTTACTCCGGCCGGAGCGCGCGTCGTCAGTGAGTATTCGGCTGGGACATCAATCTCCCGCAGGGTGCCAGTCAGGCATCGCGCGGAACAGATACTGGTCGAACATGGGGACTGTGAAGGCCGTGTCGCCATGCGAAGGGCTCCAGATCATGCCTTTTCGGATCAAACCGGTCCTAAGGGGTCCGGCCGAGGTGACCGCGACTCCCAGCTTTGCAGCCACTGCCCCGGAGCGGTGTGGGCCAGGGCCGAGTTCAGCCATCGCCCTCAGGTAGTCCTGCTCTCTCGGTGTGAGACGATCGAAACGGACGCGGAAGAAGCTCGCGTCAAGGGCCTTGATGGCTCGGCTGCTGGCCGAGAGCACATCCTGCAGGTCCACGGGTGAGCTCGGTGCGACATCCCACGAGTGCGCCCCCCATTCCTGGAGAAAGTAGGGATAACCTTCGGTCCGTTCGGCGATCTCCGCGAGAGCGTCATCGGTGATTTCCGCCCCAGCATCCTCGATTGGAACTCGAACGGCGTCGTTTATCGCGTTCTTATCCAGCGGGCCAATACCGGGGAAACCGAAGAGGCGCTCTGAATAGCTCTTGGCCTCTCCCGATAGCGCCGCGAGCTGGGGCAATCCCGCTCCGAACATGAGCAAGGGCAGCGCCTTCTGGCTGATTCGGTGCAGTGCGACAATGAGCGCGCGCAAGTCTTCATCGTTCAGGTACTGTACCTCATCGATCAGAAGGGTGGCAGGCTGGTCTGCGGCTCTTGCGGCTTCTCCGATTGCGACCAGGAGGTCAGTGAGATCGGTTTCCAGATCTCCGGACGCAGCCAGGCCGGGCTCTGGCGTCACTCCCACTTCGAAATCCGCGTAGGACACCTTGAAGGCGCTGGCGAAGTTGCGAAGAGCACCGAGCGCATGGTTCCCGACGACTCGGGCTTTCTCTCTCCCGCTGATTCGATATAGGATTCTGCGGAGCTTGGGAACGAGCAGTCCAGCGAGGCGGCGTTCCTCTGGCGCCTCAATCACGGCGGTCAGGTATCCCAATGATTCAGCGAGTTCATCGATCCGGGTCAAAAGGACGGTCTTCCCCACGCCTCGTAGGCCGAGAAGCATCATGCTCTTCGCGTGACGTCCGGCCCGAACGCGCCGCAGGGCAATGCTCACCGTTGCGAGCAGAACGTCACGGCCCGCCAGGGCCGGAGGCCGCGATCCCGCGCCTGGTGCGAACGGATTGGCAACAGGATCCATCGAGTCCTTCCGATTTAGAGAAAGTTAGGGATAGTTATGGGCATATGAAGCCATAATCTTATCTAACTGTCCCTAATTCTGTCAAATGGACTCTTCGTCGCATCCCTACAATTCGGAATCACTCCCACCGTCTAGCCCCTCCCGCTCACAACCTCCCCGACGCCTCCCAGCACCACCGTCACCGGATACCTGCCGAACACCTCAGCCGTCGTCGTCCCCGACAACACCGCCACAAACGCCATGCCCGCCGTCCGGGCCGCCATGGCGTCCACCTCCGAATCGCCGACGAAGACGCAGTCGCCAGTGGGGATCCCCAGCAACTCGGCCGCCCGCAGCAGTCCGTCGGGAGCGGGTTTGGGCCGAGGCACGTCGTCGGCTCCGACGACGACCTCGACAAGCGTCCGGAGCCCGTCTCGCTCAAGGGCGTCCACGACGCGGCGCCGGTACTTGGTCGTCACCACTCCAACCCGATGGCCGGCATCGTGCAGTGTCCGGAGCACCCGCGCCGCGCCCGGCAGGAAAGACGTGCTGGCGATCATCACCGCGTCCGCCTTCCTGACGAAATGCTCGAGAAACTCGTCCTCCCGCGACCTCCACTCCTCGCCCGCCAGAATCCCGAGCGCTTTGCGCGGATCGAGCCCGATGGTCCTGTGGATGGCGTCTGCGGGTGCGGGTGGGAGCCCCAGGCGGCCCAGCGCGTGATTCATGCAGACCACGATGCCTTCGGAAGAATCCGCCAGCGTGTAGTCGAAGTCGAAGAGGACCGCGCGGGCGGGGGCGACGGCAGGGTGGATGTAGGTGCGTTTCGGCATCAAGGGGTCGGGCTGGCTACTCACGTGGCCAGCAGTTGAGGCCGCCCCTCCTGCCTGATTTCGTCCAGGCTGCGCTGGAACTCGGTCACCACGGCAACTCCGCCCCCACGTGACACAGGGGAAGCGCGCATTGCGACCGACGTCCTCAAAGCTCTAAAGCCACGATGAGCATGCTGATCACAACGAGGACAAGGCAGACCACGCGCAACCGGGAGAACGGCTGCCCTGGGATTTCCCGCCCTCGCCACCGATGGTACAAGATCCATCCCAACCGGATGCTCGCAACACCGCATACAAGCGCAGCAAGAAACTGAAGGTTAATGGCCATAGCTCGTCTCCGTACTCATCGCGTACCCATTCCTCGTCCAGTAGCGTCCGAACACCGCAGCAGGTCCGTGTTCCTTCCAATATACGGGATGGTGACACGAGTATCGTGAAACAACAAGACAGTGCCAGGGTGGCTTGACGCCCAATCCCTCCAAATCGAACTTGCCGGCCCCCGAAGGAGCACGAGCCGCCATGACCCGGCTACCGATCCGGACCATCACCGCAACCGCGATCCTCGCGGCCCTCGCCCACCCCCTGGCACCACCGCCAGCCATGGCGCAATCCGACGACACGACGATCGACGCCATCACCGTCCATCCGCCCGTGGCTGCCCGGTTCCAGTGCTCCGAACACGCGCTCGGCGCCGAGGACCATGTGCCCGACGCGCTCGCTGCGGACTGCGTCGTCGTCCGGCGGAACGCTGGACCGGACGGCAACCTGTTGTCGCTGTACAGCGGGGACGGCACGCGCAACGAGGACTGGCACAGCTGGCGGGAGCCGCTGCTTGCCCCCTTCGATGGAGTTGTGGTCGGCTTCCAGATCAATCCCGAATCCACGGTCCCCGGCGCGCGTGGCGAGGGCCGCTCGAGCGCCATCCTGTTCAGACAGTTGGTGGACAGCGAACCGACGGATGTGCACGTCGCGTACGTTCACGTCCGGGAGGTGATCGTATCGCAGGGCGACACGGTGCAGGTCGGCCAGCCGGTCGCCCGAATCGGCAACAACGGGTCCTCGTTTCACCCCCACGTGCACATCGGCGCATTCCGCGGCGACATGATGTCCGAGGATGCGGTGCCGCTTCAGGTGCGGATGGACCTGGAGGCGATGGGGCGGATCAGGGGGACGGTGGGGATTGAACCGTCATGACGACCTCTCCCGTCCTCGGGAATCGACTCGTACCATCGCTCCTGGTGAGCGACCTCGAAGCCACGTTCACCTTCTACAGCCGCCTCGGGTTCTCCCGGACAGGTGTATTCCCGGACGAAGATGCGCCGATCTGGGGGGAAGTCACACGCGACGGCGTCGTACTGCAGTTCTACACCGATCCGCCGAAGAACACTCCAACCGAGCCCCGGCTCAGCGGCGTTCTCTACCTCTATCCGAGCGACGTGCGGGCCTTGGCTGATGAATACAGGGACGTTGTACCGTTTGCGTGGGGTCCGGAGGTCATGGAGTACGGCATGAGGGAATTCGCGATTCAGGATCCGGACGGCTACTACCTCGCCTTCACTGAACCTGCTTGACTGGATCCCCTCCCCCCACCCCTTCCAGCACCCCCACCACCGCCCCTACCCCCGGCCCCCTGTGCGCGGCGACCTCCACGCCCGCCACCTCGCCCGTCAGCGCGGCCACCGTCTCCCGCGCGATCGCGATCCCCTCCGCGGCGGCGTGATCCGCGCCGCGCGCCTCCGCCCGCCGCATCCGCTCCACCACCCGGTTCGGCAGGACGACCCCCGGCACCTCGTTCTTCAGGAACTCGGCGTGGCGAAGCGAGCCGAGCGGCTGGATCGCGGCCACCACGGGGATCCCGGACCCGCCGCCACCGTCTCCGGCCTCGATCCCCGCCAGGAACTCAAGCAGGTGCTCGGCATCGAAAACGGGCTGCGTGACGGCGAAATGCGCGCCCGCGTCGACCTTCCAGTGGAAACGGCCCAGCTCCCGGGCGGCGTTGCGGGTGCCCTGACGGAGCGCCACGCCCACGACGAACCCGGGAGGCGGGCCGATGTCGTTGCCGGACGGATCGACCCCGCGGTTCATCGCGGTGACCACGTTGGTGAGGCCGATCGAGTCCACGTCCACGACGGACCTGTAGTCGGGGTAGGGGGCGGCGCCGGGCGGGTCGCCGGTCAGCAGGAGCACGTTGCGCACCCCCGACGCCGCCGCGCCCAGCAGGTCGCTGATCATCCCGAAGAGGGTGCGGTCGCGGCAGGTGTAGTGGGCCAGCGGCTCGGCCGGACACGAACCCCCGATCAGGCCGGCCAGCGCCAGAACGCTCAGCCGGGCGGTGCGGCGGTCCTCGTGGATGCCGACCGCGTTGGCGCCTGCCTGGGCCAGGGCGCGGCAGTCGTCGAGCATCTGCGTCGTGTCCCAGCCGCGCGGCGGCAGGATCCTGGCCATGGTTACGAACTCGCCGCGTGCGAGAAGGCGGCCGAGTTCCGAGCGTGACGCGAGCGGGGGAGGGGACTTGCGCGCGGCAGTCTCGCCCGCCGAGCGGATCACCCGGACCGACGTGCGCTGCGGCTGAATCGCCCCGACCACGTCGGCCACCCGGCGGATGTGCTCCGGCGTCGTGCCGCAGCACCCGCCCACGATCCGCGCGCCCGCGTCGATGGCGCGCCGCGCGTACTGAGCCATGTACCCGGGCTCGGTGACGTAGATCTTGCGGTCGCCAATCGCGCGGGGCAGCCCGGCGTTGGGCACGGCGGCGAGCGGCAGCCGCGTGACCTCGGCCATCCGTTCCAGCCCCTCCAGGATGACCGCCGGCCCCACCGAGCAGTTGAGCCCCACCGCGTCGGCGCCCCACGCGTCCGCCGCGCGGGCCGCCTGTTCGGCCGTCGTCCCGTATTCGGTGACGCCGTCCTCGCCGACCGTCACCTGAGCGATCACGGGCAGGTCGCACCGGGCCCGCACCGCGCGGAACGCCTGCCGGAGCTCGACCAGGTCCGCAAACGTCTCCATCACGAAGCCGTCGACGCCGCCCGCCAGCAGCCCGTCCACCTGCCGCCCGAAGTAGTCGCGCGCCTCTTCGAGCGATGTCGGGCCCAGCGGTTCGAGCCGGATCCCCAGCGGTCCGATGGCGCCCGCCACCGCGGCCCGCCCCGACGCGGTCCGCACGGCAAGCCCGGCCGCCCGCGCGTTGAGTTCCTCGGTCCGCTCGTCCAGCCCGTGCGATGACAGCTTGACGGGGTTCGCGCCGAACGTATTCGTCTCGATGATCTCGGCACCGGCGCGGATGTACTGCTCGTGGACGCCCTCGACCAGTTCGGGGTGCGTGGCGTTCAGCTCGTCGTAGCAGACGTTCAGGAAGACGCCGCGGGTGTAGAGCATGGTGCCCATCGCGCCGTCCATCACGTGGACGCGCTCGCCGGCGAGCATCTCCCGCAGGTCAGACATGTGGGGTCTCCGCCGTCAGGTTCGGATTCAGCCATTGCATGGCCCGGTCGACACTTATTCCCTTACGCTTCGCGTAGTCGTTCAACTGGTCGCCGGCGATCCGGCCAACCCCGAAGTAGAAGCTGCCGGGGTGTCCGATGTAGAGGCCCGAGACCGACGCGGCCGGCATCATGGCGCAGGTCTCGGTCAGCGACACGCCGATCGCGCGCGCGTCCAGAAGACGGAAGAGCGTCTCCTTCTCGGAGTGATCGGGCGCGGAGGGATAGCCGGGGGCGGGGCGGATGCCGGCATATTCCTCGGCGATGAGCTGGCTGTTGGTGAGCGACTCATCCGGCGCGTAGCCCCAGAACTCGCGGCGCACCCGTTCGTGCATGCGCTCGGCGAAGGCCTCCGCGAGCCGGTCGGCCAGCGCCTTCGTGAGGATGCTCCGGTAATCGTCGCCCGCGGCCTCGAATTCGGCGCACAGCTCGGCGACGCCCTCACCGGCAGTCACGACGAACGCGCCCACGTAGTCGGCCACGCCCGAGCACTCGGGGGCCACGAAATCGGCCAGGCAGAGGCTGGAGCGGCCATCGCGCTTGGCGAACTGCTGGCGCAGACAGTGGAAAGTCGCGAGCGGGTTGTCGCGCGACTCGCTGTCCCAGACAGCTATGTCATCGCCCACGGAATTGGCCGGATAAAGGCCGACAACAGCCCTCGCCGCCAGTAGTCGCTCGCGCCGGATCCGCCTGAGCAGCGCGCGCGCGTCGTCGTACAGGCTCGTCGCCTGCTCGCCCATCTCGGGGTCCGAGAGGATGGCCGGAAACTTGCCCTTGAGCTCCCACGCCCGGAAGAAGGGGGTCCAGTCGATTCGCGAGACCAGTTCTTCGAGGTCATAGGACGCTGCGCCGGCTTTGGAGGGGGAGGAGAGCGTAGATCTCGGCGACGCCGACGCACCGTGTCCGAATGCGACCGCGTCGGTTCCGTCACGAGGGAAGGTTCGCGTCCCCGTGAACGTCGGGCGCACCGGCGCATGGCGACCCCAGTCGAGCTGCAGGCGGTTGGCGCGCGCGGCCTCGATCGTCAGGAGCGGCGCGCGCTTCCCCGGCCCGGCACGCCGTCTGCGAATGCCCTCGTACTCTTCGCGGACCGCGGCCGTGTACGCCGCCCGGCTTCCCTTGTCGAGCAGCTTGCCGGCCACCGTCACGCAGCGGGACGCGTCCAGCACGTGGACCGTAGCGCCCGAGTAGCGCGGCTCGATCTTCACGGCGGTGTGCACGCGCGAGGTCGTGGCGCCGCCGATCAGGAGCGGCTGGGTCATCCCGGTGCGCTCCATCTCGTTGGCGACGTGGACCATCTGGTCGAGGCTCGGCGTGATCAGCCCGGAGAGCCCGATCAGGTCGGCGTCGACATCGCGGGCTTTCGCCAGGATGTTTTCGGCGGGCGCCATTACGCCCAGATCGAACACTTCGTAGTTGTTACACTGCAGGACGACGCCGACGATGTTCTTGCCGATGTCGTGCACGTCGCCCTTGACCGTCGCCATCACGATGCGTCCGGCCGAGCGGGGGCCGGCCCGCCCGTCACCGCCCGCCCTGTCGTCGCCGCCCGCCCCCTCGGCGCCATCCGCCCCGTCGTCGCCGCCCAGCCGCTTCTCCCGCTCCAGGAACGGCACCAGATACGCCACCGCCCGCTTCATTACGCGGGCGCTCTTCACCACCTGCGGCAGGAACATCCTGCCGTCGCCGAAGAGGTCGCCGACGGTATTCATCCCCGCCATCAGCGGCCCCTCGATCACGTGGAGCGCCCGCCTGGCCCCCGCGCGCGCCTCCTCCGTGTCGTCCTCGATGTAGTCGGTGATCCCGTGCACCAGCGCGTGCTGCAGCCGCTGTCCGGCGGGTGCGTCCCGCCATGAGAGGTCCTCGACGTCGCCCGCCGCGCTCCCCCGGTATCTCCCGGCGAGCTCGGTCAGGCGCTCGGTGGCGTCGGCGTCGCGGTGGAAGAGCACGTCCTCGACCGCGGTGAGCAACTCGTCGGGGATCTCGTCGTAGACCGTGATCGCGCCGGCGTTGACGATCCCCATGTCCATCCCGGCGCGGCCCGCGTGGTACAGGAACGCGGAGTGCATCGCCTCGCGCACCCCGTGGCTGCCCCGGAACGAGAACGACACGTTGCTCACCCCGCCGCTCACAAGCGCGTGCGGCAGCGCCTCCTTGATCCGCGCCACCGCCTCGAAGTACGCCACCGCGTACTCGTCGTGCTCCGCGATTCCGGTGGCCACGGCGAAGATGTTGGGGTCGAAGATGACGTCCTCGGGCGGGAACCCCTCCCCCTGCACCAGGATGTCGTAGGCGCGCCGCGATATCTCCACCTTGCGGTCGGCGGTGTCGGCCTGGCCCTCCTCGTCGAAGGCCATGATGATTACGGCCGCGCCGTAGCGCCGGATCAGGCGCGCCTGCTCGCGGAAGGCCTCTTCGCCGTCCTTCAGGCTGATCGAGTTGACCACCGCCTTGCCTTGCACGCACCTCAGCCCGGCCTCGATCACCTCCCAGCGAGACGAGTCGATCATGAACGGGACGCGCGCGATCTCGGGCTCGGCCGCGAGCAGGTTCAGGAAGCGCACCATTGCGGCCTCCGAGTCCAGCAGCCCCTCGTCCATGTTGACGTCGATGATCTGCGCGCCGTTCCTGACCTGTTGCAGCGCGACCTCGAGCGCGGCCTCGTAGTCGTCGTCAAGGATGAGGCGGGCGAAGCGCTGCGATCCCGTCACGTTGGTTCGCTCGCCCACGTTCACGAAGAGCGACTCGGGCCCGATCGTAAGGGGCTCCAGGCCGGAGAGGCGGGTGCGGACGGGGGGGTCGGGCACGCGGCGGGGCTCGACGCCCTCGACGGCGGCCGCGATCGCCGCGATGTGGTCCTGCGTCGTCCCGCAGCAGCCGCCCACGAGGTTCAGGAAGCCGGAGCGCGCGAAGTCGCCCATGGTGGCGGCCATGTCCTCAGGTGTAAGGTCGTAGCCGCCGAACTCGTTGGGCAGGCCGGCGTTGGGATGGCAGCTGACCGGGTACTCGCTGACCGTGGACAGCTCCTGCAGGTACGGCCGCAGCTGGTCGGGGCCGAGCGCGCAGTTGAGGCCGAAGGCGAGCGGGGACGCGTGGCGTAGCGAGTTGTAGAAGGCCTCGGGGGTCTGCCCGGTAAGCGTTCGGCCGCTCTGGTCGGTAATGGTGCCGGAGATCATGAGCGGGAGATGGGTGTCCAGCGCGTCGAACGTCTCCAGGATCGCGAAGACGGCGGCCTTGGCGTTCAGGGTGTCGAAGATGGTCTCCACCATGAGGATGTCCACGCCGCCCTCGATCAGCGCGCGGGCCTGTTCGGCGTACGCCGCGCGCAGTTCCTCGAAGGTGACCTGGCGGGCGCCGGGGTCGTTCACGTCGGACGAGATCGACGCCGTGCGGTTCATCGGCCCGAGGATACCGGCCACGTAGCGGGGGCGGTCGGGGGTCCGCGCCGTGAATTCGTCGGCGGCCGAGCGCGCGATTTGGGCCGCCGCGCGATTGATCTCGCCGACCGCGTCCTCGACCCCGTAGTCGGACATCGGCAGCCGCGTCGAGGAAAACGTGTTGGTCTCGATGATGTCCGCGCCCGCCTCGAGGTAGGCGCGATGGATCCCACCGATGATGTCGGGACGGGTCAGGCTGAGGAGGTCGTTGTTGCCGAGCAGCGGCTGGGGGTGCGCGCGGAAGAGGTCGCCGCGAAAGTCGTCCTCGCCGAGGTCGTGGCGCTGGATCATGGTGCCCATCGCGCCGTCGAGCACCAGGATGCGGTCGGCGAGGAGCTGCTCGATGGGGGGTCTGGTCACCTCGTGTCCCGCACTTCCCGCCAATCTGCCCGTTCGGAGGGACCTTGGCCTGTCGCGATCCCTGCGGTACCGGCTCGCCTGGTATTCCTCCACCCAGGCCCGGGAGCTGCGCCAGCGGCCGCTTGCGTTGCGGACTGCCCGAAGCCGACCTCGTCCGGCCGCGGCACGGAGGGCCGAAGCCTTCAGATCCGGGGTCGCCAGGGCACTTAGCGGAACCAGGCCCGTCGGGTCGGCAACTGCGGGAATGACGAAACGGTAGAGGTTGTCGAGAATCGCGCGGGCCAGCATCTCGCCCAGCTGACCCAGCTCCCCCCGGTCCGCTCTTCGAAGGGCATCGAGATACCGTGAGCGCTCGCGCTTGTAGATGATCGCGGGCGGGTAACCGAGCCGGACAAGGACCAGGTTCAGAAGCAGGCGTCCCGTTCGTCCATTGCCGTCGAGGAACGGGTGTATCTGCTCGAATCGGCAGTGGAGCTCGGCGATGTGCTCGGGGAAGTCCAGCTGTGCAGGATCGAGTTTGTTGACCCCCTCGATCCAGGTCTCCATCTCGGCAGGCACGAGCGGCCACGAGACGGGGGTCATTCCCCCGGCGAACGGCCGGATGTCGTGTTCACGGAAGCCGCCGGGAATCTTGCGGTCCGTTGCGGCCGGATGGGGAGCCACCTCCCAGACCGGAGACAGCGCCGTGTGGTGAACCTGACGTACCTCGGCCAGACTCAGGACGGCTCGCGGGAGACTGAGCCCGGAGCGGTTGACCGCCTGCCGGTACACCCACTCCGCTGCCGTGGCGTAGCCCCGAACCTCCAGATACTCCCGAAGTTCTCCGTCGCCGACGGCTCGTCCTTCCGCCAGGAGCTGTTCGACCTGCCTCAGAACCAGCGTGTTGCCCTCGAGCGCCGTGGAATGATGAGCCTCCCGGTACCAGATGCCCCGCCAGATCCCGGCAGCCTTCTGCGGGACCGGCAGGCCGCCCAGGTGTTCCCACAACTCGGTGACATCGGCTCGCAACCGACCGTATACTTCTCGGCGGGGCGGTCGGCCTCGCTGTTGCGGCCGCTTGGCGTGGCGATCGGTCATGGCATTCGATTTGTTCGGTTATGGACAATCGAATGTAACAGAATACTTTTTTTGGGACGGGTCACGGTTAGTTTACTCGCATGGAGAACGAGATGTCGGACCTCCGGATGCCCGCCCCGGCCATGCTCGACCTGGCCGCCAGGGCCGCCGAGGCTCTCGTACGGCGCAGCGAGGAGCTGGGCCGTACGGAAGCATGGGATGGAGAGTTCCGTGACGAGCTTGTCGAGAAGCTCATGCAGGATCCACCGGAGCGCGGGCGGGCCCCCGACGAAGTCCTGGAACAGGCCCTGGCCGACATCCTTCCACCGGCACTTCGCCTCGACCATCCCCGTTGCTTCGGCTTCGTGCCGTCGTGCCCCACCTGGCCGGGAGTTATCGCGGACTTCCTCGCCGCCGGCCACAACATCAACTCCTGCAACTGGCTCATATCGAGCGGCGCCAGCCAGCTCGAATGCGTGGTGGTAGAGTGGTTTCGCGAATGGCTCGGCTACCCGGATACGGCCGGTGGGCTGCTGACGAGCGGTGGCTCGGCCGCGAGCCTGGACGCGCTCGTGGCCGCGAGGGAAGCCGCCGGATACCCGGAGCGCGCCAGCGTCTACATGAGTGATCAGAGCCACAGTGCACACCTGAGGGCCGTGAAGATCGTCGGTGTCCGCCCGGAACACGCCCGGATCGTGCCGAGCGACGACCGTTTTCGGATCGACATGGGCGCCCTGGCCTCGATGGTGGCGGCCGATCGCGCGGCTGGACTGCAGCCCATTGCCGTGTGCGCGAATGCAGGCGCTACCGCGACCGGAGCCGTCGACCCGCTGGAGGAACTGGCCGACTTGTGTGCGTCGGAGGGCATGTGGCTGCATGTCGACGCCGCGTACGGCGGGTTCGCCGTGGTGACCGAACGAGGCAAGCGGACCCTGCGCGGCATCGAGCGCGCCGACTCGGTCGTGCTCGACGCGCACAAGTGGTTCTTCCAGCCCTACGAAGTGGGCTGTCTCATGGTCAGGGACATCTCGACGCTCGAGAAGCCGTTCGGGATCCGGCCCGACTTTCTGCAGGATGCGTTGTGGGGCTCGGGTCATCCCAACTTCTGGGACCGCGGCTTGCAGATGAGCCGCTCCGCGCGGGCGCTCAAGATCTGGATGTCGGTGCAGACGTTCGGGATGGCCGCCTTCAGGCGGGCCATTTCCAACGGGATGGATTTGGCCGCCCGTGCACAGGAATACATCGACGAAAGCCCCGTGCTGGCGTGCACGAGCCCCGCGTCTCTGAGCGTCGTGTGCTTCCGCGTCGATCCGGCCGGTCAGGACATTGCGGACGACGACCTGGACGAAATCAATCGCACCGTACTGGCCCGCCTGTTCTGGGAGGACCCGGCGTTCATGTCCTCGGCCATGCCCCGCGGACTTTTTTCGCTACGCCTCTGCATCGTCAACCACAACACCACGTGGGACGACGTCCGGGAGACGCTGGAGGCCGCCGAGCGCTTCGGGAGGGACGCGCTCCGCGGCTAGGGTCCCTGGCTAGGGTCGCGCCCTCGCTTCGCGTCCCATCTGCAGCGTCGCGAGCGCCGGGACGATCACCATCAGCACGCCGGTCGCGGCGATGATGCCGAAGCCCAGTGAGGCTGCCATGGGGATCAGGAACCGCGCCTGAAGGTCCTGCTCCAGAATGAGCGGAGCGACGCCCAGAAAGGTGGTCAGCGAGGTGAGGAAGATCGGGCGGAAGCGTGCCTTGGCGCCGCCGATGATCGCCTCCCGGGCGGGCATGCCCGCGCGCCGCCGCTCGCTGATGAAGTCGATCATGACGATGGAGTCGTTGACGACCACGCCGCTGAGCCCCACGAAACCGAAAATGGAGGTGGCGGCGATCTCGAACCCCAGCACCAGATGCCCTAGCACCGCGCCCACCAGGCCGAACGGGATTGCGGCCATGACGATCAGCGGCCGGACGTACGATCGGAACGGGATCGCCAGCAACGCGTAGATCGCGAACATCGCGAGGGCGAAGCCGCGGCCCAGAGCACCCATCGACTCGGCGACCTCGCTGCGCTCGCCTGCGAACGAGTGCTCGAGGCCGGGATCCCGGGCCGACATCTCCTGGAGGACCGCGTCGAGCCGCGGTGTCGCGGCCTGTGTCGCGGACGTTTGCGCATCGGCCGTGACGGTCGCGACGCGGCTGCCGTCCTGGCGCCGGATCTCGAGGGGCGAATTCGCGAACCGCGCCGCTGCGACCTGGCCGAGATGGACCGCGCCCCCCGCCGGTGTGCGAACCTGGTAGGTCTCCAGGTCGGCGATTGAGTTGCGCTCGCGCTCGGGAAGACGTGCATAGACACGGATCTCCTCCCGGCCACGCTGCAGCCGCACCACCTCCTCGCCGAAAAACGCGGCGCGGACCTGGCGGGCCAGGTCGTCAAGCGTGAGGCCCAGCGTCCCGGCCTCGGGCTTCAGGTCGAGCTGAATCTCCCGTACGCCCTGGTCCTGGTCCGACCGGACGTCGAAGATTCCCGGCCATCCGTGCAGGAGTGCCGCGACGGTATCGGCGACCGCGGTCAGCCGAGCCGGATCCGGATGCGCGAGTTCCACGTGCACGGGCAGGCCCAGGTCGACCAGGTTGGCGCTGAAGGACAGGCTGCGGTAGCCAGCGATCTCCGTGGCCTCCTCCCGCCAGGCCTGCTCTACGGCTGCAGCGCTGATCATCCGGCGCTCGGCATCGAGGAGCCTGAACTGCACGGTCGCGATGTGGGCGCGGGGCACTGACTCGGGAGCCCCGCCGGAAGCTACAATCGCGGCTCCAAGCGTCTCCGGTGCGCCCCCCAGAGTGACGGCAACGCCCGTCAACAGCGGTTCCGCTCCGTCCGGTCGTTCGGTCGACAGCCGGCCGACTGCCCGGCGTCCGGCGTCCTCCAGCTCCTGCGCCACGCTCGCGGTGCGTGCCCGTGGCGTCCCCTCGGGCATTTCGAGGCTTGCCGTCACCAGGTTGCCCTCGACGGTGGGCGTGAACGCCACGCCGACGATCCCGGCCGGAATCATTGCGATGCAGATGATGAGGACGCCCGCTCCCCCCGAGATCACGATCCCGGGCCGGGCCGTCGCAAAGCGCAGAATGCGATCCAGCGGACCGTTCACGAATCGCTCCATCGCGCGGTTGACGCTGGCCTGCGCGCGCCGGTGGAGGCCGTCGGTGGAGTGCCCGCCGAGACCGGAGGAACCGCCGGCAGACAGCCCGGAGAGGTGATTCGGCAGCACCAGCAGCGATTCCAGCAGCGAGAACACGAGCACCGAAATCACGACGACGGGGATTGCCTCGGCCATCGCTCCCACCGAGCTGGGGACGAAAAAGAGGGGCACGAAGGCCGCCACGGTGGTCAGAACGCCGAACGTCACCGGTGCTCTCACGCGCCGGGTGCCCCGGATCGCCGCGGCCAGACCGCCATGTCCCCGGTCGCGCTCCGCGGCGATGTTCTCGCCCACCACGACCGCATCGTCCACCACGATCCCGACAGCCAGAATGAATGCGAAGAGGGAGGTCAGGTTGATCGAGACGTCGAGTACGGCCATGACAGCCAGCGTCCCGACGAACGAGATCGCGATGCCCACGGCAACCCAGAACGCGAGCCTGAGGTCCAGGAACAGCGTCAGCACGCCCAGCACCAGCAGGAGACCCAGAAACCCGTTCTTGAGCATCAGGCCGAGGCGGGCCGCGAGGGGGTCCGCGTCGTTGCTCCAGATATCCACCCCCACCCCCGGCGGCAAACCCGGGGCAACCCTCTCCCGCAGGTGCCGCTCGACGGCCTCCGAGATGTCCAGAACGCGCTCGTCCGCTGTCCTGTACACCTCGATGAAGGCGGCCGGCTGCCCATTGTAGCGACTGACCAGTCCACCTTCGGCGAAGCCGTCGCGCACTTCGGCGATGTCGCCCAGGCGAACCGTGGTGCCGTTGCCCTCGGCCAGCACGATGATGTTCTCGAAGTCGTGCTGGCTGTAGCTGCGGCCGGCGGTCCGGATCCGGACCTGCTCGCCCGGCGTGTCGATGCTGCCCGCCGACAATTCCAGCGTGCCGCTCCGGACCGCGGTGGCCACGTCAGACAGCGTGAGGCCCAGCGCGTTGAGACGACTTGTCGGCACCTCGATCGAGATCTCGTAGTCGCGCACGCTGCTCGTCCGCACGTACGAAACCGCCGGGAGCGACGAGAGTTCGTCCTCGACGCGGTGGGCCAGCTCCTTGAGCGTCCGCTCCTGGACATCTCCGTAGAGGGCGATCCGCATGACGCTCCGGCGGGATGTCATTTCGGTCACCGCGGGCCGCTCTGCACCCGCCGGGAACGTCGGGATTCCGTCCGCGGCCGCCTTGATTTCGTCCAGCGACCGGTCGGCGTCAGCGCCTCTCGCGAGCTCGGCGACTACCGACCCAAGTCCCTCCGAGGCCACCGACGTGACGCTTCTGACGCCCTCGATCGACCGAATCCGTTCCTCGATCCTCCTGACGATCGATTCGTCCACTTCGGCCGGCGATGCGCCCGGGTACGGGACGGAGATCTGAATCCGATCCAGCGAGTGCTCCGGAAGCACCTCCTGGTCGAGGCTCCCGAGAGACAGAAGACCCGCCGCGAGGATCCCGACCATCAGGAGGTTAGCCGCGACGCCGTTGCGCGCCATCCAGGCGATCGGACCGCCGCGAAGGCTCGTGCCGTCCCCGTCCCGGTCGGCCCCGCGCCCGCCGTTCCCGCTGCCCGCCGGCCTCAAGTCGCCCCTCGCGGATAGCGGCGCCCGTTCAGCTGCTTCCCGATGAACGTCGGTCGTACAAAGTATCGGTAGATCACCAGGATCAGGGCGATTGCCGTGACCGAGACCAACACGAGCTTGACGATCCCCGGCAGCGGCACGGTCGCCAGCACAAGGGGCAGCAGCATCACGAACGGCACGTGGACGATGTAGATCCAGTACGAGGCGTCCGCCATGTACCGCCAGCGCGCGCTCGGCTTGTCCAGGTAGCGCAGGAACAGTCCGATCAGGCTATACGCCATGAGCCACATGGAAAGCGCAAGGAAGACGACGGCCCGCAGATGATGTTCGCCGCGCGACCCGCCGTCCGCTCCCATGCACGTCCTCTCGGACACCAGAGTGCAGCCGAGATCGAGGAAGTGCCGGTACACGAAGAAGCACAGGATTCCGGCGGCGAGGAACCCCCATGCGGGACGCCTGAAGCCATCCAGCGTCTCGCGCCGGCGCAGCACCATCCACCCGAATCCGAAGAACAGGCCGTACAGCGCCAGCAGGCGCAGGGGTGGGAACGGGCCGGCGTAGTAGTCGATCGCCCACGACTCCATCCGGTACAGGATGAGGCCCGTGACAAGAACCAGCACCGCGATGCCTCCGCGGTGCACCCGGCGAGCGAAGAAGTCCATCGCCCGGGCCCGCACGGCAGCGGGAATCCGGGCGGCGACGGGGCGCAGTGCGCTCGCGGCCAGGTACAGGATCATCAGGTCGTAGAGGAACCACAGGTGCATGAACAGATGTTCCAAC
>JAPPGZ010000104.1 GCA_028874905.1 Gemmatimonadota bacterium
ACCCCGGACCTGCTGATTACAAATCAGCTGCTCTACCAACTGAGCTACGTCAGCGCCTGCGAAAGTTGCCTCCGATCCCCGTTCGAGGGAAGTGGACGCCACGGCAGTCCGTGGACAAAGCCGCCCGAGCACCGAGAGGGGTCAACCGCTCCTCGCGGAGGTACCGACGTGCACCCGTTTCCACCGGGTGCCCTTCGGCCCGTCCTCGAGTTGCACGCCCTTGGCCGCCAACTCGTCGCGGAGACGGTCCGCGGTCTCGAAGTCGCGCCGGGCACGGGCCTGATTGCGGGCCTCGACCGTCCGCCTGATCCACTCCTCCGTCTCATCACCGACCTCACGACTCCCGGCGGCAAGGTCCAGAATGCCCAGTACGGCATCCATCTTGCCGAGCGCGGCTAGCACTTCGGCGCGGTCCTGGCTCGCAATTCCCCCACCTGCTCCGTCCAGGCCCGTGTTGACGTCCCTCGCCAGCGCCCACAATGCAGCCATGGCACGGGGCGCGTTCAGATCCTCATCCAGCGCCCGGCCGAACGCCTCGAGATGTTCACGCGATGCGGCCGCCAGTGTCCCTCCCCGCCCCGGTGCCGTCTGTGCTTCCCGGACGCGGTGCCGGAGATCCAGCAGGCGCTGAACCGCGTTGGTCGCGTCCTCGAGCCCGTCTCTCGTGAAGTTGAGTTCGCTGCGGTAATGCGCCGACAGGAGTACCCAGCGGATCGCGGCGGGATCGTAGCCCTGGTCGACGAGTTCCCGCACGGTGTGGAAGTTCCCGAGCGACTTGGACATCTTGCGGTCGTCGACCTTCAGGTGCTTCACGTGCATCCAGAAACGGGCGAAGGGCCGGCCGGTCGCTACCTCCGACTGCGCGATCTCGTTCTCGTGATGCGGGAAGAGCAGGTCCTCCCCCCCAAGGTGGATGTCGATCGTGTCTCCAAGGAGGACCCGGGCCATGACCGAGCACTCCAGATGCCACCCCGGCCTGCCCGGCCCCCACGGAGAATCCCACACGGCCCCCACCTCCCGGTCGGCGGGCTGCACGGCCTTCCACAACGCGAAGTCGCGGGCGTCGCCCTTTTTGTATTCCTCCGAGGCGATGCGCGACCGCGCACTCATCGTCTCCGTTCCTTTCCCGGAGAGACGGCCGTAGCCACGGAAGGACGAGACGTCGTAGTACACTGAGCCGTCGGCCGCGTGGTAGGCGCTGCCACCCTGCACGAGCCGCTCGACGAAGGCCACCATGGCCGGTATGTACCCCGTTGCGCGCGGATGCCGAGAGAATGGAAGGAACCCGAGCGTTCGCGCATCTTCCAGAAACGCTTCGACGAAGGGTGCCGTGTGCTCCGCCAGCCGCTGTCCCGCCGCGTGCGCGCCGGCGATGGTCTTGTCGTCCACATCGGTGAAGTTCACGACGAAGTCCACCTCGTAGCCGCGCCACCTGAGATGGCGGTGGAGCAGGTCGTATGCCATGAACGCGCGGAAGTTGCCGATGTGAGCGAAGTCGTACACTGTCGGTCCACAGCCGTAGACGGTCACGCGTCCCGGGTTCAACGGCACGAAGCCATGCATGTCGCGGCGCAGCGAGTCGTAGAGTTTCATCGGGTGAAATATAGGCGCACGCGTGGTGCCGCGTGTCAGCGTCCGCCCCGGGCGTCCGCGACGATGCGCGCAAAGGCCGCCGCGGGGTCGGAAGCCCCGGTCACCGGGCGCCCGACGACGATGTGGGTTGCGCCGTCGCGGAAAGCCTGACCGGCCGTGCGTACGCGCCGCTGGTCGTGGACCGCGTCGCCGGCGAGCCGGATCCCCGGTGTGACGATGGCGGCACGAGGACCCAACCTGGCTCTCAGCCGTGCCGCCTCGGCCGCTGAACACACCACCCCCGCCAGCCCCGCCTCGCTCGCCATCGCCGCAAGGCGATCCGCCTCCCGGCCCACGTCCGGGATCCCGCGTCCGAACACGGCTCCCAGCCCCTCCGCGTCCAGCGACGTCAGCACGGTCACTCCCAGAAGTCCGACCGACCCTTTCGCCGCGCCAGCCGCGGCGGCCAGCATGTCGCGGCCCCCCATCGCATGCACGGTGAGGAACGTCACCCCGAGTTCGGCCGCCCTGGCCGTCGCGCCCGCCACCTGGTTCGGGATGTCGTGCAGCTTGAGGTCGAGAAAGACCTCGTGTCCCCGTTCACGCAACGCGTGTATCACCCCCGGTCCCGCCGTCGTGTAGAGTTCGAGCCCCACCTTGTAGAAACGGCACTGCGGTCCGATGCGGTCGACCAGGTGCAGCGCAAGTCCCATGCTCGAGGCGTCCAGCGCGACGATCACCCGGTCGTTCACAGGATCCGGCCCCCGTTCACGAGGTCCAACTCCGCGCCGCCAGCTGGCGCGCTACCCTGCCGGCGCAACGCGGGTCCGCGAATGATCCGGTTCCGACCTGTACGAGCGACGCACCCGCCGCGAGATAGGTCGCCGCGTCGTTACCCGTGAGAATCCCGCCCACGCCAACCACCGGCACATCCACGGCCTCGGCGACCTGCCGCACCGCCGCCAGGCCGGCCGGAAGCAGCCCGGGGCCGCTCACGCCGCCCTGACCGGCTCCCAGCCGAGGCCTGCCATCAGCATCGCTGAGCAGTCCCGGGAGCGTGTTGATGGCCGTGATGCCGTCGGCGCCGCAGGCTACGGCCAGGGCCGCGGTCGCGCCGATGTCGGGATCGTTCGGCGCGAGCTTGACCACCAGCGGGCGCACGGTCTTCGGCCGTACCCGATCCATTACCCCGCGCATCGCATCGGCGTCGAGACAGAACGGCGTACCGTGCAGATGCGCGTCGTTCGGGCAGGAGAGGTTGAGTTCGAATCCGCAGAATCCCTCTTCCTCCTCCAGTCCCACGACAACCGCTTCGTACTCGTCCACGGTCGCTCCGGCAACCGAAACCAGGACGGGAAGACCCTTGAGATGGCGTCGCATCCACGGCAGCTTCCGGTCGCGGACGCACTTCATTCCGGGGTTGGCGAGACCGACGGAATTGAGCATTCCCCCCGGGTACTCGGCCACGCGGGGTGGGGCGTTTCCCCCACGGGGCGCGAGGGTGACCGACTTGGTCACGAGTCCTCCGACCTCGCCGGGAGACATGACGTCAATCAGCGGCTCACCGAAGCCGCAGGTGCCCGCGGCCATGAGCACGGGGTTGGCGAAGCGGGTGCCGAACACTTCCCGCGCCGTACTCACCGGGTGCGGTCCTTCATCGCTCTCTCGGCCTCACGCTCCATGGTCCTGCGCCGCAGAGCCTCCCGTCGGTCCCGGTGCTTCCTGCCGCGGCAAAGCGCCAGCGTGACCTTGACCCTGCCTCTGCGAAAATAGACGTCCAGGGGGACGATCGTGAGCCCCTTTTCCTCGGCCCGCGCGGTGATCCGCCGGATTTCACTGCGATGCAGCAGCAACTTGCGTGGCCGGGTTTCCTCGTGGTTCCAGCGATTGCCGGCCTGGTAGGGCGCAATGTGGAGGTTGTGCAGCCACATCTCGCCTGCCTCGGTCCGGGCGTGCGCGTCCTGAAACGCCACCTTGCCCGCGCGGATGGACTTCACCTCCGTTCCCCACAGCACCAACCCGGCTTCCCAGGTGTCCATGACCTCGTATTGGTGGCGGGCTTTTCTGTTGCGGGCAACGACGCGCCGCGAGCCGCTGGCAGTCGGTGAATGATCCCGCGTGGGCATCGAGAGCGGTGAGGCTCGCCGCGTTCAGACCCCTGCCCCCGCCGTCACCGCCATGGTCGCTTCGCGCGCTTTCCAGTCGGCGAGGAAGCTCGCCATTCCGCGGTCGGTAAGGGGGTGTTTCATGCCCTGCCGAAGAACCTTGAACGGGCAGGTGGCGATGTGGGCCCCGGCCAGGGCGGACTCGATGACGTGGCGGGGATGACGGATCGACGCGGCCAGGATCCGGGTGTGGATATCCGGATCCTGCTCGAAGATGGCGGCAATCTCCCGGATCAACTCCATCCCGTCCTCGGACATGTCGTCGACCCGCCCGATGAACGGCGACACCACAAACGCTCCCGCCAACGCGGCCATCAGCGCCTGATTCGCGTTGAAGATCAGGGTCACGTTGCAACGGATCCCTTCCTGCCCGAGCCGGTGAACCGCCTGCAGCCCCGCCGGGGTACTCGGCACCTTGATGATCACGTTGGGGTGCCAGGCTGCGTACTCCCGTCCCTCGGCGACCATGCCGTCAGCGTCCTCCGAGACGGTCTCTGCGCTGATGGGGCCGTCCACGAGGCCGGCGATGGTCCGGATGGTGTCCTCGAAATCGGCTCCGGTTTCCTTCGCCATCAGGCTGGGATTCGTCGTTACGCCGCTCAGAATCCCCCAGCTGGCGGCTTCGCGGATTTCGTCCAGGTTGGCGGTGTCCAGGTAGATCTTCACGTGGGTGGGCTCCTCCGCATGCGTGTCGTTTTCGTCAGGCGTCCCCCTCTGACGCTTGCAGGCTCTCGCCGTCCGCAAGCTGGCGCCGCGACTCGGCGCATGCCGCTTCGATGCCCGCGCGATAGGCCGCCTTGGACCGCTCCAGCTTCTCTTCCAGTTCGCCGCGGGCCTCCGCCGCCATGTGCCGCCCCTGCGCCACGACCCCCTTCGCCGAGTCCACCCGCGTGCCGAGGTCCTCGCGCAACCCCCGGACCCGTTCCTCGGTGAGGTCCCTCAGCTTCCTGGCTTGCTCCCGGATCCGCCGCTGCGTTTCGGCGCCCGATCCCGGAGCGAAGAGCAGCGCGAGGCCAGCTCCGACGAGCGCCCCGACAAGAAACGCTCCGATTTCGGGACCACGGTCCTTCTCGATGATGACTGTGTGTTGATCTTCTCCAGAACTCATCCTCGCCTCCTGGCCGATTAAGTTAAACGCGCCGCGTCAGACACGCCAACGCCAATCGGAACGGGGCACCTCGGGCCGGGGATATCCGTCCCGTCCCATCAACCCGTACGTCAGCTTCTTTCCCAGTTCGACCCCCGGCTGATCCAGGGGGTTGACGCCGTAGAGCTCACCCGAGTATACGGCCGCGATCTGGAAGAGCATCAACAGGCTCCCCACGGCATGCGCGTCCAGTCGTTCTGTCGTCACGGCAAGGTTCGGGCGTCCTGCCCGCCGCAGCGCCTCGGCGGTTGCGCGGCGTTCCGTGTCCAGGAGGTCGAACAGCGTGTGGCCGCCGAGATAGGCGAGGGCCAGTTCGTCCGCGACGCGTGCCGGAACGTCCACGTCGAGCTCTGGCGCCTCCGTGCCGAGGAAGACGACGATCTTGTCTCGGGGCCCCTCCATGAGCAGCTGGAGGACCGAATGCTGGTCGGCGGCACCGAACAACGGCAACGGGGTGGGTCCGCTCTCGACGAGCCGTCCGGCGCGATCGACCGCCTTCCCAAGCGATTCGGCCCAGAGTTGCTGGATCCAGTAGGCCATCCCCCGCAACCGGTCGGCATACGGCATGAAGACGTGCACGTGGCACTCCATTTCGGTGTCGGCGACGTGCAGCAGTGTCGCGAGGACTCCCCCCGGGTTCTTCACCAGCTCCGGGGTCGAGCATCGCTCGGCCATCTCCGCGGCGCCGGCCAGCAGCGCGTCGGTGTCGATGCCCGTTGCGGCCGCCGGAAACAGTCCGGCGGGCGACAGCACCGAGAACCGGCCCCCCACCGCGTGCGGCACATCCAGCGCGCAAAGACCATGATCGTCGGCGAGCTTGCGGAGACTGCCCCGTCCGGGCGAGGTCGTCACGACGAATCGATCCCGGATCGCACCGGGACCCAACGCGGATTCCACCCAGTTCCAGGAGACCAGCACATGCGCCATGGTCTCGGCCGTCGATCCGGACTTGCTGACCACATTGAAGCAGGTGGTCTCGGGATCCAGGAGGCCGAGAAGCGCGGCGACGGATTCGGGATCCGGGTTGTCCATGAGGTGTAGCCGGGGACGGCCGCCGCGCGACGCCGCGTCCAGCTCGTGCCAGTAGGGAGGCAGCAGCGCATCCGTCAGCGCGGCGGTACCGAGCGCGGACCCGCCGATTCCGATGACGACCAGCGCGTCGAAGCGCCCGGCGACCTTCGCCGCGGCGGCCCTGGTTCGAACGGCGAGTTCGCGGTCCGCGGGGAGATCGAAAAACCCCATCTCCCCGGCGCGCCTGCGGGCTGCGGCGGCCGCGTGAGCGTCCCGGAAACGCGCGGCCAGATCACCGTGCAGGCGGCCCGGGTGGATGCCCGTCCCCGGGACGACGCCCGCGACCGTGTTGGCAAAGTCGATCGTCGGGGAGGACACGCTACTGCCCGGCGCCGTCGGCCAGATCCACGACCAGACCATCGTACGCGGGCTCGATCCCCGGTGGAAGCGCGGCCGCCAGCTCGCGATACCCGACGAAATGGGTGAGGTGGGTCAGAAACGTCCGGCGGGCTCCGATGTCGCGCGCCGCCTCTACAGCTTCCTCGATGTTGAAGTGCGTGGGGTGCGGGCGGCCCCACCAGAGCGCGTTCAGCACGAGGGTCTCGACCCCGTCCAGAATGCTCCGGGCCGCCGCCGGAATGCGCTTGGCGTCGGTGACGTACCCGAGCGAGCCCGCACGGAATCCGAACGCGTCGACGGGACCGTGGGGAACCCTGAACGGCGTGATCCGGGTACCCAGCACGTCCACCGCCGAGTTTTCCACGTACGTCCTGATTTCGAGCTTCGGCTTGCTGGTGCCCCTGGCCACCGCGACCCGGTCGTCGAAGATGTAGGAGAACCGCGACTCCATTTCCGGCCGCAACTCCCTTGCCAGATACGTGGGGACCGCGCCTCGGCCACGCGAGGAGAAGATGCGCACATCGTCGATCCCGTGAACGTGGTCGGCGTGAAGGTGCGTATACCAGACCGCGTGGACGCGATCGACACCGGCGGCGAGCAGCTGGAGCCGAAGTTCGGGTGGCGTGTCGACGAGCAGGTTGCCGCCATCCAGAGCCAGCAGCGCTCCGTGGCGCGTCCGTCGGTCGCGCGGGTCGGACGACGTGCAGTTGGCGCATGTGCACCCGATCACGGGAACGCCGAAGGAGGTGCCGGTCCCAAGAAAGGTCAAGCGCAATTCAGGTGGTCCCTTGCCGCCGTTCGATGGCGGACTGCTACAGCTGCTCGATACGCATGGTATTGGTCGAGCCGGGTGAGTGGAACGGCAGGCCCGACGTCACGATCACGGGATCGCCGGTACGGCCGATGCCGGAACCGAGCACGACGCGCTTGCCGAAGTCGGTCAGGTTCTGGTAGGTGATCTCGCCGCGCTCGGCCAGTACCGGCCGCACGCCCCACACGCCGGAGAGCTGGCGCTGCACCTTGCGGTCGGTGCAGACCGAAAAGACCGGGATGGGGGGACGGTAGGACGCGACCAGCCGGGCGGAGAAGCCGCTGCGGGTGATCACGATGATCGCCGGGGCGTTCAGATCCCGCGCCGCCCGCACCGACGAGGCCGCGACCGCGTGCTCGCGGGGAGAGGCGCCGCGACGCCGGATGGGGCCCATCTGGTCCAGGTAGTGGGGTCCCTTCTCGAGAACGCCGCTCCGTTCGATTTCGCGCGCGATGCCGACCATGACCTCCACGGTCTTCACGGGAAACTTGCCCACCGCCGTCTCTCCCGACAGCATCACCGCGTCGGTGCCGTCGATGATCGCGTTGGCCACATCCGAGGTTTCCGCCCGGGTCGGGCGCGGGTACATGGTCATCGACTCCAGCATCTGGGTCGCTGTAATGACCGGACATCCGTGTCCGTTCGCCGCCTGTATGATGCGCTTCTGGGCGAGGGGCACGGATGCAAAGGGCAACTCTACCCCGAGGTCGCCGCGGGCCACCATGACGGCATCGCTGAACGACATGATTCCGTCCAGTTCGTCGAGCGCCTGAGCCTTCTCGATCTTGCTGACGAGCCATGCCCGGCCCTTGATCCGGTCCTTCAGTCCGAGCACATCGTTGACGTTGCGAACAAACGACAGCCCGATGAACTCGACATCCATCTCGAGGGCGAAGTCCAGATCCTGGCTGTCCTTGTCGGTCACAGCCGGCGTCTTCACGGCGATGCCCGGCAGATTGATGCCCTTGCGCGAACGGAGGATCCCGCCGCGAACCACCTTGAAGACCGCGCGGCTACCGTCGGTCCTGATGCACTCCAGCTCCAGCTGCCCGTCGTCGAGAAGCACCTGTGTGCCGCGCGAGACCTCCTCGGCAAGCTGGGTGTAGGCGGTCGGGATCTCGCCTGGCGACTGCTCCCCTTCGGGCGCGATGGTAACCACGTCGCCGTCGTGCAGGGTCATGGGCTTCTCAAGGCTCCCAACCCGGAGCTTGGGTCCCTGCAGGTCGGCCAGAATGGCAACGGGCCGACCGACTTTTCGCGCGGCCTCCCGTACCAGACGCACGCCGCGCCGGTGATGCTCGTGGTTGCCGTGGGACATGTTGATCCGCGCAACGTCCATCCCGGCGCGCACGAGATCGGTGACGACCTCCGATGTGGAACAGGCCGGCCCCATCGTCGCAACCACTTTCGTTCTCAGCATCCGCTGCACACTCCCTCCCGTAGACGTGTGACCTGGAAGACCCGGGTGCGATCGCGATCCGCGCGCATCATGGAACGCTGGGAGTGAAGCTAGGTTAGTTTGTGGCGGCCGACCACTTGCGGCGGTTTCACCGAAACGGACGCGCGACACCTTGCAGAGAGCTACGTCCTATGTGGACACACCCGAGCAGGCGCGGACGGCGGGCCGTTCCATCGCCGCCGCCGACACTCTCGCCGTCGACTGCGAGGCTGCGGGCTACCACCGCTACTCGGATCGGCTCTGCCTGGTACAGCTTTCGACACCGCAGCGAACGTTCGTGCTGGATCCCCTTGCGGTCGATCTCACGCCGCCGCTGAAGGCACTGGAGAGCCCGCAACGGAGGGTGTTGATGCACGGTGCGGCCTACGACCTCCGCCTGCTGCGCCGCGATCTGGACATCCGCGTGGCCCGCCTGGTCGACACCCAGGTGGGGGCCGCTCTACTGGGGGAACCTGCGGTGGGCCTGCAGGCGCTCCTTGAGAAGCACCTCGGCATTCGGGTCTCCAAGAGATTCCAGAAGGCGGACTGGGCCCGGCGGCCGCTGTCGGCGGAGATGGTCGAGTACGCCGCGGGAGACACGCGCTACCTCCATCGCCTGGCGGCGATTCTCGGCGAGCGGCTGCGCGAGGCGGGCCGCATGTCCTGGGCGGAAGAGGAATGCGCGTGGCTCGTCCGAAACGCGTCATCATCCGGAACGCCGGAGCCGCCCGCCGATCCGGTGATCCGTTTCAGAGAGGCACGCCGCATGCGCCCGCGGGCCTTGACCGCACTCCGCGCGGTCATCGGTTGGCGGGACGCCGTCGCACGCGAACTGGACCGTGCTCCGTTCAGGGTGGCTTCGGACGCCACGCTGCTGGAGGTGGTCCTCAGGTCTCCCACCTCCCTTCACCAGCTTGCGCGCGTGAGAGGATTCCCGGCCCGGTTTGTGCGCAGCAGGGGCGAGTCTCTCCTGCGCGTGTTGGAAAAGGTCGACCGCCTCACTGCCGCCGAGCTGTCTCCCTACCCTTTGCCGGCGAGGACGCGAGCACGCCCGACTCCCGATGAGGAGGCCGCCTTCGAGCGCCTGAAATCCGCGCGCAACCGGGTGGCCCATGAATTGTCGCTGGACCGCGGCCGCGTCATGGCCAACAACGTGCTGAGGGCGGTAGCCGTCGCAAACCCGCGAAACCTGCAGGAACTCCTCGCGGTCGAGGACGTGCGGGAGTGGCAGGCGGAGGTCCTCGGTGAGAAGCTCCTGGCGGCGATGAAGTGATCCCGGGCCGGTCAGCCCTCCCGCTCCTCCAGTTCCAGCTTGTACTCGATGCAGTAGCGGGCGTGAGGAAGCGCGTCAAGGCGCTGGAAGCTGATCGGCTTCCCGGTGCCGTGGCAACGCCCGAAGTTGTCAGGATCGCGGTAGAGGCGGCGAAGAGCCTCCTGAAGGCGATAGAGGTAACGCCCCTCCTTGGTCGCGAAGAGCGCGGCCTTCTCCCGCTCCATCGCCTCGGTACCCTGATCGGCCATGTGATCGGTGTAGGCCGCCAGGTCCGAATCGACGGTCCCCCGGTCTTCCTTGGCCGCCTGGTTGAAAACGCCCAGGCCGCGGAGCGCTTTCCTTCGCTCCTCCAGCAGCCTGTTCTCCAGGTGCGCCAGCTGTTCCTTGCTGAACAGGGGGCCCTCGCCGTTCGCCGCGGATCTCGCCTCGGGGGCTCTCGCTGAAGACATCATGTACCTCCATTGCCTGCATTCGATGCATGAGAGCAAATCTATACCTGAGCGAACCAGCGTCCAGATGCAGCTGTTGGGACGCCGCCTGGCCCGGAGGTCGCATTGCGGTGCTACGGAACCGCTCCGGCACTGTTATCTTGTCGGCGTGAACACCGTCGATTGCCGCCGCCACCCCGGAGAAGCAGTCCCCGCATTGCCTCGCCCGCCATTCCGGTCGGAGCTGGGGGAGCGAATTCAGCGCGAGATCTGCGCACGTTGCTGGCAGGACTGGTTGCAGCACCAGACACTGCTGATCAACCACTACGCACTCGACCCGCGCAAGCTGGAGTCGCGCAACTTCCTGTACGGGCAGATCGGCGCGGTACTGTTCGGCGAGGGCGAGGTGGCCGAAATCGACACCTCCAAGAGGGGCACGATCGCCGCACCGGGCGGTTGACCCCGCACCGGAGCGCGCCCTTGACTTAGCTTAGCCTAGCTTAGCTAAGAACCGCCTCGATCTCCGCCAGCGCGGCCTCGAGGTCGTCCCGCTCCACCGTGAGGGGCGGCGCGAACCGCACGACCTGGTGATGCGTCTCCTTCGCGAGAATACCGCGATCCTGCAGCGCTTCGCAGAACGGCCTCGCGCTGCCCGAAGACTTCCTGATCACCACGCCGATGAGCAATCCCTTGCCGCGCACCTCCTCGACGTGCGGCGAGTCGATCCGGCGGAGGCGGTCCATGAACCACGATCCGAGTTCGTCCGAGCGCCTTGACAGGTCGTCGTCGATGATCACGCGCAGCGAGGCCCTCCCCACGGCCGCGCCCAGGGGGTTGCCGCCGAAGGTGGACCCGTGGTCGCCCGGGCGGAAGATGTCCATGAACTCTGCGTCCGCGATCACCGCGGACACCGGATACACGCCACCGCCCAGCGCCTTGCCGACAACGAGCACGTCCGGGCGTACACCCTCCCAGTCACAGCAGAAGAGCCGGCCCGTGCGGCCGAGTCCCGTCTGAATCTCATCGGCGACGAACGCGACGCCCTTGTCCCGGCAGATCGCCGCCGTCTCCCGCAGATAGCCGTCCGGCGGGACGATCACCCCCGCCTCGCCCTGGATGGGCTCGACCAGGAAGCCGACGGTATTGGGCCCGATCGCCCGCCTCAACGCCTCCACATCCCCATAGGGAACCAGCTTGAACCCGGGGGTGAACGGGCCGAATCCCTCCCGATACTGCGCTTCGGACGAGAATCCGACGATCGTCGTCGTGCGCCCGTGGAAGTTGTCCTCGCAAACGATGATCTCGGCCTGGCCATCCGGGACCCCGCGGACCTGGTACCCCCACTTGCGCACCATCTTGATCGCGGTTTCCACCGCCTCGGCACCGGTGTTCATCGGCAGAGCCGCGTCGAACCCCGACGCTTCACAGAGCTCTCTCAGAAACGGGCCCATCTGGTCGTTGTGGAAGGCGCGGGAGGTCAGGGTCAACCGGTCCAACTGCTCGCGCGCGGCCTTCAGAATGACCGGATGGCGGTGTCCCTGGTTCAACGCGGAGTACGAGCTCAGCATGTCCAGGTAGCGGTTGCCGTCCACATCCCAGACCCATGAGCCCTCACCACGGTCCAGCACCACCGGCAGCGGGTGATAGTTGTGAGCGGAGAAGCGCTCGGCCTCTTCCAGGTAGCGGGCGGTCAGGGAGGATGTAGGAGCCGCGGTAGCTGTCGTCATTGCAGAGGTGCCTTTGTGAGGGTTGGCAAGTGCCGTTTGCAGCGGGTGTCTATTCTAGCGATTCGCCGGCGAAATCCCCACCGCCGCCCGAGGTTCCTCGCGAACGCGGAATTCGAAGACGTCGGGTCGTGCATAGTGGCCGACGACGTCGAAGTCGAACTTGCCGCGCGGGATATCGCTAAGGTCGAGGTCGGCGAGGAGCACGCCCGCTTCGCCGATCAGCGGGCCGGCAAGGAGCTCGCCCAGGGGGCTGTAGATGGCGCTGCCTCCACGGGAAAGCGTGTCGGGCCAGTCCTCGAGTTCGGCGAGGATCTCGATGTCCGGTGGGTAGTGGTCCCTGGTGACGAACTGATTGCAGCCGATCACGAAGCAGCGGCCCTCCAGGGCAATGTGGCGCAGGGTGGCCTGCCAGCGGTCGCGTGAATCCGCGGTGGGCGCCAGGTAGATCTCCACCCCCTTGCCGTACATGGCCATGCGCGCCAGCGGC